>CAJOJQ010000012.1 GCA_905234985.1 uncultured Christensenellaceae bacterium
TCATCGAATATCCCCGCTTGCTCCATCTTTCATCACCCTTTGGTATTATACCATTTCTCGACTTGATCTGCTGTTCTTTCTTAGTTTTTGGAGGTTCTCGGTATTTAAAGAACTGATTACCGCCCGCCGGAGCGTGCGGGAATATGAAGCGTCCTTACGTCCTCGAAAGGAGCTGAACGAGGTCGTCCGATTCTTCTGATTGCGTGGAAAAGTCGCTATTACAGGAAAACGGATTTGAGTATAGGCTATGCCAATTTTAGACATTGAAGGAAGAATGAGTATGAAGAAGCTGTTTTCGTTGATACTTGCTCTATTGTTTTTGCCTGTTATCGCACTATCAGAAATCCCATATGACCAGTTGGCTGGACTGTCCAAAGCGCAAAAGACGATCCTGAGTTTCAACGTCGATATTGCGATTGCAAGAAAAGAAAACGGCGGCAATAGCGGCATGTATTCCTATGATCTGAATATGGATTTGATGGATTTATCGCTGGAAGAGCTGCGCTGGATGTTTGATTATCTTCACGATAATGCCGACTTGCCAGATCAGCCGAAAAAAGAAACAATTCTGTCCCGGCACGGTATCGAAATCACGGAAAGTAGAGAGATTTTCACAAAAGAAAACCGCCTGGTATTTTGTTTGTATTCCACCATTGCCCAGACAGGCCGCAAACTTGGATACGTGATGCAGGTATATAACCCAGAGATTTCCCTTGACGTTGACAATCAACGGCTGTCCTATGCCTACTTTTATATGAATTGCTATGAAAACGCGGCTGTGGATGATTTGCGCAATAGGGTGGAAGAATATACGGACGTACTGATAGCCACGCTAACTGCAACCTATCCCGACTTAACCTTCGATTCCATGTGGTTCTGTTGGAAAATTCCGGCCATCCATCCAGACAACCTGTACACAGCAACATTTTGGTGTGAGAATAGTGAATCCGGCATTGTACGCGGCGAAGGAAAAGGCGTGCTGTATCAATAAAAGTCTGTTCCAGTTTTCTGAAATGGACTGAATATTTGGCAAATATAGTTTACCATGTTTGCTGAAATATATTCATTAACGGTGTCTGCGTCTGTAGTGAACGCGGCATCGTTTTTTTTTGCGGAGGAAAGCGGGAAAACCCTGAAAACAAGAAATTCCAAACCCGACATTGGTTCGGATTTGGAATCACTTGGCAGGGGAAGAAGGATTCGAATAATAAGGACGGCGTTTTTTCTTGTTATCATACGTTATCACAAGCCTTGAAAAATAAAGGGTTCTCGGCTTTTCTGCGCTCATTTGTTATGGCTCGTTTTTGTGCGTTGTGGGTAAAAATGTGGGTCAAAAGTGGGTATAAAAAACCCGCCTTTCGGCGGGCAACGTGTTTAATCGGTTTCCGTTTTCTCCGATAGAAGCGCGGCGGCTTCCTTTTCCAGCGTGTCAATACGGCTGCACACTTCGCACAGCGCATCTTCCACAGCCGTAAAAAGATACTGATAGGGTTCCGGGTCATCCTCCAGCAGAACGATTGTTGCGTCATTAACTTGATCCACCCACTCATGAGCGAAAGCGTCTGCAATGGCTTTCAGCTTACGGGCGGCAATCTTTGTTTCGGAGATGTAGGTTTCAAAATCGAAGTCTGTCATGTGTATGCCTTCCTTTCTTCAATTGTCAATGTGCAGTGCTCGGGGCCGGGGGGCCTTGCCTGGCTATTGCCGCCGCCTTTAAGGCTGCTCACAGGTACGGCCCGCGCCGGATTGCCGCCGCATTGTCTTGCGTCCCCCTTCGGACAATTGTATTATACTACTAACGTTATTAGTTTTCAATATGTAAAAGTTTACAAACTTCTAACGCTATATTTGTATGCTTCTAACGGTAGCATTATTGAGCATGATAGTCTATAATGGAATTTAGGAAAGGGGGGCAAGAGTATGCCGAAAAAACAAACTGAATGGACGAGGGCCTATAATGAAAAGGCTTATGATCGCCTTGCAATCACCGTTCCAAAGGGCCTAAAAGCCGCCATAGAAGCCCACGCGCGCGCCCAGGGGGAAAGTGTCAACGGGCTTGTGAATCGGCTGCTACGGGCTGATATGGGCGTTTCTGCGGAAGAATGGAAGCGGGAAGAATAAAAGAGCCCGGATTGCTCCAGGCTCTTTCTTTACTTGGGCCGAATCACGATTTCCAATCCCAACACATCAAGCCATTTCACCAGCAGCGATAGGCGGAGTCCTTTTTCTTCCATGCCCGGAAGTATCGCTGCCCGGTGTCGGGATCGTCGGCAAGTTCGGCCATTCGCATTTGGCTGAATCCGCGCTTCCGTCGTTCCTGGTCGATCCTGAGGATGATTTCCGCGCTGGTCATGGCCTTTAGTCCACGGCGTCTTTGAAAGCGTCGAAGCCGGACATGGGAAGCGCACTGTCATAGAATTCGGCTTCGCTGGAAAAATTGTATAATTTCTTGTCCACGATGGTTTGTCCCTTGCTGCCGATCACATCCGCACAGAATCCGGCCACATTATCAATCAGTCTTCGCGCCTCCGTTGCTGTCATTTTCTGATTGCACATTCTGGCGTAGTCCGTGTGGCTGCGTTCGGCAGGAAGTACACGTTTCCGCACGATTGAATCGGCAACGTCATTCAACGCAAGCAGGGCCAGATTGTTTCCGCGCATGGCCCTGGCGATGCTGTCCAGTTCGTCGTTGCTCACGTCCCCCGTGCGCATTTTCAGCGCGGTCAGCATGTTCAGCATTGCGTCCGTCGGCGGTTCCGCGATGAATTTTTCCGCCGCTTCGGCCTGCATCGCCGCCAAAATCGGATTGATCGTGGCGACAATGGCGTCCTTTGCCCGTTCTTCTGCCTCGGTGAATCCCCGATTAGCCTCTTGGACTTGCTCGTTGTAGTATCTACTTCCCCGGTGCGCCTCCAGCCGCGCCAGCGCGGCATCATATGCGGCTCTGCGTGCTGCCTTTCCGTCACAAAAAGATTTCATAAATTCATACAATTTGACACGATTTCCCATTGGTTTTTCCTTTCTGCCGTCTTACGGCTGTTCATCAATCACCAAAAAGATTGAATTCAAAATCAGGTCGATTTTCAAAATCGTTCAGTTTGTCGGTAAACATGGGCTTTCCGCATGTCCTGTCAAGAACGATTTCAGCGCAACGCAAACGCACATTTGCAGGCGCGGATTCGTCCAAAAGAATCCCTTTAATGGTATCCACGGCAATGTCGGAAAGCTGGTAAATCGCTTGAAGCATTTCTGTTTCCACTTCTGACCGCTTGGGCCTCCCCGATGGATTTCCGCTGGTTCCCTTCGCAAATTGTCCTGTTTTTGTCCTGTTAGCAGGCATTTTCTCATCCTCCAATCATTGTTACAAGCGCCACAATCAGCGCCACAGCCAGCACGCCAACGGCACACCACAGCTTCCTGATCGTGCGTCTGTCCCGCGCCTGGAAAAGCTCAAAACGCCAAAACGGCATGTATGTTTTCCCTTCAAAGTGTTCACATAATTCTGCATAGTCAATTTTCATCCGCGTTACCTCCCTCGTTGGTACAGTTCAAGCCAATCTTCAAGCCTCATTGTCACCCTCCAGCTCTCCCGGTTTTTTCGGTGGAAAACACATGGCACACCATCATGAAAACGCTCTGCGTCCCTGATTGCCTGGTTCATTGCTTCGGATAAGTTCAATTTTTCCCGGCGTTTACATTCGACATGAACGCCGTCAAGACCGAATATATCCGGGCAACTTCCATAGCTTTGACTTGGCCCGCGCCGTACAGAATACCCGGCTTGCTGGAGGATTGTAGCAAGTTCTTCTTCCCCGCGCTTACCTTTACGCTGTGAACTCATTCCACTCATGATGTAATAGCATCCTCCTCAAAAAGATGTGAATATTTTGACTTTCGTGCTTCCTCGATCAAATCATCCCCCACGGCATCCAGTTCTCCTGGCTGATAGTTTCGTTGTGTGTACCGCTGCGCAGAAACGGTTTTCCCCGGTTTCTCCCGTCCCCATGACCTGAGAAGAGATTTCCAATCTTCCACCACCCGCCCATCCTTTGACCGCCAGCCCTGCCGTTCCATCGTTTCCCAAAATCCTTGAGCGTCAACCGAAACAAGTCCTTTTTCTTGGCAATAGTTTTCAATTTCAGTAATGGATGGGTGGATGGATGAATTGTTAATTGGCTCATTGGATTGTTTATTGGTTGGATTGTTTATTGGTTTTCCAGTGGTTAACGTGTCGTTATCCATTGGTTCTTCTATGCGGGGCGCATTTCGGTGATTTCGCGCCACCATCCTCCAATATTCTGAAATTCCTTCATCTGCTGATTGGCAAAGCGCTTCCAGACAATTTGAAAGACGACGTTCCAACTTTGGAAGATCGGGGATAGTATCGGGGGATATGCCTTTCACTCTCGCCGTATCCCAATGTTCCATGAAATGGCTGAAAACAGTTTCCTTTTCTTCGGGCTTGAGGCCCTCAAACATCCTAAGTCCACCGTCAGAAAGGCGACAATTTGGCACAACAGTTTTTCGTTGGTACGCCATTCCATCACCGTCCGCACTTTTTTAGCACGCGCCGCGCTTCCCTGACGGCAAGAAAAATGTTTTTAGCCCGTGACTCGCTTTCGGCCACAAACGCGGCAATCTCGTTGGGATCATCCGACCGCCAAAAACCTGATTGCGACGGGCTGGAGGAGGACAAGATCGCGCATCCATCCTCGCACGGCAAACGGCGCAAATTGGCAATTATCAAGCGTGCTTCCCGATCATTGCAATTCCAAAGCTTTCGAAGTTTCTCCCGGCTGATCGCGTTATCCCGTCCAAATGGAATATCAAGCCGATTTGCCGTCATTTTTACACCTCCCTCTCGCTTTGAGAAACTAACCACGCTTCAAAGTCTGCCCGTCTAACGAACAATCGCCGACCAAGACGGAAAACAGGCAAAGAATCATTGTTGAGAAGCTCATACGCCCGAACACGTGAAAACCCATATTCCGTAATAAGTTCTTTCGCCCCGATGACCAGTTTACTTTCCACATAATCACCCTTTCAATTTTTCTGTCAAATACCGGCCAGTACTCTTGACGCTTCTATCATACCGTGGTATAATTGTTTTGTACAGGCGATAATAAGACATAATACAGGAAAGGATGATATAAAAATTGTCTTCTGAAAACAATTATATTGAATGGGTTGGTAAAAGAGTGGAAGAATTACGCAAGTCAAACAAAATCACGCGCGAACAGTTAGAAGAAGACTGTGATCTCCCTTCAAACTGTATTCGCCAGATAGAAAGAGGGCCACGGAAAACGCTTGATATTGGCGTTCTGTGTAATCTTGCGGAATACTTCGATGTTGATCCTGAATACCTGTTGGGGGTTCAAGACTGTAAAAGGCGGGATGTTGCCGATGCATCAAAAGTGACCGGGCTTTCTTATGAGGCGGTGGATGCTTTGAAATCTATTGGCTATTTACAAAATATAGACAGGTTTCACGCCTTATCTGCTTTGATCTGCTCGCCATCTTTCGTTCCTTTACTCATTCATATAGCAAATTTCTGTACACCAATCGAGGAAGAAATACCTGGATTTAATATCTCTGTTTCAGAGGTAACTAACGCAAGCATTCAAAAATATGTTACACAAAGTCTGGAAGAAGCTCGAAAACAATGCGAAAAGAAAATGGGTTGGTATAAAGAAGTTCTCCCCATTATCCGGGTTCTTACCAGTAAACTGGCAGTCAAGGAAAAGGAAGAAGGGAAAATGTATAGCGACGAAAGACTTGTAAAGGAAGTTATTAGCCCAATCGGATTAGACACGGACGGAAAGAACCTATTCATGGATTTTCTAAATTATTATCGGAATAAAGAAGGAAAGGTGGAAGAATGATGGCAAAGAAAGCAGTTTCCGGGAATGGAAGCATCCGGCAGCGTCCCGATGGAAGATGGGAAGGGCGTATTTCCCTGGGGCGTGACGGCGGCGGGAAACGGGTTTCCAAGTCCTTCTATGGCAGCACGCAAAAGGAAGTAGCTGAAAAAATCCGGCAAGCCACCGCGCAGAAGGATGAAGGGACATTCATTGCACCAAATAAAATGACGGTTTCTTCCTGGATGAACACATGGTTAGCTGAATACACGGGCAGTATCAAGGAAAACACGCTCGTTTCCTATCGTGTACAAACTGAACATAATATTCTGCCCCTGCTGGGCGCTGTGAAGCTGTCCGCGCTCCAGCCTCACCACGTTCAAAAGGCTGTGAATACCCTGTTCAAACGGCCTGAAAAGCCCCTTTCCGCTAAATCTATCAAGAATTGTTATGGTGTTCTTCACAAGGCTCTTTCCCAGGCTGTGCTAAATGGCTACATTGCGAAAAATCCTTGTGACGGTGTACAGCTTCCCAGGGTGGAAAAGAAAGAGATTTCACCCCTGAATGAAGCACAAATCCGTGAATTTCTGAAAGCTATCAAAGGGCACAGAAATGAAATCCTTTTCCGGGTTGCGCTGTTCACGGGTATGCGTCAAGGGGAATTGATGGGCCTGCAATGGGAAAACGTGGATTTCAAAGCCGGGTCAATTCTTGTCTGTCAGCAAATGATTCACGAAAAGAAAAAAGACGGTGCTTATAAACTGGCCCCCACGAAAACAGACGGCATCCGCAAAATCACCCCGGCCCCCATCGTTATGGATTGGCTGAAAGAGTGGAAAAAGGAACAGGCTGTTCAGCGGCTGTCCCTGGGGGATAAATGGGGAGATGAATTTGATGGGCTTGTGTTTACGGATGAAATGGGAAAACACATGAGGAACACAACTCTAACCCATGAGGCTACTATGCTTGGAAAGAAAATCGGAAAAGAAGGTTTCCGTTTCCATGATCTGAGGCACAGTTACGCCGTTGCGGCTATCCGTGCCGGGGATGATATGAAAACCGTTTCAAGCAACTTGGGCCACACTACAATCAGCATCACGATGGATATTTACGCCAGCTTCACCGATGACATGGCAACGGCATCCGCAAACCGCATGAACGCCTATATCAGCGCCAATTTCTAAGCTGGTGTGGGTAAAAGTGTGGGTAAAAGCATATTTTTAAGCAAAGAAAAAGCCCTGAAACGCTTATGTTTCAAGGCTTTTCTTGTGGCAGGGGAAGAAGGATTCGAACCCTCAACAAAGGTTTTGGAGACCCACGTGTTACCATTACACCATTCCCCTACGCAACGGGCATATTATAACGCATGCGGGGCGCGTTGTCAACAGTTTTTTTCTGGGTTTGCGCAGAAAGCCGGGAAAAAGCCGGGAAAAGCCGGGAAAGCCGGGCGGGGTTTGCTTGCCATTTCCGGCGCGATTTTATATAATGGGGAAGGAAAAAAGCGCGAAGAATCGAGGCTTGCGTATGATTGAGCATCCGATAACCATCAACGGGATCGACGTGCTGGCACGGTACAGCGAACGGGCGGTGAAAGAAATTTTTTTGCCGGTTTTGAAAAAACTGGAGAGCTTACGGAGGGAAAAGGGCGGCAGGGCGCTCATGATGCTGGCCGCACCGCCCGGCGCGGGGAAAAGCACGCTGCTCAGCTTCCTGGAACGGCTGTCCCGGGAACAGGGCATGGAAGGCGTTCAGTCCATCGGCATGGACGGCTTTCACCGGCGGCAGGAATATCTTCTATCCCACCAGATTGAACGGGACGGGCGGCTGATCTCCATGGTAGCCATCAAGGGCGCGCCGATCACCTTTGACCTGGAAAGCCTTACGGAACGGGTGGAAAGGGTGGCGGCGGGGGAGACCTGCGGCTGGCCGAAGTACGACAGGCTGCTTCACAATCCGGTGGAAAACGCCTTGCTGGTACACGGCGATATCGTGCTGCTGGAGGGCAATTATCTGCTGCTGGATGTGGATGGCTGGCGCGATTTAAAGTCTTTTGCGGATTACACCGTTTCCATCCGCGCCGATGAAGGGCTTCTGCGGGATCGGCTCATTGAAAGGCGGATCAAAACGGGCGTGGAAAAGGACGCCGCCACCCAATTTGTGGATTTCAGCGATATGCCCAACGTGCGCCTTTGCTTAGAAAAAACCTTGCCCGCCGACGTACAGCTGACCGTCGACGGGCAAGGAGATTATCACATCGCAAGCATTACAGGGTGAACCGGGCGACGTAATCCTCGTAGGCGATTTGGAAGGACAGGGACTGGGCTTCCTTGATGCGGCGCAGGCCCGCGTGAGTGTCGAAAGCGTCTTCTTCCAATTCCAGCATGGCAACGGCGATATTGGAGCAGTGGTCGCTGACGCGCTCGATGCTGGTGAGGACGTCGTTGAATACGAAGCCCTGCCGGATGGTGCAGTTGCCCTGCTGCAGGCGCTCGATGTGACGGCGCTTGGATTCGTCGCAGAGCTGGTCGATCAGCTCTTCCAGGGGTTCCACCCGGGAAGCCAGGGTCAAGTCGCTCTTTTCAAAGGCCTGGGTGGTCAGCCGCACGATCTCGCGCACAGCCGCGCTGAGTACGGACAGCTCCCGGGTGGCCTGATCGGAAAAGTCGATTTTCTTTTCGTGAATTTCCTGCGCGCTCTGGGCGATGTTCAGGGCGTGGTCTGAAATGCGCTCAAAATCCGTGAGCGTGTGCAGATATTTGGACACATCCTCGTTCTGGCGGCGGGTAAGCTCCCGTCCCGTCAGCTTCACCAGATAGGAACCCAGCGCGTCCTCGTACTTGTCGCAGTCGGATTCCATCTTTTCTACTTCCGCGAACCCTTCCTTGGAATAATTGGCCGTCAGGGAAAGGGCGGCGGAAAGGGCTTCCCGGGCGCGCTCCGCCATGTCCACGATGGTCAGGCGGCTCTGCTCCACGGCCAGGGCCGGGTGAGTCAGGAAGCGTTCTTCCAGCCGCACGGTGAGCTGATCGGCTTCCTGGGGCTTTTCCCGAACGATGAGCCGCACCAGCTTTTCCAGCGCGTCGGTGAAGGGCAGAAGCAGCAGCACCATGGCGAGGCGCAGGACGGTGTTCACAAAGGCCAGGGAGAAGGGGTTCATAATGGCTTTCACGAAGGGGAAAACGATAAACGCTTCCACCAGATAGAACAGCGCCGCGCAGACGATCACGCTGATGGTGGCGGCCACCAGGTAAACCGCCGCCGTGCGCTTGCCGTCGGCGTTTGCGCCCAAGGCGGAAAGCAGCACGGGGAACGCCGCGCCGATGGCGACGCCCATGAGCAGGGGCAGGGCGGATTCAAAGGTCATGGCCCCGGTCACAGAAAGGGCCTGCACGATACCGACGGCGGCGGAGGCGGACTGCAAAATGCCCGTAAACAGCGCGCCCGCCAGAATGCCGAGGATGGGGTTGGAGAGCGTCGCCAGGGTTTCGGTGAACCAGGGCTGCTTGCCAAGGTCCGAAACGGCGTTGCTCATGACGCTCATGCCGAACATGAGTACCGTAAAGCCCATCAGGATATCGCCCAAATGGTGCTGTTCCTTCTTTTTGGAAAACACCCGCAGGAACACGCCGATGATTGCCACGATGCCGGTGAGGGTGGCGGTGGAAAGCAGGCTCAGGATGCCGGAACTGCCTTCAATGTAGCTTAAGCTGATGATCCAGCCGGTGATGGAGGTGCCCAAAATGGCCCCCAAAATCACCCCGATGGCTTGACGCAGCTTCATCATGCCCGCGTTGACGAAGCCCACCACCATGACCGACGTGGCGCAGGAGGATTGGATCACCGCCGTGACGCCCGTGCCCAGCAGCACGCCGCGAAAGGTGGTGCTGGAGAGCCGGTAAAGCACCAGCTCCAATTGGTTTCCAGCCACGCGCTTTAAGCCGTCGCCCATGAGCGTCATGCCGAACAGGAACAGGGCAATGCCGCTGCCCAGGGAAATGATCTGCGTAATGTCCATAAGCGTCCCCTTTCATGATGACTTTGCCGCATCATGACAGCTTCTTTTGAAATAGCTGATCCGTCGTGCCGTAAATCGTTTCGCAATCCCCAATTTTTTTAAATCCGTACTTTTCATAAAGGCCGTACTCGCCGCTCATAAGGTAAATATTTTCATAACCGATGGCTTTCGCGTAATTGCACGCCGCCGCGATCATCTTTTCGGAGATTCTTTTTCCCCGACTCCTTTCGTCCACGAATACAAAACCGATGAAGGGCGCGTATCCGCTGTCCTCCGGCAACTCGTCCTTCTTTGCGAACGTACAATATCCAACGATTTGGTTTTTTTCTATGGCCGCGATCACCCGTTCCGGATCCTGGAATTCGTGATTCCTCATCATTTTGGCAAGATAAGGCCCTGCTTTCCAGGAACAGGTTTCGGCGAAAGCAATCGTTTGATCCCAAAACGGATGCTCCTGCGTCATCAAAACGATTTCCATTCAAACCTCCTTTGCGCCGCGTTCCGTCAAGCCATCCTTCGCCGTAAATTCCCATAGAATGACTCAAAATAAGTATACCATATAGAAGGAGGTTCCGCAATTTGCCGCAAACCGAAAAGTTTTACAATTCTGTGTAGAAAATGTGACGAAAGAATTTGATAATCCGTGCCGCGTATGTTATAATGGGTGCCAGGTCGGCGGACAAGCAAAACGAGTCGCGGCACGCCGACAACCAGAGGAGGATGCGTATGTATCAGGCTTTGTACCGGGTATGGCGGCCCAAAACCTTTTCGGACATGGTGGGCCAGGAAGCCATCGTGCGCACCCTGCGCAATCAGGTGATGACGGGGCGGGTGGCCCACGCCTATCTGTTCTGCGGCAGCCGGGGCACGGGCAAAACCAGTGCGGCCCGCATCCTGACCCGGGCCATCAACTGCCTGAATCCCCAGAACGGCGACCCCTGCGGAGAATGCGAAAGCTGCCGCACCATCGAGGCCGACGCCTCCTTCGACGTGTATGAAATGGACGCCGCCAGCAACAGCCGGGTGGAGGAAATTCGTGAATTGCTGGAAAAGGTGGATTATCCGCCTCAGTTCGGCAAATATAAGGTGTATATCATCGACGAAGTACACATGCTGAGCAACGCGGCGTTCAACGCGCTGCTGAAAACCCTGGAAGAGCCGCCGGAATACATGGTGTTTATCTTAGCGACCACCGAGCCGCAGAAGCTGCCCTCCACCATCCTTTCCCGCTGCCAGCGGTACGATTTCGGCCGCTATTCCGAGGAACAGATCGCCGGGCACCTGCAAAAGGTGGTGGAGCAGAGCGGGGAAACCGCCGAGCCGGAAGCGCTGGAGCTGGTGGCTCGCGCGGCGGAGGGCGGCATGCGCGACGCCCTGTCCATCCTGGATATGTGCATGGGTTCCGGGGAAAAGATCACGGAGGAACACGTGCGCGCCGCCCTGGGCACGGCGGATCGGGCCTTCCTGTTTTCCTTCGCCGACGCTATCGCCCACCGGGACGGGGGCGAAGCCCTGCGGCTGATCGAGGAATTGATGCGCGGGGGCCGGGACGTGCAGGTGTTTTTGAAGGACGTGTCGGCGCACCTGCGCCTGCTCATGGCCGCGCTGCTGTGCGGGCCGGGGGAGGGCCTGCCGGGCGTCAGCGGCGAAAACGCCAAGCGATACGCCGAGCAGGCCAAGCAGTTTTCCCAGCAGCGCCTGCTTCGGGTGCTGGACGGCTGCATGCGCGCCGAGGCGGATACCCGCTGGGCGGCTTCGGCCCGGTCTGTGCTGGAGGTGTTCGCCCTGAAAGCCTGCGACCAGCCGGAAGAAAAGGATATGGAAGCCCTGCTGGAGCGCGTGGCAGAACTGGAACAGCGTTTATATGAGCTGGAAAAGAACGGCGTGCGCGCCGCCGCTCCGGCTGACGGCGCGCAGACGGAGAAAAAACCGGAAAAGCCCGCCGGGCCTGTGTCCCGGCCCATCGTGGAAACGCCGGTTCCCGCAGGCAGCCGCGCGCCCAAGGACGTGTGGAACGACGCGCTGAAAACCATCAAAAAAACGGAACCCGCCATTTACGGCCCCCTGTCCCGGGCCAAATACGGCGGATTCCAAAACGGCGTATACCGGGCCTTGTTCGGTCCCGGCGAAGAAATTTTTATGACTATGCTTTCCGCCCCGGAGCGGAAAGGCAAAATTGAAAACGCGCTGAACCAGGCGGGGGGCGATCACGCCGCATTTGAGGCGCTGCCCCAGATGATGCCCGCGGGCGCCGACGCCGAGGCCGAAAAACGTCAGGAAAAAAGCGTGAACGACCTGATCGACATGTTCGGCCGGAACAAGGTTCAGATCGACGAGTAATCAGGAAAGGAACTGCGCATGAATTACAATCGCGGCCAATACAACGAATCGCCCATGTACAATTTAAAAAAGCGGGCGGAAAGAAAAAGGGAAGAAGAACCGGACATGGAGCAGGAAAACGGCCCGGCGCTGCAGCAGCGGCATACGGCCCTTTCCTTGCTGCTGTCCGTCGTGCTGCCCGTGCTGTTTTTGGTGAGCCTGGCGGTGCATTATACCCCGCTGCGCATCGTCTTTTTGGGGCTGACCGGGGTATGCCTGCTGGCGATGTGGCTCATGCGGGCTTTTGTGCGCAGCGCCCGGAATACCCTTACGGTAGTTTATTTGGCGCTGGCGGCGGTGATTGCCCTGGCGATGATCATCAACCGTCAGGCGCCGGAAAGCCGCGCCGCGTCCGCCGCCCAGGGACAAACCTCCCTGTATTCCAGTCAGGACGGCGTGAGCGCTTATGTGCCTGAGACGCCCGCCCCCACCGAGGAACCGGAATCGGAAGAGGATACCGCCGCCGTCGTATCGGAAACCGAGGCGCGGCTGGAAGCGTTCTTTGAGGTTTGGGCCTCCAAGAACGTGTCGGTCATGAAAGAATACTGCCTGCCCTCCTGGGTGAACGAGCAGCAGTCCGCGGAAACCGTGCTGTTTCAGATGCTCAGCCGCAGCAAGCCCGTGGGGAAGCCAGTGGTGGAAGATACGTCGGGCGGAACCGACGGCGCCAATTCCCGTATCCTGACCGTGAAAGTGGAGTTTGACGAGAACGGCGAAAGCATCGTAAAACGCATGCGGGTGATCCTGCGGAAGATCAACGGCGTGTGGTACATCGACCCCAATTCTCTGGACGGCGTGAAGGTGGACGAGGCCGCGGAGGCCGCCGCCCAGGCTAACGTCCAGAAAATCGCCAGCACCATCGCGCCCACCGAGGTGCCGAACCCCAACGCCTCTGGCATCACCTTGTATTATAATTTGCACGGCGGCAAGTATTACCATACCAAGCCCAACTGCGAGGCTGTGGATCCCAGCTATTGGCCGCTGCTGGGTGAATTCCCCTACGAGCTGATCAACAGCAAGGAATACAGCAAGCTGCTGCCCTGCTCCAAATGCGGCGCGCCCGCACGGCCTGCGGCATACTAAACAGAAAGTTCCGCCGTGTAATCCGCCATGCCGCACAGGCATTGCAGCTGGGCGTACTTGATCCGCGCGCCTAAAACGGCTGTGCCTTGGGCGGCCAGCGCTTCGTTCAGGGAAAGGGACAGGCTTTCCAGCAAGTCTCCCGCGTCCTTCACTGCCTGGGGCGCGTTCTTTCCGAACTGCGCGTCGATCCTGGCTTTCAGGGCGGTCAGCGTGTCCCGTTGGGAGCGAAGGGCGGAAAGAGCCGTCTGCCGGTCCGTTTTTCCCCGATCCAGACTGTCGGACAGGGCCGCCAGCTGCTGGGACATTTGCTCCAGGGCGTCGTAAGCGTCGTTTAAGGCGGTCAATTGCTCCGGCCTGCCGTTTAGGCGCAGGGTCACTTCCGCCTGGGTGATTTCCGTCAGCACGGCGTCGATCTGATGATTGTTGCGAAGCTGGGTCATCACGGCCTGGGCGTCCGCCCGGGAGGCATAGGCGGCGGCCAGCACCCGGTATTGCCCCTGCCTGCGGATATAGCCCGCCGCCCCGCGGGTCCGATAGGATTCGGCGGAGCTTTCCGCCGCCTCCGCGCTGTCGAAGGCCCCCAATTGCAGGGCGTACCAGGTATGGCCCGGCAGGGTCAGGGTGCGTTCCTCCCGGGAAACGGCCTCCGGCGCGGGCGTTTGTGCGGCGGACGGCTGCAAAACGCCCGGGAGCAGCGGCAAGGCGGCTTCCCAAGCCTGCCTGCCGTAGATGACGGCTCCCGCGCCCAGCAGCAGGCCCGCAAGCAGCAGAAGCGCCGCCCATCCGCCCCGATTCCGCACCGGATACCGCTTTGTTTTCAATCTGCCCGCCCGCATTCTCGCGCCTCCTTCCCGTCTCTTGGGGATTGTATGCGCGCTGTAGGAATTGCATGCCTGTTTAAAAGGAGGAACTATGCGCTACCATATTGATACCATTCCCGTATGGGACGCCATGAAGTTAGAGGGCGAATGCCCCCTGTGCGCACTGCGCCGCCGCAACGAGCTGATCGATGTGGACCGGTTTTTGGGCGCGTCGGTCATGGAGCCGGACACCCGCATTCAGGTGAACGCCAAGGGCTTCTGCGCCCATCATCAGGTGCTACTGTACGGGCAGAAGAACCGGCTGGGCCACGCCCTCATGATGCACACCCATCTCAAGGAAACCATGGGCAAGCTCCATCCCATTCTGGAAGCGGCCAAGGCGGGCGCGGACAAAAACGCCGCCACCCCCGCCTTCAAGCGCCTGCTGGGCAAGGGCGAGGGCAAGGATGATCTGGCCGAAGCCGCCAAAAAGATCCGGGAAATGTCCCAGACCTGCATCCTGTGCGATACCATCGAAGAGCATACCCGCCGGTACGCCTACACCATGCTGCACCTGTACAAAACCGACGATTCCTTCCGGAAAGCCTTAGCCGATTCCAAGGGCGTTTGCCTGCCGGATATGGCCATGCTGCTGGAAATGGCCCAGGAAGAGTTGAACGGCGAAATGCTGAAAAGTTTCGTCGGCGATTTGAGCGCGGCGGTGGAACGCAGCCTGACGAAAATGGAAAAGGATCTGGAGGGCTTTACCCTGAAATTCGATTACCGCAACGCCGACAAGCCCTGGGGCGACAGCCGGGGTTCTCTGGAGCGCACGGTGAACAAGCTGCAGGGCTGGTGCTTAGGGGAGGAACCGAATCCTAAATGAAAAAAAGGATTGCAAGGGCCGCCGCGCTGCTCATGTTCTGCGCGCTGCTGCTGACCGGCTGCATGACCTCCCCGCCGGACGCGCTGCTGCGGGAGGGAACCGAGGGCCAGCATTTGATCAGCGCCAGCACGGCGGAGCTTTCCCCGGACAGCCGGACGATCACCCTGTATTTCCGCTATGGGGCCTCCGCTTACCTGGCCCCGGAGCAGCGGGAAATTCAGCTCAAGCGCAATGAAAGCCTGGAAAAAGCCATGGTGGAAGCCCTGATCCAAGGTCCCGACGCCTCCGATCCGGCGCTTTCCGCCCTGTTCCCGCCGGGAACGGAGGTGCTGGCCGCCACGGCTCAGGGGGACACCCTGTTTATCACCTTCAACGAAGCCTTTTTGGGCCGCTACGCCGACGAGCCGACCGACGCCGCTTCCAGCGAAGGAACCCTGCGCCGCCAGCTTTGCCTGCAATCCTTAGCCGCCGCCCTGACGGAAGAGGGGCTGTGTACCCAGGTGCAGGTGCTGGTTTACCGCAGCGCGGTGCAGACCGCGTCCATGCGGCTGCAAAAGGGCTTTTTGAATCGGACGAACGACGATGCGCTGCTGCCGCCCGTGACGCGTGATGAAAGCTGCCTGCTGACGCCCTACAATACGGCTTCCCTGATTTTGCAGGCGTGGCAGGACCAGGATTGGCCGACCCTCTACGATTTGACCGCCAGGGAGGGGGAAAGTGGAACCGTCCGCGCGGGGGAGCAGAACGCGTTCGCCGCCTTTGCCGCCGCCCGGTCGCTGACGGGCTATACCCTGTCCCCGGGAAACGTGTCCTTCGACGGGCAAAGAGCGGTACTCGCCGTTTCCCTGGAAACGGGGGATCAAACCACCCAGGGCTATCCTCTGCTGTTGCTTCGGGAAGAAGGCGTCTGGAAAATGGACTACGCGCGGCTGCTGAATATGATGAAGGGAAACTAAAAAAGTGAAAAGTGGAAAGTGAAGATTGAAATGGTTCATGTGTTCTGCTCTATTCTCTTAGAATGAATGACTAAATTTCTTTCCACTTTCCACTTTTCACTTTTCACTTTCTGAAAAAATGGGGTATATAGCCATGAACCACCGTTTGAAGCGCTTTGGCTGCCTGATCGCCGCCTGTCTTTTGATGGCGGGCTGCGCGGCCCAGGAAAGCGGGGGAACCAGCGCCCAATTGACGCTGCCCCCCGCCCAATACCGGCACGCCGCGCCGGAAAACGACACGCGCCAGGATTATGAGCAGGCCGTGGTGCTGTATTTGCCCTCCCTGGACGGAACCAAGCTGCTGGCCGTGCCCCAGACGGCGGCCTTTTCGGCGTCCCGGCAGCGTTCCCGCACGCTGTGCGAAATGCTGCTGGCCCATCCCGGCACGGAAGCCGCCGCACGGGTTGGCGGCAATGTGACCCTGGCCCTGTCCGATACCGACCCGGTGGAGGTTTCCGGCCAGGTGGTCACGGTGAGCCTGGCGGCCTCCGCCCTGCGATTGACCCACGAGCAGCTTTTTACCGTGGGCCAGGCCATCGCCAACACCCTGGGCCAGTTTGGGGATGTGCAGTATGTGAACATACTCGTTTCCGGTGCGCAGCCGGGCATGAACATCGCCGCCACCCTGCCCGCGGGCTGCTATCAGCCCAACAGCCGGGAGGATCTTTCCGCCCTGTGGTCCAGGGTTTCCGCGCCCCTGTCCTCCGCACGGCGATCCTTTGCCGCCGCCCTGTATTACCCGGCCCCCTCTGGCAAGGGCATCCTGTGCGAGGCGCGCACCCTTTCCTTTACCGCTTCCGATCTTTCCGGCATGGCGGTGACATTGCTGGAAGCCCTGTCCGCCGGGGCGGCAGCGCTGCCCAACGTGCCCCGCTGCCCTGAGCTTGCCTCCTTCCTGCGGGAAGCGCCAACGCTTTCAGAATCGGGCGGCGTGCGGCGGCTGGTACTGCGGTTTACGGAGGACCTGAACAGCGCCCTGATCAACGCGGGTATTACCCGGTCCGTCATGATGGCCTCCCTGTGCTGGACGCTGACCACCTTCCTGCCCGGCATCGAGGGCATTGAAATCCACATCGGCACGGAACGCGTGAACACGCTGACGCCCTCCGGCACCTATAACGGCGCGGGGGAAATCATCACCTTCCAGGACGGCCTCATGCGGCGGCGGGATTTTTCCGGCTTTCTGCTGGAGGAATGCGCGCTGTACTTTGCCAACGCCCAGGGGAAGCTGGAAAAGACCTATCGGCCCATTCCCTATTACGAGGCGGCCAGCGCCCGGGCTTTGGTGGAGCAGCTGATGCTTGGCCCCCAGCCTTTTGACAGCAAAACCGGCCTTTCCGCCGTGCTGCCCGGCGGCCTGCGCTCCGCCGATCTTTTGGGCGTGGGCTTTGAGGATCAAACCCTGCTGCTGAACTTTTCCGCCCAGTTGGGCGCGCTGGCAAAGGATATGGACGGTGAAAATGAAGCGCTGCTGATTTACAGCTTAGTGAATACCGTGTGCCAGCTGCCGGGGGTGAAGCGGGCGGCGCTGTACGTTCAGGGCAGCCAGCCGGATTCCCTGGCGGGGGCCATCTACCTGCCCGGGGATTTCCTGCCCAATACAGATATGGTTTCAGAATAAAACGGCATACAAAACCGGCGCGGAGGCTTTCGCTTCCGCGCCGGTTTTGTATGCTGTGAAGATTTACCGATCTTCCCGGAAATACGAAAGGCCCAGGGAGGACGGGGGCTGGTTTTCCCGCTTGTTGCGGATGCTGGAGATAATCAGCACCAGCACGGTGACCACGTAGGGCAGCATTTTCAGCACCGGCTTCATGGCCATGGTGACGGTAACGCCGGGAATGTTGGTGATGAAGCTGGAGCAGGAGAACAGGAAGCCGAATACGGTGGAGCCGATGATGGTGACCGGGGGCCGCCACAGGGCGAAGATCACCAGGGCGATGCTCAGCCAGCCGAAAGCCTCCAGGCTCAGATACGCTTCCTGGGATGCCATGTAGTCGATGATGTAGTAGAACCCGCCTAAACCCGCGATGCCGCTGCCGATGCAGGTGGCCAGGTACTTATAACGGTTCACGTTGATGCCAACGGCGTCGGCGGTGGCGGGATTTTCGCCCACAGCCCGAAGATGCAGCCCCACTTTGGTGCGAAACAGCACCCAGCCCGCCGCGATAGCGATGATGATGGCAAGGAAGAACAGCACGCCTAAACACTGCAGGCTGTCCTGCCGCCCGGCGAAGGGCCAGCGGTAATACTGCTTGGGTCCCACCAGATAGACGGTGGCGGTCAGCTTGCTCATGATGACCTTCATCAGACCCACACCGAAGGTGGTCAGGGCCAGGCCCGTCACGTTCTGGTTGGCCCGCAGGGTCACGGTGAGGAAGGAATAGATCAGGCCCATGAGCATGGAAAACACCAGGGCCGACAGGATGCCAAGGATCACGATCAGCACCGGCGGCAGGCCGGATTTGCCGATCAGGTTCAGCATCAGGCAGCCGCCCGCGCCGCCCATGCACATGATGCCCGGAATGCCAAGGTTCAAGTGCCCCGCCTTTTCGGTCAGGATCTCTCCCGTGGAGCCGTAAATGAAGGTCGCGCCGAAGGCCAGGGAGTCGATGAGGAAATTCAGCCAGGTATTCATTTTACTTTACTCCCTCCTTTTCCACCTTGCCGCTGTACGTATGGCCCCGGAAATGCAGTTCATAATTGATGAAGAATTCGCAGCCGATGATGAAGAACAGGATGATGCCGGTGATCACGCTGGGCAGCGCGCCGGATACGTTGAAATCCTGGCTGATCTGGGCCGCGCCCTGGGAAAGCAGCTGGATCAGCCCGGCGGTCAGAATCATGACCAGGGGGTTGAATTTCGCCAGCCAGGAAACCATGATGGCGGTAAAGCCCTGGCCGCCCACGGAATTGGTGGTGATGCTTTGATCCAGGCCCGCGCCGATGAGGTAGCCCGTCAGGCCGCAGAGCAGACCGCTTAAGATCATGGTGCGGATGATGACCTTGCGCACGCTGATGCCCACGTACCGGGCGGTGCGCTCGCTTTCGCCCACCACGCTGATTTCGTAGCCGTGCTTGGTAAAGTTCAGGTAAATGAACAGGGCGACGGCCAGGAAAACCACGATCAGGATGATGAGCAGGTAATCGTTGCCCCCCACAGTGGGCAGCTTGCCGGTTTTCAGCTTGGGCAGCGCGCCGGAGCCGTTGGTGACCCACACCTCCAGGAAGAACGCGACCAGGAAGGTGGCGATGTAGTTCATCATCAGGGTGAACAGGGTTTCATTGGTGTTCCATTTGGCCTTGAACAGGGCGGGGATCACGGCCCACAGCGCCCCGCAGAAAAGCGCCGCCAGCAGCATCAGGATCAGCAGCAGCCATTCCGGCATTTTGCCGCCTAAGTAAAAGTCTACCGCGATGGCCCCCAGCACGCCCAGCAGCGTTTGTCCTTCCGCGCCGATATTCCAGAAGCGCATGCGGAAGGCCGGGGTCAGGGCTAAGGCGATGCCCAGCAGGATGGACAGGTTTTTCAGGTATTTCCATACTTTTCGAGGTGTGGAAAAGGAACCTTTGATGAAGGCATTATAGAAATCCCAGATCTTTTCCGGCTTCGCCTGGAGCTTTTCGATCAGCAGGAAGGCCACCAGGCCGCACACCGTAAGGCCCAAAATCACGGCGATCAGCCGGATGGCCCAGGCGTGGAGGGGATGGATGGTGGAACGCTTGCTTAAGTGAACCAGCGGTTCTTTTACCGCGGGCGTATGCTTTGCGGTCATTTAAGCGCCCTCCTTCCGAAGCGGTTCTGTTTTGGTCATGAGCAGGCCAAGCTCTTCCTTGGTGGCGGTCCGGGCGTCCACGATGCCGGTGACGGCGCCGGAATTGATCACCATGATCCTGTCGCACAGCGAAAGCAGCACGTCCAAATCCTCGCCCACGAAAATCACGGCCACGCCCCGTTCCTTCTGGGCGTTGAGCAGGTTGTAAATGGTGTAGGAGGAATTGATGTCCAGGCCGCGCACGGGATAGGCCGCCATGAGTACCTTGGGCACATAGGCGATTTCCCGGCCCACCAGCACCTTCTGCACGTTGCCGCCGGACAGACGGCGCACGGGGGTGTTGGCGTTGGGGGCGACCACTTCCAGCGCCTTGATGATTTTTTCCGCCGTTTCCAGAGGCTTTTTTCGGTCCAGGAAGCCCGCCGGGCCCTTGCGGTAGCTGCGGAGCATCATGTTATCCCGAATGCCCATGCTGCCCACCAGACCCATGCCCAGACGATCCTCCGGCACGAAGGACAGGTGGATGCCCAGCGCCCGAATCTGCAGGGGGTTTTTGTCCCGCAGATTCACCACCTCGTCCTCGTTGAACAGCACATCCTTGGACTGCACCCATTTCCACACGGCCTTGTTGCTCATGCCGTCGAAAGAAACGGGTTTTCCCTGTCCATCATGGAAGGTGCCTTTTGACGCCAGTTCCCGCACTTGCTTCATGGTTTTATGATAGAAGGAAACCGGCTGATTTTTCTTGGGATTGTTGAAAATGATCTCGCCGCCGCGCAGGGGCTGCAAGCCCGAAATGGACTCCAGCAGTTCCCTTTGCCCGCTGCCCGCGATCCCGGCGATGCCCAGGATTTCGCCGCCCTTGGCGGTAAAGGAAATGTTTTTCAGCACGTGGATGCCTTCCGGGTCGTACAGGTTCAGATCCTTTACGATCAGGCGGGGAACGGCGTTCTCCGGCTCGTAGCGGTCGATGTTCAGATCCACCTTTTTGCCCACCATCATTTCCGTCAGCTGGGCTTCGTTGGTGTCCTTGGTTTCCACGGTAGCGATATGCTCGCCCCGGCGCAGGATGGCCACCCGGTCGCTGACCTCCATCACCTCGTTCAGTTTGTGGGTGATGATGATAATGGCCTTGCCGTCCGCCTTCATACGCCGCAGCACGTCGAACAGCCGCACGATTTCCTGGGGGGTGAGCACGGCGGTGGGTTCGTCCAAAATCAGGATATCCGCCCCGCGGTACAGCACCTTGATGATTTCCACCGTCTGCTTTTCGGATACGGACATATCGTAGATTTTCTTCTTCGGATCAATGTGGAACCCGTATTTTTCCGCGATTTCCGTCACCCGGGCGTTGACGTCCTTCAGGTCATAGCGCCCTTCCTCCTTCACGCCCAGCACGATGTTTTCGGCGGCGGTGAACAGGTCCACCAGCTTAAAATGCTGATGAATCATGCCGATGCCGTGCTGAAAGGCGTCCTTGGGAGAGCGGATCACCACTTCCTGGCCGTCCACAAAAATTTTGCCCTCGTCCGGGAAGTAGATGCCGGAGATCATGTTCATCAGGGTGGTTTTTCCGCAGCCGTTTTCGCCCAAAATGGCTAAGATTTCCCCCCGGTACACGTCCAGGTCCACATGATTGTTGGCGACGATGCCGCCGAAGCGCTTGGTGATGCCCTTCATTTGCAGCGCAAGCTGTTTCTCCACGTGCGATCCTCCATCCGATCACATATTGTCTGAATAAATGGATTCGGACTGCCGCCTCACCAAAAAGGCGGCAGTCCGATTGATTCACGCGCTTCGCATGAAACGCTTTGGATCAGAAACCATATTTATCGTTCAGCAGCTCAATGCCGTCGATGCGGGCATCGAAATAGGGAGCAGAACGATACATGGATTCATGGAAGTAACCATCATAAACGATCTTGTTGCTTTCATCGAAAGAACCGTCGGTGTACTTGGGATCAGGACGCCAATCGTTGGTCAGGGGCTGACCTTTTACGGTGATGAAGCCATCGGTATCGGTGTCGAACACATGCAGCGTGCCGGCTACCATCTCCGCCATGGCGGCATCAATGGCTTCCTGGGTGCCGGGAGCGGCTACGGCTTCGTTCAGATCAGTCACGATGACGGAGCCGCCCGCGATGGTGCCCACCCAGTCGGTTTCGATTTCTTCGCCCGCGATGGTCTTTTCGATGATGTATTCAAAGTAGGGCGTCCAGTTGATGCGGGAGTAAACCAGATAGGTGGTGGGGCAGCTTTCCTTGGTGGAAATGTTGTAGCACACGTTGGGGATGCCGGCGTTTTCACAGGCGGTGGGAGCGCCCATGGAGTCGGCGTGCTGGCTGATCAGGTCGCAACCCAGGCCGATCAGGGCCTCGGCGGCAGCCTTTTCTTCTTTTTCATCATACCAGGAGCCGGTGAACTGCACCTTCATGGTCACGTCGGGGCAGACGGACTTGGCGCCCAGGTAGAAGCTGGTGTAGCCGGACACCACTTCGGCGTAGGTATAAGCGCCCACATAGCCCATCAGGGGCTTTTCACCCTTGAGCTGGCCCGCTTCCTTCAGCTCGTTCAGCTTCATGCCGGCGGCGATGCCCGCCAGATAGCGGCCTTCATAGATATCGGCAAAGGCGTTGTAAACGTTGTCGTAGGGCAGGGTGTGCGCCCGGTCGCCGGTGGCGTGGAAGAATTTCACATTGGGATAGGCGGCAACCGCGTCGTCAGTGTAGAACTGATGGCCGTAGCTGTCGAAGAAGATCATGTTGCAGCCTTCGTCGATCAGGTCCAGGGCGGTTTCGGCACACTGGTTGGATTCGGGCTGGTTGCGGGCGATGATGAGCTGATCCTCGCTCAGGCCCAGGTTGGCGAACACTTCGGTCACGCCGTTGATGAAGTTCATGTCATAGGTGGAATCCTCGTCGTGCAGCAGGATCACGCCCATCTTGATATCTTCCTTGGCGATGCCTTCCGCCATGGCGGGAATGATGCCCACGCACAGGATCAGGGCGAGCAGCAGAGCGAGCAATTTTTTCATGGATGTCTCCTCCTCCAGTTGACATTGGATAAATGATTTATTTGGATCAGTCGTCGGCCAGCAGGATCTTTCCGTTCTCGATGCCGGTGACGACTGCCAAAGACGTAAGATTGATGCCCATGGCGCGCAGGTTCTTTCCGCCCTGCATGAAGCCCTTTTCGATGCCGATGCCGATGCCGACGATGGGGCAGTCCGTCTGGGCGCACAGGGCCATCATGCCCTGGCACGCCTGGCCGTCCGCCAGAAAATCGTCAATGATCAGCACGCGGCTGCCCTGGGGCAGGAATTTTTTATCCACGCGGATCACGTTTTCCCGCTTGTGGGTAAAGGAATACACCTTCGCTTCCGCCACGTCGGGGCTTTGCACCACGGTGGCGCCTTTTTTGGCGAATACCACGGGCAGGTCGTTCATGGCCCGGGCGGTGGCCAGGGCCAGGGCGATACCGCTGGCTTCCACGGTCAGGATCAGGTCGGGCTTCGCGTCCTGAAACCGGCGGGCCAGTTCTTCACCCATGCGGAAAAGCAGGCCGGTTTCAATGCGGTGGTTCAAAAACATATCCACCTTTACGATGTTCTGGCCGATGCCCTGACCATACCGGGCGATGGCTTCTCTCAGTTCCTGCATGAACCGCGCCTCCTCCGTCAATTTCTGTCAAAAATCCGAACATTTTGAAGAAATACAGCTCTATTGTACTGGAAAAGCTGAAAAATGCAACCCCTTTTCCAAAATAATTTTTGCACCCGTGCGGATTTTCACTTATTCGCCCATATTGTACATGAAAAAAGAATATCCACAGGATATAGCACTGGAAAACGTCTGGCAAACCCTTTTCAATTCCGCCAAAGTGCGCTATAATAAATTGGAAAAAGCGGGAAGAAAGGAACGCGATGGAAAATATTCCTGTTTCCCTGCAAGAAAAAGGTTTCGTTTTTCGTTATGATTCATGAAAGCCGAAAGGATGTGGCAACATGCGCGGACGCGTGCGTATCTTCTCTCTTCTGATGGCGGCGGTGCTGTGGCTTTCCTGCCCGGGAGCGCTGGCGGAATTTTCTCCCCGGTACGAGCAGCTTGCCGCCGGGGATCACATGACGCTGGAGATTTCGGGACAGCTGAACAGCCTGTCCACCCTGAGCAGCCGGTCCCTGGAAATCGTGAACGGATGGCTGGAGGGGCTGGCCCTTCGGGTATCCGCCGGGAGGAGGGACGCGGTGGCCGTCATGAAGAACGGGGAAAGCCTGATTTCCGCTTTCGTGGAACGGCAGGCGGGGTATACGCTGACGGCGTTCCAGCCCTCCGGCGAGGCTTATCTGACGGACCCCGCGGGGCCGGACGCCTTGCAGCTGATCGGCGGGGAGACCACGCAGCTTCCCGATCTGACCGTGCTGCCCGCCCTGTACATGAAGGCCGCGCCCGCGCTGTACGCCGCGCTGGAAAACTACGTGACGCCCAAAAAAGTGCGGGAATCCACTTCCATCAAGAACGCCAACGCCGCCGCGTTCTACATAAATTATCAGTTTCCGGACGGAAAGTTCAACGAGGCCTGGCCGGAGACGCTGGAAGCGATCCTGCCGTATGTAAAGGAAGCGTTCAAAATGCAGCCGGACCTGTACGAGGATATGGAAGGGCTGCTGAGAGGCCTTACGTTTTCGGACGAATGCCGGTTCAAGCGCTTCCTGGATAAGGAAGGGAACGAGCTGGGGTTCCAGTTTACCGGCAAGGCCGAAAGGGACGGCGACAAGCGCAAGGTGACGATGTACGGCGGCTATACGCCGGGCAAGGGCGGCTACGTTTCGGTGAATTTGGCGGGGGTCGGATCGAAAAACAGCCTGAAAGGCAGCCTGAGCGTAAAGCTGACCACCAAACAGAACGTGACCACCCTCGACGCGGAAGGCAGCCTGAACCGCGTCCTGAACGGGAGATCCACGGCGTATACCCTGAACGCCGCGCTGAAAAACGAAACGGGCGAGGAAGAAGAACACTGGACGGGCAAAATCACCTGTTCGGAAAAGGAACACGGGATCAAAACCGCCTGGACCCTGTCGCCGGATATGACCTTTACCGAAAACGGGCTGGAGGGCGACGTGAGCGTGCAGCGGAAAACCGGATCGGACGTGACGCTGGAAGCCCGGATACACGCGCTTTTGACCGTCGGGGAAGAGGAAGGCGCCTTCGGAATCCACAGCGCCAAGGATTTGCGGGGGCTGACGGAGGAAAAGGCCCGCGCTTCCGCGCTTTCGGAGCTGGCCCCTCTGACGGGCGCGCTGGCCCCCCTGGCGGCGGAGCTGAAGGAAGATGAACGGACGCTGCTTTTGCACGAACTGCGGACGAACGCATGGATGAACGGCCCTTCCGTTCCCGTGCCGGACGCTGTGGAAGATAGCTGGATCGTGGAGGAGGATGATCTGGAATGAAACGTGGAATCGCGCTGCTGCTGGCGCTCCTGCTGCTGGCGGCGGCCGCCATGCCCGCCCTTGCGGATGATTATACCCTGGCGGAAAAATTTTATCAGCAGGCGGTGAAGGAATCGGCGTTCCGGGGCACGCTGACCCTGTCGGCGTCCGGCGCGGGCACCCGGGCCGTTGATACGGCTCTTTGGACGGCGATCAAAAGCCTGGCTCCTCGGCTGAGCCTATCTTTGGAGCATGCCACCACGCCTTATAAGGACGAAGGCCAGGCCACCCTGACCCTGACGCTGGACGGCGCGCCCAACGGAAAGCTGACCTATATGTACGACGAACAGCTGATGGCTTTCGGCGGCACGGTGCTGGGCGGCGATAACGTGTACTATTCCGCCGCCCGGGACTGGAACCTGGCCGAGCTGCTCAGCGGGCTGCTGTCCGACGGCAGCGGCTGGCCTCCCGTTTGGCAGATGGCCCTCGCGGTGGAAAACGCCCCGGCGGAATGGAAGGCCCGGGCCGAAAGCCGCATCGCCGTGTATAAAACAAAGCTGAACCTGTGGCTGAACGGATACGCCCAGTTTTCCACCGGCCGGGACGGCAACACGATGTATTCTCAGCTGGCGTGCGCCATTCCCGCCCAGGCGCTGAAAGCGGAAATCAAGCAGTTGATGGTGGACTTTTATAACGACGCGGAGCTGCTGACCCTGCTCAAGGAAGTGGTTTCCGCCCAGGAAGCCGCCGCGTACCTGCAGCCCTCCATGATGAACGACCTGTTCTCCATGCTGGACGCCATGCAAATGAGCGGCGACCTGGAAGTGGTGCAGCGCTACGATATTTCCGCATCGCCCCTGCTGCTTCAGCTTTCCGTGCCCCTTGGCGCGGGCGGCGCGCTTTCCCGGCTGACGGTTTCCTGCGCCTATGAGGAGGGCGGCCAGAACTGGCGGCTTTCCGGCAGCATGAACAGCGGCGCGGAATTCGACGCGTCCTGCCTGATCTCCAATGAAACCATCTTTACCGGCAGCGTGAAGCTGACCTTGCCGGAGGAGGACGAGAGCTTCGTGGTGAGCGATCAGGCGGCGATGAAAACGGTGGCCTTCGATTATAACCTGATCTGGGAACCGGGGGAGGACGTCTATACTCTGTCCACCGACCGCCTTTCCCGGGAAATCAAGGGAAGCCTGCTGATTCGCCCCGTGGAGGGAGATTTGCCCGAGCAAAGCCTGACCCTGGAACTTACCATGTCCTCCGGCAGCGCCAAGCGCTCCGCCACCCAGCTGAACGGCAGCCTGACTTGGCGCGACCTGGAAAGCGGCGCGTCGCTCGGCGCGATCCTTACCAGCAAAACCGCTGCGCCCTTCGCCTATACCGCGCCGTCCTCCCTGACCGGAACCCTGCGCGTGGATCAGCTGAGCGCAGAATCCCTGAAAGCCGTGGTTCAGTTCTGGGCGCAGAGGACGCAGAGCTATTTCGCTTCCCTGGCGCAGGGCGGCAGCCTGCTTTCGCCCATCGTCACCGTCCAGCCCTGACCGAGGCAAGAAATGACACTTTTCCTGCCTGAAAACAGCAAGATTCATGCCTGAAATGTCATTGCGAAAATACGCAGGGGATGCTATAATAATACCGTAAGCACACGATAGCATCGTGGAGAAATAACCGGCCAACGCCGGAAAGAAAAGAAAGGGGAAACCTGAAATGAAAAAAATCCTTGCTCTGCTGCTGGCGCTTGTGATGGCGCTGGGCTGCGTCGGCGCTTTCGCTGAGGAAACCGCCAGCGAAAACACTGAAAACACCATTACCATTCCCTCCTTCACCCTGTCCTTTGAATCCAAGGCGGACATCGAAAAGCTGGTCTCCCTGCTGCCCCTGCTCGGCGTCGACGAAGCCACCGCAGCCCAGATGCAGTCCATCCTGCCCCTGCTGGCCCATACCAACGGCCAGATCGTTTTCGCCAATAACGGCATTCAGCTTGACCTGGGCCTGCAGGGCCAGAAGCTGCTGACCGTGGCCGGCGAACAGACCGAAGACGGCTTCGCCCTGGCCAGCGATATCCTGCCCAGCTACGTACTCACCCTGGCCAACGATACCATCAAGGCCATCATGGATCAGTTCACTTCCCAGGCGGAAGGCGCCATGGCCAATGTGAACATGGAAGCCCTGATGACGAACATGACCGGCTACATGAAGCAGTACATCGCCTCCGTGAGCGCGGCCGTGAAGCCCGGCGAAGCCGAAATGGGCGAATTCGCTTTTGAAGACCTGGACCTGACCTTCAATTGCCGCATGCCCATCGAAATCGACATGGAAGCCATCAAGACCGCCGTGCTGACCCTGATGGAACAGATCAAGAGCGATGAAAACGTGGCTTCTCTGATCAGCGCTCTGGGCACCATGGGCATGACCACGGCAACCGCCGAGAATCCCGAAATCGTTACCCCCGAAGTGACCGTGTACGCCTACACCAACGTGGATGAAGAAGGCAACAGCGACGGCACCACCCTGGTGACCGTGGAAACCGTTGTTACCGCCGAAGGCGAAACCGTGACCGTGGATGTGTCCGTACTGGTGGAAGAGAACGCCGTGACCGTGGGCGTGACCATGGTGGAACAGGAAGTCAGCTGCACCGTGCATGTTGAACCCACTGAAAAGGGCGCTTTCATGTTCTTCGTGTTTGAAGGCCAGGGCATTGAAGCCGCCGAAACCCTGAACGTCACCATCGACGACGAGATCAAGCTGGAAACCGAAGCCTACCTGATGGATCTGGAAAACGCCATTTTCAGCGAAGTGGTCACCTTTGCCCAGGGCGGTGAACGCGACTTTGCCGTGCTGGATGAAAACAAGACTGTGGTTCCCGTGGAACAGCTGATGGCCGATTCCGAAGGCGAAATCGCTGGCGCTCTGCTGGGCGACGTGATGAGCAACGGCCTGGGCGCTCTGATCACCAAGGTTTCCGAGATCATGCCCGAAGAAGTTGGCGCCCTGATGACGCTGCTCTCCGGCGGCCAGGCTGCGGAATAATCCCTGATTTCAATACCCCGTGCCGTCCGGGTTCGCCCGGACGGCGCTTCTTTTCGACAAAACGGAGGTCGTTCGCGCCATGCAGGATTTTTCATTGCCCCAGGCACAGCCCTTTGATTTTCCGGAGGGCGACCACGGCATTCTTTTGATTCACGGCTTTACCGGTTCGCCCGCCCACATGCGCCTGCTGGGCGAGGGCTTAAGGGGAAAAGGCTTTGCCGTGCGGGGCGTCCTGCTGCCGGGCCATGGACAAACCCCGGAAGCCATGGGCAAGGTCAAATGGCGGGACTGGGTGCTGGCCGTCCGGGAAGCGGCGGCGGACATGCGGGGGAAATACCGCCGCTTCACCGTGGCGGGCCTTTCCATGGGCGGGTGCCTTGCCCTGATGATCGCCGAACAGATGCAGGCGGACGCCTGCGTGACCATCGCCGCGCCCATGAAAACCGTCAATCGCCTGCGCGTGCTGGCCCCCATGGCGGCCTTCGCCCATCCCATGATCCATAAGCAGGCGGACGGCGCGCGGGCCACCCTGAACCAGGATTATGATATCGGCTATACCAGCTATCCCACCGCCAGCGTGGGCCAGTTGAGCGCCGTCATCCGCCGGGCCAAAAGGGATTTGCATTTGATTCATTGCCCCCTGCTCACCGTCCAGTCCCACGGCGATAAAACCGTCACCCCGGACAGCCCGGCCCTGATCCTGGGCGGCGTTTCCAGCACGGTCAAAGAAACGCTGTGGCTGGACAGCGCGCCCCACGTTTGCACCATTTCCCCGGAATACGAAAAAATCGTAAACGGCATGGCGGATTTTTTGAAAAAGTGGGTGGAATAAGGGCCGGAACCAAATACGGTTGCCCAAAAACAGGCCCCGTTTTCACTTCAAATTGCCGAAACTTCGGATATTTCTTTGGAAAACGCTTGTATTTAAGCAGAACGTATGGTATACTACCCGTTGGAATCTGTCAAAAAGATGGCAGAGTCCGGCAACCAGGTTTAACAGTGCCTTTTTAGAAAGAAGGGTTTAACGAAGAGTGGGAGCTGCAAGCAGGAAGACGCGGGTGCGGACGCTTTATTTCGTGCCCCTGTGTTTTCCAAAGCCTGCGGCGGAATCCCGCTCTTTTCTATTTCAAAGGAGCGAACGATGCCTCAAAAGAACCTGAACATGCAGAAAATCACCGAGATCTGCGAAAAGACGGCCCGGAAATTCGATTACGAGCTGTGCGACGCCGCCATGGAGAAGGAACCTACCGGTCGATATCTGCGCATCTACATCGACAAAGAGGGCGGCATCACCCTGGACGACTGCGAAAAGTTCCATCGGGCCGTGCAGCCCAGCCTGGAAAGTTTCGACTATGATTTCCTGGAGGTCTGCTCCCCGGGCATCGACCGGCCCCTGAAAACCAAGCGGGATATCGAAAAATCCCTGGGGCTGCTGGTGGAAGCCCGGCTGTATAAGCCCATCGACGGCAGGAAATCCGTGCAGGGCCTGCTGCGGGAAATGGACGAAAACCACGTGCTGCTGCAAAGCGGAGAGGAAGCGGTGGAGCTGCCCCGCAAGGCGGTGGCCCAGGTGCGTTTGGTGCCCGATTT
Organism: uncultured Christensenellaceae bacterium; assembly: GCA_905234985.1. Lineage (GTDB taxonomy): Bacteria > Bacillota > Clostridia > Christensenellales > Aristaeellaceae > RUG563. The sequence continues at coordinate 29,832 of CAJOJQ010000012.1, forward strand.
GAGCGCCCTGGACGAAGACGAGGAAGAAACGTCCCTGTAACAAGGGATGAGTACATAAAGAAAGCAGGAGGATAAAATGGCACGCAAATCTGAAATGATGGAAGCAATCGAAGCGCTGGCAAAGGCGAAGGATATCAGCGTGGATCAGATCATGGAAGCGGTGGAGGACGGTCTGAAGGCCGCTTACCGCCGGGAAATGAAGCGGGGCGCCAATACGCCCATGAACCTGTCCGTGGTTTTCTCCCGGGACAAGGACGCTCAGATCTTCGCGCGCAAGGTAGTCACGGAAGAAGTAGAGGACGAAAGCCAGCAGATTTCCCTGGAAGAAGCCCGCGCCCTGGGTCCCAATTATGAGTTAGGGGACATCGTGGAAATCGACGTGACCCCCGCCGACTTTGGCCGCGTGGCCGCCCAGACCGCCAAGCAGGTGATCCGCCAGAAGCTGCAGGACGTGGAAAAGGGCAAGATCTACGACGAATACATTGAGAAAGAAAATGAGATTCTCACCGGCATCGTGGAGCGGGTGGACGCCAAGGGCGTGCAGGTGGAATTGGGCCGCACCCAGGGCTTCCTGGACAGCAGCGAATTCATGCCCGGCGAGGAATACCGCCCCGGCGACCATATCAAGGTATACGTTTTGCAGGTGTACCGCACCAACCGGGACGTGAACCGCACGCCTCAGGTGGCGGTCAGCCGCATTCATCCCGGCCTGGTCAAGCGCCTGTTTGAAATGGAAGTGCCGGAAATCGCCACCGGCGTTGTGCAGATCAAGTCCATCGCCCGGGAAGCGGGCAGCCGCACCAAGATGGCCGTGGCCTCCATGGACGCCATGATCGACCCCGTGGGCGCTTGCGTCGGTCCCCGGGGCGCGCGCGTGGACAAGGTGGTCAGCGAGCTGAAAAACGAAAAGATCGACATCATCAAATGGTCCGCCGACCCGGCTGAATTCGTGGCCAACGCCCTGAATCCCGCTTACGTGGAACGGGTGCTGCAAAGCAACGAGGAAAAAATCTGCCGCGTGGTGGTGCCGGATAACCAGCTGAGCCTCGCCATCGGCAAGGAAGGGCAGAACGCTCGCCTGGCCGCCAAGCTGACCGGCTGGAAGATTGATATCAAGTCCCAGACCCAGTACAACGAGCTGCTGGGCAACGAAGCGCCCGTCCTGCTGGAGGGCAACGGATCGGTGATTGCCGACGCTGCCGAGGATTACGATCGGCTGCCCGTGGATGACGACATCGAATAATCAGAGGATGGTTCCATGAAGGAAAAGAAAGTGCCCATGCGCATGTGCGTGGGCTGCCGGGAAATGAAGCCCAAGAAGGAGCTTCTGCGGGTGGTGCGCTCCCCGGAGGGCGCGGTTTCCATCGACTTAACGGGCCGCAAGCCGGGCCGCGGGGCGTATGTGTGCCACTCGGCGGAGTGCCTGAAAAAGGCCATCAAGCAGCGGCAGCTGGAGCGGGCATTTGAATGCGCGCTGGGGGAGGAAACGCACGCGTCCCTCCTGCGCGAATTGGAAATGCTGGAGGCCAAGGCATGACCAAAGCGGACGGCCTGCTGGGCCTTGCCAGCCGCGCCGGACAAATCACCTTGGGCGCTGATTTGGCGCTTCGGGAGATCAAAGGCGGCAGGGCCGGGGCGGTGCTGCTGGACGCGGGCGCGTCCGACGGCACCAGGAAAAAAATCCTGGACGCCTGCGCCTATCGCGGCGTTCCGGCGTATATACTGCCAATAGATACCCTTTCCCGCGCCTGCGGGAAGGACGGGCGCATGGCCGCCGCCCTGAAAAAGGGCAAGCTGTGCGGCAGGATTATGGAATTGCTTAACGAGGAAAAGGATAAATTACAAGGCTAATGCGGGGGTGCAAGCATCGAATGACCAAGGTGAAACTGGCTGAGGCCACAAAGGAAATCAATCAGCAGGCGGGCACGATTCTGGAAGAAGCGTCGCGCATCCGGAGAAGTCTGGAGGGCGTGCTTGGCATGCTGCGCAAGCAGGAAGCCAAATTCCAGCGGGAAGAGGAAGAAGAAAAGGCTCGTAAGCGCCAGGAGGAGCAGGCGGAGCTTGCGAAACAGCATACGAAGGCCTGGACCATGCCCGACGAGGATGAACCGGCAGCCCCTGCCGCCGTCGAATCGAAACGGAGCGAAGAAAAGCCTGCCGCACAGGCAGCGGCTGTAAAGACGCCCGAACCGGCCAAAGAAAAGAAGGAAGAAAAACAGGAGGCCACACCCGCGCCCGCGCCTGCGCAAAAGCCCCAGGCCGAGCCGGAAAAGCCTGCTCCCGCCGCGCCCGCCCCGAAAGCGGAAGCGCCCAAGCAGGAAAAGCCCGCCGAAATGATGCCAGCTTCGGCCAAACCTGCGGAAGCGGCAAAGCCCGCGGAAGCCAAACCGGCCCCCGCGCCCGCTGCCCGGCCCGTGCCCGCGCAGCCCCAGCGACCCGTTCAGCAGACAGCGGCGCGTCCCGTGGGCGCGCCCCAGCAGGGTCAGCGTCCCCAGGGACAGTATGGCCGCCCCGTGAACGGGCAGGGTCAGCCCTTTAACCGTCCCGCGGGTCAGCAAGGCCAGTATGGCCGTCCCGTAAACGCCGCGCAGGGCCAGGGTGCGCCCCGTCCCGCAGGCGCGCCTTACGCCCGTCCGGCTGGCGGCGCGCCTTATGGCCGTCCCGCCGGTGCGCCCGGTCAACCCTTTAACCGTCCTGCCGGTCAGCAGGGTCAGCCCTTCAACCGCCCTGCCGGCGGCGCGCAGGGTCAGCCCTTTAACCGTTCCGGCGCCTCCGGCGGCGGCGGTCCCCGTCCCGCTGGCGGCCCTCGGCCCCAGGGCGGCGGCGCGCGTCCCGCTGGCGGTGGCCGCAGCCGCGGCCCCGAACTGACCCCCGTGGTGGAAAAGGAGAGGGTCAGCAATTACGATCCCAACAAGAAGCAGTATATCCGGCAGCATGACCCGGAGCATGTGGCGAAGAACCGCAAGCAATTGCAGAAAGAATCCTTCCCCGGCTACGACGACGAGACCGTGCGCGGCGGCAAGAAGGCCCGCAGCAACAAGAAGCAGCTTTCCGCCCAGCAGATGATGGCCCCCATCAAGATCGAAAAGGCTTTCATGACGGCGGAAACCATCACGGTGAAGGACCTGACCGAGCGCATCGGCAAGCCCGCCGGCGAAATCTTAAAGAAGCTTCTGATGTTAGGCATTATGAGCAACATCAATTCCGAGCTGGATTACGATACCGCTTCCCTGGTCTGCTCCGAATTCGGGGTGGAACTGGAAATGAAGCTGGATAAGACCGCCGAGGACGCTCTTTCCGAAATCGACGTGGAGGATTCCGAAGAAGACCTCCAGCCCCGTCCCCCCGTCATCACCATCATGGGCCACGTGGACCACGGCAAAACGTCCCTGCTGGACTACATTCGCAAGGCCCACGTCACCGCCACCGAGGCGGGCGGCATCACCCAGCACATCGGCGCTTACACCGTCAAGCTCAACGGTCGCCAGATCACCTTCCTGGATACCCCTGGCCACGAAGCCTTTACCGCCATGCGTATGCGCGGCGCGCAGGCCACGGACATCGCCGTGCTGGTGGTGGCGGCGGACGACGGCGTGATGCCTCAGACCGTTGAAGCCATCAACCACGCCAAGGCCGCCAACGTGCCCATCGTGGTCGCCATCAACAAGATGGATAAGCCCGGCGCGAACCCCGACCGCATCATGCAGGACCTGACCAAGTACGAGCTGGTGCCCGAGGATTGGGGCGGCAGCACCATCATGGTGCCCGTCAGCGCCATCACCGGCGAGGGCGTGGACGACCTGCTGGAAATGATTCTGTTGCAGGCCGATACAATGGAGCTTCGCGCCAACCCCGACCGTATGGCCAAGGGCGTTATCATCGAAGCCAAGCTGGATAAGGCCCGGGGCCCCCTGGCCACCGTGCTGCTCCAGAACGGCACCCTGAAAATCGGCGACAACATCGTGGCGGGCATGGCCTCCGGCCGCGTCCGCGCCATGGTGAACGACCGGGGCGAGCGCGTGCAGACCGCCGGTCCCTCCACCCCTGTGGAAATCTCCGGCTTCAACGAAGTGCCCCTGGCGGGCGATGAAATGTTCGCCGTGGCGGACGACCATCTGAGCCGTCAGGTGGCCCAGGAGCGCCGCGACAAGGTGAAGGCCGCGCGGGTCAACACCACCAAGGTGAGCCTCGACAATCTGTTCGCGGGCATCGCCGAGGGCAAGGTGCAAAACCTGAACATCATCATCAAGGCCGACGTGCAGGGCAGCGTGGAAGCCGTGAAGCAGGCTTTGGAAAAACTGTCCAACGACGAAGTGAAGGTGCGCGTGCTGCACAGCGCGGTCGGCGCTGTTACTCAGGACGACGTGAACCTGGCCTCCGCTTTCAACGCCATCATCATCGGCTTCAACATCCGCCCCGATTCCACCGCCCGGGACGCCGCCGAGCGCGAGGGCGTGGATATCCGCCTCTACCGCATCATCTATCAGGCCATCGAGGACGTGGAAAAGGCCATGAAGGGCCTGCTGGCTCCCGAATTCAAGGAGAACCTGCTGGGCCACGCCCAGGTGCGCAGCACCTTCAAGATCACCGGCGCGGGCACCATCGCGGGCTGCTACGTCACCGACGGCAAAGTCCAGCGCAACGCCTCTGTGCGTTTGCTGCGGGATAACGTGGTGGTCTTCGAGGGCAAGCTTTCTTCCCTCCGCCGCTTCAAGGACGACGTGAAGGAAGTGGCCTCTGGCTACGAGTGCGGCGTGGGCCTGGAAAACTACAACGACGTAAAAGAGGGCGACGTTGTGGAATGTTTCGTGATGGAAGAAATTGAGAGGTAAGGGGAGGTTATGGCGGGAAACCTTTCTTTCAGGCGAAAGAAAGGTTTCCCGTGCCCTTCCAAAGAAAGCCTTCTTCGGGATGGAAGAAAGACGATTTTTCTTTAATCGATTCCCCGTGAAGCGCATTTATGAAAACGGATGGCAAAGAACTGTTGCTCCCTTTATTGCTTTCTTGGAAGGGGGTGTGGGGGAAACCGTTCTTTGGCATCCAAAGAACGGTTTCCCCCACAAAATATTTGAGAGGAACAAGGCATTGAGCAGTTTTCGGATTGACAGGATTTCAGAAGAAGTGCGCCACGCCATCGATGCCATTATCCGGGACATGAACGACCCCCGGATCAGCGGCACCTACGCCGTGACCCGGGCGGATGTGACCCGTGATTTGCGCTGGGCCAAGGTGTACGTCAGCGTCTTAGAGGACGACAAGGCGGACGACATGATCAAGGCGCTGAAAAAGGCCGCCGGGTTCATTCGCCACGAATTGGGGGCGCGGGTTGACCTGCGCTATACCCCGGAGCTTTTATTTGAACGGGACCGTAACATCGCCTACGGCGCGCATATCGCCCAGGTGCTGAAAGAAGTGGCCCCTGCCAGAGAGGAAGAAGAACATGACGATGGCGCAGAACCGTGATTTCTGCCCCGAAATGCTGTCCGCGCTGCAAAATGCGAACAGCATTTTGTTATGTTCCCATGCCCAGCCGGACGGGGACGCCATCGGCTCCACCCTGGCTATGGGCTTGGGTTTGCGTTTCCTGGGAAAAGAAGTGACCCTGTTGGACGCCGATCCGGTGCCGACGCAGATGTGTTTTCTGCCCGGCGCGGACGGTTTTGTCCAGCCGGAGGCGGTACAGGGCAAAGCCTTTGACGTATCACTGGCCATCGACACCGCCACCGTGGAGTTGTTGGGGGCCAGCAAGGACGCTTTTTTTGCCGCGCCCGTCACCCTGGTCATGGATCACCACCCGGACAATCCCCGCTATGCCATGCTGAACGTGGTGGACGGTAAGGCTTCGGCGGCGGGCTGCGTGGTGTACCGGTGCCTGCGGGCGCTGAATATCCCGCTCAATAAAGAAATCGCCGCCTGCCTGTACTGCGCCCTCAGCACGGACACGGGCAATTTCCGCTTTCAGAACACCAACGCCGAAACCTTCTCCATTATGGCGGCATTGATGGAAGCGGGGCTGGACTTGCCCGCCGTGGCAAGGCCTATCCATCAGCTCCGGGAGGAACCCCACCTGCGGCTGCTGGGCCGGGCGCTTTCTTCCCTGAAAATCTTTGCCGGGGGAAAATGCGCCTGCATGAAGCTGACCCAGGAAGATTATAGAGCGGCGCAAGCCCTGCCGGAACACAACAGCAACATCGTCAATTACGCCCTGGATATTCCCGGCGTGGAAATGGCCTTCCTGGCCGAGGAACGGGAAAACGGCATGGTGAAAGCCAGCCTGCGGGCCGTTCCGCCCTGGAACGTGGCGGAAATCGCCAAAGCTTTCGGCGGCGGCGGGCACAAGCTGGCCGCCGGCCTGCGGCTGCCCGGCACGCTGGACGGGCTGTGCGCCGGGCTGGAAGAAAAAATGCTGCTTTTGGTTGAGGGTCAGCCATGAACGGATTTATCAATCTATTGAAGCCTCCCGGCATGTCCTCCGGAACGGCGGTAGCCATTGTGAAGCGCCTGACCAAGGAACGGGTGGGCCACGCGGGCACCTTAGACCCCGAAGCAGCCGGTGTGCTGCCCATCATGGTGGGCAGGGCAACGCGGCTTTTGGACTGCTTTCCCGATCACAGCAAAAGCTATGTGGCTGAAATCGCCTTTGCCGGGGCCACGGACACTCAGGACGCCCAGGGAACGATCATAGAACCCAAGCAACGGGTGCCGGAACGGGAGGAGATTTTGGCTGTGCTGCCGCAATTCCGGGGCACGATCATGCAGCGCCCCCCGGCCTATTCCGCTTTGAAAAAGGACGGCGTGCCCCTGTACGCCTTGGCCCGCCAGGGAAAGGCGGTGGAAACCCAGGCCCGGGAAACCGTCGTAAGCCTATTGGAATTGGGCGAAAGAACGGGGGAGAATGGGTATATGCTGTCCATCGACTGCGGCAGCGGCACCTATATCCGCACCCTGTGCCACGACATCGGTCAAGCCCTGAACGCCCCCGCTCATATGCGGTTTTTGCTGCGCACCCGTCACGGGGAGTTTACCATCGAAAACGCCGTGATCATAGAGGAAATCATGGGAGCGGAGAACCTGGAAAAATATCTTTTGCCGCTGGATTTTCCCTTGGGGGCGCTGCCTGCGCTGCAATTGCCGGAAAGCTATTGGAAATTGGGGCGAAACGGGGGAAAGCTGCCCGCCAGACTGAAACTGGAGCTGGACGAAAAAGAACGCTGCCGCGTGTACGCGGAAGAAGAATTATTGGGCGTCGCACACCGGGACGGGGATATCCTGCGCTTTGACGTGGGGTTGACGGGAGGATAAGAACATGGAGATACGGGAACAATTGTCCAAAATCCGCTGCTTTCTGCTGGATATGGACGGCACTTTTTACTTGGGGAATCAGCTGATCGACGGTTCCCTGGATTTCCTGGACAAGCTAAAAGAAACCGGGCGGCAATGCCTGTTTCTCACCAACAATTCCTCCAAATCAGCGTCCTTTTACAAGGAAAAGCTGAAAAGAATGAACGTGCCGGAGGAATTTCGCAACGTACTCACCAGCGGCCAAGCCACGGCCCGGTACGTGACCGCCCGTTTTCCCGGGAAAAAGGCGTTTCTGCTTGCAAACGCCATCGAGACGGAAGAAATGCGGGCCTTGGGCGTGGAAATCGACCAGGAACATCCGGATTATGTGCTGATCGCCTTTGACACGGAACTGGACTATAAAAAAATGACCATGCTGTGCGACCACGTGCGGGCGGGCCTGCCCTACATCGCCACTCACCCGGATTTCAACTGCCCCACGGAAACAGGCTTCATTCCCGACATCGGGGCCACCATCGCCTATGTGAAGGCCAGCACGGGCCGGGAGCCGGACGTGATCATCGGCAAGCCCAACAGCGGCATCGTGGAAGAAACGCTCCGGGCCACAGGGCTGCAAAAGGAAGAAATGGCTATGGTGGGGGACAGGCTGTATACCGATATCGCCACCGGGGTGAATTTCGGCATGCTGTCCATCCTGGTCATGAGCGGTGAAACCACCGCCCAAATGGCGGCTGAATCGCCCATCAAGCCGGGGCTGACCTTCGGGCGGCTTTCCGACATGATTGAGTACCTATAACCTACAGGTAGGAAGTAGGAGGTAGGAAGTAGGAGGTAGGAAGTAGGAGGTTTATATAGTCGTATACAATATAGCAGTTCGGTTTTGATCGAACATTTAAAGTTATCATTTCAAAACCTCCTACCTCCTACCTGATCTTTCATAAGGAGTCACATGAAGAAGCTGTTTCGCCGACTGCTGATCGGCGCGTTCTGGATGGTTGTCTGGTGGGCCATCGCCTTAGCGGTGGGCCTGCCCAAGCTGCTGCCGGGTCCCCCGGAAACGGTGGAGGCCCTTTTTCGCTTGGCCGGAACAGCTGCTTTCTGGCGCGGCGTGGGGCTGACCATGCTGCGGGTTGCCCTGGGCTACCTGCTGGCGGTGCTGACCGGCACAGCATTTGCGGCGGTCTGCTGGCGGTTCAAGGGGGTGGACGCGCTTCTTTCTCCCCTGCGCACGGTCATTAAGGCCACGCCCGTTTCCTCTTTTATCCTGCTGGTGTGGCTGTGGCTGCAGCGCGCCCATGTGCCGGTATTCATTTCCTTTTTGATGGTGCTGCCCATCATCTGGACCGCCGTGCAGGAAGCCCTGGGCGCGGTGGACGGAAATTTGAAGGAAATGACCAATATGTACCGCTTTTCCCGTTGGCAGAAGATGCGTTATTTATACGCCCCCAGCGTGAAGCCCGCGTTCATGGCGGCGGCGCTGACGGGCTTGGGTTTTGCCTGGAAAAGCGGCATCGCGGCGGAGGTCATCGCCCTGACGCCTGATTCCGTGGGCAAGCATTTGAGCGACGCCAAAAATTATTTAGAATACCCCGATCTTTTCGCCTGGACGCTGACGGTGATCCTGCTTTCCATGCTGCTGGAGGGGTTGCTGAAAGCGGCGGCCCGGCGCGGAAAGGGGGCGAAGAAGTGATTCAGCTTACTAACGTCACCGCCGGTTATCCCGGCAAAACAGTGCTGCGGAATGTGACCCTTTCCCTGCCGGAAAAAGGAGCCGTCGCAATGATGGCCCCCAGCGGCTTTGGTAAAACCACCCTGCTTCGAGTGCTGGCGGGGCTGCTGAAACCCCAATCCGGCACAATTTCCGGGCTGGAAAACAAAAAAATCGCCTTCCTATTCCAGGAGGACCGCTTGCTGCCCTGGCTGACGGCGGAAAAGAACGTTTCCATCGTAAGCTCCGCCGAAAAAGCTCGGTTCTGGCTGAACGCAATGGAAATCGGCGACCCCGCGCAATATCCCCATGAAATGAGCGGCGGCATGCAGCGCCGGGTCGCGCTGGCCCGGGCCATGGCCTTCGGCGGCGGCCTGCTGCTGCTGGATGAACCCTTCAAAGGCATGGACGAAGCCCTCCGCGCCCGCATCGCCGCCCGCGTCAAGGATCAATTTCCTCTCACCGTGCTTTCCGTCCACGATCAGGAAGAAGCGGAACTCATGGGCGCAAGCATCCTACGTCTTGACCAAATGATGAATCAGCATTAAAAAACGCCTCGACTGCGCTTTTTGATTATAAAGAGAAAAGAACAATTTTTTATGGAGCCCTTTATTGCTTTCTCGGAAGGGGGTTCGGGGGAAACCACTCTTTGGCATCCAAAGAGTGGTTTCCTCCGAAAATTTTTACCTTTTATAGGCCAGCACCGGCGTTCCGGTGCGGGGTTCTGCTTCCAACGATGGATTGAGGCGCTTGATTTCCTCCACCGGCAGGCGGCAGCGCTTGGCGGCGTCCCACAGGGTTTCGCCGGGCTGGAGATAATACAGGGTGACGCCCCGGAAGGTTTCTTGAGCGGGCACCTCCTGGATGTCAACCAGCACCTGGGCTTCATGCTTGCGCACGCCGTCGGCGTTCAGGCGCAGGATGTATTTGAGTTCCGCTCGGTCGCCGGTCACGGCGCTGGGATCCACCTGGGAGGCGGTGAGGGACAAATGATCCTCCGGCATGGCCTGGGTGTCAAAAAGAATGTGGAAGGGTTCTTCTTGCCGCACGGAAACAGGGGCGGCGCTGTCGTCGGTTTGATAGATCAGGGTAATATCGAGAATGCCGTCCGCCGCCAGCTTATCCTTCTGCCGGGCCGCTTCCACCAGCACGGGGCGCACAAAGGCCAGCAGCGCCGTTTTCATCCGGGGGCTGCCCTCCGGCAGGGCCAGCACCGTGCGCCCGCTTTCCGCCGCCGTTTCGTTCACGGTGCCGTCCCGGAAAACGATCTGCTGGGCGTGGGTTTCCAAAGCGTCTCCTTCGGTGGTGAACACGTCCTTGAGGACGGTCATGGCGCTGTCCTCCACGGCGGTCATTTCCGTGGTCAATTGGATTTCCGCCCGCATGACGCGGCCGTTTTCCGCCTCCTGACTCAGCACCGCCACGTCCCGAACCAGCGTGCGGGCGGTCAAAGCATTTCCGAGAGCGCCGGACAGGGTCACCTGCTGTTCATAGGGCGCGGTGTGCCGGGTGTATACCAGGGAACGGCCCGGGAGATCGGAAGCGTGGCAGGCCTCGACGGTCACGGTGCCGGTGACGGTGGCCGTGCCGTCGCTGCCCGCCAAAATGTCCTCCACCTGGGCCTGGGCGGTGGCAAACAGGGTGTCCTTGATTTTCAGCACGTCGGACAGCTCAAATTCCTCCCGCAGCAGGGTTTGGTTTTCCCCTTCGCCCACCGTGCGCTGCATGGAAATGGTTTCCGTGGCCTTCTGCACCGGCGCGTCCGGGGATGCGTCCTGGATAAAGGACACGGTGCGGGGCAGGGCCGCTTCCGCGTTCAGGTTCACGACGGCCTGGAGCAAAAGCCTGCCGTTGAAAGCCTTTGCCGTCACCCGCTGCACCTGCGCCCGGGGCTTCAGCCGCACGGCGGCGCTTTGAGTTTCCTCCGCGTTCAGGGGCATGGCCTGGGAAAAGTCCGCCGAGGCTTCCAGGGCGTTCACATGGGCCAGGTCTCCCTGGGCGTACAATACGTGAAAGTTCACCCGCCCGTCCGCCGTGATGCGGTTGCCCGCCAGCTCGCCGCCGTTGACCTGCACCGTGGCGTCGGTATAATACACCCGCGCTTCCTCCCGCAGGCCCCCCGGCAAGGCCACCTCCGCTTCCACCGTCATTTGGGTGGGCCGGGCGGCAATGATCTGCTCCGTTTCCATATTTTCACGAATCCATTGCATTTCCATATCGTTCCCTCCTATCGCTCCTGTCCATGGTTATGCAGCAGGGGGGGAGAATATACGCTTTTGATTCTTGACAAAATGAGGACGGTTGATTATAATAAAAGTAAACGATCGTTTACTTTTTGATCGTTATGAAAACGCCGGGGGAGGGGAAACCCATGGAGAAGGGAAACATCGTGATCCGCAGGGAAGAGGAAAAGGATTATCGCGCGGTGGAAAATTTGGTGCGGGAAGCCTTCTGGAACGTGTACAGGCCGGGCTGTCTGGAGCATTTCGTGCTGCATCAGCTTCGGAACGATCCGGCCTTTGTACCGGAGCTGGATTTGGTCATGGAAAAGGACGGGGAGCTGATCGGGCAGAACATGTTCATGCGTGCCTGCATCCAGGCCGACGATGGCAGAAGCGTTCCCATCATGACCATGGGGCCTATCTGCATCGCGCACAAATACAAGCGGCAGGGATACGGAAAGATTCTGCTGGACGAATCCCTGAAACGGGCGGCGGCTCTGGGCTGCGGCGCGATGTGCTTTGAGGGCAATATCCTGTTTTACGGCAAAAGCGGCTTTTCCTATGCCAGCCATTTCGGCGTCCGCTATCACGGCTTGCCGGAAGGGGCGGACGCTTCTTTCTTCCTGTGCAAAGAGCTGATTCCCGGCTATCTGAACGGAATTACCGGGGTATACGCCCCGCCGGAAGGATATTTTGCCGCGGAACGGGACCCGGAGGCCTTTGAAGCCTTTGACGCTCAGTTCCCGTCCAAGGAGAAATTGAAATTACCGGGACAGTTGTTTGGATAAATTGCTGTACAATAAAAGGGTTACCGCTGTTTCGCGGCAGCCCTTTTAAACTGGATTGCTTTTTCTTAGCCGAAAACCTGTTTTTGCAGCCTTTGGCCCGTGGGGGTCGCCGCTAAGCCGCCCTTGGCCGTTTCTTTCAGGGAATCGGGCAGGGCGTCGCCCACCCTGCGCATAGCGTCCAAGCATTCGTCGGCGGGGATTTTGGCTTCGATGCCAGCAAGAGCCAAATCGGCGCTGGAAAAAGCGATCACAAGGCCCGATACATTCCGCTTGATGCAGGGGATTTCCACAAGACCGGCCACGGGGTCGCACACCAGCCCCAATTGGTTGGCGATGGCGATGGCGCAGGCGTCGGCGCACTGGGCGGGGGCGCCGCCCATCAGCTCCACCAGGGCCGCGGCGGCCATGGCGGCGGCGCTGCCGCATTCCGCCTGGCACCCGCCCTGAGCGCCCGCTACGCTGGCGCGCCCGGCAATCACCATGCCGAAGGCCCCGGCGGTGAACATGGACATGACCACGTCCTTTTCGTCAAAGCCCCGATCTTCCCACAGGGATACGAGACATCCCGGCAGGATGCCGCAGCTGCCCGCCGTGGGGGCGGCCACGATCCTGCCCATGGAGGCGTTGCACCCGGCCACGGAAAGCGCCCGGGAAATGGCTTTGGACAGCAGGGTGCCGCACAAGCCGCCGGCCTTTTGCTCGGCGTAGGCTTTCATTTTGTAGCCCTCGCCGCCGGTCAGGCCCGACATGGATTTTTGGTTTTCCTCCTGGCCCGCTTTCACGGATTCCCGCATTACCAGGAAATCCAGCTCCATTTTTTCATACAGCTCCATGGGGGAAACCTCCATGGCCTCGGCCTGATCCGCAAGCACCAGCTCGCTGATTTTCACGTTTCTTTTTTCCGCTTCCCGCACCAGCTCGCCGATGGAATCATAAGTCAGCATATGTTTCCCCCTGTCAGATACGGCGCACCAAAATGGCGTTGGAAACGTGTTCGATGTTCCGGATGGCGCCGATCAGGTTTTCCGGCGGCTGGCCGTCGATTTCGATGGTCATGATGGCGTCGCCGCCCTTGCGCTGCCGGGTCAGATGGAAGCTGGAGATGTTTAGGTCCGCGTATTCAAAGTGCATGAGCTGGGTCACGGCGGCGATAACGCCGGGCTTGTCCCGGTGCATGACCAGGATGGTGTTGTTTTCCCCGTTGAACTCCACCTTCATCCCGTCGATCTGGTTCACCAGAATGTTGCCGCCGCCCACACTGGCCCCCTGCATTTCGCCCTCGCCGCCGTCCTCCAAATAATAGTGGATGCGGGCGGTGTTGGGATGCGCCCCCTTGATATCTTCCTTGATAAAATCAAAGGCGATGCCCCGATCCCGGGCGATGTTAAGCGCGTCCCGAATTTCGGGGGAATAACTGTGATAGCCCATGATGCCCGCCAGCAGCGCCCGGTCCGTGCCGTGGCCCTTGTAGGTCTGGGCGAAGGAGCCGGACAGGGTGATTTCCACCTTGCGCAGCTTCCGATTGTCGATCAGCTTATTGGCTACCCGGCCCAAGCGCACCGCCCCCGCCGTGTGGGAGCTGGAGGGGCCGATCATCACCGGGCCGATGATATCAAAAACGTTCATGCGCATTCTCCCCGCCGCTGTCCGCACGGAATGGAGGAACAGCGTTTTTTATAGGATGCCCGGCATTGGGGCGGATATGATCATTTTCTTCCGGCTTTCATTTCCTTCTTTTGCTCGTACATCAGGTGGTCCGCCTTGCGGAACACGTCGTCCACCGTGTCCTCCCCATTGTAGAGGGCGTAACCCACGGCGGCGTTGACCTTTTCCCAGGGTTCGCCTTCGGCTGCAGCCGCCGCGGCGCGGAACTGGGCGATCCGCTCCTCGATGGCGTCGTAATCCCGGCCCTTGACCACCACCACAAACTCGTCGCCGCCGAAGCGGTAAACGGGGGAGTGGGAGAACGCTTCGCAGATCAGGGAACAGGTTTTCTGAATGGCGATGTTTCCCCGTTCGTGGCCGTAGGTATCGTTCATCTTTTTCAGGTCGTTCATATCCACCATCACGATGCCGTACCGCGCGTCGCCCCGCTCCATTTCCTCCGTCAGCTTGATCGCCTGCTGATCGTAGGCCAGTTTGCTGCCCACGCCGGTCAGCGCGTCCCGGTGGGCCAGCTCGTTCATTTCGTCCGCTTCGATCCTGGTTTTGGTCAGTTCCTGGGTGGTGGTTTTCAGGTTGTCGATATAGCCGTGAATATCCTGCACCATTTCGCGCATGGAGGAATACAGGGATTGAATTTCATCCTTGGATTTGATGGGCAGATGATCCAGCTCGCTGTGGTCTTCCTTCTGGGCGCTGTAATGGGCGGCGGCGCTGCTGAGGAGATTGATGGGCCGAATAATGAACCAGTTGACCGCCAAAATGCCGATGACGCACACGAAAATGGTGAGCAATACCAGCGCCCCGGTGTAAAAGAGGATGAACTGGCTCTGCTGGGCGCGAATGGTTTCCATGGAGATATCCCCCATGGCATAGCAAATGACCGAACCATCCGCGTCGAACACCGGCGCTCCGGCGGTAACGAGCCAGCCGTAGGCCTCCGTATCGGTAATATAGGGCTTAAAGCCGATGGAGGGGTTCTGCAGCAGTTCCTGGTTATCGGCATACAGCGGATCAATGCAGCCGGGCGGGCAGGCGTCCTCATAAGCGCCGTCCACCAGGTAAATAAACGATTCTGACGGCACGTCCAGCGTGGCCAAGTACAGGCAGTCCACGTCGTTTATGTCCTGGATGCTTCTGAGCTGCTGCCGCAGGAATTGAAAAGCCTCCGTCTGCTCCAAATGGGCGTACAGGCTGATATAGGCGTCAAACTCCGGCGTGCCCCAGGATTCGCTGTCCACCCGATCCGGCGTGGCGTTGAAGATTTCCATGATGGCGGCCTTCAGCGTCGCGGCCCTTTCCGTATCCAGCACCGCCGCCATGGTACGGGTCAGGTCGTTGGCCCGGTTCCGGTAGGAATCGTCCGCGATTCGGCTGATGGCCATGCTGCATATCACGGTCGCCACGATACTGAGGATGGCGGCGATCAGGACGATCAGGATCACTGTTTTCTTTCGCAAAGAAAATCTCATGGTTTTCCCTCGTTTTAACCTCAAAATGTGGTGGGTTTTCGTCATTTATCCAAGCAAACCCACAACATATATTATATAGGAACCGCCAATAAATGGCAAGAGAAAAAAACATGCAAAAGAAAAAAGAGAAGCGGGGGGCTTCTCTCATAAGAAACGAAAGATCAGTTTTCCAGCATGGCCTGAGCCAGGGCGTCCATATCATATTCGCCGGGCTTTTGGGTGCTGATGAAACGGGCGGCGCGCAACGCGCCCCGGGCGAAAATGGAACGGTCCTGCGCGGAATGGGTGAGGGAAAATACCTCGGAGGGGCCGTAAAAGCCCACCTCGTGGTCGCCGGGCACGCTGCCGCCCCGGATGGCGTGAACGCCGATCTCGTTCTTTTCCCGCTTCTGGGTGCGGCCGTTGCGGCCGAACACAGGCAGGGTATCGGGGCTGCTCACCGCGTCGTACAGCATGAGCGCCGTGCCGCTGGGGGCGTCGATCTTCTGGTTGTGGTGCTTTTCGATGATCTCAATATCGAAATCCGGCAAAAGCTTCGCCGCCTGGCGGGCCAGGGTGCGCAGCACGTAAACGCCCACGCTCATGTTGGCGCTGCGGAACACGGGCACCGTTTTCGCGGCTTCCCGGATGGCGTTCAGGTCTTCTTCATTGTAGCCGGTGGCGGCCAGCACCAGGGGCAAGCGATGCTCCCTGGCATAGGAAAGCAGGGCAGGCAGCCCTTCCGGCCGGGAAAAATCCACGATCACGTCCGCTTCCTCCTGTACCAGGGAGAAGGAGGGATACACGGGAAAATCGCTCCACTTTTCAGCCCGCACGTCCACGCCGGCCACGATCACAGCCTGTTCGTCCTCCGCCAATTGCGCCACCTGACGGCCCATGCGGCCGCACGCGCCGGATAACAGAATCTTCAGCATATCAAACCTGCCTTTTGCATTTCTTCTTTCAGCATGTGTCCGTGTTCGGGGGAGAGGGGGGTGAGGGGCAGCCGCACTTCATTGCGGCACAGGCCCAGGGCCGCCGCCGCCGCCTTCACGGGAATGGGGTTCACTTCTAAGAACAGGGCGGTAATCAGGGGCAGCCAGCGCAGGTTCAGCTTCGCGGCTTCATCGATGGGCAGGCGGCAAATATCGCCCATGGCCTTAGGGGCGATGTTGGCCAGCACGGAAATAGCGCCTAAGCCGCCCACGGCCCGCACCGGGGCGATGATTTCGTCCGAGCCGGAATAGAAAGCGATTTTGTCCCCGCACAGGCGAATCATGTCCATGATCTGGGTCATGTTGCCGGAGGCTTCCTTCATGGCGATGATGTTGGGTTCGTTGGCCAGCGCTTCCAGGGTCTTAGGCTGCATGTTCAGCCCCGTGCGGGAGGGCACGTTGTACACGATCACCGGCAGCGCCCCGTCCCGGGCGATGGCGGTATAGTGGGCGATCAGCCCGTTCTGGGTGGTTTTGTTGTAATAGGGGGTCACGCAGAGCTGGGCGTCCGCGCCAAATTCTTTCGCCCGGCGTGCCTTTTCGATCACGTCTTTGGTGTTGTTGCCGCCGGTGCCCGCGATGACGGGAATGCGGCGGTTCACCTGACGGATGATGAAGGAGAGCACATCCTCCCATTCTTTTGCCGTCATGGTGGAGGGTTCACCGGTGGTGCCGCAGGCGACGATGGCGTCCACGCCCTCGCTGACCTGGAATTCCACCAGGTTTTTCAGGGCGTCATAATCCACTTCGCCCTTTTTGAAGGGCGTGATCAAGGCTGTGGCGCAGCCTGTGAACAGCACGTTGGACATGGTTTACTCCTTTCTCTGGATATATCCCTGCGCGCAGAGCAGCTCGGCGGACAGCACGCCGCCCCCGGCCGCGCCGCGCAGGGTGTTGTGGGAAAGGCAAACGAACTTATAATCGAAAATGGGGTCTTCCCGCAGACGGCCCACGGAAATGCCCATGCCCCGCTCAAAGTCGCGGTCCAGACGGGTCTGGGGCCGGTCCGGCTCCTCCATATAGCGGATGAAGGGGGTGGGGGCGCTGGGGAGCTTCAATTGCTGGGCCACGGTTTCATAGTGTGCCCAGCGGTCCAGCATTTCTTCCATGGTGGGCTTGCGCTCAAAGGATACGCTCACCGCCGCCATGTGGCCGTCGGCCACGGGCACCCGCAGGCACTGGGCGCTGATGACGGGAAGCTGACAGAGTTCGATGGCATTGCCCTCGGCGTTCAGCTTGCCCCAGATTTTCCGGGGTTCCTGTTCGCTCTTTTCTTCCTCGCCGCCGATGTAGGGGATCACGTTGTCCAGGATCTCCGGCCAGCGGTCAAAGGTCTTGCCCGCGCCGGAAATGGCCTGATAGGTACACACGAACACGTTCTTGGGGCCGAAATCCATGAGCGGCGTCAGGGCGGGCACGTAGCTCTGGATGGAGCAGTTGGGCTTCACGGCGATGAAGCCCCGCTGGGTGCCAAGGCGCTTGCGCTGGGCGGGGATCACGGCGGTGTGGGCGGAATTGATCTCGGGGATCAGCATGGGCACGTCGGAAACCAGGCGGCACGCGCTGTTGTTGCTCACCACGGGGGTTTCGGCCTTGGCGTAGCTTTCTTCCAGCTCGCGGGTGGCCTTTTTGTCCATGGCCGTGGCGCAGAACACAAAATCGACCTTGGAGGAAACCTCTTCCACGTTCGCGGCGTCCATGACAGTCATATTCGCGGCCTTTTCGGGAATGGGCCAGGAGAAGGCCCAGCGGCCCTCCACGGCCTCCCGGTAGGTTTTGCCCGCGCTGCGGCCGCTGGCGGCCAGGGCGGAAATTTCAAACCAGGGATGGTTTTCCAGCAGGGATACGAACCGCTGGCCCACCATGCCGGTGGCGCCGATGATCCCAACGCGATACTTTTCCATAATGCACATCCTTTCTTCATCCTATCCTATGCGGAGCGTAAAAATCGGGTAACCGGGGCAATATTTCAAAAATGCACCCGGCGGCGGACTTCCTCCCGCACGGACCGGTTGCCATTGATGAAAAACAGGGAAAGGGAAATGAACAGGCAGGGGGCCAGCACGAAGGGGGACCAGGCCAGTTCCCCCGGCATGCCCTTAGCCCGGGCGTGAAGCAGCTCAATGATTAGACATTCCAGGGCGCACCCCGCGAAAGAAAACGCCAGAAGGGTGAGCTTGTTGAGCCATCCCCGCCGCCACAGCACCGTGATCAGGGTAATGATGAGCGCGGCCAGCGCCAGGGAGGGCAGGGCGATGGGGAAAAACCAATCGCCGGAGTTGCTCAGCCTCTCCACCAGGAACAAATAGCCGTTCAGGCACAGGAAGGATGTTCCAATGGCGGAATAGGTATGATACCGGGGCATCGCCAGCGGCACGGCCACCGACAGGAACAGCATGATCAGCGCGCCGGAGGCGTAGCCGCTCCAGGTCACGCCGCCCGTTACCAGCAGATCAATCACCAGGCACAGCCCGGCGGGAGCCAGCAGCATCAGGGCCGCCAGCATGAGCAGAAACCGCTTGCTGCGCTTCAATTCTTGCTCCGGCGTGCGCACGGGGTAGGCCTTGGGCGCGGCGGGTTTTTCCGGCTCCGCCGGGTCGTAAACCGGCGTTTGGCACAGGGGACAGCGCTTTTCTCCTGGCCCTAACTTCACGCCGCAGTGTACACAGTAAGCCATGCTTCAATCATCCTCCATGTTGCTTTCCACCGTGACCGGCACGCCCTTCTCCACCAGAAACCGCAGCATTTCCCGGGGCAGGGTGGTTTCCCGGATGTTGCTGGAAAAAATCAGGCGCAGCTCGTCGCCCGTGGTGACGGAGGCGCAGTTGCACAGCGGCGCGGAGGGCGGCCCCAACTGGAACTCAAACCGGCGGATCAGCCGGTCCGTGCCCGTGGGCAATTCGGTGCGGCCCAAATTGGTGAGGGTGGACGTCACCAGCCGGTCGCCCGCCTTGCGGAAAATGCTGCTGATGACCCAGTTTTTGATGAACCGGGGCACCAGACGAACCAGCAGGTTCTTTTCGTCCGCCACGTTGGTGGCGATCACGGCGCTGAGCAGCTTGGGGTTCACGGCGTACTTCATGTAGGCGTGTACCTCGCCCACGATTTCCTCGAAGGCGTAGGCTCCTAAGCGCGGATCAATGCCGGGATTGACGAAGGTGGAAAAATTGCGCATGGTGGGCGAAGGGTAAAAGGCCCGCATGTTCACCGGCACGGACACCCGCAGGGGCTTTTTGCGCCGGGGGCGCTGGGCCTCCTGGCTTTGGTAGGCCGTCCACAGCATCACGCTCACCAGATATTCCGTCACCGTGGCGTTCAGCTTCTTTGCTTCTGCCAGCAGGGGCGCGCAGGGGATGGACGCGGCGATGATGTGCAGGGTGTGGGGAATTTCGCGGGTGGCGGGGAAGTGATACGCGGGTTCTTCCTTCCGGGAGGCCCGCACGTGAGGCAGGGGCATGCGCAGAAATGCGTCCTGGGTTTCCTCCGGGCTGGACTTGTCCAGGGGACGCACCGCGCCGCGGTCGAACTGCACCCTCTTCCCGCCCAAGCGCAGGTATTCCACCGCCAGGGTCTTGATGAAGGTAAGCCCCCCGCTTCCGTCCGTCAGCGCGTGGAAAAATTCTGCCGAAATGCGGCTGCGGTAATAGAATACCCTGAGCAGATACCCGTGATCCTGATGGAAACGGAAGGGCATGCAGGGATGGCCCGCGTCCTGCCGCACGGTGAGCGGTTCCCGAATCTCCTCTAAGTAATACCAGAACAGGCCGGACCGCATGCGCACCTTCAGGGAAGGAAAGCGGGGCAAAATATTGTCCACCGCCTGCTGCAAGCGCTTGGGGTCCACCGTCTCGGTCAGCTCCACCGAAATGCGGAAGGCACTGCTCCACCGGAAGGAGGAAACCGCCGGATACAGCTTGCCCGCGTTATCCAGCTTGAACCAACGCTTTCCGCGCAAAGCCATTCCCCCTCCCGTACTGGCACAGTATACCATAAACGGACTCGCCGCACAAGGCACTGAAAGGATTTGTGTGAAAGTTTATGCAGGATTCACGATCAGGCGGGATTTGTCAAAATATTTGGTACGGCTATGGACGAAAAATGCAAATCATGCTATAATATGCCATCCGTTGGCAATCGCGCGGAGAGAAGAAAACGGAAGAAGGTTGAAATTGTTGATGAAAAAATGCATCGTTTGGACGCTTTTGCTGATCCTCCTATGCGGCGCTTGCGTGAGCGCGAACGCGGAATTGGAAAAAAATCCTTTGCTGGACGCGGCTTTTTCCGCACTGGAGAAGGACAATATTTTTCAGCGCCGCTATAACGAGCTGACCGGGTCCAACGTGGAATCCCTGTTCGAGTTGGGCGTGCCCTACTTTTTCGGCCAGCAGGTGAGCAACGGCAAGCTGCTGAACAAAACGTATCTCGTATCCAAATATCCGGAATACGCCATCAAAAAATGCTTAGAAGTCACCAAGACTTTCGTGAAAGGCGATCTGTATATTTATGGCTTTGACTGCTCCGGCTATACGCGGTGGATCTACGACCAGTGCGGCCTGGGCATGCATCCCGGCCTGCAGGATATGATCACCAAGGGCCAATACCGGCAGTATCACCTGTATAACGGCGGCAAAAACTGGACGAGCCAAAAGAAAGTCATGCCCGCCTATAACGAGCTGAAAAACACCCTGCAAGTGGGTGACCTGCTGGTGACGAAGCATTCAGCCCGCCATATCATGATGTACATTGGCACCCTTTCTGATTACGGCTTCACGGCGGAGGAAGTGCCCGATCTGGCCCCCTACCTGGACAATCCCCTGGTGATCCACTGCGGCCCCAGCCCCTTCTACGGCGAGCGCTTCCAGAAGCTGATCGACGAAAACCCCGAGCGCTATGGCCGCTGCCATACCACCAACGGCGGCGTGGAGGTTTCCATTTTGGGGGTGAAGCCCGAGGAAGCCACCTATCACACCACTGTGTTCCATACGAAAATTTACAGCGCCGATTACGATTATTTCCTGATCGACGACGGCAATTACATGCTGACGCTGCGGGACATTGATAACGCCACCTCCTTCTGCTGGTACAGAATGCATTAAAAAATTCGTTTCCCTGCGAAGCAATTTTTTCGCAGGGCACAATTCTGTAAAGAAAGGATGAGCGCACGGGCGCAGCCGTGGCGCGTCCCGCCGCTTCCGTATGGATAAGCGGCGGGCATCCAAAAGAAAGGATGAGCGCACGGGCGCAGCCGTGGCGCGTCCCGCCGCTTCCGCATGGATAAGCGGCGGGCATCCAAAAGAAAGGAAACGCCGAATGAAAAGGATCATTGCGCTGGCGCTGCTTTTGCTGTGCATGGCGAGCCTGTGCCCGGCTCAGGCGGAAGTGGAGCGCAGCCCCTTCCTGGACAACGCCCTCGCCGCCCTGGAAAAGGGAAATATTTTTATCGCGCGCTACAACGCCATCACCGGGGCGGAGGTGGAGGCCCTGTTTGAATTGGGCATTCCCTATCTGTTCGGCGGTACGGAAGGCGGTGGCGTGTTCAACAAATGGCCCGAATACAACAAACGCCTGTGCTGGCAGAATTCCCAGTTTTTCGTCAAGGACAAGGTGTACATCAACGGCTTTGACTGTTCGGGCTTCACCCGCTGGGTCTACCACAAGTGCCACCTGCCTGCCCACGATACGCTGAACAATATCGCTCTGAATTACAGCGTATATAATAACAATTACGTATATTCCCAGCGCCCCGGCCAGCATTTGCCGCCCTATGAGGAGCTGGCCGCGTCCCTGCGGGTGGGGGATTTGTTCATCATGAAGCGCCCCGATTCCGCGTACCGCCACGTCATGATGTTCATCGGCACCCTGCGGGATTACGGCTTTACGGCGGAGGAAGCGCCCGACCTGGCCGACTATCTGGATTTTCCCCTGGTGATCCATTGCAGCGCCCATCCCCAGTTTGGTGAGCGCTTCCAGCAGTTCATCGACAGCCACCCGGAGGGGTACGGCAACTGCCTCACCACCGACGGCGGGGTGCAGGTGTCTATCATCGGCGTGCCGCTGGAAAAGACGCCCTATCACACCCACGTGCAGAATACCGATTTTTCCTATTTCCTGCTGCCCGACGGCTCCATCATGACGGCGCTGAACGTGTTCGGCCTGACCTCCTACTGCTGGTACAGGATGAACCCTTAATCCTTTAAGTACGCCCGGTGTTCCCCCGGAAAATCCCGTTTCAGGTTCCGGTCGGCCTTTTCCCGGTACGCCCGCTCGAATTCCTCCGCCTTCACGCCGCAGCACAGCAGCACGTCCGTCAAATACATGAACACATCCGCCATTTCCTCGCAGAAATGGGCGCGCACGGTATCGTCGTCGACCACCGCCTGCGCGCCTCTTTTTTTCAGGATGGCGGACACTTCCCCGATTTCCTCCACGGCGTAAAGCAGATGATGCTTGGCGGTTTCGGGGCTGTCGCCCTCCCAAACGCCCTTGTATTTCTCCTGCAATGCAAGCTGAATGTTCATGAAATCCTGCACGGTCATGCCCATGGTATATCTTCCTCTCGTTGTTATTCGCTCGTCATTATACCATAGTTCACTTCTTCCAGCTATACTGCGCCTGTTTTTTTAAGGTTTCTTCGTCCTCCCCGTCCCGGACGCGGCGGGCGGCGACCACCCGGCGCTCGTTATCGTAATCCACGCAGGTGACCAGCAGAAGCAGCTGATCGTCGGGCCGCACGTCGATGGGGCAGGAAAGAACGGAGGCGTTGGACAGCGCGTTTAGCGCGGTTTGCCGCTCCTGGATGTCGGACGACAGGAAAGAAAAGAGATTGACGTAATTCCTGACCGGTTCCACGATGTTGACGGTGCCCACGGCGAAGATCACATACCGCCCGTCCTCGTACAGGGTATCGAAGGTGACAAAGGGATGGGTCCGGTAAAAGCCGATGTTTTCGTAATTGCGCAGACAGCCGAACCTGACAGGGTATAGTAACCCCGTCAAGTTCGACGGTTATCCATCACGAATGTAATATGCAGTTTCAAGCGCCCCGCAGGACGCAAAAAGGGCGCAGTTAGCCTGTGCCGTGCCGTGCCGTGCCGTGCCGTGCGAGAGTACGCTTAAATTGCATAACTGTCAAGCCCTTTTCTGAAATGGTAACAGCGCTTCGGGGTTCCAAATCATGATCTCCCGAAAGGCCGCTTCCCCAATGGACGTTACACAAACTCCGCGCCGCGCTTTATCATTTCGGCGCGGATCAGGCGGCCGTCGTTCAGGCCCAGGGCGGCGGCGATCCCGGCGGCCTCGCCCAGCGCCCGGCAGGTGGGAATGATCCGCAGGGAGGACTGGGCGATGAACTCTGCCCCGATGTTCCTCCCGGCGGCCAGCAGATTATCCACGCCCTTCACGATCAGGCTGCGGAAGGGGATTTCATAATACTTGCGCGGTTCGTCCTCCTTCCGGGCCAAATCCTGGTTCACCAGCTTCCTGCCGTGTACGTCCACGGGATAATTGGTCTGAGCGATAGCGTCGTCGAACTTGCGCCAGAAAAAAGCGTCTTCCGTCGTCAGCACGTATTCTGTCACGGCGCGGCGGCCCTCCCGAATGCCCACCATGGGGGAGATTTGCGCGATATAAGCGTTTTCAAATCCCGGCAGGTGCTTTCGGTAGAAACGAAGATGCCGCAGGATGCGCAGCTTGCCTTGCACCTGAACGGCGCTCTGGTTCTCCGCGCTGGTAATATCGTCGATGTCAAAGAATTCGGGACAGTTGAACGCGATCACGTCCCCGCGGCCCGGCACGGTGAAAAACTGCCAGTATAGGGCGTCTTCCCGCGACAGCTCCCCGTCCTCCGCCGCTTTCTGGAAAAGGGGGTTCAGCTTCCAGCTTCCCTGGCCGAAGGTGGCCGCGCCGTCGTAATTTTCGGGGCGCGGCGCGTTTGGCGTGCCGCGAATTTCCGCAAGGAAGCGCCAGAACCGATCCGTGTCGATGCCGCCGATCATGTAGCGGAGGGAACAGGGCTGGTTCCGGTGATTTTCTTCGTCGCCGTGCATGGTGGCAAGGCCCGCGAAATGGCAAACCAGGGCGTCGCCCGTGGCGTCGATATACCGGCGGCTCGCCCGCACGGTGCTGCTGCCGCTGGCGTTGCTCACGTTCACGCCGGTGATATGGCCGTTTTCCTTTTCCACCCCCGTTATCATGGTGTGGTAGAGCATTTTCACGCCCCGCTCATAGAGCATTTCCTCCAGCACCACCGACAGCATGACGGGATCGAAAAAGCACCTTTTGTCCCCGTCGCTTGCGTTCTCCCGGCGCAGGCGGTCGATGATCTCCAGTCCGATATAGGAGCATTGGGGCCTGCCGGGAATGCCGGGGGACATGAGGGGCGTGACCAGCCCCAGGGCGCTGCTGCCGCCCGCGCCGCCAAACTGTTCCACCGCCAACACCTTCGCGCCGCTGTCCGCCGCGGCGATGGCCGCCGCCGCTCCCGCTGTTCCCGCGCCCAGCACCACCACGTCATATTCCACCGTTCAGCCCTTCTTTCTTTTCTGTCTTTTCGGTTTTATTCGTCAAGCCGCAAGAAAAACCCTGCATGGCACGAATCCATGCAGGGCTTTTTCAGTGATAATGTACAAACGGGAATATTTCCGATCACACGCAGCCGTGGGCCAGCATAGCGTCGGCAACCTTGAGGAAGCCCGCGATGTTTGCGCCCACCACGTAGTTATCCTTCTGGCCGTATTCTTCGGCGGCGGCGTCGATGTTGGCGAAGATGTTTTCCATGATGCCCTTGAGCTTGGCGTCCACTTCCTGGAACGTCCAGGCGAGGCGCTGGCTGTTCTGGCTCATTTCCAGGGCGGAGGTGGCCACGCCGCCGGCGTTGGCGGCCTTGCCGGGAGCAAAAAGCACGCCGGCCTTTTGCAGGGCCAGGGTGGCTTCGTAGGTGGTGGGCATGTTGGCGCCTTCGGCCACGGCGAGAACGCCGTTAGCGATCAGGGCCTGCGCACCTTCTTCGTTCAGTTCGTTCTGGGTGGCGCAGGGCAGGGCGATGTCGCACTTGACCGTCCAGATGCCCCGGAAGCCTTCGGTGTAAACAGCGCCGGGCACGCGGGCGGCGTATTCCTTGATGCGGCCGCGCTCCACCTCTTTGATCTGCTTGACAACGTCCAGATTCACGCCGTTTTCGTCCACGATGTAACCGTTGCTGTCGCTCATGGCGATGACCTTACCGCCCAGCTCGGTGGCCTTCTGGGCCGCGTAGATGGCCACGTTGCCGCTGCCGGACACGACCACCTTTTTGCCCTCGAAGGACAGGCCGTGCTTTTTCAGCATGGCGTTGGTCAGGTAGCAGAGGCCGAAGCCGGTAGCTTCCTTGCGGGCCAGAGATCCGCCGTAGGAAAGGCCCTTGCCGGTGAGTACGCCCTCGTACAGGCCGGTGATGCGCTTGTACTGGCCGTAGAGGAAGCCGATTTCCCGGGCGCCCACACCGATATCGCCGGCGGGCACGTCTTCATCCGCGCCGATGTACTTGAACAGCTCGGTCATGAAGCTCTGGCAGAAGCGCATCACTTCGTTGTCGCTCTTGCCCTTGGGGTCAAAGTCGCTGCCGCCCTTGCCGCCGCCGATGGGCAGGCTGGTCAGGCTGTTCTTGAGTACCTGTTCAAAGCCGAGGAACTTGATGACGGAGAGGTTCACGCTGGGATGCAGCCGCAGACCGCCCTTATAGGGGCCGATGGCGTTGTTGTACTGCACGCGGTAGCCGCGGTTCACCTGCACCTTGCCATTGTCGTCCACCCAGGGAACGCGGAACAGGATGGCCCGATCCGGCTCCACGAAGCGCTCCAGCAGGCCCTTGTTTTCGTATTCGGGATGCTTGTCAAAAACGGGACTGAGGGCTTCCAGCACCTCGCGCACGGCCTGCAGGAATTCCTTCTCGTGGCCGTTGCGTTCCACCAGACCGTTGTAAACCTTTTCCACATAAGCGTTCATATCGTTTGCCTCCTTGCAAAGAATTGTAAAACCACGGTGCATATTATACAAAACAGCCCGGCACTGTGCAAGCGGCGAGCTGTTTTTTGCTTGTATTTCGGCTGTTTTTAAGTTGTATTTCCTGAATATTCCATCACCGCACGGCGTCGATCAGGTTCTTGTAGAAATCCACCGCGCCGGGCAGGCAGGAAATGCCGATGGTTTCGTCGATGCCGTGCATGCCCTTCATTTGCATGGGGCCGTACACCACGGGAGCAAAGCGTACTATATTTTCGCAAATGTCCTGATAAAAACGGGAATCGGTGGCCCCGGTCATCACATAGGGGCTGCTGGGGCAACCGGGGAAAGTGCGCTCCACGGTGCGCTGAACCGTCTGAAATGCTTCGCCGTGAATATCCACGGGCTGGGTGTAATCGTTGGCGATCACCACGTCCATGGTCAGCTTGTGCTTATCCGCCAGCTTTTGCAGGATGCGCAGGCTTTCTTCCATGCCCTGATGGGGAATGAAGCGAAGGTTGGCCCCCAGGGTGGCTTCCTGGGGCAGCACGTTGAAGGCGTCGGAGCCGGACTGCATGGTGAACGCCGCCGTGGTGCGGATCATGGCCCCGGCCTGGCTGCTGATGGCGGGCAGCACTTGCAGCAAAATCGGGCGGAACAGCCACAGATTGGAAAAAATCAGCTTCATGGGGAAGGAGGCATAAGGGGCCAGGGTTTCAAACATCGCCGCAACTTCTTTCGGCAGCTTCCGGCGGAAGACCCGCTTGGTTTCCACTTCGTTCACGAAAGCGGAAAGCCGGGCGATGGGAGAATGGGCAGGCGGGGCGCTGGCATGGCCGCCGCCGGATTTGGCGGTGAAGCGCACGTTGGCCCGGCCCTTTTCAAACACGCCTAACATGGCGAAATTGCCCTTGACGCCGCCCATGGGGTCGGTGATGACGCCGCCGCCCTCGTCGCATACCAGCCAGGGCCGCACGCCGCGCCGTTTCAATTCGTTTACCAGCTTGGGGCAGCCGTCCCCAGACCATTCCTCCGTGCAGGAGGAGGAAAGATACACGTCGTTTTCCGGCACGTACCCCGCCGCCAGCAGCTCTTCCACCGCCTGAAAAAAGGCCATGACGGAGCATTTGGTGTCCGACGTGCCCCGGCCCCAGATCAGGCCGTTTTCGATATCGCCGGAGAAGGGGCCGTGCTGCCATGTGCCCTCGGCGGGAACCACGTCCTGGTGGCTCATAAGCACCAAAGGCTTATCCGAAGATTTGCCCTTCCAGAAAAACAGCAGATTGCCGTCGATTTCCGTTTTTTCCAGACGCGCATGCACCAGGGGAAACAGTTCTTCCAGAATTTGATGGAAGCCTAAGAATTTTTCCCGCTGGTCCGTATCGGGCACGGACACGGTATCGTACCGCACCATGCGGGACAGCTTTTTTGCCAATTCCATGGCCCGCTCCGGGTCAGGCTTGGGGATATAGGTGGACTTTTTGGACGGGAGCAGCAGGGTGCGCACCACGGCGACCAACAAAAGGAGTACAAGCAGGCCCAGCAGGGCCAGAATCACCCACAGCACAGCCATGGTTTACGCCTCCTTCGCGGCCCGGCGGTACTTGATATAAGCCAAAGCAATCGCCAGTGCGCCGCTGGGGATAATCATGAAGCTGGTGGAGGAGGTGAGGGAGGGAACCAGGGTGAACAGCACCGTCATCACCGTCAGGGGAACCAGCGCCAACAGGGGGCTTTTGCGGAAATACTTATACGCCATGGCCCCGAACAGGGCGGGCACCACGTTGGCGAAGGCGGGCTGGAGGGCGGGGCTTTGCAGCACGGGCTGGAGGGGGATCATGAGCAGCACGCCCAGCGCCAATACTAAGATGGTGACAAGCGAGGACGCGGCGATGGACAGGGTGGAAATCACCTCGTTTTCCGCCGTGCCCGTTTTGGCGTCCACCAGCTCCTTGGCGTTGACGGCGCAGGGAATTTTCATGTTGATGAGGTTGCCGGTGATAAAGGCTAAATAACTGCCGCCCGCGCCTAACATGGGAGTGTACACCAGGAATTCCACCACGCTGCTCACCGTCCATACCAGGCCCACGGAAAGGAAGCCCTTGGCGGCGGCCTGCATATCCGGCATGGCCCCTAACACCGCGCCGATCACAAAGGGCGCGCCCAAAAGGAGAATCAGCGTCAGCACCGAAACCACACGGCCCAGCCGGTGGGTGGATTTGAGGTATTTTTCATAATACGCTTCATGATTGTTCGTCATTGCTTTTTCCCCCTTATCCCACGATGACCGCCGCCAGCATGCCGCACAGCATGCTGCCCGCGATGGAGAAGTTATCCAGCCACGCCATGTTCTTCTTTTCGGCCAGATAAGTAAACAGAGCCATCACCAGGGCCGATACGCCCGCCGTCAGCAGGGGCGACCAGTCACCGGCGAAGGAAAAGGCCCCTTTGCCGGAAATGAACGCGCCCAAATAGCTGCCGATGTAGGCGCTGACCATGCCGATGAACATGGCCGCCATGGCGTGGTCGCCAAAGCCGCCCTTTTTCTTCTCTCCGGCGTCCTTGCCGCTGCTTTGCAGGCGGTTCAGATAACGCCGGTTGAACAGGGCGGACAGCACCATGCCCCACATGATGCACACGCTCATGAGCAGGGCGATGGTGGAAAAGGCCTGGGCCGTCATGGGATCGCTGCCCAAACGGACGCCCAACTGCTCCGCCGCCGCGCTTGCCACCTGGGTTTCATAGTGCAGCGCGCCGATCACCGACAGGCGCAGCCAGGGCCAGGGCGTGCCGAGGCTGCCGCTTAAGGCCAGCACCCCAAGCAAGATGCCCACGCTGGGCAGCAGGGAAAAGGTGACGCTGGAAAAAAGGGCGCGCTTCATGCGCACCGTGTCCATGCCCAGCGCCTTGCCCGCCCGCCAGGCGCGCACCAGAAAAATGACGCATACCACGGCGATAAAAGCGACGATGGCGCCGCAGATCAAATACAGCGCCCCACCGTTCAATTGTTCCAAAATCGACAATGCCTTGAACCTCCTCATTACAGAAATCCGGAACATTATACCATCGACGCATCAAAAAAACAACAAGGTGCAAAAATCGCTTTTTTGTGCTACAATAAGGCTGGAGGGGGAACAGCATGAAGGAACAAAAGCGCGAAGGGTACATATTCAATTGGTATTTTCCGCCGCTGGGCCAGCGCATCATGAAAACCAGCCTTGCGGTGTTCATTTGCCTCATGTTTTATTGGCTGCGGGGCTACCGGGGCGGGGAAATGCCCGCCGAGGCGTGCATCACCGCCATCATCTGCATGCAGCCCTATGTGCATGACACTGCCGCTTACGCCCGGGACCGATTCATCGGCAGCTTCATCGGGGCGTTCTGGGGGCTGATGTTTCTGCTGGTGCTGCTGGTTTTCCCTAACTTGGGGAAAACGCCGCTGCTGCTGTATCCCATGATGGGCGTGGGCGTGCTGATTTCCCTGTACAGCGCGGTGGTCATGCGCCGCCCGGACACGTCGGGCCAGGCCGCCATCGTGTTCATCTGCGTGGTGATCGCCTATCCGGAGATCGAAGCGCCCTTGCAGCAGGCTTTTCACCGGATGCTGGACGTGCTGGTGGGCACGGCGGCGGCCATCGGGGTGAACGTGCTGCGCTGGCCCAGGGAAAAGCGGCGGGATCGGCTGTTTTTCGTGCGCACCCGGGATATCGTGCCCGATCAATTGGCCCAAATGCATTCCGCCGTGCTGTTTCGGCTCAATTACCTGTTCAACGACGGGGCGAAGATCTGCCTCATGTCCGAACACGCCCCGGCGTTCCTGCTGTCTCAGCTGGGGAACGCCAGGGTGAACGTGCCGCTGATCGTCATGGACGGGGCGGGCATTTACGACGCGCAGGAAAACGAATACTTAGCCGTGGAAACGCTGCCGTCCGCATCCTCCGCCTGGCTCATGGAAAGGCTGAACGAGCTGAACGCAAGCTATTTTGTATACACCGTACACAATCACCGCACCTGCATTTTCCACCAGGGCAGGCTGAGCAAGGGGGAAAAGCTTGTATATGACCGCATGAAGCGCTCCCCCTACCGCCATTATCTGGAGGGCGACAGCTTTAACCCGGAGGAAATCGTATGCATCAAGGTGATCGCCGCCACTGTGGAAACGGACGGCATCCTGGTTTCCCTCCATGACGCCCTGCCCCATTGGGGCCTGCGGGCCGCCATGCGCGCCCAGGCGGGCTTGCCCGGCAGCGGAAGCCTGTATTTCTATTCCGCCGACGCCACCATGGAGCGGGCGGAAGAAAGGCTGCTGTGCATGCTGCGGGAAAAGGAAGCCGATTTGCAGCCCGTGGAGATGTTTTCCGCCACAGGCTACGCTACGGAACACGACGCGGTACACTTGGTGCAGGAACTGGGCAAGAGCTACGAACCGGTGGCGCTTTTCGCCCTGCTGGAGGGATGGAAAAAGCGGCGCAACGGCTTGAAATAATGATAAGAACAGGCCCCGGAGCGTCGGCTTCGGGGCCTGCGTCAAAAGGATATTCAATTGCCCATGCTGTGCAGCTCCGCGTCGTCGAGCTTGCCCCAGGCCCCCGCGCCGTCGCATTGGACGTGGATGCCCACGGTCAAAAGATCCCCTTCCCGCACGCGAATGCCCTCGATGATCGGCGTATTCCATACGTTCCATTGGGTGACGGTGGCGGGCACGGCGGACACAGTTTCCCCGTTGATTTTCACATAGCTGTAAATAGTTGTGTTGCCCGCGTCGCCGCCCTGGATGGAAATGGTATAGGCGTATTTTCCCGCCGGCAGATCAGAAACATCCTGTTCTAAATCGAAGCTGACGGAATTGGCCCTGGCGGAATAGAAATGCCAGTGCCGGGAGCCGGTCATGGAGTCGATGGGCTTATCCTCGGCGTACAACTCATCCGCCCCGGCGTAGTCGACGGCCCTCCACATGCTCAGGTCGTCTTCCTCAAAGCTGCCGTTGGCGAGATAATTGAACTGAACCAAATGCAGGTTCAGCACGGCTTCCATGCCGTCCGCCTTGCCGTGGAGCACATGGACGCCGGGGCCTTCCGCTTTTAGCAGGGACGCGGGAAGGATCTTCCAGGAAACCGGGATCTCCTTCCGGGAATTATCGTTCATCACGGCGGTCACGGTATCGGGCAGAACGACGTCCCCGTTAATGTCGCAGTACAGCTCCGCTTCCTCCAGGGCAGCCACCCGCAGGGCGGTTTCCCGACCGGTTTTCACCAAGTTGAACATGGCGAGAGAGGGGAGAGCATGGCCTGAAAAATCGAACAGGGCCTGATTGTCGCAGGCGCTGCCGCCGTAATATTTTCCCGCGTCGTTGGGGTCGTATTCCCCGGCGTAGCTGGTGGCCCAGCCGGAGCCGTATTGCTCCCATTTGGCGGAATTTTCTTCCCAGGAGGCGGTGCCCACCGGCGCCCAGGCCCCTTCCCAGTAGCACACGCCGACGCCGCCCACGTCCGCCATGGCCTGCACCACGTCGGTAAACGCGTTCACCTGGCCCTGTACGGTCAGGGGATAGGGCGGGTATTGCATGCTGCCCTCGCCGAAGCTGTTGCCGCTGAAATCCCCGTCCGCCCCCGTCCAGGCATAGCTGGTTTCCATCACCATCACCTTTTTGCCGTAGGTTTCCGCGATTTCGGAAAGCACGGCCTTCAGGTTCTCCATGGAACCGTGCCAGAAGGGGTAATAGCTGGAGCCGAACACGTCGTAGTCCAGGCCCTGACGCGCTAAATTCGCGGCCCAGGAACGGTAGGCGTCCCCGTTTTCCGGATTGGAGAAGTGGACGGCGACCAGCGCGCCGGGGTACGCCTCCCGCACCGCCCGGCTGCCCGCGCTCATGAGCGCGCAAATGTTGGGCCACCGTTTTTCGCCGCACAGCTGGCCGTTGGTTTCGTTGCCCAGCTGCACCATGGCGACGGAAACGCCCGCGTCCCGCAGCTTTACAAGGCAGTCCTGGGTATATGCCTCAACGGCAGCCGCCTTTTCGCCGATCTTCATGCCCTTCCAGGCTTTGGGCGCCATCTGCTTGCCGGGGTCGGCCCAGAAATCGGAATAATGGAAATCCACCAGCAGGGGCAGGCCCGCCGCCGCGGCCCGTCTGCCGATTTCCACCGCCGCGTTGATATCGCAGTTGCCGCCGCCGTAGCCCCGGCCCTGGCTGTCAAAGGGATCGTTCCATACCCGCACGCGAATCAGGTTCACCCCGTTTTCCGCCAGCAGTTCAAATAAATCCCGTTCATCGCCCGCCGCGTCATAGTATTTGACGCCGGACGCTTCCTCCGCCAGCACCGAGGACACGTCCATGCCAAGGAAAAAGCTCTCCGGCAGGTTTTCCACTCTGCGCACGAACAGGGCTTCTTCCTCCGCCATGCCGGGCAGCGCGCAAAGCAGCAGCGTCGCCGCCGTCAGAAAGGCTATACACTTTTTGAAACTCATGATGATTTCCCTCCTTGGTATATTTGCGTCTGCGTTCCCTCTTGCGGGAACGCGCGGCATTGGGTACAATAGAGAAAACAAAGGGGAAAGGGGAGAGGCGCATGCTTTCGCCCAACGTACCGGAAAACCTGACGGATGCAATGTTAGAGGAAGCCGTCTCCCGCGCCGTGGAGGATGGGACGGACGTGGAAGCCTGCCGCTTTTACGGGGACAGCCTGCCGGAGATTCCGGGGGAGGTGCTGGAGTTTTCCGGCTGCTTCTTTGAAAAGTGTACGTTCCGGCCCTGCGGGGCGGAGCGGCTGGTGTTCGTGGACTGCGTGCTGGAAAAATGCGATTTAAGCGGAATGCGGTTTGAAAAGTGTACCTTCCAGCGGGTCGGCTTCCGGAACTGCCGCATGACGGGGGCGCAGTTTACGGCTTCTCCCCTCATGAACGTGACGTTTGACGGGTGCCTAATGGATTACGCGGGCTTTGCTGAAATCAAGGCCCAGCACGTGCTGTTTTCGGCGTGTATCATGAAGGAATGCGGCGTTTACCGCTTTCGCTGGCAGGATTGGGCGCTTCGTGCCTGCAATCTGAACCGGGCGGAGATTCGGGAAACGGCCATGAAGGGCATGGACGTGACCTCCTGCGAAATCGAAGGGATCGCCGTGGATATCCCTTCCCTCCGGGGGATGAAGGTCAGCCGGGAACAGGCCCTGGGCCTTGCCGCCCTGCTGGGCCTGGTGATCGAGGATGCGTCACAGCCATTATAGCAAAAAACCAGCGGCGGGAAAAGGGAATTTTTTCCGGGCTTCCGTGAATGCCGAAAAAACCCGCATTTTGGACAAATAGCGCATTGACAAAGGCAGGAAAAAACATTATACTTTCCACGGTTCATATCTTTAAGGCGGTACAGAGAGACCGGCAAGAGACGATGGAACGCTTTTGCAGTATGGGCGCGAAGCGCCGTGAAGGGTTCTGCTCTGTACGGGCAGGGCCATTTTTGTTACTACTCAGCCTAACGGCTTCGTAGTAACGCGCGGGCGGGTATTGCATACCCCCCGCGAATCCGCAGCATCAAAGGTCGCAACTCCCCTTCATGGGGAGATTGCTCCCTTTCGGCTGATCTCACCACGGGCGAAACTCCCGCCACAGGCGGTCGCCCGTGGTTCGTCCCCCTAAAATTCCTTCGGAATTTCCGGGCGGAAAAACCGCAAGGTAGGACAATTTCTTTCAGTCGTCTCCGCTCCTTACAGAAATTTTCCGTCCTCCCGGCGTACACGCCGCCGGTGCGGATTTCAGTCAAGGGGCGTGCCCCTTGACAATCCCCCGTTGACACCGTTTCTTCGGTGGTTCTCAAGGGGAGGCTAAGTAGTGTCTTTTTTTCTGGGTATTGACGCTTCGGCGTTGATATAAAAATCATGGACAGGGGGAGAATACCAATGAAACTTGTCTACGACATTGCCGACAAACCGCCCATCAAAAAGAATCTGATCTATGCCTTCCAGCAGCTGCTGGCCATCATGGCCGCCACTTTGCTGGTGCCCATCCTGGTGGACGGCACGGGCGTTTACATGAGCCAGCCTGCCGCGCTGTGCGGCGCGGGCGTGGGCACGCTGTTCTATCTATACATCGCCACCAAGAAAAAGAGTCCTGTGTTCCTCGGTTCCTCCTTCGCCTTCATCAGCCCGCTGTGCGGCGCTGTGGCCTTCGGCTTCTTAGGCATCTTCTTAGGCGCCGTGTTCGCGGGCCTGGTGTATGTGATCATCGCGCTCATCATCAAGAAAACCGGCTCCGCCTGGGTGAACAAGCTGCTGCCTCCCGTGGTCATCGGCCCCACCGTGGCCCTGATCGGACTTTCCCTCTGCGGCAGCGCGGTGAACAACATCAACAACACTGCCGCCGGCAGCTATAACCTGATCGCTATTCTGGTGGGCGTGATCGCCTTCCTGATCACCGTGTACGCTTCCACCAAGGGCGGCAAGGGCATGAAGATGATCCCCTTCATCATCGGTATCGTGGGCGCTTACATCGTTGCCCTGATCTTCACCTTCATCGGCAACGCCGCCAACATCGACGCCCTGAAACTGGTGAACCTGGCCGCTTTCGACAACATGCAGCTCTTCAAGGTGCCCCGCTTTACCTTCCTGGGCATCTTCGGCGCGTATCCCGAAGCCACTAACAAGATCGCCTCCATCGGCGACGTGATCAGCATCCTGGTGCTGTTCGCCCCCGTGGCCTTCGTTACACTGGCCGAACACATTGCCGACCATAAGAACTTAGGCTCCATCATCGAACGCGACCTGATCACCGACCCCGGCCTGGACCGCACCCTCATCGGCGACGGCGTGGGCAGCATCATCGGCTCCTTTTTCGGCGGCTGCCCCAACACGACTTACGGCGAGTCCGTTGGCTGCGTGGCCATCACCGGCAACGCCTCCATCAGCACCATCGCCATCGCGGCGGTGTACTGCATCATCCTTTCCTTCTTTGATCCCTTCGTGTGCTTTGTGAACTCCATTCCCTCCTGCATCGTGGGCGGCGTGTGCATCGCGCTCTACGGCTTCATCGCCGTCAGCGGCCTTAAGATGCTCCAGCCCGTGGACCTCAACGACAACCGCAACCTGTTCGTGGTAGCGGCCATCCTGGTGCCCGGCATCGGCGGCCTGACCCTGAACTTCACCCATATCACCGTGTCTTCCATCGCAGTGGGCCTGATCTTGGGCATCATCGTGAACGTGATCTTCAACAAACGGGATAAGGCTGGCAACTAAAGAAAAACATTCATCTTTTTCCGCGCGGCGCAAACGAACGCCGCGCGGTATTTCATTTGACAGAATCAGGTATTTATGCTATCATGCTTTCACTGGCAGAAGCCGGTCTTGGGTTCGCAGAAGCGGGCTGGATTGCTGATTTGGGTCGGAATGAAATGGTATCATGAAGGTGCCGAAGGCGTGTGGCTTCCGGCCCCTTTTTCTGTTTTCGGATCGACCAAAAAGGAGGAAAGACCCATGAAAAACCTGAAAAGAATCGCACTGCTTGCCCTGTGCCTGTGCATGACCCTGACCGCCGCTTCCGCCGTCACCTTTACGGACGCCCACGGAAACGTGATTGAGCTGGACGAAACCCTGGAAGCCTACGCTTCCTTCCTGCTCTCCGGCAGCGACGCCGCCGCCCGCAAGGGGGAAACCAACCTGGGCGACCTGTGGGCCGACGCCCTGCGGTGGTTTGCCGTGTCGGGCGAAATCAACAGCGCCTTTGAAGAAGATGACGTGACCGCCGGGATCACCTCTCTGGACGTGGACGCGGAGCATACCGTGGCCCTGTGGAACGGCGGCAACCTGCGGGGCGACATTCCGGAAGGGAAATTCAACGCGGAAACCCTGGCCCACGTGCTGCCCTATCCCAACAAGGTGGCGGTGGTGTACATGACCGGCGCGCAATTGGTTGAAGCGCTGGAAGCCGCCTCCCAGGGCCTGCCCTACACCGAGGAAACCGCCAGCACCTGCGCTTCCTTCATGCAGGTTTCCGGCCTAAAGTATACCGTGGACACGGGCAAAACCTATGACCGGGGCGAAGCCTATGGCGATCATTGGTTCAAAGCCGCGTCCCTTTCCCGCGTGACCATCACCGAAGTAAACGGCCAGCCCTTTGACGCGGAAGCGGTGTATGCCGTGATCACCAGCAACGCCAATTTCAACGGCATGGATTCTTCCTATATGTTCAAGGAAGCCGCTCAGTTAAGCGAGCGCAGCACCATCACCACCGCAGTGGTGCGGGACGTGGTATGGCGCTATCTTGCGGAAGCGCTGAATAACGTGATCGGCGAAGGTTACGCCGCGCCTCAGGGACGAATCATTATCGAATAAACCGAAGGGGGGCGTCGCGTTTGCGGAATGAATTGGAAATCGTTCGGCGGGAACTGGAAAAGGTGATCGCCGGGAAAACGGACGTGATCGGCAAAATTTTAACGGCGGTGATCGCCGACGGGCATATCCTGCTGGACGACGTGCCGGGGGTGGGCAAAACTACCTTGGCCGTGGCCCTGGGAAAGGCCCTGGATTTGTGCTGCCGCCGCATCCAATTCACCCCCGACGTGCTGCCCTCCGATATCGTGGGCTTTTCCCTGTACGATAAGGACAGCGGAGCGTTCCTCTACCGCCCCGGCGTGGTAAACGGCGCAAACCTGCTGCTGGGCGACGAAATCAACCGCACGTCCAGCAAAACCCAGTCTGCCCTGCTGGAAGCCATGGAGGAAAAGCAGGTGACGGTGGACGGCAATACCTACCCCCTGGAAAAGCCCTTCCTGGTGATCGCCACCCAGAACCGGGTGGGCATGGCGGGCACCCAGGCCCTGCCGTATGCCCAATTGGATCGGTTCACGGTGTGCCTGACGGTGGGCTATCCCGATCATGCCGCCCAGATGGACATGCTTCGCGCCCGGCAGACCGGGGAGCCGCTTTTAGACGTGCAAAAGGTCATGAACCGGGAAACCCTGCTGGAAATACAGAAGAACGCCCGGCAGGTCATCGTGAAGGACAGCATCGTGGATTATATCACCCGGCTGGTTCTGGCTTCCCGTGCCCATCCCTGGATCGACGTGGGCATCAGCCCCCGGGGCGCGCTGCATGTGCAGCGGATGAGCCAGGCCCGGGCCTTTGCCGAGGGCCGGGATTACGTCATTTCGGCGGACGTGCAGGCCGTGTTCCGGGATGTGTGCGGCCACCGCGTCATCTTAAGCCGCAAAGCCCGGGCGGAGGGAATCACCTCGGCGCAGGCTTTGGACGCCCTGCTCTGTGACACGGCGAACCCCGACCGGGGTGAAAAAGCATGACGCTTCGCAGGGCGGGCTATGTATGCTGGCTGCTGGCAGCGGCAATTCTGTATTTCTTTGAAAACAACACGGGCACCCGGGCGGTACTGCTGGCTTCCATCCTAATTCCCGCTTTTTCCGTATACTGCGCCGCATGGACGGCGAGAAGAACCTCCTGCCGCCTGACTGTGCCCAAAAGCGCGGGAAAAGGGGAGACAGTTTCCTGTTCCTGCGTCCTTTCCGGCCCCTGGACGGCATCTGGCTGCGCGCTGTCCTGCCGGGTATGGTCAAAGCATTGGATCACCCATGAAACGAGCGAATGGGACATAGACGGAGAAGAAGCCTTTTCCGTCAACTGCGCCCATTGCGGCACGCTGTGCATCAGGGCCGACGGGATGCAGGCCATGGATTGGTTCGGCTTGGCTTGCTTTCCCTGCAAGGTTTCGGCGTGCGCTTCCCTGCTGGTCCTGCCCGACCTGTATCCGGTTCGGGTGAACTTGTCCGCCAATGATTCCGTGCTACGGCAGGAGGAACGGCCCGGCCAGCCCCGGCGGGAGGGTCCGGAAACGGAGAACAGCGGCGTGCGGGATTATGTGCCGGGGGACCCGGTGCGGCGCATCCATTGGAAACTATCTGCAAAAACAGACCGGGTTCTGATTCGAGAAGAAGAGCGCCCTTTGACAGGGAGCGTGCTTTTGCTGCTGGAAACATCGGGAGATCACGTTGCCCCCGATGATATGGACGGCGCGGCGGAAGCGCTGCTTTCGGTGAGCCAGGCGCTGGTTAAAGAAGGCGTTTTCCACAGCGTTTCCTGGCAGGATCGGGGCGGCCTGCAATGGATGGAAATTGCCTGCATGGAAGATTTTCTTTCTATGCGGGACGCGCTGTTAGCCGCCGAATCAGATGAAAATGGGGAAAGCATTGGCAGGTTGTTCAGCCGCGCGTACCCCGATTTTCGGGCGGATCAGGCGGTGATTTTCAGCCCCCGGCCTGATACGGATGCAATCAGCCTGCGGGAAATGGGCGTCGTCACCCTCATTTTGCCCCGGCAGGAAAACGGAAACCCCGATATCCGGGTGGTGTGTGTAAGCCGGGAAGAACCGGAGCTTGCGTTATGAGGGAGCAGCCATGAAAAAAAGATGCACAGCCAAACAAAAAGCGGTCTGTTTTTGCAGCGCCGCGATGGTTGTGTGTCTTTTTTTGTTTTTTTTCC
Source organism: uncultured Christensenellaceae bacterium (assembly GCA_905234985.1). Classification (GTDB taxonomy): domain Bacteria; phylum Bacillota; class Clostridia; order Christensenellales; family Aristaeellaceae; genus RUG563. The sequence goes on from CAJOJQ010000012.1 coordinate 68,414, forward strand.
TGCCTCCGGCGCGGGTGAGCGCCCTGGCCTTGTGCAATCGGCTCTTTGCCGCCAGCGAACGGGCGAACGCCTACGCCTACGAATATTTTCAGACGCCTGAAGATCAGTCCACGGCACTGGCGTGGGCGCTGGCGGCTGTTTTCATTATCAGTTATTTTGGGCTGGCTGTTTCTCTGCGCAGTCGGCTTTTGCTGCTGCTGGTTGCCGTATCGGCGGCCCTTTTGCAGGCGTATTTGGGCCTGTCTCTGTCCCCTTTGGGCAATATGGCGCTGTTTTTTGCGCTGGGCCTGGGAATCATGCTCTTTTCCTCTCCGAAAAAGACTGTCCTGCCCTTTGCCGCCCTAACGCTGCTGATTTTTGTGATTTTGGCGGCGCTTTTGCCCGGTGTGGATGCGGCCACGGAAACTCTGTCGGAAACCGTAAGGGATTCTTTGGCCCTTGTGACCCGGCAGGAAGACGCCCTTACCGGCGAAAACCTTGATTCCGCCCTGGAAACCCGGCACATGAACAGCCGAACCCTCCTGACGGGGGAGGAAAAAGCAGCGGTCAACCGGGAATACCGGCTGCTCACCGTGGAGGAACAGCAAATTTCCCAGCCCCGGTGGATCGACTATCTGAAAATCATTTTGCTGTTGATTCTCTCGGCGGCGGTAGTGGTGCTGCCCTTTGCGCCGTTCCTGTATATGAACGCCCGCCGGAAGAAAGCCCAGGAAACGCGGCGGATGTTCCAATCGGAAAACCCGAGGGAGGTCCTTTGCGCCATGTTCCGCCACGCGGCGAAGTATCTGGAAAACGGGGGCTGCGGCGGGGGAAACCGGCCCTTTCGCCAGTGGCCGGAGGGCTTTCCGGAGCGTTTGCCCGAAAGCTATCGGGAACAGTACGCCGCATGCGCCGCCCTGTTTGAGGAAGCGGCGTACAGCGACCATCCCATTTTGGAAGCCCAGAAGGAGCAAACCCGGCAGTTTTTAGCGGAAACGGAACGGATTTTCTTTGACGAGGCGGACTGGAAGGAAAAGCTGCGGCTGAGGTACGGAAAATGCCTGCACGAATGAAAAAATATGGGCTGCTTTTGCTGCTGTGCCTGGTGCTGACGGGCTGCCGGGCGCGGATCATCCAATCAGCCCCCCTGGATGCTGAAAAAGTCGCTGCCGCCGGGGAAGACTTAGGAACCGGACATACGGAAGAGGACGCGGGGGAAAACCGGGATCGCACCAAGGAAAATCCCGAGGCCAAACAAAAGGAATTTGACGAAAACGCCGCCGTGGAAATCGTTGGGGGCACAGACCGCGCCCTCCACGGCCCCGGCGAAGGGGATGGGGCTTACACCGCCGTGGATTCCGGCCTGACCGCCGCCCGGCTGAACGCCGACGCGGATGAAACCGCCCGGCAGACCGTGGCCGCGAAGGATTCGGACCGCATGGGCACGGCGGCGGACGCGGAAATGGCCGACAGCGTCTTCCGGTACTATACGGTGCTGCTTCGGGAACGCGCCGAATCCCTGTACGTGTGCAAGCGGCTGAACCTGTACTGGGAAACAGCGGAAAACCACGTGACCGTATACAAAACATCCGATGAACACCAATTGATCCTGGATGCGGGGGCCTACGACGTGTCCGCCCGATTACTTCCCGAGAATTTGAAGGTGGACGACGGTTGGGTGTGCCGGAAAAACCCGGAAATCATGGTGAAAATCGTGCCGCGAAGCGTCCTTGGCGGCGGCGTGCTGAACGCGGCGCTGGCATCTGTGGAACTGCAAGCCCTCGTCACACGGCCCGGCTGGCAGGAGATCGACGCCGTAAAAAACAAAAGGGTGCTGCTGCTTTCCCAGGATATGCTGGAAGAGACGCACCTGCGCCTGGCCGCCGGGCTGGTGATCGCCAAAACGGCCAACCCCGAAGCCTACGCCGACGTGGACATAGCGCAAGCGTTAAAAGCGCTGACCGAGGAAGCCACGGGCATGGCGGGGGAAGGCGTCTATTACTTCTCCATGAACGATCTGTAATTGCCGGGAAGGAAAAACAAGATGAAATCAAAAAAGGGACTTTCGTCCCGCCAAACTCGAAAAATGACCTATGCCGCCCTGTACTTGGGCATCGCCCTGGCGCTGCCCTTTATTACGGGCCAAATTCCCGAAATCGGGGCCATGCTGTGCCCCATGCACATTCCCGTGCTGCTGTGCGGCTTTCTGTGCGGCTGGCCCTGGGGGCTGGCGGTGGGCTTGATCGCGCCGCTTTTGCGCTCCGTGCTGTTCGGCATGCCCGTCATGTTCCCCTCCGCCGTGGCTATGGCCTTTGAGCTGGCCGCTTATGGCGCTGTTTCGGGCTTGCTTTACAAAGTGTTGCCGAAAATGAAGGGCAAGGTCTATCTCGTTCTGGTCATCGCCATGATCGCGGGCCGCCTGGTGTGGGGAGCCGTTCAGATGGTCTTATCCGGTCTGATTCACAGCGAATTCACCCCCGCCCTGTTCCTGGCCGGGGCAGTCACCAACGCCATTCCCGGCATCGTGCTGCATCTTGTCCTGATTCCCGTGGTGGTGATGGCGATGGAAAGGGCGGGGCTGTCTTTGAACGATCAATAATCCTTTGGTTTGGGTCGAAAGCACACCGCCGCAAGAAAGCCGAAAAACACGGCGGCAGCGATGCCCCCGGCGGCGGCGGAGACGCCTCCGGTAAACGCGCCCAACAGCCCCGTTTCCTGCACGGCGGAGATAGCGCCCTGGGCCAGCAGATGCCCAAAGCCCGTCAAGGGCACGGTGGCGCCGGCGGCGGCAAAGCGCACCAGGGGCGCGTACAGCCCCAAGGCGCTGAGTACCGCCCCGGCGGCGACGTACAGCACCAGAATGCGGGCGGGAGTCAGCTTGGTTTTCAAAATCAGCGTTTCGCCTAAGACGCAGAAAAGCCCGCCCACGACGAACACTTTCAGATACAGCAGCATCAATCTTTTCCTCCTTCCAGCGCCACCGCGTGGGCCACGCCGGGAATGGTTTCGCCCTGCTGGCTGATGGTGGGGCTGAGCAGCGCACCGGTCGCCATGAACAGCACCCGCCGCCATGCACCGCTTTTGAGCCTTGGCAGGATGGCCGCGCTCAAAATGGAAGCGGAGCAGCCGCATCCGCTGGCCCCGGCGTGTACGTCGTCCTCTTTGCGAAAAATGCTCAGGCCGCAGTCCATATACTGGCCTTCCTGAAGGGGATAACCCCGTTCGGCCATCAATTCATGCAGGATGTCCGCGCCCACCTGGCCTAAATCACCGGTGATCACCCGGTCGTAATGCCCGGGCTTTCTTCCCGTATCCAGAAAATGGCGGATCAGGGTATCCGCCGCGGCAGAGGCCATGGCCGCGCCCATGTTGTTGGCGTCCCGGACGCCCATATCAATCACCTGGCCCACGGTGGCATGAGTGATCCGGGCCAGGGCGGGGCCGTCCTCGGAAAGCAAACACGCGCCCGTGGCCGTCACCGTCCATTGGGCGGCGGGGGTGCGCTGATTGCCGTATTCCAGAGGGAAACGGTACTGCCTTTCGGCGGTGCAGTAGTGGCTGCCCGCCGCGCAGAGTACGGGGGAAGCGTAGCCGCCATCCACCAGCATGCTGCCAAGGATCAATGATTCCGCCATGGTGGAGCAGGCCCCATACAGCCCTAAGAAAGGAATGGACAGTTCCCGGGCGGCCAGGGACGCGGCCATGATCTGGTTCAGCAGGTCGCCGCCTAACAGGGCCTGCACCCGTTCCTTTTCTATGCCCGCCTTTTTGAGGCACCGCTCGCAGGCCTCCTGAAACATGGCGTGTTCCGCCTGCTCGTAGCTCTCCTGGCCGAAAAGCGCGTCCTCCAGCACCAGGTCAAAGCCGTCGGCGTGTGGTCCCCGGCCCTCCTTGGGTCCCACCACCGACGCGCTTTCCACAATGCGGGGACGGTTGGGGAAAATGATGGTATGATCGCCCGCGCGATGCAGCGGCATGGCGATTCCTCCTTTCTTACCAGCGAATGAAATAATACAGCACGCCCAGGATCACCGACGCGCTGACGCCGTAAACCAGCACCGGCCCGGCGATGGTGAACAGCCGCGCGCCTGTGCCCAGCACCCAGCCCTCCGGCTTGAATTCCATAGCGGGGGAGGCCATGGCGTTGGCAAAGCCTGTAATGGGCACCACCGTGCCCGCGCCCGCGTACCGGGCGATGCGGTCGAATACCCCGACGCCGGTGAGCAGCGCGGTCAAAAACACCAGCGTGATGGACGCGAAGCTGGCAGCGGAGGACGCGGTCAGCTGAAGCCATGCCGTGCCGATATCCGTAAGGGCCTGGCCTAACACGCAGATACAGCCGCCCACCCAAAAGGCCCGCAGGCACCCTTGCCCCAATTTGGATTTGGGGGTCAGCCGCGCAACCAGCTCCGCGTAACGTTTCAGCGCTTCTTTAGCATCCGGTTTCATATTTTTTTCCGTCATCGTCGGCACTCCTTTCATATCGGACATGGGGCAGGACCGCGGCGGGTTTCGCGCGGATCTCCCGCATGCCGGGCCGGGGAAGGTAATTCAGGGGAGAAGGGAAAGAGGGAAGGTTCATAAATAACCTCCTGGTTCGTTGTTGAGAGATAGGAGAGAGGAGATAGGAGAGAGGAGTTTTGGTTTGCATATACCTGCCGCTGAACCGTCAGTTTTCAACAATGCAAACTCCTATCTCCTCTCTCCTGATTCCTAACTTTCATTACCCGTTCATCAGCCCATACACGATCACGCCCGCCGTCTTGCCCAATGCCAGGGCGGCGGCGGCGTAGCGCATATCGGGGCTAATGGAAAGCCGGTCGAAAAAAACGGGAATCACTTCCACCGCCTCCGCCAGGGCCGAACCTAACATGCCCACGAACATGCCGCCCAATACCATGGCGCCCATGCCTAAGAAATCCGGTAGAAAGCCAGCGGCGTGAACGGTGCCCAGGGCCGAGCCGACAGCTAAGGCGGCGGCGCACAGGCGCATATTGGCCCGGATGTTCAGGATGTCCGTCAGCCGCATAGGCAATTGCAGCATCATCCACAGGGGCGCGGCGCAAACGCCCACCGTCAGGCCGCCCATGAGGCCCAGCAGCACCGCCGTCATGGGGTCAGCCCCGAAACCTGCTCGGCGGACTGGCGATATTCCTCCAGCTTGATTTCCAGCGGCGCCACCGTGCGTTTGCGGCCCAGCAGCGCGTAATACAGCGAAACGCCCATGAACACCCCCGCCGCGTAAGGCGCTGTGATCAGCCAGGCGTTTTCCGCCTGACGGCCCGTGATCAGGCGGTACAGGGACTGCTGCGCGTCCATCATGTTCACGTCGGCGTGGAACCAGGTGATGGCTAAGGCGCTGCCCGCCATGAGGATCAGAAAGGCCAGAACGGTGCGCAGGACGTGGGTGCGGCTGCGCTTGCTTTCCGGCACGATATGCACGAAGCACTCCGCCGGGCCAAGCACCGTCAGGTCGGGACATACGCCGATCACGGCCTTCACCAGCGCCATGGCAGGCAAACGCCATACGCCCTCTTTTTTCGTGCATTCCACCGGCAGATCCATCACCCGCGCGCCCTGAGCGTCCAGCGCGTCGGCGATATGGCGCACCAGCAATTGCTCGCCGGGCTTTATGGCGGTTCGGGCTTTCAACTGCAAATACAGCAAAACGCATCACCTCGTCACGTTTTTTTCCAGTCTGCCCCGCGCAGCGGTTTTTTATCACGAAAAATGCAAGGAAACATCGCGTCATATTGATTTGGCCGATATAAAACAAAGCCCCGGCTGATGTGAGCCGGAGCCTTTGCCATACAGGAATATTATACGGGGGTGTTCGCCGCGTCGATCAATGCCCGGCGCATGCCGGATACAACGCGAATGATGTCCGGGTCGAAGTGGGAGCCGCTTTCGGAAACGATCAGATCCAGGGCGGCGTCGGGGCTCATGGCGGCTTTATACACCCGCACGGAAACCAGGGCGTCGAATACGTCCGCCACGGCCATGATTCGGGCGGGCAGGGGGATTTCCTCGCCCTTGAGTCCGGCGGGGTAGCCCGCGCCGTTCCACTTTTCATGGTGGGACACGGCGATGTCCTCGGCGATTTTCAGGAAAGCGGCGTCGTCCTCGAAGGTGGAGAAAATGTTTCGGATCACTTCTCCGCCTTTGGAGGAATGCTTTTTGATTTCTTCAAATTCCTCCGCTGTCAATCTGCCGGGCTTCAGCAGGATCACGTCGCTGACGGCGATTTTGCCCACGTCGTGCAGCGCCGCCGCGTTTTCGATTTCCATGATCATGTGGTCGGTCAGGTAATCCTTGTACTGGTCGTCCTTCCGCATTTCCCGGGCGATCATGCCCACGTATTTTTTCGTGCGGATCACGTGTTCGCCGGTACTCACGTCGCGGGTTTCGATGAGGGTAGCCAGAGCGTCGATCACGCGGGTCTGCAGGCTGTTTTTGCGCTCCATTTCCTCCTGGACTTTTTCGGCCAGCGCCGCCTGATCGTCCAGCATTTTCGCGTTGCGCCGGGTGATGCCGAAGGCCAGCACCGCCACGGCGGTCACGCAGATCAGCCGCGGCATGACGTAATGCCAGAACAGCTCCTCCATCCGCCGGGGCGTTGCCAGGGCGACCCGTTCGGCCCGGGTGAGCGCGTCCGGGTCAGCCGCGCCCTTGAGCATGTTCCGATCCGCCATGCCGATGAAGAACCCGCCGTATACGCTGACGACCACCAGCAGGGCTGTGCCGATCAGCGTCCACAGCAGCAGACGCTTCTGATCCCGGTACTGGGCGGCCAGGATGGGCGGCAGCGCCAGCAGGATCACGGACTGAAAGGTGAGAACGGTACACAGGGTGCCAATGCCCAAATAGGCGGAGGAAATGGTCAGGTATTTGAACCAGGATTTTTTCAGAATGGTATCTTCCCGGTGTGGCGCTTGATCGTGAATCAAATAAACCAATATCGGCAGACCGAACAGGACCGTACCTACTGCCGCGCACAGCCGCACTGCAGCTTTTTCCGCCGTGAAAATGCCTAATTCGGTGAGGCTCTCCGTCGCCAGCATCAGCAGAAGCAGAATGGCAAGGCATTTGACGTTGAACAGGTTCACACGCGCTTCCGCCGATTCGTAAAGCGCCTTTCTTTCTTCTCTCAACGGTTCCGCTTCCATGCGGCAGATTCCCCCTCGAAGCGTTCTTTCAATCCCGATCAACCGAACAGATGCGCCGGAGCGGCGGCTTTCAGGGCGTCCACCTGATCCAGCCGCTCCCAGGGCAGGTCGATATCCGTGCGGCCAAAATGACCGTAGGCGGCGGTCTGGCGGTAGATGGGGCGGCGCAGGTTCAGGCGCTTGATGATGGCGTCGGGCCGCATGTCAAACACCTTTTCCACCAGTTTGGCGATTTCATCGTCGGGCAGAATACCGGTGCCCCGGGTATTCACCTGGAAGGAGACGGGCTGAGCCACGCCGATGGCGTAGGCCAGGGCGATTTCGCACTGACGGGCCAGGCCGGACGCCACCACGTTTTTGGCCGCGTGCCGGGCGGCGTAAGCGGCGGAACGGTCCACTTTGGTGGGGTCCTTGCCGGAGAAAGCGCCGCCGCCGTGGGGGGCGTAACCGCCGTAGGTGTCCACGATGATCTTGCGCCCGGTCAGGCCGCTGTCGCCCGCGGGGCCGCCCACTACGAAGCGTCCGGTGGGGTTGATGAAATACTTGGTGTCCGCGCTCAAAAGCTCGGCGGGGATCACCTGCTTGATCACGTCCTCAATCATGGCGCGCTCGATTTGCTCATGGGTCACGGCGTCGTCGTGCTGGGTGGAGATCACGATGGTATCCACCGCCACGGGCTTGCCGTCCTCATACACCACGGTCACCTGGGCCTTGCCGTCGGGACGCATCCAGGGGCATACGCCGGTTTTGCGCACCACCGCCATGCGGCGGGTGAGCCGGTGGGCCAGGGCGATGGGCATGGGCATCATTTCGGGGGTCTCGTCGCAGGCGAAGCCGAACATCATGCCCTGATCCCCCGCGCCGGTTTCGTTTTCTTCCGTGGAACGGGTTTCCAAAGCGTCGTCCACGCCCTGGGCGATGTCGGGGGACTGATCGTGTACAGCGGTCAGCACGGCGCAGCTTTCGCCGTCAAAGCCCTTCTTGGCCCGGTCGTAGCCGATTTCGTTCACCACCTTGCGAACGATGTCCGCGATGGGCACGTAGCCCTGGGTGGTGATTTCGCCCATGACCAGAATCAGGCCCGTGGTGGCGCAGGTTTCGCAAGCCACCCGGGAATAGGGGTCCTGCTCCAGCAGCGCGTCCAGCACGGCGTCGGAAATCTGATCGCAGATTTTGTCCGGATGCCCTTCGGTAACGGATTCAGAAGTGAACAATGTGCGCATGGTCTCTTTCTCCTTTGGTTTTTCTTAGATTTCTGAATACCGTATCGGGCCGCGAAAATGCCGCTTATCTGAACAGACAAGCGGCATGAAAAACATCTTTCGTTTGCGCCTTATCTGCCAGCGTGGTAATCACGCTGCTGGAATTAGCACCTTGCGGTTTCCCGCCGGTTGCCGGGCTTCATCGGGCCAGTCCCTCAGCCGCTCTGGATAAGGTATTCAGTTCGGAAACAGTATACACGAGGATTCGTATTCCGTCAAGGAATTTTGAAAAATACCGAATATTATCCATTGATTTTCAGGATGCCGGAACGCTGGCACATTTCCAGCAGTTTGGCGAACAGTTCACTGACCGCAAACGCCTCGTCCGGTCCGTCATAACGCACGGACCGGGAGCCGTCGGACTTGTTTTTGTACACAACGAAACGGTTCTCGCCCGCTTTGAAGATTCCGTAAGCTCTGGGGGCGCGATAGTCCTCCCCGATAAAAAAGCGAAGCTGCTCCAAAGGAATTTTCCGCCCGGTGCAGTATTCCTTCAGCTCTTCCAGGGTTTTGGGCAGGGAAAAGGCGTGGGAATAGGCGGAGACATAGTTTTCATTGGCCCCGCCGCAATGGGGACAGCTGCGGTCGCGGGCGCTGACGCTTTCACCGCAGAAAACACATTTGGACATGGAAATCATTTTCTTATTCCTTTCTTCATCCGGCAGAATATTCCGCCGAAGCTGTTACCAGTCCGAATCCCAATCCGTATCGCCGATGTCCCAGTCGTCATAATCCGAGCTGTTCCAGCGGCTTTCGCTTTCCCGGCGCTCCGCTTCCCTTTGCGCGGCTTCCCGCTCTCGTTCGACTCTCGCGGCTTCGGCCGCTTCCGCCCGTTCAATGGAAAGCCAGGCGGCGGATGTTTTGAAGTCGGTGGTGTGCCAGTCGTCATCCCATTCGTCCGCAACGGTTGCCGCGGTGGATCCTTGATAGGTATCGCCGAGGAAGATTTCAGAAAGACCGTCGCCGGAAGGTTCGGAGGACGTTTTCCAGTCGTTGCTGTCGGCGTCGAACTTATACCAGGAGGTTTTGTAATGGTAGTACAGGTCGTTCTCCTGCTTCAGATAACCGTTGATCTGAATGGCCTGCATTCCGGCGGCAGACGTTTTAAAATCAGTAACAGACCATTGTTCCAGCCAGCCTGGTTCATAGTTTTTTCCCAGATAAACCAGGGTAGATTTAGCAGGTGCGGAGGTTGCGTACCATTCGCCGGATGAAGGCTCGGCATAGATGTAAGGATCCGGCTTTTTTCCGTATGTGTACCAGCAGTATTCATAATTCCAGGAAGAAGACCAAGAGGAATATCCTTGTTTCTTCTGTGCTTTCTTATACTGGTAATAAACCTGACCGCCGCGGCGGTAGTAACCTTCAAGCTGATTCTGAATGGCATAAGGGGTGGATTCCGTAAAACTCCTTATGCCGTTTTTCAGATCTTTATCACTCGTCCCCAGGTAATCCAGGCTTTCCGCCGGGACGCCGTTTTTGACGGGACAGCCGGATATGACCCAGTCGCTGGCCGCCTTCTGAAAGGTATACCAGGTTCCGCTATTTTTGTATGTATCCCTGTAATAACAGTTTTCTTCGTAACTGTAATATCCGGCTTTCACAGGGAACAGCGAATAATCGGGCACATTCCATGAACTCTGCCAGGCGGTTCCAAGATATTCCAGGGTTATTCCCAGCCGATCGTACTTTGGTTCTCCCGTCGCTTTCCAATCGCATTCTGACGCGGTATATATATACCAGGTGTTTTTTCCGTCGCGGTAATAGACCGCGCGATTCGAGCCGTCCTCCCCGGAAGGGCTGATTTCCTGATAGTATCCGTCATTCAGATGATCGTTGCTGGAAGAAGAGGAAACGACCTTTTGGTTTTTAAGATCAAAAGTGTAATACTGTTTTCCGATGTATACGCTGTCATACGTATTTGGCCGCTGGCGCAGGGAATTGATCTGATCATTGATTTTGCTTTGCTCGCTCAGCCAGCCAGATAAACCGTTCAGCAGGGGCATTAAAATGAAAAAGCCAATTATGAACAGAGGCGTCCACTTCTTCAACCGGCCGGATGATGTTTGGGAAGACGAACTGCCAGATGATCCTCGGGAAATCGAGCCGCCGGAAGCGCGGGAAACAGCGCCGTCGGGATAAATCCCCCGGTTATGGCATTCGGAAAGCAGCTTTTCAAACAGCTCGTTCACCGCGTGCGCTTCATCCGGGCCGTCGTATCTCACAGCGCGGGTGCCGTCCGCCTTGTTCTTATACACGACAAAGCGGTTTTCTCCTGCTTTGTAAATGCCGAAAGCTTTGGGTTCCCGGTAATCCTGGCCCACAAAGAAGCGCATGCGCAGGAGGGGCATTCCGCGTTCAGCGCAATACTCCTTCAGTTCCGCAATAGTCTTTGGATGGAAGATCCGCCTGGGCGTATCTTCCACGTAATTTGCGTTCTTTCCGCCGCAGTGCGGACAGTTTTTTTCATTCGACAGCAGGGTACCGCCGCAGAAGGGACATTTCAGGGTGGAAGCCATAGAATCATCCTCCGTTGTTATAGAATACGGCCCGTGAGTTCGCTTTCTTCTTTACTTTCGATCCTCTATTCTGGTCAGATGCAGTTCTTTCCCGTTCATTTCTATCGTCAGGTGCGACGCGTCCGTAAGCGTATAGTTCATATTGCCGTTTTCCATGCAAAGCAGGCCGTTTTTCCATTGCACCGGAAAAACTTCCTGATGCGGCGACACTTCCAGGGTATACGTAAGCTCCAGGGACTTTTTGTCCATCCGGAGCTGAACCTGATCCGCCCCGGACAGAGCAAACGCCTCCGCCGCCTCCTCCGGATCAACAGACCATATTCTGTCAAAGAAATACCTATATGAAATCATTTTTTCCCTGCAAAAGGTTTCCGCCTTGCTGCCCGGCGTAACAATGGCGCAGAGTTTCGGACACTCTTCAAATACTTGATACTGCGAAATCGAAGAGGAGCCGAAATCGCTGAGCGACGGGGGCAATACAGCTGTTGTCAGGTTAGAATTATTACAAAAGGAATTTTTACCAATTGTTGTCAGGCCTTCCCCAAAGACAATGGATTCCAGGGAGTCAATGCCGAAAAAACACCTTTCTCCGATGTATCTGAGCGTGGAGGGAAAGGTCAGGGTTTTCAGGCCCTTTGCATTAAAGTAAGCGCCAATAGTTTCCAGTCCTTCCGGAAAAATCAGAGAACCGGAATAAATTCGATAGAACGCATTCCAACTCTTAATCGTTTTCAGGGTGGAAGGAAAGACCACCTGATAGCAGTTAATGCCGTCAATAGCACGATACTCGATGGTTTCAATACCCTCTGGAATATGGATGATCCAGTTCTCGTAATCCCTGTCAGAAGGGTATTCAGGAACGCTGAGCAGCGCTTTTTCTTCCGAATCTACCAGCAGCCCGTCGATGACCGGATACCGGGGAGAAAAGGAAATAAACTCGCGCGCCCAGATCACGGCGCCCGGCTCAATCTTTTCAATTCCTGCCGGAATGGTCAGGCGGAGCCCGGAAATCTTGAAAGCGTCTTCCTCAATGCGGCGGACTGTATCAGCCAGAATGACTTCATCCAGATACTCCGGAAAGTCAAACGCCTCTCTGCTGATCACCAGCGTTCCTTCCGGAACGGTATAGGAAGCTTCTTTTCGGTTTCTCGGATAAGTCAGCAAAGTATGCGTTTTCGATTCAAACAGGACCCCTTCCCGCGTTTCATAATTCAATCCGTTTTCGATCCGGATCTCCTCCAGATCGTAAAACCCGATGCTGCCCGCATCTATTTTTTCCAGGCCCGCGGGAAGAACCAGAATCTTCGGCCCGGGAACGCGTTCCGAGTCCCCGTTCGCCTGCTTCCGATAGACGTTTCGTAACTGTCCAGTCCACCCAAAAATTAACATAAAATTCCAAAAGGTAAACTGAGCAGTGATGTCGAATAATAAACCATAGCAAGAGGAGCTATGGGG
>CAJOJQ010000013.1 GCA_905234985.1 uncultured Christensenellaceae bacterium
TTGCCCTATCCTCCGTCCCAGCTGGGAGAGTATACCACATTCTTGTCCTGTACTTCCCCTTTCCAAATCAAAATTGTCCTTGACAAAGGGAGCACTTTAGACCACTATTTGACTGACTATTCAAATCTCAACTCTCCACTCTCAACTCTCAACTCTCAATTATTCTTCTTCGTCCTCATCCACGGTGCTGTAGTAGCTGCCGCACTCCACGCGCAGCAGGCGTTCCTCGTACAGCACGCCGCCGCCGGTCTCGAAATACACGCCGATGGTGCCGAACTGGTTCAGGGGGCCGCCCGCCTCTTCGGGAGATTTGATAATCATTTCCATGTTGCCGCCTTCCACGTCGATCATGCCGAAGGCGCTCTTGCCCAGGAAAATGCAGCCGTACACGGCAATGCCCTGGCTGCCGCCCTCGCCGGGATAGATCACGGTGTCGTCGGCGATGCCGTTCACGTTATCCTTCACGGTGATGGTGGAAGCGGTGTTGGCCGTGACCAGGCACTTTACGTCGCCCACCAGGATATAGCGGTCCTTAAGCGCGTCCTCCGCCACGGTGCCGCCGTCGAAGGTGATGGTTTTGCCCGCCTCCGTGATCGCACCGTTGACGGTGAGGGTGCGGCTGTCGCTGGCCAGATCCTTGCCCCGCAGCACCTTGGCGTTGTCGCTTTCGATGAAGCGCACGCCGTGCAGCTCGCCGATTTCGCCGTTGTAGATTTCCTCGGGATCGGCATACTTGTGGGCGTCGATCCAATCGCTGCTCTGGCGCAGATCGTAGGTGACGCTGGGATGGATGATGGCCACGTACTTGCCGTTGATCTTGGGGGCCTTGTGCTTTTTCAGCCAGGTCACCGCCCGGTTCACCATGGTGGGGGTGAGCAGGCAGGTGCTGTCCAACGCGCTGCGGGTGGTCACCGCGGTGCCGTTGGACTTATCGCAGTACATGACGTTGCTGCCGCTCAAAACGATGTTCCGGGCGATCTTGTCCTGGGTGTTGCCGCCAGCCGCGCCCATTTCCTCCACCGCGTCCTGGGCCACGGGGTCCACCGCGTGGCGCATGAGGCGGCGGCTGAGCGGCGTGTACGCGCCGTACTCGTACACGGTGGCGCTGACGGCGCTGTAGCCGAACTTTTCCCCGTCGGGGATCACGCCCTCTTTCAGGCGGGGCACGTCGCCGAAGGTGTTGGCCTTGCGCATTTCCACAGTCATGCCGTGGTTTTCGGGCAGGGGAATGTTCTTGGCGAACTGGGCGAACATGTGGTTGCTCCGGGCGTTTTCCAGCGCCTCGGTGTTGTACCAGATCTTCACCTCGGGAGACATGGTGCTGGTAGGCTCGAAAGCCTCCGTCGCGCCGGTATAGGCGTTCACGTAGTTTTGGGTGGTGGCCACGGAAGCGCCGCCGGCCGCGCCCGCGTCCTCCGCCATCATGCGCCGGTCAAAATCCTGAAAATTTCGCATCAATGCTTTCCTCCTTTAATATCTGTCTCTGAAATTGACGATTTCGCCGCTGTGGATGCGGCGGCGGTATTCCTCCCGCTGCTTTTTGCTCATGCCCCGGATGTCCACGCCGATCACCACGGGGGCGGACCCCTGAATGCCGTTTTCCACCGGGCGGCTGGCCCCCGCCTGCACGCTGGCGGCGATGCGGCGGCTGGCCTGCAGGGCGGCGTACATCATGCTTTCCCGCTGAATGTCCTCCCCGTGGATGGCGTAGTAAGCGTCCTTCACGCTGACGCCCGTTTCCGGCGCGGTCAGGCGCACGAAGGCGGGGTTCTTCATTTCCCGGGTCAGGTCGAAGTCCGGGAAGGTCTTCTTCAGTTCCTCCGCTTCCTTCGTCAATCGGGCGAAATGCCGCCGCAGGGCCGCTTCCTTCCGGGTTTCCTTTTCCTGCCCGGCTTCCGCTTCCCGAACGCGCTTCAGCTCCTCCTGCACCCGCGCGTTCACCGCTTCCTCAAATTCCTGGCGGAAGGGGCCTGCGATCAGCGCCTGAAAATCGGCCCGCCGTTCCTCCGGGCTGACGGTTCGCTCCTCCGCTTCCTCCTTTCCCCCCGCTTCCGCCCCTTCCTGGGCAGCCCTTTGCAGTTCCAATGGTTCCATGCTCTTCCTCCTCTGTTTTCTTTATTGCTTCCCGTTTCCGGGTGAAGCCAAACTAATCGGGCTGGCTGGCGCTGCGAATCAGCTCCCGGGCGCGAATCATATCCTTGGATTCCGCCGCGCCCACCAGCGATGAAAAGCCGCGTTTTCCGTCTTTTTCCTCCGGCGCGTCGGAAGCGTTTAGGATGCTCCGGGCCATTTCCTCCGCTGTGTCCGGTTCGTACCGGCTGGCCAGCTCCAGCGCCATGCGCTGCCACAGGGCCGTTTCCCGCCGGGACGCGCTGTTTTTCTGAATCTTCAGGAGCAGCTCGTCCTTTTTCCTGAAATCCATCATGGATAAAAGCAGCTCGCTCTGATCCGCCTTTTCCGGCGAAAATACCCCCGCCCGCAGCAGGCCAAGGGCCAGCTCGTTCTGGGCCATTTTGGTGTAGGCGTTTTCCTTCTGGGCCGACACCCGGATATCGAACACCGGCTTGCGCCAGCCCATTTCCCGGCCTGCCAGGGCGGGGTTTTCCTGGGTCTGCAAGCCCGAATTGTCAAACTGAATGAATTCCCAGGCCGCTTTTTCCCCCGTGATGCGGAAGCACCGGGGCACGTCGTAAAACTGGCGGATGCGCTCGATGACCATTTCCAGAAGCCGCGCGTAAGCCCGATAGGTCCCCTTGTTGCCGTCCCGGCTGGTGCGGCCCGCCGCTTCCATCTGGGCCGCGATGCCACTGGCGGCGGTGACGCCGCTGGCGACGCCGTTGGTGATTTCCTGATTGCCGCAGGTCTGGTTCAGCTCCTGAATGCGGTCGTTCAAATGCTGCACGTATACCGCGTCCAGGGGATAATGCTTCACCGGCACCATGTCCGCCTCGCTGAGGCCCCCCTCCACCTCGATCACCGGGCTGGTGAAGTCCAGGAACTGGCTTAAGTTGATGGGCGAATCCGCCCGGCGGAAATACCGGGGCACGGCCCCCGCCCGGGCGTTCAGGCTGATGGCGGCGTTCAGCAGGTCGATTTCCTCCTGGGTGTCCTTGCCCAGGTCGATGTACCCCCACCCGGCGGGGCTGCCCTTTTGGGGAAAGAGCGTATCCAGCACGAAGGGAAATTGCCCGTCGTCGTACCAGCCCCGGCCCTGCAAAGCGGGGTCGTCCTCGCTGGCGTACAGCACCTCCTGGCCGCAGAATTTGCAGTATTGCAGCAGCTTGCGGCCATTTTCCCAGGTATGGTAATACCAGTCGATCACCAAAGTTTTTTCGGCGTTATCGGCATTTCCTGCAGCGGCGCTGTCCTCCGTCTCATACCGGGAAAGGAAGAAATCGTCCGTCAGGCCGCCGCGGTTGAGCAGGGGATATTCCTGGAGCAGGGTTTCCCTGTCCTGGGCCGTGACCAGGAACAGGTTCCGGCTTTTCTGAATGTCCTCCACCCCCGGCTCCCAGAACAGGTTCATGAGATCCACGCCGCAGATGTTCACGTCCCCCAAGCCATTCAGCCGCGTTTTGTCCCAGTACACGGCGTACACCGCCGTGCCGTGCTTGTTCTTTTCCCAGGCCTGTTGGTTGTACACGTCCTGAAAGTGGTTCTGTTCCAAGATCACCGGCAGGATGCTGCTGAGTTGCCTTGCCTGCTGTTCGTCGCTTTCCTCCCGGGGCAGGATGGCCGGTTCCGGGTAAGCGTCCAGCATGTCGGCGTGCTTGCCCATGATCACGTTCACCAGCCATTTGGTGGGCCGTTTGGGAGCCAGGGGGTTGCCCTGCTCCGCCATGCAGTCCCAGGCGTGGCCCTGCCACCATTTTTCGTCCTCTTTCAGGCGCTTTTCCAGCCGCGCCTTGCCCGCCTTGTACTTTTTCAGGGTGGCCGCGGCCTGCCGCAGGCGGTCTTGGGTCATGCGGCGGGGCGCGGGCTGGGTTAATTCGCTCATCATTTTTGCCTCCTTCGTTCATTGCGCAAAGTGGAGAGTTGAGAGTGGAGAGTTGAGAGTGGAGATTTTATATAGCTATTCAATATCTCAACTCCCAACTCTCAACTCCTTTTTCTCGCATTTTGATTTAATGGGTCGTTTAAAATGATCTTCTCCGGCGCTTGCGCCCTCGGCTTCATGGGGTTCAGCATGCAGAAGTACCGCCATTCGTCCGCCGCGTGATCCTCCATGGTGCTGTCCAGGTCCTCCGGCACGTGATCGTCGAACCGGAGCGCCGGAACGGTGCGGATGAAGGCCCGGCAGGTATTGAACACGTACATCATGGGGTAGCCGTTTCCGTCGAAGGCCAGCCGGTAATGGCACTGCATCCAGCCGGGGATGCGGTCGTTGTTCCCTTTCTCGAAGTACACCCGATGGCGGACCGCCGTATCGTACCGGCTGATCCCGTTTTCCGCTCCGGCCCAGATGCTGGGATCGGCCACGCCCTGGACGCGCTTGCCCTTGAGCCAGGGATGCTCCCGCTCGATCCGCGCGATTTCCGAAAAAATCCTGTCGTCGATCCACTTTACGCCCTCGTTGGGCACGTCCTCTCCGTGATCCTGGCGGCAGCCATACAATTCCAGGATGCGGTAGAACACCCCGTCGCAGTCGACGGCCCACCAGCCGCAGGAAAAGGGCCGGGCATAGCCCCAATCGAAGCTGCGGTATATTTTCCAGCCGGGAGGCGGCGCAAAGGGCGGGATCACGTGGGTGAATTTCCTGTCCGCGTAATGGGCGGGGTCGTCCCGGAATTCCTCGAAGAACTGGCCCTCGTACACGTCCCAGTTGCCGTGGAGCCAGGCTTCCCGCTGACGGGGCGGCTGGGCCTTCAACTGCTCGATGTAGTCCGGCTGCTTTTCCATGAGGGCCTTGTTGTCCGTCACCAGGCTTTGGATGAACACGTAGTCCGCCGGGTTTTCATCGGAGCGAAAACGGCGTTCTTTCAAGCGCTTGATGTACTGGTGCCCCGGCCCGCCGGGGTTGCAGGTCATGTACATGCGTTTGGGAAAGCTGTTGGCCCCGCGCAGGCAGGCCATGACGGTTTTGATCTGGTATTCCGTCATTTGGGTGGCCTCGTCGATGGCGATCACGTCGTACTCGTGGCCCTGGATCTTCATGAGGTCGCCGTCCTTTCCGCAGAACATGAACTTGATGCTGCTTCCGTTGGGAAAGCGGATCTCGTGGGTCAGGCTGTTGTACCGGGCCACGCCCGCCAATTGCGCCTGCAGGGGCTTGATGTGGTTTTCCAGCAGCTCCGGGTAGCTTTTGCGCATGATGAGGACGCGGATGCCGGGGTATTTTGCGCACAGCAGCACGGCCTTCCAGCGCACCGCCCAGCTTTTTCCGCCGCCTCGGGCCCCGCCGAAGATCACGTACTTTTCCCTGGCCCGCATGAACAGCATTTGCTTTTCGCTGGGCTGCTCCATGACCATTTCCCGGCTCATTCCGAAAGCGTGTCCGTATCCTGATCCAGGCGGATGGTCACGCCCTCCTTTTCCGCCGCCTGATCCTGGGCCTCCTTGCGCTCGTCCAATTCCTGCTTGCGCCACAGCAGGGCGATTTTTTCTTCCTCCGCCTGATCCATGATGCCGCTCAGGCGCATCCTGGTTTCGGCCTGCTGATTGATGGCCCGCACCAGGCGGGTCATGTTGTCGGCCCGCTCCTTTCCGTCGGTGACGATGAGGCCCTCCTCGTCCTCGCACAGGTTTTTCACCACGGCCCGGGCGGCCAGCAGCAGGGCGTATTCGATTTCGTCCGAGGCCTCCATGAGGCGGCACAGCTCCCGGGCCTTCTTGTTCACCGCGTGGGTGGCGGCCTTTTTCATGGCCCGCTGCTCCACCTCGTCCTTTTTCTTGTCCCACTCCCCCGCCTTTTTCCATTTGCCAAGGGTGGAGGCGCTGAGACCTAAATCGCTGGCCAGGGCTTTGAGCGATACGTCCCCGCCGATGTACCTTTCCTCGGCGATGCGCTTTTTCTCGTCCTGCCCTCCGGCGGTTTCCTTTTTGGGGATCGTTCTGTGCATGTTTCCCTCCCGTCTTTTACGCTTCCGCTTCCTGCCGGTACCGTTCAGTCAGCGCCCGGTACTGTTCGCAGTTCTCATACCGCATGCAGCAGAACGCTTCATACTGGATGCGTTTTTCCTGCCTGCCCGAAAAGGTCATGCAGGCGTGGCTGTCCGGAATCAGCCCCTCGCAGATCACCGCCCCGCTAGTATGGGCGCAGAAGAAGGGACATTTCGCGTCCCCCGCGTTCAGTTTTCCTTCCATCTTCCCCTCCTGCTCTGTTTGTTGTTGGATTATTTCAGGAACGTTCGTTCCCCTCTCGGGCCGGATTATAAAAAATCGACCCGGCTTCTGTAAACCCCCGGTGCAGGAATCGCCCTTCACCGCCCGATTCCGGCCGCCGGATTTTCATTTTTGTACGCTGCGGTTTTGGGGGGTCCGAAAAACGCGGTTTTTTCAACAAAAAAAGGAGCGCCGAAGCACTCCATGAAAATGTGATTTTGTTACTACACGATCAAGCCTAATAAAAGGGTTTCAATCAGAGTTGAGAGTGGAGAGTTGAGAGTTGAGATTTATATAGTTTTCGCTTTTACGCCGAAAATTTATTGAATCATCTATATCTCAACTCTGATCTTTGCTCTATGGTTT
Organism: uncultured Christensenellaceae bacterium; assembly: GCA_905234985.1. Lineage (GTDB taxonomy): Bacteria > Bacillota > Clostridia > Christensenellales > Aristaeellaceae > RUG563. Next base: position 6,688 of record CAJOJQ010000013.1, read on the forward strand.
TCGTTTTTGCTCTGTAAACCCGTTGTCTGAACCATCTCTATCTCAACTCTCAACTCTAAACTCTCCACTCTCCCCAGTTAGTCCTTCTTCGTCCGTCCCGGTCACCAGCACCTTGCAGATTTCCCCCGGCGCGCCGCCCCGGAAGGCGCAGGCCATGTACTGGGCGGTGTAGCCGTGGGAAACGCCGTCCCCGTCGATTTCTTCCACTAATACTTCCACCGTCTGGCCGATTTGAGCTTCCCGGTACTGCCGCGCCATGTCCGCCCCCACGGCGATCAGCGCCCGCGCCCTTTCCTCCCGCAGATTTTTTTGCACCTGATTCGGCATTTGGGCCGCCGGGGTACCCTGCCGGGCGGAATAGGGGAACACGTGCATCCGGGCAAAGCCGATTTCCCGGCAGAAAGCCACCGTTTCGGCAAATTCCCCGTCCGTTTCCCCGGGGAAGCCGGTGATCACGTCGGTGGTGACGGCGCAGCCGGGAAAGGCCGACCGCAAAAGCGCGCAGGCCCGGCGGAATTCCTCGGTGGTATACCGGCGGCGCATGCGCTTTAACACCGTATCGCTGCCGGACTGCAAAGCCAAATGGAATTGGGGGCACACCTTTTCTTCCTTTTTTAATGCTTCCGCAAAGGCTTCCGTCACGATCACCGGTTCTAAGGAACCCAGCCGGATGCGGCGCACGCCCTCCACGTCGCAGGCCCGCACCGCGTCCAGCAGCGTTTTGCCGTCCAGGTCCCGGCCATAGCTGGTCAGGTGAATGCCCGTCAGCACCAATTCCGTGAAGCCCGCCTGGCTTAAACGGCAGGCTTCTTTTTGAATATCCTCCGGCGCGCGGGAACGGATGCCGCCCCGCACATAGGGAATGATGCAATAAGTGCAGTACCGGTCGCAGCCCTCCTGAATCTTCAGCACGGCCCGGGTGTGGCCCTCGTGGCTGGAAATGCGCAGGGGTTCGTAGGGCGTGCGCAGGATGTCCGTCACCGCCGCCACCCGCTGGCCGTTCGCCACGGCTTCCTCCAGCAAGGTCACCACCTCGCCCCGCCGGGCGTTGCCGATCACCAGCCGCGCCCCCGTTTCCAGCAGCTTTTCCCCGTCCCGCTGGGCCAGGCACCCCGCGATCACCACTTCGGCGGCGGGGTTCTGCCGCAGGGCGCGGCGCACGGCGTTCAGGCTTTTTTTATCGCCGGTGCCCGTCACCGTGCACGTGTTCACCACATACACGTCCGCCGGTTCCGAAAAATCCCTCGGCTCGTAGCCCGCCTGCTGAAACAGCTCCAGCATGGCCTGGGAATCGTATTGGTTCACCTTGCAGCCCAAGGTGTGGAAAGCCACGGTCTTCATGAACGATTTTCCTCCGAAACTGTTTTGCCGTAGTCAGAGTTGAGAGTTGAGAGTTGAGATTTATTTTGTTTTCTTCTTCTAAAACCAGCGAATGGAACCGCATTATATATCTCAACTCTCAACTCTAAACTCTCCACTCTCACCGACTAAAACTCACGATCTTGTTTATTCCAAATCTCCTGATAAGGTCAGCAGCGAAATCGCCGCCGCCAGCCCCGCCGTTTCCGTGCGGAAGATACGGGGGCCAAGGGTGACGGGCACGGCTCCGGCGGCCTTCATTTGGTCGATTTCCTCCGCCGAAATGCCGCCCTCCGGGCCGATCACGATAGCCACGTTCTTTTGCCCCTGCCATTGGACACGGACGCCCCTGCCCTTTTCTTCCTCCCAGGGAACCAAAACAAGATCATAATCCTTCATTTCGCCGCAAAGCTGCTTAACGGTGAGGGGCAGGCCGATTTCCGGGATCAGCGCTCGGCCGCTCTGCTTGGCCGCCTCGGCGGCGATGCGCTGGAAGCGGGCCTGCTTTTTGGCGGCGTCCTTGCCCTCCCATTTGGCGACGCACCGGGAAAAGGCCACCGGCACAATGCGGCACACCCCCGCCTCCGTACACTTCTGGGCGATATAATCCATCTTTTCCCCTTTGGGCACGCCCTGGTACAGGGTGATTTTGACGCTCGGCTCCGGGGAAGGCAGCATATCATACAGCCGCAGGATCACCTTGGGGGCCGTTTCCTCAATCGCCGCGCCGTAGATGTTTCCTTCGATCAGCGCCTGACATTCGTCTCCCGCGCCCATGCGCAGCACCTTCAGGGCGTGGGCCTCCTCCTCCGGCGGCAGCTCCGCCCGGCTTTCGTCGATCCTGACCGCAAAAAAACGGTGCATGCTCCTTTTCCTCCCGCGTTTTTTCTGATGGAACGAAAGTATTGTAACATAATCCCGCGCAAAAATGAATCTTTTCTTTCCATATTTACACGGAACGCGCTCTTTCGATTTTTTTACTTGTGATTCGCCCCCGTTTCTGGTATACTGTATCAGGTGATTTTTCGCGCAAGTACGCACGAAGGAGGTCAGCATCCTTTGAGTAATTATGATCCTTATTCTTCCGATCCCCAGCAGCCGGCGGTGCGCCATCGCCGCAGCGACCGGCACAGCCGCGGAGGGGCCGCCCCTGCCGCCGACGATCTTCAGCCCCTTTCCGAGGAACAGGAGCAGGGGCGGGAAATTCAATGGCAGCGCCGCCAGCCCACTTCCTGGCCGGAGGACAGCGCCGAAGCGCCCCGCCAGGCGTCGGCCCCCCGCAGAGTTCCTTCCGCCCGGGACGAGGGCCTGTATATGCGCCAAACCAGCCGTCAGGACGACGGCGGCGACGACGATTATGACGACGATTACGACGACGACGACGACGCGCGCCGCTTCCCGTGGCTGAAATTTTTGGGCGTTCTGCTGGCAGCGGCGGTGGTGTTTTTCGCCGCCCTGTTTTTCGTGAAGGACGCCGGGCCGCTCAATCCCCTGAAAGAAGCCATCACCGGCCTGATCGGCGGAAAGACCGCCAAAGCGCCGGGCGAGGTGCTTTCCTTCCAGGCCGCGTCCACCGAGGGCGCCACCAGCAGCCGCATGCTGTTCAGCGTGACCACCAACCAGGCCGTGGACGGCGTGCGCCTGGAGGACGCCGACGGCGCAGAGATCCCCTGCACCGCCGCCCTGAAAAACGGGGCCAACGAAACCAACAAAATCTGGAATATCACCGCCATTTTCGATACGCCCTATTCCGGCGACGTGTACGCCGTGATCCGGGAGGGCGAAACCTGGACGCGCACGGATAAAACCGTTTCCCTGGTGGTGACTTCCCCCACCCCCGTCTCAACGGAATGGATGACCATCGCGCCCCTGTTCACACTCACGCCCGCGCCCACCCCTGCCCCCACCGAGGTGCCCATGGCCGTGGTGCTGCCCCTGGAAACCCAGGCCGACGACGCGGCGGAAGGCACCGCCCTGCCCGTGATCACCTGGGCGCCCACCAATCCGCCGCCGCCCACGGAGGAACCCGTTCTTTGGACGGAGGAACCCACGGAAGAACCCACCGCAGAGCCGACGGAGGAGCCGACGGAGGAACCCACTCCCGCGCCCACCGCTCTGCCTACCGTAACGCCCACCCCCTCCCCCACGCCGGATCCCACCGCCACGCCCCTGCCCCGGCTGGAGGCTTACGCCGGTTCCGGCAGCCTGAAATCCACAGAAGCGGTGTATTCCGGCGCCAAGACCACCACCGTCAGCCGCGAGGCGGGCTATGTGGCCCCCCATCCGGATCGGTATTCCTACTACGTTTCCGCCGGGGTACTCACCTTCCGGGGCGATAACTTCCGCCGCAACGCCGCTTACGGCACCGCCGAGGTGGAAAAACAGCAGCTGTCCGTTTTGTGGGAGGTGCCCCTGGGGTCTCTCCGCACCGAAGAAAACGGCACCCTGTACGGCGTGGGCTGGACGGGCCAGCCCGCCATCGTGAAGTGGACCAAGGAAGTCCGCGAGGGCATGAACCTGTACGACGAAAAGAAAACCACCACCAAGCTGCGGGAGGTCATCTTCGGCGCGCAGGACGGCAAAATCTACTTCCTGGACCTGACCGACGGCTCCGCCACCCGGGATCCCATCAACGTGGGCTTCCCCCTGAAGGGCAGCGTATCCATCGACAGCTTCGTGCGCCCGCTGCTGGCCGTGGGCCAGGGCATTTCCAAGCTGGCCAACGGCAAAACCGGCAAAATCGGCCTGCACATCTATAATTTAGTGGACGGCAAGGAGGCTTATTTCCTCAACGGCCGCCAATCCAATTCGCAAAAGCAGTATTCCACCAACGGCGCGTTCGACGGCTCCGCCCTGTTCCTGAACAATAACCGGGACGTGGACGCCCTGATCGTGGCCGGTGAAAACGGCCTGCTGTACACCCTGGATCTGAACAGCAAGTTCGTTTACCCCTCCGAACGCCTTGACCCGGAAGCCAAGCTGTCCATGAGCATCAAGCCCTCCGTGCTGTACCTGTACACCAAGGCCGCCGCCGAAGACAAAAAGCTGGTGAGCGTGGAAAGCAGCGTAGCCATGTACGATCAGTACATCTATATGGCCGACGCCTACGGCGTGATCCGCTGCGTGGATTCCGACACCATGAAGACCGTTTGGGCCATGGACGGCGGCGACAATATCGACGCGGCCATCGCCCTGGATATGGACAATGAAACCAGCGTGAGCCTCTACACCGGCAACACGGCCTACAACCGCTTAGGCAGCAAAAAGAACGTGACCATCCGCCGCATGAACGCCCTCACCGGCGAAACCCTGTGGACCTACGAAATCAAGTGCGATTACGATAAGAACCAGCTTTCCGGCTGCAAGGCCAGCCCCGTCATCGGCCAGAACAACATCTCCGATCTGGTGTATTTCACGGTCAACAAGGTAAACGGCGGCGGCAGCAAGCTGCTGGCCCTGGAAAAGCAATCCGGCCGCCTGGTGTGGGAATACGCCATGAAGGACGAAAGCATTTCCTCCCCCGTGGCCGTGTACAACGAAAACGGCGACGCCTGGATCGTTCAGGGCGACGAGGGCGGCAACCTGACCATGCTGGACGCCCGCACCGGCGCGGTGAAATCCACCGTCAACCTTGGCGGCCCCATCGAAGCCAGCCCCGCCGTGTACAAGGATTATCTGGTGGTGGGCACCTGCGGCAAGAACAGCGCCAACATGATTTGCGTCAAAATCGAATGATCCCCCAAGCATCAAATAAGGCCATAGCGGACACGCGCCGCTGTGGTCTTTAGTTCATAACCTGGGGCCTCCGCGGCCCTAGTTCCGCAGCCTCAATGGTCGCAACTCCCCTTCATGGGGAGATTGCTCCCTTTCGGTTGATCTCACCGCCGATGAAATTTCCGCCACAGGCGGTCATCGGCGGTTCGTCCCCGCGGCAGGGTACTTCGCCCCCTGCACCCCACCTGGCGATTAGCAAACGAATAAAAACAAACAATTCGCGCCTGTTTGGGAAAGTAATATAGCAAGCTCCTGGGCAAAGAAAAACGAGGAATATGCCAGAGAAAAAGCTCGCTTTTTCCTGGTCATATCCTCGTTTTTCAGGTGCGCTTCGCGCACCGATGGGCGGCTTTGCCGCCCGCCCAGGAGCAATGACCGGCATCCGAAGGATGGGTCCAGGGCCCAGGCGGGCCCTGGTTCGGGGGTATGGGGGCTGAAGAAGCCCCCATAGGTTTTCCCCGTCACACCGTCACGCTGACGCCGTTCACCTCCACACCCTCGTCGGCGCGGATGAGGATATAGCTGTGGCCGTCGATGGTGCGGGTTTCCACCAAGTCGGTGCGGTCGGAATTGATTTTGATGACCACGCTGGGGGTTTTCACTTCAAACTGCTTGGGGCTGGTGATATTGACGGCGCTGATGCGGGCCTGTTCGCCGAAAGCCTGATCGTACTGGTCGTTGAAGGCTTCCATCTTCGCGGTGGACACGCCGCACTCGGCCAGCACGTCCGTCACGTCGTACTTGGTCAGCTTCAGGGGTTCGGCCTTTTTGTCCTGCTTCTGCTCTTCCAGCTTTTCCATCACCTGCTCGTGGACCGCCTGCATGACCTCCATGCTGCATTCTTCCTGCAAGCTCTGTTCCAGCAGGGTTTGAAATACCTCCCGCTGGTGTTCGGCGGGCATGGGCAGATCGGAGCGGAACACGGCGTTCACGAAATCCTCGTGGTTGACGGACGTATCCCGGGTATAGTAAAGCGCCTGATAAATGTTGGCGGCCCCTTCCTCAAAGGCGGGGAACAGGAAGCCCATTTCCGGCGCGCCCACGATCCAGTCCGCTTCCCTGCTGCGGAAATCGTTGTTTCCCGCGTCGTAGGAAAGGGTGGGCTTGGTGAGCTTCACTGGGCACACGCTGCATAAAATGTAATGGAACACCCCGTCGGAGCGCTCGAAATCCTTGCTCCCGTCGTCCCTGGAGCGGAAGGGCACGTCGTAGCCGTCGTGCATGAGCAGGATCAGATAATGATCCTCGGTCTGCAGATTGCCGATGATCTGCTGGAAGAAGTATTCCACCGTTTCGTCGTCCTTGAGGGCGGTGTCCTTTAAGGACGTGAGCAGCTGATGCTCGGGGGAATCGGCCATGCGCTCCGGGTCAAAATCAATGTCGATCAGGTTCTGCCCCTGGGTGCCGGACAGGGTGCGCTTGAAAATGGTCAGATATTTTTCCGCTTCCTCCTGGCCCATGCCCTGGAGATAACGGGTGAAAGAGGAAATCACTTCCCCCTGATTGTTTACGTAGCAGCCCCGGATGCAGGTGATGTTGTTGTGTTCCAGATTGAAACGGCGCTTGATTTCGCCAATGTCCTTCTTGTTCATAGCTCCCTCTTATCTCTTTTTGATGTTCGCGGAAAACCGCCGGAATGGAATTATAGCATATTTTTCTGAAAAAGGGAAGGAAACCGGAGAAAAAGAAAGAACTGAATAAGGGGCGTATTTGGCGCGCCGCTGTGTGAAAGAATACTTTAACGAAGGTAGGAAGTAGGAGGTAGGAGGTTTATTTTGTGTTTACACAAAAACCCTTTCATTTCGCCGGATTCCCTTGGAAGACCATATAAAACCTCCTACCTCCTACCTCCTACCTGATTTATCGTGTTCTTTCACAGGACAAATGCAATATACATTCAATATCACCTTATGAGGGGGGTTTTTCTTTTGTCTTCCTTTGCCCAAAAACATCTGAAAAACGAGCGCTTGGTGGCGTATATTGAAATCGTGCTGGGCTGCGTGATCGGCGGCGCGGCCTATCCCCTGTTCCTGGTGCCCAACAACATCGCGCCGGGGGGCCTGACGGGCGTCGCCACCATTTTCAATTATTTGTGGGGCTGGCCGGTGGGCGTGACCAGCATGGCGCTGAACCTGCCTTTGTTCGTGATCGGCTGGAAGGCCATGGGCAAGGTGTTCGTGTTCCGTTCCCTGGTCGCCACCTTCCTTTTTTCCGCGTTCATTGATCTTTTGCAGTTCCCGCCGCTGACCGACGATATCCTGCTGGGTTCGGTGTACGGCGCGCTGGTGCTGGGCGTGGGCCTTGGGCTGATCCTGCGGGGCGGGGCCACCACCGGGGGGTCGGACATGATCGCCCGGATGGTACACAAGCAATTCCCCATCGTCACTGTGGGCATGTTCCTGTTTTTGGTGGACTGCGCGGTGATCCTGTGCGCCGCCTTTACCATGAGCGCCCGGGCTGCCCTGTACGCCCTGATCTGCATTTTTATCAGCGCCAAGGCGGTGGACCTGGTGCTGGCCGGTTTCGGCTCGGCCAAGGCCTGCTTCATCATCACCAATCAAGGGGAAAATATCTCCGGCCACATCATGCACGAATTGGATCGGGGCGTCACCGTGCTGTCCGCCACCGGCGCTTACAGCGGCAAAAACCATGCCCTGCTCATCAGCGTGGTGAGCCAGCGGGAAGTGATTCCCCTGAAAAAAATCGTGCGGCAGGAGGACGAAAAGGCCTTCATGTTCATCACCGACACCCACGAGACCTTAGGCGAGGGGTTCAGCGCGCTAAATGGGGAATGAAAACGCCAAAAACGCCCTTGCATCTTTTCCTCCGTCATGCTATGATTGTGCCGTTCCCCTTGGAGAACGGAGAAAGGATTTGTAACGCATGGACATGTTAGAAGCCGCCGTCCTGGGCATCATCCAGGGGCTGGCGGAATTTTTACCCATTTCCTCCAGCGGCCATCTGGAAGTGGCCCAGCGCCTGATGGGCCTGGAGGGCGATTCCGTATCTATGATGCTGCTCACCGTGCTGCTCCACGTCGGCACCCTGGCGGCGGTGATCACCGTGTTCTGGGAAGACTGGATGGAGATTTTGCGGCGTCTGTTCCGTGCCAAGCTGCTTTGGCTGCTGGTGGTGGCCTCCCTGCCCGCCGTACTCGTCAAGTTCGGCCTGAAAGCGCTCCATATTGATATCGACGCGGCTTTCGGCGGCGGTTTCCTGGGCATCGGCTTCCTGATCACCGGCGTGTTTCTGCTTTTGGCAGAGCTGTTCAGCCGTCCCGGCAGGCATGCCATGGAAAAAGAAGTCACCATGAAAAACGCCGTGGTCATGGGCTTCTTCCAGGCCGTCGCCATGATCCCCGGCGTTTCCCGCAGCGGCTCCAGCACCTTAGGCGGCACCATCACGGGGCTGACCAAGCGCACCGCCATCAAGTTTTCCTTCCTCATGAGCGCCCCCGCCGTGCTGGGCAGCCTGATTTTGGAGGGCAAGGAGGCTTACGATCAGGGCGCTTTCGGCTTCCTGATGGAAAACCTGTTCCCCATCCTGCTGGGCATCGTGCTGGCGGCGGTGGTGGGCTACCTGACCGCCCGCGCCATGCTGCAATTCATCAACAAAGTGTCCTTCGTCTGGTTCGCCCTGTACGTGTTCCTGATGGGCGCGGCTGTGATTTATATGCAGCTGAACGGCATCGCCGGTTTCCCGCCCATCTCCACCCCGTTTTCCTGATTGCTTCCGCAAATGAAATAAGGGCCGGTGCAAGCGCATCGGCTCTTTTTTGTGGTTCGTAGGAAAGAACGGCTGGTTATAATGTGCCGCGCGGAGAAAAATAGTCAAGTACGATTTGGCAAATCATACTTGACTAATTTTTTGATACTGACGAACCGCGACAGTTTTTCCGTTTATTCCGCTTTTTCGATGTGATCCTTCATCCATTCCATGGCTTTGCCGTACCCTTCAAAGCCCAGCCCCATAAAGTGGGCCTGGCAGGCCATACCGGCGTAGCTGATTTGGCGAAAGGCTTCCCGCTTGGTGATATCCGTCAGGTGTACTTCGGCGGCGGGCAGGTTCACGGCTTTTAAAGCGTCCAAAATCGCCACGGAGGTGTGGGTGTAGGCGGCGGGGTTGATGACGACGCCGTCCTTTTCCCCGTAGGCGCTTTGAATTTTGTCCACCAAATCCCCTTCGTGGTTGCTCTGATACAGCTCCACATCAATATTCAATTCCCCGGCCTTTTCCAGGATGTACCGCTTCAAATCTTCATAAGTCTGCGCGCCGTACAGGTGCTTTTCACGGACACCGAGCATGTTCAGGTTCGGCCCGTTCAGGATCAGCAGCTTCATCGAATCCCTCCAAAATGTGCTTGACGGCTTCCTCGGGGGCGCCGTTGTTGAAAACTTCAAAGTCCGCGCAGGCCCGGTACAGGGGCGTGCGGGCTTCCTCCATGCGTTTCAGGGCGTCCAGGCCGGTGGACAGGGGGCGGCCCTGGGTGCTGAGCTGCCCAACGCCGCGCCGCACCCAAACGACAGCCGCGTTTTGCCGCAGGGCGCGCACGTTTTCTTTCCGCAGCACCGCCCCGCCCCCCGTGGCGAGGACGCAGCCGCTTTCTTTGCCGTACTCCTTGACGATTTCGCTTTCCATGTCCCGGAAGGCCCCTTCTCCCTGATTTTTGAAGATTTCGGGGATGGGGCCGAAGCGCTTCACGATTTCTTCATCCAGGTCAACGAACCGCTTGCCTAACTTTTCGGCGGCGGTGCATCCTAAGGTGGATTTACCGCTGCCGGGCATGCCGATCAATACAAGATTCAGGCATTCCCGCCGCACGCTTTTATACGCTTCCGCGATTTTTTCTTCGGGGATATCCTGATTGAAAAACAGCTTCGCCGCGTGCCACGCCTGGGCCACCAGCATCCAAAGCCCGTCGATGTGCGGTATGCCCGCTTCCTCCGCATCCAGCAGCAGCGCCGTTTTCGCCGGGTTGTAGATCACGTCCGCCACGCCCTGGAGCTTGGGGAAACGGGAAAGCTCGATGGGCGAAACCAGATTCTTGGGGTACATGCCCACGGGGGTGGAATTGATGATGATTTCCGCGTCGGAATGCTTTTCGTACAATTCTTCATACGTGACCGGCCCGGAACGGGACACCACGGTATATTCCGCCGCTTTCCTTACCCGGCACGCCGCCTGGGCCGTCAGGGAGGTGCCCCCGCTGCCCAGGATCACAACCTTTTTTCCTGTCAGGGAAATGCCCGCCCGATCCAGCATGAACAGCATGCCGGGCAAATCGGTATTTTCCGCGCACAGCTTCCCGTCCCGAAAAAACAGGGTGTTGGCGCTGCCCACCTCTTTGACGGTTTGGGAAACTTCGTCGCAGAAGGGCAGCACGTCCTTTTTATAGGGGATGGTGATGTTCAGGCCCTTGAAATCCCGGCGTTTCAGGGTTTCTTTCAGTTGTTCCAGGGGCATGGGGTACAATTGATAATCGTAATCTCCCAAAACGCGGTGGATCTGGGGGGAATAGCTGTGGCCCAAGCGCTCGCCGATCAAGCCGTAGTCCATTTACCGCATCTCCTCCAGTTGGGCCGCTTGATACTCCCGGCTGAGGGTGAACAGGGTTTGATACAGGCGTTTTGCGTAGGGGGCCAGCTCCACCCCCGCTTTCCGGGTGAGCCGTTCCAAAATGGCGTCTTCCCGGCCGCTGTCTAAAACGGGCAGGCCGTTTTCCTTTTTGTAGGCCGCCACGTCGGAAACCAGCCGCATGCGGCGGGCGAATAAGTCGATCAGCTGATCGTCGATCTGGTCCAATTGGCCCCGAATGTCCTGCAAATTCAATTCCATCTTTTACGCTCCTTGCAAAAGTAAATCGGTGAGAATGATGGCGGTGACGGCCTCCACAACCGGCACGGCCCGAGGGACCACGCAGGGGTCGTGACGGCCCCGGAGATTCAATTCTGTTTCTTGCATTGCATGCAAGTCCACCGTTTTTTGTGTCCTGGCAATGGAGGGGGTGGGTTTAAAGGATACGGTGAAATGCAGAGGCATGCCATTGGAAATGCCGCCCAAAATGCCGCCGCAGTGGTTGGTGATGGTGGACACAATACCGTTTTCGATACAGAATGCGTCGTTGTTTTCGCTGCCGTGGGTCTGGGTGTCGCCGAACTGAACGCCCTTCACAGCGGGGACGCCGAACAGCGCATAGCTCAATTTCCCCTCCAGCCCGCCGAAGTACGGCCCGCCCACGCCTGCCGGGAACCCGGTGACGATGCAGCGCACGGCCCCGTCCACGCTGTCCCCCGCCTGTCTGGCGGCTTCAATTACCGCCTGCATGGCCTTGCCTTTTTCGGGGTCGATCGCCGGAAAGGCCCCGGCTTCGTACAGGGGGAACTTGGGATGAACCGTGTCCGGTGTTTCATCCCAAATGCTTCCGATGCGGGCGATGTGGGCGGCAATGCGGATGTTTCTTTCTGCCAAATATTGCAGGCACAGCGCCCCGGCAAAGCACAAAGGGGCCGTCAGCCGCCCGGAAAACTGCCCGCCGCCCCGGTAATCCCAGGCGGGGCCGTATTTCACGCCCGCCGCGTAATCCGCGTGGCCGGGCCGGGGGATGTTGATTAAATCGGGATAATCCCCGGAGTGCTGGTTGGTGTTCCGAATCACGGCGGCGAGGGGCGCGCCGCAGGTGAGGCCGTCGGCGTTCAGACCGGACAGGATTTCCGGCGCGTCGGCTTCCTTCCTCTGCGTACTCCAGGCGTTCTGCCCCGGCGCGCGGCGGGCCATGAAATCCTTCACCGCCTCCCAGTCGATGCGCTTTCCCGCCGGAAAACCGTCCATGACGCAGCCGATGGCCGGGCCGTGGGACTGGCCGAACAGGGTGACTTTCAGCTTGTCCCCGATGGTGAAATCAGCCATGGATCATCCCTCCCAACGCTTCAAAGTCCCGCCAGAAATGGGGATAGGATTTGTTGACCGCCTCCGCGCCTAAGATGGTCACGGGACCTTGGCAGACCGTGGCGGCGACAGCGGCGCTCATGACCACCCGGTGGTCTCTCTGCCCGTCCACCGTGCCGCCCTGCAGCTTCGCGCCGTGAATCACCAGCCCGTCCGGCAGTTCCTCCGCGTTTCCGCCCAATGCCCGGATGGTCCGCGCCATGGCGGCGATCCGGTCCGATTCCTTTAATCGCAGCCGGGCCGCGCCGATGATGCGGGTGGTTTTTCCAGGCAGAGCGGCGGCGACGGCGGAAAGGATGGGCATTAAGTCCGGAGTGTCGGTCACGTCGATTTCCCCGCCGATTTGGGAAAGCAATTTTTCGATGGCCTTGTCCCCCTGGCAGGAATCCCGGTTCAGCCCTTCCACGGTGACGGCGTTTCCTAAGCTGTCGGCCCCCAGCCAGAAGGCGGCGGCGCTCCAATCCCCCTCCGCTTCCACTTTTCCGGGGGAAGCATATTGCTGATTCCCAGGTATTTTCCATCCGTTTTCAATCGTTTCGATTTGGATGCCGAACTGCCGCAGGACGGATAAGGTCAAATCCACATAGGGCATGGATTCCAGGGGCGAGGTATAGACCAAAGTGCTGTCGCCGTTCAGCAGCGGCAGAACAAATAACAATCCGGTAAAGTATTGGCTGCTGATATTCCCCTGCAGGGAAAAATCCCCCGGCTGGAGGCCGCCGTTCACCGTCAGGGGCAGGAAATCGCCCTCGATCTTCGCCCCGTGGGTTCGCAAAACCTCCAGCAGCGGCCCGTTGGGGCGGCTGGGCAATCGGCCCCGGCCCGTCAGCAGGGCGGAATCAGTCAAGGCCGCGCAGAGGGGCAGCAGGAACCGCAGGGTGGAGCCGCTTTCGCCGCAGTCCAGGGCGTCCCCGGCGAGAAGATGAAACAGCGGCGACTTTCGACAAACCCGGTACAAATCCCCCGCCCGGGTGATTTCCGTTTGCAGGGCTTTAAGACAGCGCACGGTGGCGGCCATGTCCTCATTTTCTTCCGGACAGGAAACGCCCGTTTCGTTTTCGCACAGGGCGGCGGCGATGAGCAGCCGATGCACGTGGGATTTGGAGGGCGGGGCCGTGACGCCGCCGTGAAGCGAGCCAGGATAAACCGTTACATTCATGGCGTTTCCCCCGTGCCTTTTGCAAAGTAAACGGGCAGCTCGGCAATATCAATGGTTTTCAGGCAGCATTTCCCGATGGCTTCCGGCAAAACCAGGGTGATCTTCCCGCCCCGGCGCTTTTTATCGTGGAGCGCCGCCGCGGAAAGTTCCTCTGCGGAATAGGGAACCCGGATGGGCAGGCCGCAGGCAAGGCAGGCTTCCTCAACGGCTTCTGGTTCCATGCCCGCCGCCCGGGCCGCCATGACCATGCCGACCCCCACCCCCTGGCCGTGGGTCAGGGTAAAGCCCGAACAGAGTTCAACCGCGTGGCCGAAGGTGTGGCCTAAATTCAAAAACTGCCGTTTTCCGTTGTCCTGTTCATCCCCCAGCACATAGTCCCGCTTGATGGACACGCATCGGGCGATGACCTGCTCCATGCGCTTTTCCCAGGCGCTGGTGTGAAGCTCATTGAACAATTCCGGGTCGGTGAGCACGCCGTATTTCAGCATTTCGGCCAGGCCGTCCCTTTTTAATTCGGCGGGCAGGGCGCGGATCACGTCGGTATCGCACAGCACCAGTTCCGGCTGGTGAAAGGCTCCCGCCATGTTTTTGCCCGCCCGCAGGTCTACCGCCGTTTTGCCGCCCACGGAGGAATCCACCGCCGCCAGCAGGGTGGTGGGGATTTGTACGAACCGCGTGCCCCGGTTGTAGATCGCCGCCGCGAAGCCCGCCAAATCGCCGGGCACGCCGCCGCCTAAGGCCACCACCAGATCGGATCGGGACAATTCGACGCCGCCTAACCATTCCAGGGCGTCGGATAAGGTTTCCATGGTTTTGTGCTGTTCCCCGTGGGGAAAGGCCCAAATGTCCGTTTGGAAGCCTGCCTTTTGCAGGCTGTCCACCACCGTTTCCCCGTACAGGATGCGCACGGTGTCGTCGGTGATCACGGCGGCGCGGCAGGGGCGCACAGCTTTTGCGATTTCCTCCCCGGCAATCTTCAGCAGCCCCGGCCCGATCAGCACGTCGTAGGGCTTTTCGGTTTCGATCCGCACCCGCTCCATGGTCAATCCTCCAATGCTTCCTTGATTTCCCGGCCTTCCTTTAAGAGCTGCCGCAGCTTTTCTTCGTCCCGGTTTTGCAGCGCGTCCCGGTACTCGGTCAGCCGGTCGATCAAATGCTGGGTTTCCGCCAGCAGCAGATCGTCGTTTTCCAAAAACAGCTCCGTCCACATATTTTCGTTGAGCCGGGCCACCCGCGTCATATCCTTGAAGCTCCCGGCGGAAAAGCCCTTATGCTTGGGGGCCAGGGGCGTTTTCACGTAAGCGCTGGAAACCACGTGGGCCAGTTGGGAGGTAAAGGCAATCATTTCGTCGTGCTCCTTAGGCGTGGTGAACCTGACCCTTCCAAAGCCGATGGAAAGAAAGATTTCCTTGGCCCGGCGGACGGTTTCCACGTCCGTGCCGGGGGCGGGGGCTAAGATCATAGAGGCATTTTCAAACAGATCGTCCTGGGCGAAGGAAAAGCCGCTGCGCTCCCGCCCCGCCATGGGGTGGCCCCCCATGAACACGGCCTGACCGCCCTGAAAGGCGGGGTACAGCCTGTCGCACACGTACCGCTTCACCCCGCAGCAATCGATGACCAGACTGCTGGGCTTGAAAGCGTTCAGGTGCTGAATCGCCCAGTCCACGGAAGCCTGGGGGTACAGGGCGATCAGCGTCACGTCGCAGTCCCCCAAGTTTTCCTCCGTAAGCGTATCGTCGATGGCGTTCACCATCCGGGCCTGCAAAAGCGCCGTTTCGTTGATATCCGCGCCATAAACCACGTTGTCAGAATGAAACTTGATGCTCCGGGCCAGGCTGCCGCCGATAAGCCCCAGGCCCACAATGCCGAAAATCATGAGGAAACGCCCCCTTTTTCTTTACAAGGATAATTCCATATACCGCCGGTAGGTGGTAAAGCCCAGGGCTTCATAACAGGCCAGCGCGCCCTGATTGAATTCCCACATGTTCAACTCGATTCTGGCATAGCCCTTTTCCCTGGCGTAAGCCTTGATAAAATCCACCATTTCCCGGGCCACGCCCTGGTGGCGGCACGCTTCGTCCACGCAGAATTCGTCGATATCCAGAAAGTCCCGCACGTGCATAAAGGGGTTTTCGGGCTTGACGATGTGGTTCAGCACGGCAAAGCCGCAAACCTTGCCGTCCCGTTGGTCAACCACGATTTCCTGGTTGGGGTCGTTCCAGATGGTAAAAAGATGATCCCTTAACTCCGCCGAAAACCCGGGCTTGAAAAAATCCGGCCGCCCGGCCACGTGCAGGTCGTTCACCTGCTTCCGCAGTTCGTTCACCCGAGGCAAATCTTCTTCCTTTGCAAATCGCGCGGACAATTTTTTCACCCCTTTGCTGTCCCAGATAAACCAGAAAAACTGCTCACATAATTAACGAAAATCTCAACTCTAAACTCTCAACTCTAAACTCTTAAGGAATTACATGTAATGGAGAATACTACATGTACGGTCTATCGGCTTGCAAAGGGCCTTACCGCGAACACGCATTTTGCCACGTCGTCAAAGGCGTCGGGGGTCAGGCTCTGGGCGCCGTCGGACAGGGCGTGGGGCGGGTCGTTGTGTACCTCGATCATCAGGCCGTCGGCCCCCGCCACGGTGGCGGCCAGGGCCATGGGCTTGACCAGGTGGGCGTAGCCGGTGGCGTGGCTGGGGTCCACGATCACGGGCAGGTGGGTCAGACGCCTCAGCACCGGCACGGCGGCTAAATCCAGCGTGTTGCGGGTGGCGGTCTCAAAGGTGCGGATGCCGCGCTCGCAGAGGATCACGTTTTCGTTGCCCCCCGCCATGATGTATTCCGCGCTCATGAGCCATTCCTGAATGGTGTTGGCCAGGCCGCGCTTGAGCAAAATGGGCTTGCGCAATTGGCCCAGTTCTTTCAGCAGCTCGAAGTTCTGCATGTTCCGCGCGCCCACCTGAATCACGTCCACATTTTCAAACAGGGGCAGGTGGTGCGCGTCCATGATCTCGGTCACAATGGGCAGGCCCGTTTCTTTTTTGGCCAGCAGCAGCAGTTCGAGACCTTTTTCATGCAGGCCCTGGAAGGCGTAGGGCGAGGTGCGGGGCTTGAACGCGCCGCCGCGCAGCAGCTTCGCCCCGGCGGCCTTCACCCGCTTGGCCACATAGACGATCTGTTCCTCCGTTTCCACGGAGCAGGGCCCGGCAATGATTTCAAAATGCCCGCCGCCGATCCTGACGCCGGGGGCCGCCTCCACCACCGTGTCCTCCGCGTGGAATTTCCGGTTGGCGTTCTTGTAGGGTTCCTGCACCCGCTGCACGTTTTCCACGATTTCCAGGCTTTTGATCACGTCGATGTCCACCCGTGAAGTATCGCCGATCAGGCCCATGATGGTCTGGGTCTGGCCCTGGGACATATGGATATCGAACCCCATGGATTTCAGCCAGGATTTCAGGTTGTCCACCTGCTTTTGATCCGCCTGACTTTTGAGCAAAATAATCATGCCGCGCCTCCAAATGCTTCATTGTATGAAAAAAGGCCCTGCGATGCATGCACCGCAAAGCCTTTGATCAGCGATCAGAAAACCTTTACATGCGGCGGCACGCCTTGCCAGCAAAGCCGGTAAAGCGGTAATAATAGTAAGCCGCGCGCAGAATCGTCATGAATCGTTTCCTCCCAAGAAAGTTTCCTGTCAAAATATAACACACCGGCCCAGACCGGTCAAGGCATCACAGTGTATTTTTCCTGTATTTGCGAAGCCTGACAAAAACCATTCACCTATCAATCATTCAACGGAAGCCGGAATGCGCAAGAGGGGGATTGTCAAGGGGCACTCCCCTTGACTGTAATCCGCACCGGCGGCGTGTACGCCGGGAGGACGAAAAATTTCAGAAGGGAGCGAAGACGACCGAAGGAAATTTTTCTACCTTGCGGTTTTTCCGCCCGGGAACGAAGTGACAGGAAAAACCGTGCGGGGACGAACCACGGGTGACCGCCTGTGGCGGGAGTTTCGCCCGTGGTGAGATCAGCCGAAAGGGAGCAAGCTCCCCATGAAGGGGAGTTGCGACCTTTGAGGCTGCGGAATCGCGGGGGGTATGCAATACCCGCCCGCGCGTTACCATGAACCCGTAGGGTGAATGGTAACGTCTTATTTAATACTTTCTACCAGCTCCGTCAGGTTTTTGATGCCCGGCACGAAGCCCTTGGAATTGTCCAGCCGGTAGTCCGCCGCCGCCCGGTAGTGGCCGATGCAGCGGTTGTACTGTTCGATCACGTCCTCATGGGTGCCGCCCGCAAGCAGGGGCCGCCGGTCGGTCTTGATATCGGAAATGATCTGATCCAGAGGCCGGTCTATATGAATGATGACGCCGTGATTCTTCATGATGGTCACGTTTTCGGAAAACGTACACAATTCGCCCCCCGTGGACACCACGCAGGGGGGCTGACCCACCAGCTCGATCAGCGCGCCGGTTTCCGCGTTGCGGAAAAAAGGCTCGCCAAAGGTGGCGAAGATTTCATTCACAGACGACATGCCCAGCATTTCGCACACGCGCTGATCCGTGTCCACGAAACGCCAGTTCAGATTTTGCGCCAGCCTGCGGCCTAAACTGGTTTTTCCCGCGCCGGCCATGCCGACCAGGAAAATGTGCATGTTGATCATACAAAAACCCCCACGCTCGTTTGGCTCGTTCAGATCATGCGGTTCAACTTAGTACCTATAGCATACCATAAAAACCAAAAAGACGCAAGCCCATTTTTAACAAATTCCAGCACAAACATGCGCGTTTTTATGCAAGAATGTATCGTTTCCTGTTGCGAGGGGCATCATAAAGCGGGAGGCGATGGCGTATGGAAGAAAGCAAAAGCAAATCCAAAGAAAAAAAGCCCCTGTTTTCACAGGAGCAAAAAAGCAGACGGATGGGCGTTACGCGTCGGGTGCTTCACTGACGGGCGCGGGGGAAGGATCGCGGTTCCAGGGCTTTGCCCAAAGGTTCCGCTTTCTTTCCAGCATTTCCCCCGTCCGCTCGATGTACTGGCTGATTTCGCTCACGTTGGGGGCGCGCTCGATGCGGCCCATGGACGGATCCACCCGCTTGCTGATAGCCCCTGCGCCCACGGCCATCACGTGGCCCGTTTCCTCCATCATGTCCACGTTGTACAGGCATCCGTGGCCGGGCAGAGCGTAGCCCACGTTTTCCAAATTGCCCGCCATGTGCTTCTGCCGGTACAGGTAATAGGGCCGCATGCCGCGTTCCTTCGCTTCCGCCCTTCCCGCGTCCACCATTTGGGCCACCATGTCCCCGTCGGGCAGCTCCGCTTCCCACAGGTGCAAAAGGCTGGAGCGCTTGATGCTCAGGGTGTGTACCGTCAGGCTTTCGGGGGACAGGGCGCGGCTCCAGGCCAGAGTCTGCAAAAACATACCAAAGTCTTCTCCCGGCAGACCGGCGATCAGATCCATATTGATGTGGTGGAAGCCGCATTTCCGGGCCATGGCGTAGGCCGCCTCGGTCTGGGCGGTGGTGTGCCTGCGGCCGATGCGCCGGAGGGTTTCGTCGTGCATGGTCTGGGGGTTGATGGAAATGCGGGTGGCCCCGTGATCCCGGATCACGCGGAGCTTTTCTTCATCAATGGTATCGGGCCGCCCCGCTTCCACGGTCACTTCCCTGGCCCTGTCGATAAAAGGCTGAACGGCGGAAAGCACCCGGTTAAGCAGCGGGGCGCTCAAGGACGTGGGCGTGCCGCCGCCCATATAAAAGGCCCGGGGCTGCAGACCCTTTTCTTCGATCAGCCGGAGGGTACAGGCGATTTCCTTTTCCAGGGCGTCCACGTATGGAGGCAATTGCTTGCCCTTGCCCACCTCGCCGCTCAAAAAGGAGCAGTAGGCGCACCGGGACACGCAGAAGGGAATGCCCACGTACAAATCCACGTCCTGATCCCCCGGTTCCCCCATTTGGGACTGGACTTCCACGATTTCCCGGAGCAGAGCGGCCTTTTCGGGCAGGATATCGAAGATTTCCCGCACTTCTTCCGTGGCTTCCGTACGCGTCAGGCCCCGGCTCATGCCCTCGTAAATCAGGCGGGTGGGACGGATGCCGGTAAGAGAACCCCAGGGCGGCGTGCGGCCCGCGGCCCGCTTCATGATTTCATACAGGCATTGCTTGATGAGCCGCTTGTGATATCGCTTTTCCAGCAGGGGATCAGCACAGACCGCCCGGCTTTTTTCATATACATGGGAATAAGCGCCCGTCATTTCCATGCGGCAGCAGCGCACGCCGTCCCGCACCTGTTCCGTGTGGGTGATTGTCACGTCTCCCCCCGGTTCGTTGATGAAAAAGGCAGCGTCGCCCCAGAAAATGCGCACCACGTCGCACAAATCATTGGCAAACTGGGGCGTGGGGGTAAAAATGGATACGTTCATCGGCCATACAGCTCCCGTTCCTGAAAAATGCTGGTGGGTTCCCCGTGGCCCGGGCAGACGATATAATTCTTTTCCAGCTTCAGCAGCCGCCGCAGGGAACGGAACAGCTCTGCCTCATCGCCGCCGGGCAGATCGGTGCGGCCATAGGAGCCGCAGAACATGGTGTCGCCCGTGAACAGCACGTCCCCGATCAGGTAGCAAACGCTGCCTAAGGTGTGCCCCGGCGTATGCAGCACCGCAATATCCAGGCCCGCCAAACGCAGCTTCGCCCCTTCCTGCACGTAATGGGTGGCGGCAGGCCGGGGCGCATTATCCCCTAACAGCTCCCCGGCGCTCCATACGGAGTCCAGCAGCATCACGTCGTCGGCGGGGTGCATGTAAATGGGCGTACCATCGAAAGCGTACAGCGCGCCGGTATGGTCAAAATGCCCGTGGGTCAGCAGCACCGCCGCCGCTTTTTTGCCGTCCAGGGCCTTTTTGATCTTTTCCGGCTCTCCGGCGGGGTCGATGACGACCGCTTCCTCCGCGCCTTCGTTGTACACGAGATAGCAGTTGGTCTGGATAGGACCTAACTCCAAAGTGTCGATTTTCATACCCATCCCCCTTAACAATGTTCATGGGCAACTGTTCAGACAAGCATTGTTTTCCCACATTGTTTGGATATAAACCGTAGGGGCGGATAATAACCGCCCGCCCCGCGTAACATAATGGGATTGTTGATTTCCCCGGCGTTCGTGATATCCAGCAATTGCGGGCGAATATTATCCGCCCCTACATCCGAAAACCGAACAAATCAGCGGAAATTCAGCTCGACTGAACAGATACTTGCATAGGTATCGTCCTTTAAAACGCCTTATGGCTGTCCAGCAGGATGGTCACGGGGCCGTCGTTGGTGAGGCTTACCATCATATGGGTGCGGAACACGCCGTTTTCCACCGGCACGCCCAATTTGCGGATTTCGGCGCAGCAGACTTTATACAGCTCGTTGGCCCGCTCCGGCCTTTCCGCCTGGATGAACCCCGGTCTGTTTTGCCCCCGAGCGTCGCCTAAAAGGGTGAATTGGCTCACGGCAAGCACCTTTCCGCCCACGTCCTTGACGGACAGGTTCATCTTTTCGTTTTCATCCTCAAAGACGCGCAGCTTGGCGATCTTTCCCGCCATGTAAACGGCGTCCTTTTCCGTGTCGCCCACTTCCACGCCGAGCAAAACCATCAATCCCTTTTCGATGCGTCCTGTTTCTGTTCCTTCCACAGTAACAAACGCTTCCGAAACCCTTTGTACTACTGCCCGCATAAATTATTCCTCCAAAAGTCCTTTACTCTTCAAAATCGCTTCCGCTACTCTGATTCCGTCCACGGCGGCGCTCATGATGCCGCCCGCGTAACCGGCCCCCTCGCCGCAGGGGTACAGGCCGCCGATATTGCTTTCATACCGGCTGTCCCGAAGCAGCCGCACCGGGCAGGAAGACCGGCTTTCCACCGCCGTCAGCACCGCGTCCGGCAGGGCGAAACCCTTTAATTGCCGGTCAAAGGCCCGAATGGCTCCCTGTAGGCCCTGATAGGCAAAGCCGGGCAGAATTTCCCGGAAATCGGCGCAGGTGACGCCGGGGCGGTAGGTAGGCTGCACGCCGCCCAGGGCCTTGGTCGCCCTGCCCGCCAGCAAGTCCCCGGCCAGCTGCACCGGCGCGAAATAATTGCTGCCCCCCGCCCGGAAGGCCCGCTCCTCCCAGGCCCTTTGCAGGGCGTACCCTGCCAGGGGATGATCGTCGCCGAAGTCCTCGGTGCGCACGTCCACCAGCAGGGCGGCATTGGCGTTTTCCCCGTCCCTGGCAAAGGGGCTCATGCCGTTGACGCACACGCCGCCCAAGCGGCTGGCGGCGGGCACCACCGTGCCGCCGGGACACATGCAGAAGGTGTACGCCCCCCGCCCGTCCGGCAGCTTCGTGGAAAGATGGTATTCCGCCGCGCCCAGGGCGGGATGCCCGGCGAATTTTCCGTATTGGCTTTTGTTAATGAGGCTTTGGGGATGCTCGATCCGCGCCCCCACGGAGAAGGGCTTCTGGATCATGTTCACCCCGGCCTGGAACAGCATCTGCTGGGTATCCGCCGCGCTGTGGCCGATGGCGACGATCAGGGCGTCGGCGGCAAGGGCGTGTTTCCCCGTTTCGTCCGTGTATTCCACGGCCTCCATCTGTCCAGCCCGGGCCCTGATCTCTGTAAGCCTGGCGTTAAACAGCACTTCGCCGCCCAAGGCAAGAATTTCCTCCCGGATGGACTTGACCACCTGGGGCAGCCGGTCAGTGCCGATGTGGGGCCGGGCTAAATACAAGATTTCCTCCGGCGCGCCGTGGTCGTGCAGCTCCTTTAATACCGTCTGGCAGCGCTTGTCCTTGATGCCGGTGGTCAGCTTGCCGTCGGAAAAGGCCCCCGCGCCGCCCTCGCCGAACTGCACGTTGCTGTCCGGGTTCAAATCCCCGGTTTGGGCAAAGCGTTCCGTGGTTTTCGCTCTTTTTTCTACCTGCTCCCCCCGCTCCAGCACCAGGGGCTTCATGCCCGCCCGGGCCAGGGTCAGGGCGGCGAACAGCCCCCCAGGGCCGAAGCCCGCCACCACGGGGCGCAGGCCCTTGTATTCGCAGCGGATCACCGGGAGGGCCGTCATGGGCGCGACGTGCGTCACCGTGCCGGGCTTGGCGGCGCGGAGGTAAGCGTCCTCGTTCCGCAGGGACACGTCCACGCTCATGACGAAGTGTACGTCCCCCTTGTCCCTGGCGTCCACGCTCTTTTTACTCACCCGCCAGTCCTTCACCTGGCTTCTGTCCGCCCGCAGCTTTTTGAGGGCGGCGAAAAGCGGCGCGTCCTCGGCGCTGTCCAGGGGGATTTTGATGTTGGCCACGCGGATCATGCCGCTTTCCCTCCCACATCGGTGCGTGTTATGAAAAAACCCTGACCCGTCAATACAGCTTGACAGATCAGGGCTTGCTGGTGCGCTCGGCGCGACTCGAACGCGCGGCCTTCAGAGTCGGAGACACGTGATCGAGCGCTGTATTTTATACAGAATCAGCCCTGAAATGCTGTCTATTATGCGGAAATTGTTATGCTTTATGCGAAATATCGGATGCGTTACCGACGGGATTACCGACAGACGCGAACTGGGCGAAGCGCTGGCGGGCGATGTCGGTGGCCTGGGCCTGCTTTTGCTGGGACAAATGGGTGTAGATGCGGAGGGTCACCATAATGTCTGAGTGTCCCATCCAGAGCTGGGTGGTCTTTGGGTCGATGTCCGCATCATAGCAAAGGGACGCGAAGGTGTGGCGCAGGTCGTGGCAGCGGAGCGGGAAGGTTTTCCAATGCTTCAGCTGCTCCTCCGTGGCCCAGCGCCTGGACGTGCCGTTCAGCTCCTGCTCCAAGTTGGTGATATAGGATTCAAAGCAGCGGGAGAAGGCGGATTCCGTGCACATTTCGCCCTTGGCGCTGGGGAGGACAAGGCCGGATTTGGGGGCGGCGGCCAGGATCGCGTCCAGGGGCGGGAGAATAGGGATGTCCCGGACGGAAGAAACGGACTTGGGGGCGTCGAGAAAAAAGTCGGTGCCGTTTTCGCTGATATGGGCGGCCTCCCGGACGTGGATCACCTGGGCGTCCAGATCGATGTCCCGATCAAAGCGCATGGCCATGGCTTCCCCTCGGCGCAGCCCGGCGTAGAGCATG
Source organism: uncultured Christensenellaceae bacterium (assembly GCA_905234985.1). Taxonomy (GTDB): domain Bacteria; phylum Bacillota; class Clostridia; order Christensenellales; family Aristaeellaceae; genus RUG563. Next base: position 30,049 of record CAJOJQ010000013.1, read on the forward strand.
AGCATGGCGGCATAATAAAAGCGGTGATCGGTGCAATGGGTGGTGATAAAGACGCGCTCCTCCGGCGTCAGGGCGCGGTGGGTGCCGGCGGTACCGGAAGGGGGATCGAGCTGATCGCAGGGATTGAAGAGGATCAGCCTGTCCTGGCGCGCGGCCTCGAAAACGGCACGGGCCGTCATGGCCGATTTTTTGATAGCGGACGCCGAGAACCCGGCGCGGGTGTTGATGAACGCCTGGACATCGCTGGGCATGATCTCCCGGAGCTGCTTCCCGGCGAAGGCGGCTTTCAGCAGATCCACGTCGTGCCGATAGGTGGCCAGGGTGCCGGGTTTCAGGCCGGATTTATAGGTTTTCAGCCAATGATCGGCGTAAGCGCCGAAGGCCGTTTTATCATCGGCCTTCAGGCCGGCGGCCAGATCGCGCTCGAAGGCTTTTTTCTTATTTTCCGCTTCCTTCTGCGATTTGCCGTAGAAGGATTTTTTCTTTGCCAAGCCGTTCTGATCCTTATAGCGCAGCTCCACCTGGAACAGGCCGTCGGCCCGACGGGTGCGCCGCTTTCCGGGCTCTTTTTTCTCCGGCTGGGGAAACGGGATAACGCTGGCAGCCGCCGCCACGGATACCACTTCCTTTCTTTTGATCAATTGTACAACAAATTTGTACCACAAAATATTAAATTTTCGTAACAAACAGGAGGAAAAGGGCCTGATGTTACAAATTGAAAATGAATTTGTAACTGAATTTGTAACGCATACAGGAAAAACCATTTAATAGGTATGGGAAGGGAAAAGGACTGCATAAAGGATGAATAAACAATGTATATTACAAAATTACAAAATTACAGAAAAAAACAGTATACCTATAACTTTTCGGGCCCTCTCCCCTGCCATGCGGAGAATTTTCTGAGGGGGTATGTTTTTTCGCAGCGTAATTTTGTAATTTTGTAACACAGGCCCGGCGGGATGCAAAAACTCCCGGGCAGCTGCGGCTGCCCGGGAGCTTTATCCACAGAATTTCTCAACCGAACGGAGATTGCTTCTTGACAATGCTATTTCCCAGCGCAGGACGGCCGTGTGTCAAGCAAGGCCGCTTTTTATTCCGAAAAGACTACAGGCGGGAAGCAGCTTCATTTGTTCTGTTGCCTTTTTAAGGGATCGTGGCGCCAATTGCTGCGGATGCCGTCAATATGCTCTGATAAATCATCGCTGATAGATGCGCCCATAGGATCAAGAATAAAGTCGATTCCCTCGCGCCGGGCAAGCTTGGCGGCGGGAACAAAGTCGCTGTCCCCGGAAATCAGAACGATACGGGTGACTTGATGTTTGAAGGCCATGGAGGATATATCCACGGCAATGCGCATGTCTACTCCCTTTTGCGTGATATTCAGCCGAAAATCATTTTCAGTCAGATCCGTCAGGGAACGCTTGCCGGAGAATATTTCCTTTTGCGCTGTATTGGTTAGTACATAGTGCAAATCATTTTTTGACAGCCTGCCCAGGCGAAGCGCTACCTTGCGGCGGGAACGAAGCTCTTTAAGGAACTCCGTCATAAAGGTGTACAGCGCTGTTTTTTTCAGGTTTACGTTAGTTTTCAGCAAGGGATGATAGACACTGTTATCAGCCGGAGGACAATCATAATAAAATATGCGGTAAAGGCTGTCGTATTCGTCACGACCGCTGATTCGGAAATGCAAATGGCTTTTGCAGTACGCCTCCAATTCGTCCGCACGGTTTTTAGCGGAACAATCCCCCCACAAAGCCTTGGCACGACGCTGATAGAAACCGCCGTCAACCAGGATTGCCACTTTCTCCGATTCCATTCAAGATCATCCTTTCGTAAAAAATAGCCCACGGGTTCAGCACACTCCTGATCGTGGAGGGCTTACTTGCCGTAGGCGGATTAGCACGGATGGGCAAACCATCCATTTGCATGATACCACTGTGGCAAAAATGATACAATAGACAAAACGGTAAAGAAAATTACATGGTGGATCACTGAATTTTGCCAAATATGGAAAAAGAACGCAAGGAAAAGCTGACGGGCGGCGGATGGGAGCTGACGGGCGGCGGATGGGAGGCGCGCAAACGTCATTTGTCTGCCGGGAGATCATCCGCATATTTCCATGTAAACCCACCCGCATGTTTTTGCCGCCCCTTGGCGGCGTCCCGGATGCAGCTTTTGTCAACGCCGATTTCCCGCGCCGCGCTGGCGACGTTTTTGTGCTCTTTGATCAGCTCGGAGCCGTCATAGGAGAATTGGAGGATGCGAAACTTTGAAGCGCTCTCGGCAGCGTGGGCTACCTTTTCGGCTCTCCGGGCCTTCTTTTCTTCCCTTGCACGCTGCGCCTCCTCGGCCTCCCTCTCTGCCGCTTCCCTTTCATTGCGTTTTCTGATACGAATGAGGGCCGGATCGTCTAAATTCGGTTCGTCTGTATCATAGCCAAGCAATTCAAGAAAATCATCTGTTTTGATGATATGAAGATGGCATTTAGGGTTTTCCGCTAAGCATTTCGCTTTTGTAACCGTTCCGGTTTCCTCATCGTCGAAGCATACGTAAAAATCGACTTTCCCGCTCACGCTATCATGGAAAACTCCGCCCAGAGATTCAACGATCATATCCAAGCCGTGCTTCCTGGGGATTTCCGGATTTATCAGATCTCCATGAAAGCAAAAATGAATATCGTCGAAAACGACGCCCTTATCTTTTGCTTCCTCGATGATTTTGTTTACTTTTTGTGTATACGAAAGGCTTTCTTCCCGCTGACTGGCGCTGATCACGGGAACGTCATATTTACGAGTGCTGGTTGATTGCGCAGGGACGTGTGATCTTATCAGGAGAGCCGGAATATCCTCGATATTCAATTGCTTACACAAAGAGAGCAGAACGTAAACCAGCGCTTCGGTATCTTCCCCGGCATGATGCGCCTGATATTTGTAGCCTGCCATAGCGGCCAAATCGGATAATTTATGGCTTTCTATGCTTAGATTGTACGCTCTGATTCCGGCCAGCGTGTCAAAATATTCAATTCCCGGATCGTCAATATCAAAACGGTCAAGGGCGGAGAGCGTTTCGTGTATATCAAATCCCGCATTGTGGGCGATTACCAGCGCATTGGACATCAGATTCCCCAGCGTGCTTTCCCAATATTCTCTGAAAGTGGGTGCGCTCATTACGGCCTCCGGCGTAATGCCATGGAATCTGGAATTGAAGCTGCTGAACTCGCACAGGGGGTTAATCAGGGTATAGCCCTTGTTTATGACCGTGCTGTTCTCCAGGAGTACCCAGCCGATAGAGCAGATGGAGCCTCTGATCTTGGAATTGGCTGTTTCAACGTCATAAGAAAGTATCTTCACAGATCGACGCCTCCCGTCGCTATTGAATATTCATGTTTTTTCCGTAAAAAATCCTGCCCGCTTCAAGATTCTTGCGATATTCACAGCCATTAAAGAAACGATCATCCGGGTGCAAGCACTGCTTGGCGTCAGAACAGCCCATAAAGTCATGGCAGCAAGCAAAGCGTTCCGTGATGGTGTTCCGAAAAATGATCCCTTTTTCTTTTTTCAACGCATTGATAAAAGAAAGAAGCTGCTCGGTATTCATATTCTTTTCCGAATAGGTATAAAAGCTCATTCCTTTTTTTGTTTCTTCCGACAGTCCCAATTCATTGACCATACTGCCAAGGATTCTGAACTTCGCTTTTTCTCCGGGATAAAATTCAAAAACCTTCACGCCATAAAAGGAATAGGATCGGCCATCGGAGGATTGAAGCGTGTTCCAGGAAAACGCATCATCGTCTTCTTTTTCTTTTTTGAGGAACTGACAGTACAACTGATCTATATCCTCATAAGAATGAGGGAAAGAAACCGGAGAACTGAACATATCCAATTGCATTGGTTATCACTCCTTATGCCTGATCTTCCATGACGGAAACAGAACCAAGTTGCTGGTATATTTTTACGGACATTGCCATTGTCTGGAGAACATACTCTTTACCTTGTTGATTCAAAGAACGGTAATCCATTATCAGCTTGATTTCTTCCTGGGAAAAGCTATCAGATGAATTTGAGGAACGTTCTTCTGATACACCTACAAGATAGTCGATTGAAACGCCATAGAAAGCAGAAAGATTCTTAAGACTTTCTATAGAAGGCTCGGTTTGCTCGTTTTCATATTTCACATATGTAGTCCGATCTATCCCGATAGAATTGGCAACGTCTTTTTGAAGTAGCCCTTTTTCATTTCTCAATGACTTTAATCGCATCATTTTCACCCCGATATGAATTATAAGTGAAAAATATTCACTTGTAAATAAAAGTGAAAATTCTTCACTTTGTATATTGACAAGTGCATATTTTGCACTTATAATAAATTCCGAAGTGAAGAAAATGCACCTGAAAGGAGAAAGCATGAATGCATTTGAGTACTTTCGGAAAAAGGCGAAAATGACCCAGGAAGAAGTAGCAAAAGCATTAGGAATCAGCAGAACAACGGTAACAAAATGGGAAACCGGCGCGGCTCTGCCTGTTTCCGGAAAGTTGACAGCCATTGCAGACCTTTATAACTGTACGATAGACGCGCTGATGCGAACGGACGAAAACGAAAAGCCCGCGTGACGCGGGCCGGAAGGGAGGGAAGGACATGGCCGAAAACATACCGGAAAAGCGGACTTGGTACGTATGCAACCCGCTGAGAAACACGGGATGCAGGAAACGCGGCTGCGCGTATAACCCGAAAGCGAAATACGGGAGATGCGTGAGAACGAGCAACCCCGCCTTCGCCGTGCTGGACGAAAGCGGGGCGCCGATGAAGATCAACAGAAACGGATGATTCCTTTTGCCAGTTATCCGAGCGCGGCCATGACGCTATTTCTTGGGCGGCTTTGGGGGCGGCGTGGGCGGCGTATGGCTGGGCGGCTTGGGAACGCTGTCCTGATGGGTCGGGACAGGAAAAGATTTAGGCCGGGGCTTCTTGGGCGGCATGCTCAGGTTCACCTTCTTCCGGCCGCATGGAATAGAGACGCATTTCGGCGCGGGTTTTCTCCTCCGCTTTCCTGGTGAGACGGGAAAGGGAGGGGATGACCGTATCGCCGACAAAGGTGTTTTCCAGATCAGCCAACATTTTCCGGTCATCGCGGATGGCGGCTGCCAATTCCTCCTCCGACATATCCCAGGCATGGTTGAAATGGAATTCCATCTCCGGCAGAGCGGCCCGCAGCGCGGGGATGAAGTATTTCAGAGCGGTGAGACGCTTTGAAAACGGCAAGAGCGGGATAATCGCCTGGAGCAGCTGAGAAGCGACCGCAATCGCCACCAGACCATAAGGAATGACCTGCCAAACGGCAAGGGAAACGATGGAAGCGCTGGACGTGAGCACCAGCGCGGCGGAAAACCACCAATGCACTTTCTTGGCGAAGGATTCATAGGCTTCGCAGTAATTCAGCATATAGCGGCAATCTTCCACGATTGCGGAGTGCTGACAGACAAGATTCCCTTTATCCATACAAAATCACCTCGATTTCATTATAGCACAATCAACCGGGAAAGCAAACAAGAGGAGGAGATCGCGTGAATATCGTGCTTTGCGACCGCTGCGGGCAGGAGATCAGGACGGAAAACAAGATGGAAAACCCGATCTATCCCCGGTACAGCGTGCGGGAAACGGCCATAGATCGGTACACCGGGGCGGAAATGGCGGCGGATATGACCCTATGCCCCGTATGCCGGGAAAATCTGAGAAACTTTATGGTCTGTGCGGATCGGATGCCGGTTACGGAAACGCTGGCGCGAAAGCGGGCGATCCGCCGGGCGCATCTGCGGGCCGCCATGGAGGGAGCGTACTATGCAGAAAAATGTACCTGACTGCACGACCTGCTGGAAGCGGGAAACCTGCGAACGGGCGCAGGAAGGGACTTTCTGCACGGAATGGCAGAGCAGGGAACCGAAGGAAAGGCACCCGACGCCGGACGAATTGTGGGAACGGGGCGAAACGCCCTTCGGAGATATTTAAGGAAGGAAGATCATCCATGGCGAAGAGGAAGAAGACGGAAAATATATTCGCTGCCCTTGACCCGCTGAACGGCTACCCTGAAATGATGAGCGCCCAGGACATTGCGGAGTTCGCCGGGATCGCGGAGAGCAGCGCCCTCAAATGGATTCAGGAGCACGGGGGTGTGGTGGTGGTGAAGGGCAAGGTGCGCAACACCTGGCGGATCGCCAAGGAATATGTGCGGCAGGGCTTCAACCTGCCGAGGATTTCGGCGTAAGGAGGGGCGGCCATGGACAGCGTGAACCGCTGCGTATGCTGCGCCAGCCCCATCCCGGAAGGGCGGCAGGTGTGCCACAATTGCGAAATGAACTGCGGGAACTGTCAATGGCGCGCCCGCGGCCTGGACCCCTTTTGCGGAAACCCGAAAAGCCCACGGCACGGGGAGACCGTAACCCCGAGCGCTGGTGCCCGGCCTGGGATAAAGACAAATAACCGCCCCGGAAGGGGCGATACGCGGACGTGATTGGCTGAAAGACTGCCAATGGCAAACGGCTGAAAAAACGCCGCTCCCGGTTCAAATCCGGGCGTCCGCGCCAGCAGGCTGGAGCCTGCAAGTTCTCCTTTGATCTGGCAGCACGGAAAGACGGCCCCCGCCGCCGAAATTCCCCTCTCGGCGCGGGGTTACGCGCGGGAATGGGCAAGGGACGGTGATCCTTCCGGGTTCGATCCCCGGCCCGCGCGCCAGAAGATTGGTGCGCTGCACTTCTAAAGCAACTTCGCAAAAGCACAAAGAGGTGTGACAACTGGAAACAGACCGGTTGGCAGCCGGGAAAGACCGGCCCCGCAAGGGCGGGCGGATCATATCCGCCCTTACACGCGCCGCAGGGCGGCGCTGGCTCCTGGTGAGCCATGGGATGCACCCGCAAGATGGCGGGCGTTCCGGGATGCACCTGCAAGATGGCAGGCGTCCGAAAAATGGGTGATCGCCGCCAAGATGGGCGGATCACGGAAGCCGCACCTGCAAGATGGCAGGCGGCAGGATCGGGGAAACGGTGTATAGGGCACGCCGAGAAAAACCGATCAGCAGCCGGGAGCGGCGCTGCCAAGATGGGCAGACGCGCCCGGTATTCTCATTCAAATGCTTCATGGGGAGCGGTGAAAAAGTGAATATCAATGATTTCCTCAATTTGCTGGAGCCGCCCCGCAAGAAGCAGGACAGCAACGGGAGCTGGATATGCAAATGCCCCGCCCACGACGACAAGACGGAAAGCATGCACGTGAAGCTGGGCAAGAACAAGCGGGGGCAGGACATCATCCTGGTCAAGTGCTTCGCGGGGTGCGACAGGCTTTCCATCGTGCACGCCATGGGCCTGGAACAAAAAGACCTGACCTGCGGCGGGGAGGACGTTCCGCCCTGGGACGAAAGGGCGGTGAAGCAGGCAAAGCCCACCTATGAAAAGCGGAAGGCCCCGGAAAAGCCGCCGGAGAAGCCGGAAAAAAAGGCGGATCACGGCAGCAAGACCCTGGAAAAGACCTACCCCTACACGGACGAAAACGGGGTGCTGCTGTACCAAGCTTGCCGGTACCGCTACCAGGACGGCACAAAAACCTTCCGCCAGCGGCGGCCCGACCCCAACCGACAAGGGGAATGGCTGTGGGACATGGGAGAAACGCGCCTGGTGCTGTACCGGCTGCCGGAGGTGCTTCAAGCCATCAAGGACAAGAAGCCCGTATGGATCGCCGAGGGCGAAAAGGACGCGGACAACCTGGCCGCCCTGGGCCTGTGCGGCACCAGCGCCCCCATGGGCGCGGGCAAATGGAGCAAGGGCAGGTACACGGAGAGCCTGAAGGGCGCGATCTGCTACATCCTGCCGGACAACGACGAACCAGGCTGGCAGCATGCCAGGGACATCGCCCAGAGCTTAGACGGCGTGGCAGCCCACGCCCGGATACTCGACCTGAAGCGCATCTGGCCGGAAATCCCCAGCAAAAACGACGTTTCCGACCTGATCGCCCACTTAGGCGCGGACAAAGCCAAGGAAGCGCTGCTGAACCTTTCGACGGACAACAGCATCCAATACAGCGAGCTGGAAGGACTGTATGCCCGGATACCCGGCTACAGCATCGTGGGCGGGCGCATCTGCCAGATCAAGGAAAACACGGCGACGCCGCTGTGCAACTTTACCGCCCTGCCGGTGAGCGTGCTCACCCTGGACGACGGGCAGAGCGCGCAGAAACGGCTGCTGATCCGGGGCTGGACGGCAGCGGGCAAAGAGCTGCCGCCCGCCGCCGTGCCGGTGACACAGTTCCCGGCCATGGGGTGGGTATCGGAAAAATGGGACATCGCCGCCAACATCGCGCCGGGGAACACGATCAAGGACAAGCTGCGGTTCGTGATCGCGGAGGTGGGCCGCATGACCGTGGAGCGCCGGACGGAATACACGCACACGGGCTGGCGCAAGATCAGCGGGAAATGGGCCTACCTGCACGGCGGCGGCGCCATCGGCGCGGACAACGTGAGCACCGCCCTGGAAGGGGCGCTGAACCAGTACCGCCTGGACGGGCAGGGACACACGGCAAAGGAGGGATACAAAGAGAGCAGGAATTTGCTTGCGGTGATGAGCGGGCATGTGGCCGTGCCGCTGCTGTGCGCGGTTTTCCTGGCCCCGCTTCGCCACTTTCTCCAGGCGGCGGGCATCCAGCCCGGCTTCGCCGTTTTCCTGGTGGGCAAGGGCGGCGGGCGGAAAACCACCGCCGCGGCGCTGGCGCTTTCGCACTTCGGGAACTTCACCAGCCAGACCATGCCGGGGAGCTTCCACGACACGGCTAATAGTATCCGGCGCAAGGCGTTTAGCCTGAAGGACATGCCCCTGGTGGTGGACGACTACCACCCCACCAGCAGCCCTCAGGAGAAGCGCAAGATGGAGGGCATGGCCCAGGAGCTGGCCCGCGCCTTCGGCGACAACAGCGACAGGGGGCGAATGAACGCTGACCGCACCTTGCAGCTGGCCCAGCCGCCAAGGTGCCTGGCCATCATGACCGGGGAGGACATGCCCAGCATCGGCGAAAGCGGGCTGGCGCGCTTCTTCGCGGTGAGGATGAAAGGCGAGGACGTGCCCATCGGGGAACGCCTGACCCAGGCCCAGGAAGCCGCCATGGCGGGCACCCTGCAAGCGGCCATGACCGGCTACATCCAATGGCTGATCGGCCAGGCGGACACCCTGCCCGACAGCCTGAAGGCCGAATGGCAGAAGCTGCGGGCGGAGGCCCGGCGGCGGCTGCCCAAGGAAAGCCACGCCCGGAACATGGGGGCCGTGGCGCACCTGATGCTGGGCTGGGAAATGATGCTGATGTACGGCTTCGCCCTGGGCGAAATCGGCAAGGATCAGCTGACGGCGGAAATTGAAAGCGCCTGGGCGGAGCTGATCCAAAGCGGCGAACAGCAGACCCGTGAAGCGGTGGAGGACACCCCGGAAAACGCCTTTATGGACTGCATTCGCGAGCTGCTGGGCAGCAAAAACGCATTTGTTAAGGACTTGAGCCTCAACCCCGAACAGGGCGCCCAGGGCGGCCCCGGGATGATCGGCTACCGGGACGAACAATGGTATATGCTGCTGCCGGACATGAGCTACAAGGCCGTGAACGAAACCATGGTGCGCCAGGGCACCCAGTTCCCGCTTTCCAAGCGGGGCGTGATGCGGGCGCTGAAGGAAGCGGGGATCACGGACTGCGACCCCGGCGGCGTGACAAGGGTGAAGCGGGTGGCCGGGCGGAGCATGCGGCTGCTGTTCATCCGGCGGCACCTGATCGACGGCGGCGATCCGCCGGCAGAGCAGACTGCGTTCACAGCCGTAACCGACGACCCGGACAATCCATTCTGATAAGGCGAGAAACGAGGAGGAAGAAGAAATGGGCGGAACAACTTACAATTACTTCGGATGCAGGCGGCCGCGGACGGATACCGCGTACCGGCCGAACCCGCAATACATCCCCGAGCGGCTGAGCAATATCCGGCTCAGAAACCGGCTGTGCGTATCCGGCCCCAAGAAGTGCTCGGAGTGCAGGAGCTGCCGGTTCGGCCTGGAATGGCTGCGGCGGCACCCGGAAGGGGGCGCGGCGAAATGAGCGACACCGACAACATGGCCATGGATCTGATTCGGGACGAAATGGCGAAGAACCACGACCGCCCGGAAATCGTGCTGCTGGGCGAATACCTGACGGAAAGGCTGCAAAAAGACCCCGGATTGGCGGCGGCTGTTTTGCAGCACAAAGCGCCGCTTGCGGCGGGCTTTGACGCTATCCGGGATCACGCCCGGAAGATCGCCCGGAACGGGAGCGCCTGCGTGGACGACAGGACGGGCTTCGCCCTGGCCTGCAAAAAATGGGGCATCCCGGCAGACGGGGACGCGCAAGCGCTTGCGCATGAACAGCCCGGAAGCGAACCGGGCGGCGTGGACGCGCTGGACCTGGACGCGCTGCTGGCGTTGGGGGTGTGACGCATGGAATTGGAAGAAGCATTGCGTCACGCGGGACCGATCTGGACAGGCGAGCGGCAGCACGATTTGGAACGCCGGGCGCGGCAGGCGTTGCCGCATTACCTGTTCACCTGGAAGGAAGGCGGGAAGAAAAAAGGCTACTGCACCTACTGCCTGAACACCGTAACCATCCGGCGGGAGGACATGATTCCGGACTATGTACGGGATGACCCTTACGCCGATGAGGAAGATAGCTTCCACCATCCGGAAAGGGCTTACGGCTTCGCGGGGCCGTATCAGGGCTACAGCACTTTTGACCAAGCCGGACGATTTGACCAGAGCGGGAAGCACCTGCACTGGGGGGACTGCCCCTGCTGCGGCTGCCGCGCACAGTACCGGGGAATGGGCATGGGAAGAAAGACGCTTTCTGACCGTGTGTTCCTGATCCAGTACCAAAAGAGCGCGGATGAGGAAAACGCCCTGGTGATGACGGGCTGGCTGGTGATCTGCGACTGGGGCAAGTGGAACGAATACGAACAGCGCCTGCCGGACCTCTACATGGATCTGCGGGAAGTGTGCGTGTTTCGGCCTGGGATGAAGGGCGAGCGGTTTATCAAGCGGATTCTGTGGTTCGGCGAACAGCAGGAGGACGGAAAGCTGTTGCTGGCGCCGGACGCCTACTGGCAGCACCCAAAGCAATGCCATGGGGGCTTTGATCCCTGGGGCGGCTCTTACTGCTACAGGTTCGGTAACGCCGGGACGCGCTTCATGCGCGACGAGGAAACCATGGATGAAGCCCTGGCCGGAAGCTGGATGGAGCCGCTTTGGTATCTGTGGAAGGACGAAATCAACCTGGACTGCATCACCTGGATGGAAAACATGACGCGCTACCCCTGCGCGGAATACTTCTTTAAGCTGGGCCTCGCGTCCCTGCTGCGTGACCTGGCTTTTGGGGATATGGCAGGGCATCTGCTGAACCACCGGGGCAAAACTGCTCAGAAGGTGCTGCGGGTGGACGGGGATTTCTGGGGCTGGATCAAGGGAAATCACGTGGATGTAAGCCAGGCGCTGCTGAAGCTGTACCAGGCTGGAAGAAAGCTGAAGCTCAGGATCGGGAACGACAAGCTGCTGCGGCTTTCCAAGGCCCTGTCACCGGAAAACCTGAACGTGCTGAATGAAAAGGTGGGCCGGGAGAACTTAGAAAAGACGCTGAATTACATCCTGAAAAAGAATCTCGCCTACTTTGATTACCGGGATCACCTACAGGTGATGGAGGAATTGGATATGCCGCTTCGGGACCCGGCCATGCTGTGGCCCAAGGATTTTCAGGCACTGCATACCGAGCTTTCTAACCGGGTGAAGATCCGGGCCAGCGCAAAAAAGGCGGCGGAAATGGAAAAGCGCACCGACGCGCTATCCTCCTGGTGGTTCAGCGCGCTGGGCCTAAGCATCCGGCCCTTTCTCACCCCGGAGGAAATCGTTCGGGAGGGAAGCGAAATGCGCCACTGCGTGGGCACCTACGTGCAGCGCTACGCAAGCGGCGGCACGGTGCTGCTGGCCCTGCGGGAGGACGAGCGCCCCGGAAAGCCCTTTCGCACGGTGGAATACACGCCGAAGGGCCAGCTGGTGCAGTGCCGGGGATACCGGAACAAAAGCCCGGAGGACGAACAGCCCCGGATCGACGAATTTTTCCGGCTGTTCGACGCCTACCGGGCGGAATATGAAAGACTGAACGGGAAGAAGAAAGGAAGGTGGGCGGCATGACAGAGATCATCCGGAACCCGGCCATGATCGCCGGGGAAATCAACACGATCAAGGAGCAGGTGCGGGCCACGGCGCTGAGCGCGTCGGTGGAGATCGGAAAAAGGCTGACAGAGGCGAAGGCGCTGGTGCCGGAAGGGGAATGGATCAAGTGGCTTAAGGATAACGTGGACTACAGCCTGCGCACGGCCCAGAACCTGATGGCGCTTTTCCAGGAATACGGCGGGGGCACGGGGCAAAGCCTGCCCCACCTGAGCTACACCCAGGCGGTGATGCTGCTGGCCCTGCCGGGGGACGAACGGGCGGAGTTCGTGGAAAGCCACGACATGGACGCCATGAGCACCCGCGACCTGAAAAAGGAACTGGACGCGCTGCGGGGCAAGCAGGACGAAATGCAGATCACCATGGATCAGCTGATCACCGAAAAGAAGGCCCTGGAAGCGGAACGGGACAAGGCCAACGCCGCCCTCACCAGCGCCCGGCAGGTGAGCAAAGGCGCCATGGACGCGGAAAAGAAGCTGAAAGGCGAATTGAAATCGGCTCAGGACGAACTGGCCGCCGCCCAGGCCGAGGCCCAAAGGGAAAAAGAGGCTCTGGAACAGGCGCTGAAGGACGCCCAGCAGCCCGTGATCCAGCAGGTGACGCCGCCGGAAGTGGAAAAGGAGCTGGCCGATCTTCGCGCCCAGGCGAGCAGGGGCAAGGAGGAAGAGGCCGTGCGGGCGGCTTACGAAATGTTCCGCGCGTGCTATGAACGCATGATCGAAAAACTTTCCGCCCTGGAGCAGGCCGACGCGGACAGGGCAGGACGCTTCCGGGCCGCTTTTTCCAAGGGCCTGCGCATGATGGCGGAGGAACTGGAAAAGGGGGCGTCGGCATGAAAAGGGACGTGCCCCAGGACTTCGCGGCCTGGCTGGAACCGCTGCCCCGGCAGGGGGACGACGCCAGCCTGTGCCCCAGGTGCCAGGAAAGAAGCGTGGTTATGAAAACGGCGAAGAACGCCGCGGGCCTGCTGATCCGCTACCGGACGTGCATTGAGTGCGGCTTGCGCTATACCACGGTGGAACTGATCTGCTTCGGCAGCGAAGTGAGCCTGCGGGATAAGGAGAGAACGAAATGAACAAAACCTTTTTGATCGGGAATCTGACCCGTGACCCGGAGCTGCGAACCACCCCGGACGGGCGGGCGGTATGCAATTTCACGCTGGCGGTGAACCGCCGGGTGAAAAACGCGGAACACCCGGAGGCGGATTACTTCCGGGTGACGGTGTGGGACAAGCTGGCGGAAAACTGCGGCAAGTATCTGGCCAAGGGCCGCAAGGCGTGCGTGAGCGGCCCGGTTCATTTGGCCCATTATACCGACCAGGACGGCGCGATGCGCTACTATTTGCAGCTGGACGCCAAGGAAGTGGAGTTCCTCTCCCCCAGGCAAAACGCCGAAGCGTCGGAAGAGGGCAGATTTGTGCAGGTAGAGGACGAGGACGGGAACTTTTGAGAGTTGAGAGTTGAGGGTTGAGAGTTGAGAGAAAAATCTGTCAGACAGTATAAAACTCCACTCTCCACTCTTCACTCTCCACTCTTCGAGCGCAGCGAGAGACGGGAGGAGGAAAACGGTTTGACTGCCATGGACGTGATGGCCGCATGCCGCCGGGCGTGCCAGGCGTGCGCACGGCTGGAAAGCATGATTGACGACCTGGACGACTGCGCCACGGGCGTGGGCGGCACCGGCGGCGGCGGCACGGGCGGCGGCGGAGGAGCCGGGGATCGGATGGCCGCTTACATGGCGCGGAAGGATGAACTGGCCCGGCGGCTGAAAGCGGAAGAGCGCTGGCTGGCCGCCGGGCGTCAGGCGGTGATCCTGCTGACGGCAAACCTGCCGGAGCTGCCCCGGAAATGCCTGCGCGCCTTTTACTGCTACGGGGAAAACGCGCCGGAGATCGCCCAGGACGAACACTACAGCGCCAGCAGCGTATACAAAGCCCTGGCCGCCGGGCGGGCGGCTATGCGCATGATCCCGGACAAGGACGCGGAGGAAGCCTTGCCGGTGTTTGTCAGGCGGGAATGGAGGGATGAGGAATGAACGAAGCCGATTTGAAAACGGACGCGGGATCCCCGGCCTACCTTGTGCCCTACGAACAGCTTCTGCAAACATGGGGCCACGGCTGGGAGGAAGACTGGCTGATCGGGGACGACGAGGAGCCGGAGCGCTTCGACCTGGAGCCGTGCGTGTGGATCAATGGGCATATCATGCTGGAAAGCGGCAGCAGCGCCGACGCCAGAGGCGACTGCTGGCGGGAGAAATACGGAAGGCGGTTCGGCATGCGCGTCTGGGGCGGAAGAAAGCCGCCCACGGAAGAGCAGAGGAAGAATACGCCATGGACGTGGATTTCCTTGGAAGCCGCACAGGATGCCGTTCGGTGCTTAGGCGCTGAAATTCTCGCCGCCGCTGAAGCGTATAAGCGGGAAAGCAAAGTATTTTCCGGCCTGATCGCGGAGGAATGAAGCCATGCAAAACATCCAGCTGAACACGGTAGAATACTATGACGGCGTGGAGCAGGACCGGCTGATCGGCGCGGTGTACGTGCCGGGGGCCAGCGCGCTCGCCTGCGCGCAAAACATCGGGCAAACGATCCTTCGGGTATTGGGTGGAAATACCCTGCGCGCGGTGCTATTGGACGCGGAAGGCGCGCCGTTCGACGAATTGACCGTATACAGGAAACGATAAGGAGGAAACGCCATGGCTTATACCAAGCGAATGATCTGCGCCACATGCGGCCGGGAGGTGCCGCCGGGCCGGGCGGCCTGCCCCATCTGTGCGCCTAACCCCTGCGGCCACGTTTGGGATTTCCGGGGCCTGGACGGGGAAAAGGGCGGGAAAAAGTATTTCCGATACAAGTGCCTGCGATGCGGGGAGGAACGGGTGGAGCCGGTGTGCGACGTGCGGGAGCTGTATGCGGGGCGGCTGGATTCGGAAACGGGCGAATAATATTTGCCCGTTTCCGCGTTTTTTGTCCATATATAGATACGCCACTGTAAAAATGAACGCGCCCTATTGATTTCCAGTCAAATCTGTGGTAAATGTTATCCTGCGGGAACCAAGCAGAGATGAATCCTCCTGTAAGGCAAGCGCGGATCGCCGGTGTTGACCCGGCGATCCGATCCCGCAGCCAAGCTCGACTGATCGGCCACCCGCCAATGGCCTATCATCCCCTTTCTTCTTCCTATGCGGCGCATGCCCTTCCGGGCGTGCGCTGTTTGATTTGGAGGAAAAATGAAGGACTGCAAGCGCAACGACCCCTTCTATACCAGCACGGCGTGGCGGAAGCTGCGGGAACAGGCCCTGATCCGGGATCACTACGAATGCCAGCAGTGCGTGAAGCTCATGGAGATGGGCAAGCTGTTCCGGCCCAGCCGGGCCACAATGGTGCACCACATCATTCCGCGAACCCTGCGGCCTGATCTGGAGCTTGACCTGGACAACCTGATTTCCCTGTGCGATTCCTGCCACAACAAGGAACACCCGGAGCGGGGATTTAAGGTGCAGCGGCTGGAAGGGAACCAGCAGCAGCGGTGCATAAGGATTTCCAACGAAAGGAGCATGGATAAGAGTGTGCGGTATTGACGAAGCGCTGAAAAAGCGTCACCTGGAACGGCTTAACACTCCGGAAGGCCGTGAAATGTACGAGCGCACCCTGCGCATCGTGCAGGAGCGGCCCGACGGCGCACGGGACACCGATCTGGACATGATCTTCGACCTGTGCTCCGCTGAGGAAATCAAGATGGAACTGACACGGGACATCAATACCCGGGGTGCCATGGTGACCACGCGCAGCGGCCGGCAGAATTACGTGAAGGAAAACCCCAGCATTGCCAGGGTGTGCCGCCTGACGGAGATGCAGCGCAAGATCCGGGACAACCTGAAAATCACCCCGGCCCGGCGGTATCACGAGGAAGAAGAAGAAGCGGAAGAAGAGAAGGACGAGTTTGAAGACCTGTGAGCCGTGAATCCGGCCCGGCCCGGGCCATGGGGTACGCGCGGGACGTTTTGGCGGGGAAGATCGTCGCGTGCGATAAGGTGCAGCTCGCGTGCCAGCGCTTCATGGACGATCTGGAGCGCGCCAAATCCGATAATTGGCAATGGGGCTACAACGAGGACAAGGCGCAGCGGCCCGTGACCTTTATTGAGCGGTTCATGGTGCCCACCAAGGGACGCTATGAAAGAATGGAGCTGCTGCCCTGGCAGTGCTTCCTGATCTGCAACATCTTCGGGTGGGTGAGCAAGGAAACGGGCCTGCGGCGGTTCGGGGAAGGGCTGACCTACGTGGGCAGCGGCAACGGCAAGAGCACGCTGATTTCCGGCCTTTCGCCTTACCTGTGCAGCAAGGACGGAGAGCGCGGCGCGGACATCGCCCTCTTCGCCAACGCCAAGGATCAGGCCAATATCATCTTCGGCGAATGCAAGAAGATGATCGAGAACAGCCCCAAGCTGTACCCGAAACACTTCCGCACCACCAGGGACGGCATTTATTTCGACGCCACCAATTCCAGCATCATCGCCCACGCCAACGACCTGACCGCAAAGGACGGCCTGAACCCATACGCGGCGGTTTTCGATGAGATCCATGAGTTCAAGGATTTCAGGCTGCTGAACCTGATCAAGCCCAAAATGCTCAAGCGCCTCCAGGCGCTTTCTTTATACCTGACCACGGCGGGCTATGTGAACGAGGGGCCGCTGGATCATTATTACCGGCTTTTCGGCAGCGCGCTGGTGCCGGGGAAGCTGGACCCGCTGGTGGCCGACCGGCTGTTCGCCATGATGTACGAGATGGACGAGGACGACGACATCGAGGACAGCAGCCTGTGGATCAAGGCCAATCCCAGCCTGGGCACGCTGCTTTCCCTGGACGAAATGCGCATCAAGTGGGCAACCGCGAAGCACATTCCCCAGGAGCGGGCGAACTTCATCTGCAAGTGCCTGAACATCAAGGTGAACGCGGACGAGGCCAGCTTTGTGGACTGGAGCATGCTGAAAAAGAACGACCGGATCCTGGAGATGGAAAACCTGGAAGGGCATGTGGCCTACGCGGGCTTCGACCTTTCCACCCGGGAAGACTTCACCGCCGCCGCCATCACGGTGCCGCTGGACGGCAACCGGGAATTTGTGCTGCATCACAGCTGGGTGCCCCGGAAAAAGCTGGAGACCGTGCCGGAAGGGACGGATTTCTACAGCTGGAACATGATGGGGTACCTGACCATCGTGGACGCCGATTACATCGAGCAGGACATGGTGGCCGACTGGATCTGGAAGCAGGCGCAGTTCTTCGACATCATGGGCGTGGGGTACGACCCGGCCAACGCCCGCTGGCTGGTAATGAACCTGGAAGGCCGGGGGCTGAACTGCGAAGTGGTGCGCCAGGGGCCCATCACCCTGAACGACCCGATGAAGGATATCAAGGAAATGCTGCTGGACGGGCGCGTGGTCAGCAACAACGACCCCATGCTGCGCTGGTACACCGACAACGTGCGCCTTTCCAAGGAAGCGCGGCACGCCGACAAGGCCAACTGGATGCCCACCAAGCGCAAAAGGGATCTCAAGATCGACGGCTTCATGGCCTGGCTGTTCGCCCACACCATGGCCATGCGGGCCAGGGAGCCGGAGTACGACGAGAGCAGGTTTGATATAACGCATATCAGTTTGGATTAGAGTTGAGAGTTGGGAGTTGAGAGTTGAGAGTTCAGAGTTCAGAGTTCAGATTAGATAGCTGGCACATTGAGGTTTTGTTGACAAAACAATCTCAACTCTCAACTCTTAACTCTGTACTCTGTACTCTGCACTCTGAACTCTATTCGCATTTATGCCTGAAAGGGGGCTTATACTATGGGATTCTTTGACCGCCTGAAGCCGAAGGCCAGGGCCGAACCCGAAGAAAAACAGCCGGCTGAACGGCTGACGCTGGAAAACACCCGCCGGGCGGACTGGATCGGCAACAAATCCGAATCCATCTGTGCGGCCGCCGCCCGCATGGCCAACACATTGGCCAGCGCGCCCCTGCACCTGTACAAGAAGCAGGAGGTGCAGACGGGCGACGCCCTGGAACGGCTGGTGCGTTTTTCCCCTGCCCCCGGCTGGAACAGCTTCAGCTTCGTGCGGGACATGGAATACAGCCGGAGCACGGTGGGCCGCGCCTACGCCTGGGTGATCCGGGACGCCCTGCGATCTCCCCTGGAGCTTCGTTATCTGGACGCGGGCCGGGTGCAGACCCTGCAAGCCCTGGAAACCGGGGACGTGTGGCACCGGATCACGCTGCCCGACGGGCGGAACGGGTACATTCACGATTCCGATATGGTGTACCTGACCTGGCTTTCAAACGCCGGTACCATTTCCCCGGTGAGCGTGCTGAACGGCAGCCTGGAATACGACGCGCAGGTAAAGGCGTTCAGCCTGAAGCAGCTGGACGGGGTGCACGACGTGATCCTGATTTCCGCGCCCAGCAACATGAGCGCGGAGAAAAAGCAAAACGCCGTGAAGGAAATTTTGGAAACCTACAAGGCCACCGGCAAAAGCGCCCTGCTTTTGGACAGCGGCATGTCGGCCACCACCCTTTCCGGCTCCCCGGTAGACCCCAAGGTGCTGGACGTGGACAAGGTGACCAAGAGCCGGGTGGCCGGGGTGTACGGCATGCAAAGCTACCTTTTGGGCGACGGCACCAGCAACATGGTAAACAGCGAAGATCTGATGCAGAGCTTCCTGAGCCTTTCCATCGTGCCCGCCATGGCCCAATGGGAGGCGGAGCTGAACAAAAAGCTGCTGAGCGCCGGCCTGTGGAAGGACGGCTACGCTTTCCGCTTCGACAGCTCCGACCTTTCCCGCGCCAACACCCAGGTGCTGGCCGACAAGTATTTCAAGGGTATCCGCGGAGGCAGCATGAAGCCCAACGAGGTGCGCAGGCAGGACGGCCTGCCGCCCGACCCCAACGGGGACGAGCTGCTGGTGAGCCGAGACCTGCTGCCGCTGAGCCTGATCGTGAATCACCCGGAACTGCTGCTGCAAGGATCGCAGGGCGTCCGCAACGGCGAAGGTGAAAACAGCTAAGCCAGAGTTGAGAGCGGAGAGCGGAGATTGAATAGCTCAAAACAATATCTCAACTCTCAACTCCCAACGCTCAACTCTTAGGAGTGAAACGACATGCACAAATTTTACAACCTGATCCCCGGTCAGGACGGCCAGGAAAGCCGCCTGTACATCGAGGGGGAAATCGTGGCGGGGAGCAGCGGCTACAACTGGTGGAGCGACTCTCCCCAGACCGGATTCCATGATTTCCGGCGCGAGCTTGCCGACTGCGGCCCCGTGACGGTGTACATCAATTCGCCGGGCGGCGACGTGTTCGCCGGGGCGGCCATGTACGCGGCCCTCACCGAGCACCCGCACAAGGTGACCGTGAAGATCATGGGCATCGCCGCCAGCGCCGCCAGCGTGGTGGCCATGGCGGGGGACGAAACGCTGATCAGCCCCGTGGGGTACCTGATGGTGCACGATCCCTGGAGCTTCATCGCCGGGAACGCCCGGGAGCTGGAGCACGAAGCCCAGGTGCTGCGGGAAATCGGCGAAGGCATCGTGAACGCCTACACCCGGAAAACCGGCAAGAGCACCGACGAAATCAAGAAGCTGCTGGAAGCCGAAACCTACATGAACGCCCAGAGCGCCATTGAAAATGGCTTCTGCGACGGGCTGTTCACCGCGGACGCCGACCCCGCCGCCTACGCCCAGGCCAGCGCCCCCGCCGCCCAAATGCGCGGCAGGGATTACACCCCCGCGGCCTACATGGCGCGCCTGGGCAAGCCCCTGGTGAAAAACGAGTTCCTGAACAAGGAACTGAACATCAAAAAGGCCCCCGACCCCATCATCGCGCAAGCGCTTGCGCTTGTGCGGAAAGTCGCGGGGAAGAGTTGAGAGCGGAGAGTTGAGAGCTGAGATTTATTTTGTCCGACAAACTTTATCTCAACTCCCAACTCCCAACACACAACTCCCAACTCCCAACACACAACTCCCAACTCTCAACACAAAACTCTCAACCAGAAGGAGGAAACCGAAATGAATCTGGAACAGATCAACGACGCCATCCGCACCAAGGGCGAAAAAGTGCAGGGCCTGAGCGCCCAGCTGGCCCTGGCCGCCACCCAGCCCAGCCCCGACCTGAAGGAAGTGAGCCGCCTTCAGGACGAGCTGAACCGGGAAAACAGCGCTTTGCAGGCGCTGAAGCTGTCCGCCGAAAGCATGACCGGCGAACAGAGCGAAAAGCTCTCCAAGCAGCCCGCCGCCGCTTCGCCCGCCCAGGAGAGGAGCCTGAAGGAGATTCGGAAATCCAACGAATACGCCCGTTCCTTCGCCTACTCGCTGCGCAACGGCCTGACCCCCAAGACGGGCTGGGGCGTGGAGCAGCTGCACCCCCTGTACGACGCCCTGACCATCGGCGGCGGCGATCCCGTTGGCACCGACGGCGGCTTCCTGGTGCCCGAGGACATCGACCACACCATTCACGAGCAGATGCGCGCCCTGAACCCGCTGCGGGACTTCTTCGCCACTGAACCGGTGAGCGCCAACAGCGGCTGGCGCGTGAAGGATAACGCCCCCACCACGGGCTTCACCGCTGTGAACGAAACCGCCACCATTTCCCGGAACGACCAGCCCCCCTTTGCGACCGTGAGCTACACGCTGACCAAGTACGGCCTGATCCTGCCCGTTTCCAACGAACTGGTGGCCGACGAGGTGGCCAACCTGTTCGCCTACCTGGCCCGTTGGGGCGCGAAGAAGCAGATCATTACCGAAAACACCCTGCTTTTGGCGGCCCTTTCCGACCTGGCTTCTTCCGCCGTGGAGATCGCGCCGGTGGCGGAATACAAGGGCATCGTGAAGCTCCTGAACGTATCTCTTGACCCCGCCATCGCCGCCCGCGCCGTGTTTATCACCAACCAGGACGGCTACAACGTGATGGACACCATGGAGGACATGAACGGCCGGCCCATGATGCAGCCCGACCCCACCCAGCCGACCCGGAACCTGTTCAAGGGCCACAGGGTGTGCGTGGTGAGCAACGCCGTGATGCCCAGCACCACCGTGGGCGACAAGACCACCGCGCCCCTGTTCGTCGGCGACGGCGAGGAATTCGCCACCCTGTTCGAGCGCGCGCCCATGGAAATGCTGAGCACCAGCATCGGCGGCGACGCCTTCGACAAGGACTGCACCAACGTCCGCTATATCAAGCGCATGGGCGTGAACAAGTTCGACACCGCCGCTATGAAGATGGCCAAGCTGGAAGTGTAAAAAAGGGCGGCGCAACAGATTGAGCCGCCCTGAGATTGGAGGGAATAAAAATGTCTACTACGATTCGTGAAGTGCAGCAGACCATTGCCAACGCCCTGGTGGCCATCGCCAACAAGATCACTGCCGCCGCGGCGGAACCGCTGCCCGCTGTGACCGCCGACGATAACGGCAAGGCGCTGCTGGTTTCCGGCGGCGAATGGGGCGCTGGAACCCTGCCAGCCGAGCTGCCCGCCGTGACCGCGGCGGACGCGGGCAAGGTGCTGACCGTGAACGCCGAAGGCCAGTGGGCGGCCGTGACGCCCGAGTAATACAGAGTGGAGCGTTGAGCGTGGAGAGTTGAGATCGGGAACAGTCGACCATCTCAACTCCCAACTCTCAACTCCCAACGCTTAAATGAAAGGAGGCGGCCGCATGCTGACCGTTCCCGATATGCTCCGCTGGGCGGGGGAAAACCAAGACGACGACCACGCCCTGCGGAACATGCAGGACGCGCTGGACGCCGCCGAAGCGTACATGGCGGGCGCGGGCGTGCCGAGCCAGGACAACGCGCTAAGAGATATGGCCCTGCGCAAGCTGGCCCTCTATTTCTACGAAAACCGCAGCGCGGATGAACGGTACGGCTACCCCGACCCGCCGCCCGACCTGAACGCGCTGATCCTGAATTTGAGGTACTGAGCATGAATACCGGAGCGCTGAAATACGTGATCGAAATTTACGGAAAGCCCAGGGCCCAGGACGCCGACGGCTATGTGAACAGCGAACCCACGCTGCTTTTCAGCGGCGTGCGCGCAAAGCGCATGGACGCGGGGAACCGGGAAGTGTGGGAGGCTTACGCCGCGCAGGTGCAGAACGTGGTGAACTGGAAGATCCGCCACCTGGACGGTATCGAGGTGGGCATGGAGATCCGGCACGGCGGGCAGCGCTACGAGATCATCGCCGTGCAGCACCTGGACGGCGCGCCCCGGTACATGACGCTGAAAACATCGATGAAGGAGGCAGAATAGTGCTGGATGTTCAAGCGGCGCTGACAAGCGCCAGAGTGCCGGGCTATCGGGACGCCTTCCAGCCCACGCCCGGCGTGACCGAACCGCCGGGCGTGTACTGCGTTTACCAGATCACCGAAATCCCTACCTGGTACGCGGACGACGCGCCCACGGCCACCCTGACGCGGGCGCTGCTGTACCTGTATGGCGTCAACAGCCCGAAAACCGCCCAGGCGGCCATAGACTCCGCCATGAAGGCGCAGGACTTTGAACTGAGACGGAAAAGGGACGATCGGGAGCCCAATTCCGGCCGGTACGTGATCATCAGCGAATGGGAAGGAATCGACTGACCCTGGGGAGGGACCGACAATGGCCAGATTTGATACCAGGGGGCTGGACGGCGTGCTGGACGAAATGAAGCGGGAAGGACAGCTTGCGGGCGAGGCCGCCGACGCCATGCTGATGGCGGGCGCGGAGCAGGTAAAACAAGCATGGACGCGATCCGCCCAGGAGTATGGCCTACACTTTACGGGCGTGATGATCAAATCCATCGATTATCCCAATAAGCCGAAACAAATCGGCGACGTGCGAAGCATCGACATCTACCCGCAAGGCACGGACAGCGGAGGAAAACACACGAAAAAGTCCATCCGCAACGCTGAAAAAGCGTTCTATGTGAACTACAAGAGGGGCAAGGGGTCTGGCTGGAACGATCCCACAGCGGACAAATACAGCGAGGAAATGGCCATCCCTGCCATGATCGCTGCATGGGAGAACTACAAAAAGTAAGGAGTTGAAAAGAATATGGCAGGAATCGGAGTAAAAATGCCCGCCTTTGGCAAGATCGTGAGCGAAGGCGGCAACGCCATCACCTACGCTCCGGGCGTTTCCATGGGCCGCGTCGTGCGCGTGTCCATCCAGTGGATGATGGCGGACGGCACAGTGTTCGGCGACGACGCCCTGGCCGAAAGCGAAAACGGCATTACCGGCATGACCGTGGACGTGGAAACCACGGAAATGTCCCCCGATGCCGAGGCGGAAGTGCTGGGGATGGAAAAGGACGGGGATGCCTACTGGGACACCGGGGATTCTGGTCCCGACGGTCAGCTCGTTTACATCCGCGTGCTGAAGGAACACGGGAAGTACATCTACCGCGTGGACACTATTCCCAAGATTTCCTTCGGGCGGAACCAGGAGGATATGCAGACCAAGGGCCAGACCGTGACCTTTGGGACGCACAGCGTACACGGCACCGGCAAGGCGTTTTTCAACAGCGCCACCGGCAAGAGCCGTTTCCGCAAGAAGAGGTATTTCCAGACCTGGGAGGACGCTTATGCCTATTACCTGGCGGAGGCTGGCATTTCCGGCTACACTACCAGCCTGACGCTGAATACTACCGCCGCTACCGTGGCCGCGGGGAGCACCGTGACTCTGACGGCGGTTTCCGCGCCCAGCGGGGCCACCGCAAGCACCATCGCGTGGGAAAGCGACAATGAGGCCGTTGCCACCGTGGAGGACGGCGTAGTGACCGGCGTGGCTGCCGGTACGGCGATCATTTCCGGCTCCTACGGCGGTGTGACGGCAAGCTGCCGCGTGACCGTGACGGCGGCGTAATAATAAAAAATGGAAAGTGGAAAGTGGAGAGTGAAAAAATAAACGGTGCAAAACCGTTTGAACTTTCGCTTCCCACTTTCTTCTTTCCGATTTTAGCGATAGAGAAAGGATGATCTTATGCTGAAAGAGATTCCCGTGAAATTTCGGAACGGCTATGAACTGACCCTGCGCTTCACCATGGACGTGTGGGCGAAAATCGAAAGCGAAATCTGCATGATCGGCGACATCGGCGACAAAATCAGCAACGACAAAGACCGGCTGCAAATCGCCGTGAAGCTCGCCTCCATCATGACGGGCGGCGCAAAAATCCCCGCAGCTGAAATCTGGGGCAACATGGAACCCTGTGACATGCGGAAACTGAACAAAGCCATCATGCAGGTAATCACCGAAAATCTGGCCATGGAGACGGAAACGGAAGACGAAGGGGCCGTGCATGACGTGGTACTGGAAGAAATCGAGGCAAAAAAAGAGACGGCCGGCTGACCTATCGCACCGTCGCCGCCTGGGGCCTGATCGCGGGCATCGGGTGGCGGGACATGGGCGATATGGCGCCCGGCCTGATTTGTGATTTGTTTATTCTTCGCCGCCGGTACGACGACGAGCAGCACGGATTAAAGCGGGAGAAGCCCGATATCGACATCTCGGACGACGATCTAAAAGCCTTTGAGGAGGTATGAGCATGGCGCGGGAAATCAGCACGACTTTGGCCGTCGACGGCGAGCAGGCGTATAAACGCGCCATCCAGGAGGCCAGTAAAAGCATTTCGCAAATGGGGGCGCAGCTCACCCTTGCCACCGCCCAGTTCAAAAAGGACGGCGACGCCATGAAGCTGATGTCATCCCGCAGCAAAGTGCTGAAAGAGGAGATCAAGCAGCAGCAGGAGATTGTGAAATCCCTGGAGGGCGCGGTGAAGGAAGTAACCGACCGATACGGGGAAAACAGCAAGGAAGCTGAGAAATGGGAAGCCCAGCTGGCCCGCGCCCAGGCAAAGCTGCTCAACTTAGAGCATGAACTGGATAATAACGACAAGGGCCTGGATAAGAACGGGAAAGCCTTTGCTAAGGACACACAGCAGGCCCAGAACTTTGGCCAGCAGCTTTCCGCCCTGGACAAAATCCAGCAGTCCACCACGTTTCAGGCGCTGAACACGGCGCTTGGGAACGTGG
This sequence comes from uncultured Christensenellaceae bacterium, assembly GCA_905234985.1. Classification (GTDB taxonomy): domain Bacteria; phylum Bacillota; class Clostridia; order Christensenellales; family Aristaeellaceae; genus RUG563. The sequence goes on from CAJOJQ010000013.1 coordinate 55,348, forward strand.
AGAACGGCTTTAAAAGCGCCCTGAACATGGGGAAGCAGTTCGGTGCCTTTGTCTGGGACAAGGCGGTAGAAAGCTCTAACCGGTACGATGAGCTTGCCACCGACGCTACCAAAATCGGCGTGGCCGTGCAGGAGCTTCGCGCCTGGCAGCTTGCGGCTGAACTGATTGACACCAGCGTCGGCGATATTACCAAGGGCATGACCAAGCTGGTAAACCCCACCGACAAGGTGAGCCAGGCCCTGCGCGAGCTGGGCGTCCACTCTGAAACCTTCTGGGCCAAAATGGACGAAAACGGCGAGATGCAGCGCGGCGTGATCAAAAAATCCACCCTGGATATGTTCTGGGAGGCCGTGGAATCGCTGAACGCCATGAAGGACGCGACGAAGCAGGAAGAGCTTGCCAATACGCTGTTTGGGAAAAGTTTCCGGGAGCTGCTTCCGCTGATTCAGGCAGGGCGCGAGGAATGGGATAAAAATGTTAATAAGGCACTTGAAACCGCGCCGGACGAAGGCGCGGCGAAAAAGCTGACCACCTTTAACGACGCCCTGGCGGAATACAAGCATGTGCTGGGAGATTTCCAGGACACCTTCATGGCGGGGATCGCCCCTGGGCTGACCGACCTGACCGGCGCGGGCACGGAATTTTTGACCGCGCTGACCAAATGGGGCCAGAGCCCGGAGGGCCAGGAAAAGCTGGCACAGCTGAGCGGGGCCATTACCGAGCTGGTTTCAAGTTTGGGGACGGAAAGCAATTTCTCCGCCGCGGTAGAAGCGGCCACGGGCGTGATCAAAGGATTTACTGGAGCGCTGCAATGGATTCTTGATAACCATGAGGCCGTCGGCATTGGCGTCGGGGCAATCGCTACAGGATTGGCGGCCATCAAGGTTGGCGGTGGCGTTCTTTCCGTGCTGACCCTGATCAATCAGATCAAATGGCTGGACGTTGCGAAGGGCGCGAAGGCTTTGGCCGACGCAGCAGGAGGAGGGGCAGGAGCAAACACGTCCACCAGCGCTGCGGCTGGTGCGGCGGAAACCGGCGCTGTTGCGACACTTACAACAGGGTCAAAATTACTTGACGCGTTGGGAATCGGGGCACTTGCGAAAACCGCGTATGAACTTTCGCAGGAACTTGGAACCGGAATTCTTGGGTATGGGGGGAGGAAGAATCAACTTCAAACGCTTGACGTCGTTTGGCCGGAAGGAACTCAGCAGCCGATTGGAGACCTGAAACGCCCGCGCAACATTACCGGCACCGCGTCCGCAGACAGCATGCTGGGCTATAAGATCGAGCGCACAGCAGAAAAGATCTACGATGATCTGTACAAGGCCATCAACGATTATGACCCGGATACCAACGCCCTGGACACGACCCAGTTTTTTGACAATGCGCTGTACCCGCTGATTCAGGAGGCTACGGGCATAGGCGGCGTAACAGGGGACGCGGCGGACAGCATCGCCGACCTGATCTATGACAAATGGATTCAGAGTCTTTTCGACGAGGACTGGGAGGGCACCACCGACGGCATCCTGAACATCCTCCAGGAGGCTATCGAGGACGCGCAGAGCGCCGCCGGGCCGGACGCGGAAGCGGCTGGAAAGGCCGTATCCGACGGCATGGCGGCGGGCATTACCGCCGGAATTCCGGTGGCGGTAGCGGCTGCGGGACGGCTGGCGGCGGCAGTGAACGCGAAGCTGCGCAGCGTGCTGCAAATCGCCAGCCCCAGTAAGGTGACGCGGGGCCTGGGCCAATTCGTGGGCGAAGGCTTCGCCCTGGGCATTGACGACGCGCAGGGTCAGGTGCTGGCCGCGGTGAACCGCATGGCCAGCATCGGCACGCCGCGCCGGGCTGCGGCGGCTTTTGCCGGGAGCACCTACGACGGGCGGACGTATCACAGCAGCCGAAGCCTGTACATCGACAAATACAACCAGTACGCGGGAACCGACGTGCATGAGCTGATGGACGCCATGGACGCGGAAACCCGGTACGAAAACCAGGGCATGGGGGCATAGCGTATGGAACCGTGGTATTTTGTTTTCAACGGCGTGGACAGCCGCAGCATGGGCGTGCGCGTGAACAAGTACCCGCCTATCATGCGGGCGGCGGAGCGCGTGAAATACGTGACCATTCCGGGCCGCGCGGGAGACCTGACACAAAAAGAAGGCAAGGCCGTGTACGACGCCTACAACCGGGGGATGGAAATCAGCAACATGCGCGGCTTTGACCTGCACGCGGTGAGGGCCTGGCTGCGGGGTCGTGGCACCATGATCGTGGGCAACGAGCCGGAATACTGTTACACGGTGGACTTGGGCGCGCAGTGCCAATTCGATAAGCTGATCCGGGGTATTTGGGGCGGCACGCTGCAAATGCACACCCAGCCCTTCAAGACCGCCGCCATTCAGCCGCCGCCCGTCACCCTGACCGCGTCCGGGGCCACGGTCTACAATCCGGGCGACGTGGACGCGGAGCCGCTGATAACCCTGAACGGAACCGGCGACGTGACGCTGACCGTGGGCGGGGAAACGCTGGAAATCACCGGTATTTCGTCGGGCTGGCAGATCGACAGTGCGCTCAAATGGGTGATGGACGCCCAGGGCGCGCCGCAGTGGAACGCCGCCGCCGGAGAATGGGGCGAGCTGCCCGCGGGAAATTCGGTGGTCGCCTGGACGGGCGACATCACCTCCGTGACCATCACGCCCCGATGGAGGTACTTATGATTGAGCTGTACCCGGCAAACCAAACGGACTTTTCCCGCCATGGGATCACCCTGCACCCCAGCGAAAGCAAGGTAACGTGGCAGGCATCCGGGCGATATGATCTGGACATGACGCTGCTCCTGATGGAATCCGGGCCGCTGGCTATCGAGTCGGCGCTGCTGGAATACGGGCGCACGCTGTACGCATCCGTGCCGCCCCAGCACATCCCGGATATCGACATGGGCGAAATCAGCTACTGGAAGGTGCCGGACGACGCAAGCGCCAACGTGCCGCTGTACAAGAGCTTAGGGCACAACGAACGGATCACGTATAGCTCATGGAGCGCGGGACGGAGCTATTCGGCGGGCGATAAGGTAACATACGGCAGCCAGAACTACCAATGCACCCTGAGCCACGGCGGCGTAAGCACGCCGCCGCCCCAAGATTCAGGAAAATGGAAAACGATTTCCAATTACCGCTATGTATCCGGCACGGTGCTGAAGCAACTCTCCCCCGGCACCATGATTACTAAGATTTCTGATTTTAACGCTACCTATATGCGGGCGGCAGACGTTACGGGGGCCAGCGGATTCGTGCAGATCGACAAGGTGGTGCAGGTTGGAGAGGAACAGCAGTACACCATTCCGGGGCGGGACATCAAGGCCCAGCCTTTTCGCATCGAGGAGATTCGCAAGCGTTCCGCCAACGGCATCATCAGCGTCCACGCGGTGCATGATTCCTATCTGCTGAACGGCAAGCTGCTGGGCGAATGCAATCTTGTAGCCGCCACGCCCCAGACCGCCCTGGCCTTCATCGAGGGGGCCATGATGGAAACCTGGGACGGCCTGCTGGTGACGAACATTTCGAGCATTCCGATCACCCAGGATTTTTCGTGGAAGATGGCCGGGGATGTGCTGATGAACCCCAAAACGGGGCTGGTGAAGCTGCTGAACGCCAAGATCATCCGGGACGGGCGGGACGTGTTTATTTTGGCCAACGACGAAGAAAGCCCCGTGTACCAGGTAACGTATGGGGTAAATCTTTCCGGCGTGGACTGGAAGGGCAGCGTGGACAAGCTGATTACCCGCGTATATCCACGGGCGAAGGCGGCGGACAATACGCCCCTGCTGCTGCCTGAAATGTACATTGAAACGGCGCTGGAAATCCCCTGGACGTGCGACGAACGGCTGGACGTGGACGCCAAAGTGGGCGAAAAGGAAGTGCAGACCGACGGCACGGAAATCACCCTGACAGAGGCGGACGTATACCAGCGCATGCGGGACGCGAGCAACGCTCGATTCACGGCGGACAAATGCGACCGGCCCGTGGTGACACTGGATCTGGACTACGTTCGCATGGGCGATTCGGAGGAATACGCCCAATACAAAGGCATGGAGATCGTGGGGCCGTATGATTGGGTGCGGGCGCTGCATGGGCCGCTGGATATTTCCGCCGTGATGCAGCTGGTGGGTTACGTGTGGGACAGCCTGCTGGAGATATTTGATAAAGGCTCTTTCGGCGACGTGCGGCGCTATACCGGACGGAACGTGACGGACTGGGATTTGAAATCCGGCGCGGTGACAGCCCGGTCGCTGTCAGAAGTGCTGAAGAAACAACTGGGGGTGTAAGGTATGGCACAGTTCATCAACATGCACGAGGTAGAGCTTACAGGCGGATGCGCGCCCAAGCTGCCGCTGGGACGGACATGCCATGGCGATCATAAGGCTAACAGATGCGGCGCCATTGTGAAGCAAAACGGGGCGCCGTTATCGCTTGGCGGAAACTGCGCGGGTACGGCTATTCTGGGCGACGGCAGCACGGTGCCCCTGACCGGCACCATTGACGGCAATCAGGCATACGTGGAGCTGGACAACGCGTGCTATTCGGTGGAAGGCCCCATAACGGTGCACGTAAAATGGGCGGATGGCGCTCTGGCAACCACACTCATTTCGTTCTTTGGCACCGTTGAAATCACAGAAACCGGAGTCGTTATCCAGCCCAGTGACCCCATTCCCGACCTTGCGCAACTCATGACATCCATTGAGGCTATGCAGACCGCTACGGCGGCGGCCAACGCGGCGGCTGACAGCGCAAGGGCGGCAGCGGACGAGGCTCTCGACCTGACCATCTACTGCTGGGGCGATTCGCTCACCGAGGGCGTGGGAGCTTGGGTATTGCCGCCCGACGGGCACAACGCCTATATGGCGTACAGCTACCCGGAATGGCTTTCGCAGACCTACCGGGTGGTGAATATGGGGGCGCGGAGCGAGAACATTCCCGCCATCATGGCCCGGCAGGGAGCCGACCCCATCGTGCTGGATGCGGACGTCGCCATTCCGGCCAGCGCGGACACGCCGGTTTTGGTGGGCCAGGTGAGCCGAATTTATGACGCAAGCGCCGGTCTCGGTTTCACAAGCCGTTCCGGCGCGCTGGTAAAAATCCACAAGGAAGTGGAAAGCCCCGGCTTCAACCCCTGCGTGATCGGCGGGGTGGAAGGAAACCTGTACCGGGCGCTGACCCATACATACCTGAACAACGAGACCACTTACAACTATTATTTCCGGCGGCTTCGGGACGGCGCGGCGGTCACGGCGGCGGCTGGAACGGAAATCAAGACCTACGCCATGCTGCACTGCCGAAAGGGCGTGGCGGTCATCTGGATGGGCGCCAACGGCGGCTATGCTTCGGCGGCGGACTTTATTACCAAGGTTGAAGCCATGGTGGAATACGGGAAATATACCAACTACCTTGTCGTCATTTCCCGCGAGTTTTCCGGGAACGATCTGGAAACCGTCAAGGCGGGACTGACGGATGAAGACGGGTTCTGCCATGTGATCAGCCTCATGGACGAGCTGCCCTATCGGGGCTATATGATGGCGGGAATCGGGCACGAGAGCGTCGATACCAGCGGATGGAGCACCACCGACCCCATCAAGAAAAACGCGCCCCTGCTGTGCGAGTATTTGGGGTCGCCCAACCATGTGACGTTCACGGATGGCGGAACCGGGCTGAACCTGTATTCCAGCGTGAGCAGCCTGTCCGGCGAAGACCTGTACGGGGCGCTGCATTACAGCGCGTGGGGGTACAAAGCCATCGCCAAGCTGATCCAGGAGAAGCTGGGCACGATGCGGCTTACGCCCAACGCGAGGCAAGCGGACGAATACGGCCAGCTGCTGTATAAGCTGTCCGCCGCGCGGACGCTGACCGGCGATGACTGCATCAACACCAAAGTGAAGCTGTTTGACGACCTGACGAAAGACTGGACGTTCGCCATCAAGTGGAGCGGCACGCCGATCAGCCCGGACGGCTACCCGGCGAATATCTTCTGCTGCGCCAAGGACGGCGCCTGGAAGGGCCTGCTGTACCGTTACTATCAGGCTGACGCGGCGAACATCCTGTTTGGCTCCGGCGCGTTCGACGTCAGCGGAAGCCACAATATCATCGACCATTACGGCGGGACGAACGCCGTCGTCATCGTCAAAGACGGAGACAGCTACATGGCGTTCGTCAACAGCGACGATATGGCATATGACGCGCCGCTTGTGTACGAACTCGATCCGGAGGACGCAACCGAACTCCCCCTGATTATCGGGGCGCGGTGGAACGCGGAGGGAACGGCAATGAACTACAAGACCGCGTTCACGGTCGAGGACGCGCGCGTGTATAACGGCGCGCTGGACGAAACGGCCGCCATCGCGCTGTATCGTGAACTTGCCGAGTAAACAAACAGAAAGAAGGTGAATAAAAATGGCGATCGCAAACGGCGCGGATTATAACCATATAGACGTTACTCCTGCCGCCGGCGGGGATGCGGTCCGGCATATGCTCCAGGATGCGCAAGGGCGGGTGCTTATCGCGAACCTGAACAAAGATAAAGCCCCCGTGATCGTGGACACGGCGACCGGCGACCCCGCTTCCTTCCCGGACGCCATCGGCGGCGTGCCGCTGGTGAACGTGACGGCGGAGATCACCCCGGCGCAAAACCTGCACGGGTACGACCACGCCTGGCCGGCGGGCGGAGGAGCTAACATATGGGATGAGCAATGGGAGTTGGGCGGATGGTCGGCCCAAGCGCAAAAAGAAACAGCCACCAAAAAAATCAGATGCAAAAACTATATTCCAGTTACGCCGGGCGCGTCCTATTATATCAAATCGCCCTATAATTTGACCGTGCGGGAGCTGAACGCCGACAAGGAGGTCGTTCAGTCCGGCAACATGTCAAACGCCGTGCTGACCGTGACCGAAAACACGCGTTATTTGGTGAGCGCCCAAATCAGCGCCTATGAAAACAATATCGCCATTAACTCCCCTCCCACCGTAACGGATTATTCCCCATACGCAAACATTTGCCCTATCACCGGAGGGCGGACGGGGTGGAGTATTGGCGTCGCCCCGAACCCGGACGGCACGGGCGGCAGCGTAATCAGCCGTCTTTTCCCGGACGTGCAGGGTGTGCCGTTGGAAGTGTACGGCGGAACTTTGGACGTGACAACGGGCGTCCTTTCGTACACCCACGCCTTGGAGGCTGACCTGGGGGATTTGACCTGGACGTATGACGCGGAGGGCGGGTATTTTACCAGCACCGATATTGCCTCCACGGCAAAGGCCAACAGCGACAAGGGCTTTTGCTCCATCCTGCCCGTGGGCAGCGCTCTTTCCGGGGATCGCATCTACGTGGGCGCGAACGGGGCCATCATCGCCTATTACGCGGCGGCAAGCACAGCGGAAGAATTTGCGGCGGCCATGGATGGCCAGCAATTCGCGTATGAGCTGGCGCAGGGAAGCACCTACAGCCTTACGCCCACAGAGATCACCGCGCTTTCCGGGCAGAATTACGTAAGCGCCAGCACCGGGCACGTAACCGTACAATACCGGGCGGACACCAAGGGATATATCGATAAGCGATTTGCCGCGCTGGAAGCGCTGATCCTTGAAAATATGTAACCGGAAGGAGGGAAAACCCATGAGCAAACGAGAGCGCCGCGTGGTCAACGCCTTTCTGGATTGCATCCGCACCGGGGAGTTCACCAGGGAGTACGCCATCATCCTGATCGAGGACAACGCAAGGTATGGGTGGATGAGCGAAGCGGCCAAGGAATACTTTTACAGCCAGATTGATCCGGAAGAAACGGAGGAATAAGCCGTGAACGAACGGGTGGAAAAAGTAAAGGCATGGGCAGCCGGACGCGTCGGCTGCCCCTATATCTTCGGGGGCACCGGCCAGCCCTGCACGCCGGATTACAGGCGCGCCAGAATGAAGCAATACCCCGATTACGCGGATCTGATCATCAGCAACTGCCCCCGGCTGAAAAGCGGGGCGGCCAGCTGCTCCGGGTGCAAATGGGCGCAGGACGGCAAAGGCAAGCAGGCTTACGACTGCGCCCAGCTTACCCTGAACGCCATGCGGCAAGCGGAAATCACGCTGGTCAGCGGCGCCAACTCCCAATGGCTGCGGACGGCGTTCGTCCAGCGCGGCGAAATCAAGGATATGCCCAGGAATTTGCTCAGCCTGGTGTACCGGGAGGACAGCGACGGGAAAAAGCATCATACCGGCCTGTACTTTGGGGACGGCACCGTGACCCACGCCAAGGGGCACAATTACGGCGTGGTCAGGGAACCTCTGGAATCCGTTCAATTGACGCACTATGGCCTCCCGGCGGGCTTATACTCCGCCGAAGAGCTGCGGGCCGCGGGGATCGATCCCGGCCTGAACCTGCCCACCCTGCGCCGCGGATCGCGGGGAAAGCTGGTGGAGCAATTGCAGAAGGTGCTGAGCTTCCTGCTTTCCCAACCCCTGGCCGCGGACGGCATCTTCGGGGAAAAGACGGAAACGGCGGTGAAAGCGTTCCAGAAAGCCGCCGGGCTGACAAAGGACGGCGTGGTGGGGCCGCAAACCTGGGAGGCGCTGGGGGCCAAGGAAGCGGACGAACCGGCGGAAACGGCGGAAGCGCCCGCGAGCTGCCAGACGGAAGATCCCGGCGAACCGGACGAGGAAACCGTGCGCGTGCCCAAGGCCATGCTGGAAGCGTGGGCCGACGCCCTGGAAAACTTGGCCCTGGATATTCGGGCCGCGCGGGGAGCGGCTGAGGATGGCCCGACGGATGAATAGCACAATAAAAGGAGGGAATCAACCATGAAACAGATCTACCGAAGCCCCCATAACGCCACCGCCCCCTGGCTGCCCCAGGAGTACATGCTGGAATCGGAGGCGGAAATCTCCGCCCTGCCGGTGCTGGGCGTGCCCGCCGGCAGCGTGGCGTACACCGTAAACAACAGCGTCCGCCTGGTGATGAGCGCGGACGAGCTGATCCGGCAGGACAGGCCCGCCGTCATCTGGTGGCGCTACGGCCATTGGTGTGTTTTCTGCGGCCAGGACGATCAGGGCCGCGTGGTGATCTGCAACCCCGACCGCGGCCGCTACGGCATCGATCCGGGCAGCTTCGCTTCCTTGTACAGCGGCGTGGCCCTGTTCAACGGGGAACCGGAGCCGCTGCCGGAGGCGTAAGAACAGACCGGAGTATACATGACTTGACAAGGGGGTAATCGCTATGGAAAGACTGACCAAAGCGCTGGCCGCCGCCTTTGGGGCCGTAATGAGCTTCGTCACCGGCCTGCCGCCCATGATCTGGGTGATGGTGGCCGTGATGTCGCTCGACTACATCACCGGCATCATGTGCGGGGCTATGGGCAAATCGCCCAAGACCGAAAACGGGGGCCTCAGCAGCGGCGCGGCCTTTGAAGGGCTGCTCAAAAAGGTGCTGATCCTGTGCATCGTGGGCCTGGCCGCCCTGGTGGATCACGCCATCGCGGTTTCGGCGGGCGTGGAAATGGCCGCCGTCACCGGGGCCTGCTGCCTGTGGTTCGTGGCAAGCGAGGGGCTGTCGATCCTCGAAAACGCCGCCGCTATGGGCGTGCCCATTCCCAAGGTGCTCATGCGTGCGCTGGAGATCATGCGGGAAAAAGGCAACGCCGACAATCAGGACAAATAAAAGGACATCCGCGTTCGCAATGAGCGCGGATTTTTTTGTTGGAATCTTATAGGTAGATATCCGTATCCACGGCGATCAGCGCGCGGAATGCGCAAGCGCTTGCGTATCTGCTGTCCCGCGGTCAGCAACCGGTGCGGGTGCGCGGGCTTGAGCTTTAAGGGGTAGAAACGCCAGGTTTGTGCATGGCTGCGAACGCCTTTCTTCGACGCCTTCGGGCTTGGCTGCCTCGGGCCGGAAAGGGAAGGGGTATGCCCCCGGCGGGTGTCGCTGTCACGTGCTCCTCCTCCGAACCGACGCCCGCCAACCGTACACACTGCGTAAGAGAATTTTAGAAAAATTAGGTAGGGCCTGCCCTGTGTCACAAAACAATTACCGACTTTTTTACCGACAGTTATGAAGATTTTAGCGTTTTATGCGTGTTATGCGGGGCAAACATAGAACCACGGAGAAACGATGAAAAATGAAGAAAAGGCTGAAACCATAAAGGTTTCAGCCTTTTCTTCCTGGTGCGCTCGGCGCGACTCGAACGCGCGGCCTTCAGAGTCGGAGTCTGACACTCTATCCAACTGAGCTACGGGCGCATACGCTCCCCTTTCGGAAAGCGGATGTATTATAGCACGGCGCGGCCCGGCATGTCAAGAAAATATTTTGGCGATTTCTCCTCGATTGTTACTACTCCGCCTTCGGCTTCGTAGTAACGCGCGGGCGGGTATTGCATACCCCCCGCGAATCCGCAGCCTCAAAGGTCGCAACTCCCCTTCATGGGGAGATTGCTCCCTTTCGTCCCGTCACAGGCGGTCGCCCGTGGTTCGTCCCCCCGCCCGGTTTTTCCTCTCGCCTTTTGCGCCTCGCTTCGCTCAGCGCTAAGGCTCCCGGGCGGAAAAACCGCAAGGTAGGTAAATTTCATCCGGTCGTCTTCGCTCCCTTCTGAAATTTTCCGTCCTCGCGGCGTACACGCCGCCGCTGCGGATTTCAGTCAAGGGGAGGCCCCCTTGACAATCCCCCGCTGATGTTGTTTCTTCGTCGGTTCTCCAGAAGCGGCTGAGTACCAAAATTCCGGCCCCTAATTATTTTTTACATTTTTCCGAGAATGTTCGTGTTCGGGCTGAAATAAATCGTTTTAGGGCATTGCTTTTTTACCGACGATATGTTATGATGGGACTGCCTTCATTCGGCGCAGTTTTTTGTTATATCAAATTGGCAAAAACGCCGCGCGCCGGACGCGAAGGCCGCTGTCCGGGCACGCAAAAACCCGGAAAAAAAGTGCAGGGGCGCACGAAGGAGACAGAAACGCACATGGAGCAGAGCAAGCAGGCGGTTTCGCCCGAGCGGAACGCGGTGGCGGTCAGGCCCAATTCGCAGTCGCCGTACATCCAGGAAATAGATTTAGTGGAGCTGTTTTTCACGCTTTTGCGGAACTGGAAACTGCTGGTGCTGGGCGCTGTGGTGGGCGTGGTGGTCTCCATGGGCTATTACAGCCTTTACGTCCATCCGCAATATAAGGCCACGACGGAAATGTACATCACCAATACCGACTCTCTCATTTCCCTTTCCGATCTGCAGCTGGGTTCGGCTTTGACGGAGGACTATAAGTCCATCATCACGAGCCGCGCGGTGCTGAACAAGGTGATCGAGGAACTGGAGCTGGACATTGATTACAAAAAGCTGGGCGGCATGATCTCCGTTTCCAATCCTTCCGGAACGCACATCATCAAAACGGCGGTGACCACCGGCGACGAGGAAAGCTGCCGGCTCATCGCCAACGAGCTGCTGAACGTGAGCATCGAACGCATTTTCCAGGTCATCGGCACCAGCGAACCCACCATCATCGACCATTCCGAAGCGGAGGCCGTGGAAAACATCACCCCGGGCAGAAAGATCCACGTCATCTACGGCGTGCTGTTCGGCGTGCTGCTGGTGGCCGCGTTCATTACCCTGTCGGTGATGATGGATACCACCCTGAAAAATGAAGACGACGTGAAGAAATACCTGAAGCTGCCGCTGCTCGCTTCCGTGCCGTATTTTTCGGATCAGGCGGAGCATGATAATCAATGAAAGGGATTCATTCCGTGGATAATAAAATGTACGAAGAGATGTATGTTCCGGAGCGTCGGATCGCCGAAATGACGATTCCCCCCGCGCCCTTCCTGGTCAACGAGGCCGTCAATACCCTGCGGGGCAATATTCAGCTCAGCGGCTACGCCATCAAGACCATCTGCATCACCAGCGCGCAGATCCACGAAGGGAAATCGTCTATTTCTTTCCGCCTGGCCAAGAGCTGCGCGGCGCTGGGCAAGCGCACCATCTTCCTGGACTGCGATATCCGCAACAGCGCCATTTTGAGCCGCTACAAGGTGCGGCAGGCAAAGTATATCTACGGCCTGACGGATTTCCTGTGCGGCGAGATCAGCATGCAGGACGCCATTTGGGGCACCAAGGATCCGTACCTCGACATTCTTTTCGCCGGTTCCATCGCGCCCAACCCCAGCGAGCTGTTTTCCGGGGAGCTGTTTCGCGGCCTGATGCGGGAGCTGCGCGGCCAATACGATTATATCATCGTGGACACGCCGCCCGTGAACGCCGTCATCGACGCCCTGCTGATCGCCAAGGAGTGCGACGGAACGGTGCTGGTGGTGGAAAGCGGCGCGTCTGAGCGCCGCCAGTCCATGCACGCCGTACAGCAGCTGAATTACGCCGACGTGAAGATGCTGGGGGTCGTACTCAACAAGACCGGCTTCCACAAAGGCGCTTACGGCTATGGCTACGGTTATGGCTACGGCTACGGTTACGGCCAGAAATATGGTTACGGCGGCTATGGCTACGGTTACGGCAAACAAAAGGAGCAAAAAGAAAAAAAGACCGGCGGAAGAAGACGCGATAAAAAGAAAAACGCAAGCGGCGGCAGCCGACTGGGCGCAAACCGATGATCTTTTCCCGCCCCACCCCCTGAACGGAGCTGATTATGTCGGAAAAAGAAAGACAAGGAAAACGCGGGCGTTTCAACCGCAGCGCGGTGCGGGTATACGCGTTTGCCGCCCTATGCGCGCTGGCCGTCGCGGGGCTGTGGATGTATACGAGCGCCAAAAACCAGCGTGGCCAGGCCGTATCGGTGGGCAACTCGGTGGACGTGGGCACGGGCTACAGGCAGATCGAATACGAGGGCAGGAAATACCGCTACAACGAAAGGATCACCACCATCGTGTACGCCGGCGTCGACTCCCCCGACCCTTTGGCCGTGACCAGCAAGTATACGCTGGCCCCCCGTGCGGACAGCATCTCCGTGGTCGTGCTGGACGAGTATCATCGGCGGATGAGCATCATCGCCCTGAGCCGCGACACCATGACGGACATCCATAAATACACCCTGGACGGATTGGACCGCGGTCTGTTTACCGATCATTTAGGCTATGCCTATGCCTACGGAGAAGGGGGCAGGGTGAGCGGCATGAACCTGTGTCAGGCCGTCTCCGACCTGCTGTGCAAGATCCCGATCCGAAGCTATGTCGTCACCAACAGCGCTTCCCTTCCCGTGATCGCGGAGATGGTCGGCCCGGTGAACGTGACCGTACCCAACGGCGACCTGGCCGAGCTTGGCTTTGTCCAGGGAGAAACGACCGTCATCGACGGATCGAACCTGGAAACCTTCATTCGGTTCAGAGATACGGGCGAGGATTTGTCCAACGTGGGCCGCATGGAGCGGCAGCGCGCCTATATCGAGGCCGTTGCCGGCAAGCTGGCGGATTATCTGACCGCGGATTCATCCGGGGCATGGGATAAGATGATGCAGGCGGAAAAAATCGTGAACACCAATATCACCAGGAGCAGCTACCTGAATCTGACGAAGAAATTGAAGAACGTGCAGTTCGGAAACGGGGATTATTACACCCTGGAAGGCCAAAACACGGTTGGAGACAGCTACGACGAGTTTTACCCGGACCCAGAGCAGGTCCGAAAACTGGTGGTCGATCTGTTCTATATTGAGCAGTGAGGGCCGCCTTCCCTGAACACCGAGTCACGGCGCGGAAGGGTTTCGCGCTTTGATAATACAGCTTTAGAAACAGCTAGGAGGATACGAACATGAAAAGGTTTCTAACGATTCTCTGCATCGTTGCACTCATTTCCATCAGCGCGGCGCCCGCGCTGGCCAATCCCAGCATCGGCTACGTGTCGTCGACCGTTGAAGTGCTTGAGATCCTCACGGACGCGGCGCATTCCACCAGCGCGTGGATCGCGGAACAGTTGACCGGCGGAAAATGGTATCTCAAGGTCATTCCTTATAACGCGGCGATGTATGACAACGCGGACGTGAAGGATATCATTACCGGCGTCAATTCTGACAGCCTGGTGATCGAACCCTACCAGTTCATGACCAGCCTGAAAAAATATCAGCCCGAGGATGCGGCCCAAACCGTTCCGGAGCATTTGGCGCGCTATCATTTTGTCACCCGTTTCAAGGATCTCATTCTAACGGACGGCACCCAGATCGTTTATATGCACGAGGACGATGTGATGTCGGTTCGCGCCAGGATGCAGGCCGACACGATGATGGGCGTAAAGAAGAGCGATTTGGGCAATTATCTGGTGATGCAGGTCAACCCCGCCACCGGCGAGATTTTCTTCACCGCCATCGAGGAAGACAGCTTCGTCAGCAAAGACGGCTCCTTCGTCACGGAAGCCAAGGTGCTGGGTCCCTTCGCCATCATTCAGAAAATCTGATCGTTCGGGACGCCCCTGAAAAAGGCGCGCCGCTCATTTATTGAGCGGCGGCGTCTTTTTTGTTGCGCAAATCATGCCGCGTATATAGCAAATAAAGGGTAATGAAAATAATTGACAATTCGTATTTGTTCAGTCAAGTCAGGTTTACACGCCTCGTTGGGTTACCCGATATGTAGGGGCGGATATCATCCGCCCGTTCATCGCAACATGATGAAACTGTTGGTTTTCCCCGATGTGTTTGGGTTTGTTTGGTTCGGGCGGATAATATCCGCCCCTACATACGAAAACCAAACAATTCGGGGGAATCCCGCACGACTGAACAATTACGACAATTCAGATTTTCGTGGTACAATAAAGTGTGGTTAAGTATGCCTTCACACACATCGGGCAGTGTTTGGCGCTTCCCAAAAGGCTTGCGAAGGCATGGCTGACCATACGCAGCAAAGGAAACGGATCGCGCGTCCGTACAGCAGGGGGTTGATTCTGCCGCATGAACAAAAGGGACAATATTTTCAACATTGACGTCATTAAACTGATGTTCTTTATGCTGAAGCGCTGCTGGATCATCATCCTCTGCGCGGGCATCGGCTTTGGCTATATGTATTGGAATACCGCGTACCGAACGCGGGACACCTACACCGCCTCCGGCACCATGTACGTGTACAACGCCAATCCCAATCTGGTCAATTACGGGTACACCAGTTATTCCGATATCACCAGCGCCGTGCGGCTCATTGATACCTACCTGGTGGTGGTCAGGAGCAACAAGGTGATGGACGTGGTGGTGGAACGGCTGCTGCCGGACTATCCCAAGATCACCGCGGGCCAGATTTCCAGCACCCTGTCCATGGGTTCCGTATCCGAAACGGGCGTGCTGAAAATCAGCTGCACCACCACCGACCCGCAGAGAGCGGCGGACATTTGCAACACCGTCATGGACGTGGCGCCCAACGAACTCAAACGCGTGGTGGGCGCGGGCAGCATCGAGATCATCGACTACGCGGAGACCCCCACCCGGGCCAACCCCCGTCCCCTGATGCAGAACGGCATCAAGGGCGCGGTGTTCGGGGCGGTTCCGGCGGCCGGCCTGCTGTTTCTGCTCTTCCTGCTGACCCAGAAGATCGAGGACGCCAAGGAGCTTACCGATACCTACGGCATTCCGGTGCTGGCTTCCCTGAAACGGTATAAAGAGGAAAGCGTGGATCCCGCCAAATTCCTGCTGAACGACAACAGCGAGATGGAAGTGGTGGAAAGCTACGCCAAGCTCCGCATGAACCTGCTGTATACCCTGGTGGAAAAGAAAAAGCACGCCGTGGTCGTCACCAGCGGCATTTCCGGCGAAGGCAAATCCACCATCGCCGCCAACTTAGCCATTTCCGTGGCCATGAGCGGCAAAAAGGTGCTGCTGATCGACGCGGATATGCGGCGCGCGTGCCAGCACGATATTTTCGCTTATGAGGATTCCCTTCCCGGCCTGTCCGACGCGCTGGTGGGCGCCGCCCCGTGGAAGGACCTGCTGGTGAAGACCCATTTGGACAGCATGAACATCCTGCCCGCCGGCACCATTCCCCCCAACCCCGCGGAGCTGCTGGAATCGCCGGCCATGCACCGGCTGATGGAAGAATTTGAAGCCGCCTACGATCTGGTGCTGCTGGACGCTCCCCCCATCAACATCGTAAGCGACCCCCTGGCCCTTTCCGATCAGGTGGCGGGCGCGATTTTCGTGGTGCGCCAGCACTTCTCGGATAACCGGGAGCTGCAGCGGGCCTTAAAGCAAACGGAAATGACGGGGATGAACATGCTTGGCTTCGTCTTCTACGGCGAAAACCTGAACCGCGGCGGTTATTACAGCAGAAGGTATTACTACTACAACGGCTATAAGTACGGCAAATACGGCAAGTACGGAAAGTACGACAAATACAGCAAATATGGCACCCGCGGCGGCTACAGCACGCGCCATCCGTACGATACCCGGGGCAAATTGACCAGAGACCCCCAGGCGCCCGATCAAGCTGATACACCGAACAAGGAGGATCAACCGCAATGAACAAGCTCAAACTGTCCGTTCTGACGTTCCTTCTGTTCTTTGCCCTGCTGGCGACAGGCACGGCATGGGCAGATGGAAGCCACGACGCGCTCTCCATCCCCGCTTTCACAGAAGCAGACTGCGAATGGGACGCGAACGGCAACCTGATCAGGGAAACCGTGCATGATCTGAACGGCGCTCCGGCGCTGAACGTGCAGGGCTATCATCGGGCCGAGTACGCCTGGGGCAGCGGTACCCAGCTGCTGAAAGAAACATACTTCGGTCTGAACGGCGAACCCGTCAACACCGGCAAAGGGTATGCCCAAGTGGTTTATACCTATGAGAAGGGCAAGCTGATCGCCGAGGAGCGCTTCGCCGCCGACGGCAGCCGGGCGAACATCCCCAACGATTTCAGCTATCGCCGGGACGTATATGACGGAAGCCAGCTTCTCTCCACCAGCTTCTACGACGCCGCGGGCAATCTGACGCGGCCGGCGGGGGGCTACGCCCAGATCGTGTACGACGTGGTGAACGACGCCGAAACCAAAACCGTGACCAAGCGGTATTTGGACGCGGACGGCTCCGCCCTGCTGGGCACGGAAGGCTGCGCCAGCGTCGTTTCCGTATACCGCAAGGACGGCAAGCTGCTCAGCCAGGCCTATTTCGACTTGAGCGGCAATAAGGTGGTGGCTCAGGGCCATTATCATCGGATGGAAAACACCTACGACATCAAAGGCAACTTGGTGCGGGTGGATTACTATGGCGCGGAGGATGAACGGATCATCGCCTCCGTGGGCTACGCTTCCGCCGTCATGACGTACGACGAACTGAACCGCGTGGTGGAAACGGATTACCTGGGCAAGGATGGCCTGCTGTACAAGAACCTGGACGGCTACGCCAAGTTCACCAACGAATATTACGGAAGCTCCGATACCATTCATTTTATCCGTTATTTCGGCGCCGACAATCAGCGCACCATGATCAAAAAGGGTTTCTCCATGGAGGAGCGGGAATACAACGGCGATGATTTCGATTATCGCAAAACTTTCTACGACATCGTGGATGAATACACCATGTCCAACGACGGTTACGCCCGCATCGAATGGAAATTCCGCCGGGTGAAGACCGTGGGCGAGAACGGCGAAGACCTGTGGGTGGTTCAGCCCGATCAGGTGGAGCGGGAACGCTACTTCGGCACGGATATGCACCTGATCCAGCTCAAGGCCGGGTATGCCGGGCTGCTCAACGAATGGAACGGTAACGGGCAGATCACGCGTGTTACCTATTGAGAACCTCCAAAAACTAAGAAAGAACAGCAGATCAAGTCGAGAAATGGTATAATACCAAAGGGTGATGAAAGATGGAGCAAGCGGGGATATTCGA
>CAJOJQ010000014.1 GCA_905234985.1 uncultured Christensenellaceae bacterium
ATGTACTACTTTCTACAAGCTGGTGGAATCGCCACTTGATGCTGCCATTATAGCAAATTCTGGTTATTGTTGGAACCGTCCGACTGGAGAGCGCTTACGGAGCATTACATCCTGCCGGTCATTTCCCTGGAAAACATCGCGGCCATTCGCGGCTCCATGCTCATGCCCTTCGGCAGCCCGCAGAATTTGTTTTTGTACGGGCAGGCGAACGTGACCGCGTGGCATTTCATGCTGCATATGCTGCCGCTGAGCGCTCTGTCCGCGCTGCTGCTGGTGGGCTTCGTGTTCTTTCTGTACCGCAAAAACCCCCGGGAAGAAATCGTCGCGGCGGGGCAGGACGCGCCCTGGCAGGACGCGGGCAAGGTGCGGCGCGTAGGCTATCTTGTGCTGTTCGCGGTCATTATTGCGGTGATCGTCACCCGCACCTCCCTGTGGCCCTACGCGGTGCTGCTGGTGCTGGGCGTGATTGCTCTTCTGGACCGCAAGCTGCTTTTGCAGGTGGACTATGTGCTGCTGGTCACGTTCCTTTGCTTTTTCATTTTCTCTTCGTCCATCGCCGGAAATGAAAATATTGCCGCCGTGCTGAAGCAGGCGGTGGCCGGGAACGAATATTGGTGGGCCATCGGCCTGAGCCAGATCATTTCCAATGTGCCCGCAACCATCGTGCTGTACCCGTTTACGGAAAACTTCGCCGGCCTGATCTACGGCGCGGATACGGCGGGGCTCTGCTCGCTGATCGGGTCGTTGGCGTCGGTGATCAACTATCGCATTTATGTGCGCGAATATCCCAAGAATGGCGGCAAATTCATCAAGGTGTTCACCCTCATCAGCTGGGCGTTTTTCCTGATCGTGGTCATGGCGGGGTATTTCCTGAGCCGGTGGAAGTTCTTCTGATGGCACGAAAAAACGGCCTCCTCTGGGGGCCGTATTATATAGGAAGAAACGCGCTTTACAGCACGACTTGGTCGCGTCCGTTCATTTTGCCATGGTACAGCCTTTGATCCGCCTGTTCCAGGATGGCTGCCGTGGGGGAACGGAAATCGTTTTCCGCCACGCCGATGGTGATGGTAATGGAAAATTTTGTTCCCTCATATTCCAGCGGCAGATTTTTTACCGCCTGCTGTATGCTGAACATGACCACGCCCGCCTCGTCCAAGTTTTTGCCGGGCAGATAGAAGCAGAATTCTTCCCCGCCCCACCGGCACACGCTGTAACGGTCCGGCGCGCAGGCCAGGAACAGGTTGGCCAGCTCCTTTAAGGTATAGTCGCCGCAGTTGTGGCCGTAGGTGTCGTTTACGTTTTTGAAGAAATCGATATCGGCGATGGCGATGCTGTAAATATCGTTGGGGGCGTTCTCCAGCGCTTGCAGCATGGAGCGGCGGTTGGGCAGGCCGGTGAGGGGATCGGTGTCCGCCTCCTTGCTCAGCTTTTGGTTGTCGATGCGCAACTGCCGTTCCGTGGCCTGCAGGTTGCTGCTGAAATGGACGAAGCTCACCGCCAGCACCACGAATGTGTACAGGCTGGTGATGGTCTGCACCACGATCAGCGAACGGGAACCCAGCAGAATGGCGGGGGCGTGATCTATGGTGTAGGCAAACAGCCCCATGCGCAGGCCGAGCAGGAAAAGGAAGGCGGCGATCTTCTTCCACGGTCTGTCGTAGATATTGAAAAAGCAGAACATCAGCACGGGGATCAGCAAATGCTGCCCGCCGCAGGTCCAGCCGAAGGTGACGATATGCCAGCAGCAGAAGATGACAAGCATCGCCTCATGGGCGTAAATGCTCACCAGCGCGTTCACGCGCCCGTTGGCCCAGATGCACGCCAGCACCACGGCCAGCATCACCAGGGGAAAGGCCAGCCATTGCTCCGCCGTCCAGCCCACCAGAAAAAAGGTCGCGGCAAAAAAGCCCGACAGCAGCGCCTCGCTTACCACGAGGGCGTGCTTGTAATAGGCGGGCATATCCTTTCCGGCCTTGGGCACGTGCTGGTTCAAAAACTTCATCATCACAGACAGCGGCTTCCTTTAAAAAGCGGATTGATAAATGATGCTATCGTGCTTATCATACCATAATTCGCGGGATTGAGCAACAGGAAACTTGATATTCAGGCCGGAAAGCGGTATAATTTATGGGGAGTCCGCGGAAGGCTCGCCGAAACCGGCAGAGGATGAAAAAATGAGCGCTTTGATGGAAAAATGGAAGGACAGGCTGAAAAAACGGAAGGATAATTATCTTTCCGATCCCCTGTTCCACGAGAATGAAATTCAGGCCAACCGCATGATGAGGATCGTGCTGTTCAACAGCGGCGTCATCCTGATCGCCATTTGGATCGCCACCAAAACGGGCGTTTTCGAGCTGGCGAAGGACTTGATGGACGCCGCCGTACTCCAGGGCCTGGTGGAAATCGTGCTGCTGTGCGTGGTTTCCTGGCGCGTGAAGCAGGACGCCTGGTGGCTGAAAAACCTGCTGCTGCTGGGCAGCGCCATCGTGTATGCCCGCATGGATATGATGTTCACCCACAAGGCGGCGCTGCTGATGGTGATCCCGGTGGTATGCTCCTGCCGGTATTATTCCCGGCGGCTGACCATCGGCATGTCGCTTTTGACCACGGTGCTGTTTGCCTTTTCGGCGGCATACGGGGCCACCAACGGCCTGCTCAACCTGAACGACCTGACCCTCCCCATCGGCACCACCATGACCACCACCGGCAAGTACATCGACAGCGCCGTGGAGCAGGTGGGCTTCGATCCCGCGCTGCTCACCCGCAACGTGATGCTGTATTCCTACCTGCCCAAGTGGCTGATTTTCTCCGTGGTATCGGTGATCAGCGCGAAAATCGCCCGGCGGGGCAGGGAAATGGTGCTGGAGCAGAAGGGCATGGCGCAAAAGCAGGCCCGCATCGAAACGGAGCTGGATTTAGCCACCCGCATCCAGTCGGCCATGCTGCCCAGCCTTTTCCCGCCCTTCCCGGACAGGTCGGAAATGGATATTTACGCCTCCATGGCTCCGGCCAAGGAGGTGGGCGGCGATTTTTACGATTTTTACATGCTGGACGATAACCGCCTGGGCCTGGTGATAGCGGACGTTTCCGGCAAGGGCGTGCCCGCCGCGCTGTTCATGATGGCCAGCAAGATCCTGGTGAAAAATTTCGCCATGACGGGCATGAGTCCGGGGCAGATACTGGAAAAGGCCAACAATCAAATTTGCGCCAACAACCCGGAGCAGATGTTCGTGACCATGTGGCTGGGCATCTTAGACCTGAACACCGGCAGGCTCGTCGCCGCCAACGCGGGCCACGAATACCCGGCCATCCGGCAGCCCGGCGGCGAATTTGCGCTGTTCAAGGATAAACACAGCTTCGCCGTGGGCGGCATGGAGGGCATGCGCTACAAGGAATATGAATTGCAGCTGGAGCCGGGCAGCAGGCTGTTTTTATACACCGACGGCGTGCCGGAGGCCACCGACGCCCAGAACCAGCTGTTCGGCACCGAACGGATGCTGAACGCCCTGAACGCCCAGCCCGACGCGCCCCTGGCAACGATCCTGCGCAATGTGCGCCAGGCGGTGGACGCTTTCGTGGGCGACGCCGAGCAGTTCGACGATTTGACCATGATGTGCGTCACGTACCGGGGGAAAAAGGAAACCTGAAAAACGAAGGAAGTTGGAAAAATGGGAAACGCCATTCATATAGAGCTGAATATGCTGTTTTTTGTGATCCTGGTCAGGATCGTTTACCAAAGCGCCAAGAACGAAAACCAGCAGATGAGCCGGGTGCTGTTCCGCTACACGGCTTACGGCATCATGTCCAGCCTGTTCATGGACGCGCTGTGGATCCTGATCGACGGCCGGCAGTTCCCGGGGGCGGTTGCGCTGAATCAGCTGGTGAACGCGCTGTTTTTGGCTTCCGGCATCGTGATCGGGTGCCTGTGGTATCTGTACGTGCTGGAAACGCTGGGCTACCGCATCACGTGGAAGATGGGGCTTTTGGTCATGACTCCCGGCATCGTGTTCACCTTGCTGAACCTGCTGTCCATCAAAACGGGCTGGATTTTCTATGTCACGGAAGAAAACGTGTATGTGCGCGGCCCCCTGTTCGGGCTGCAAACCGTGGCGGCCCTGGCCGTGCTGTTTTCGTCGCTGATCCATTGCCTGATCCGCCTGATCAACGGCAGAAAAACCGTTCCCCGGCGGGTGGTGTGGGAGATGGTGGGCTTTTACGTCATTCCCGTGGTGGGCACGCTGGTATCCATGCCGATCACGGGCATGCCGGGCACCTGGACGTGCGCCGCCGTGTCCATCATTCTCATGTATATCGAATCCCAGGATCGGGAAATCGTCCGCGATACGCTCACGGGACTTAACAACCGCAAAATGCTGCCCGCCGCCTTCGAGGACTACGCCCGGCAGACCGGCCCCGATTCGGTTCTGTACCTGTTTATGATCGACCTGGACGATTTTAAGGCCATCAACGATACGTACGGCCATCTGGCGGGGGACGAGGCGCTGCAGGCGGCGGCCCGGCTGTTCGCAAAATCGGTGGACGGCAAGCGCGCCATGGTGGCCCGGGTGGGCGGCGACGAGTTCGTGATCCTGGTTCTGCTGCCCGGCGAAAAAGAGGCGATGGAATTTAAGCGCGCCCTGCAGGAAAGCATGGAACGCTATAACGCCGAACATACCCTGCCTTACCGCCTGTGCGTCAGCGTGGGCTACCGCTCATACGCCCGCGGCGAAACCCTGGACAATTTTCTGAACCGGGCGGACGAAATGCTGTACGAGGAAAAGAGACGGAAAAAGTAGGAAGATAAAAAATCTCCATGTACTTGTCGGTCATGCAAATATCAGAAAAAGGGGCTGTTGCACAAGTCTGCAACAGCCCCGAAGTTTATGCATTTGTTTTCTAAAGAACGGTTTCCCCCGGCAAACGCCTCACAGCAATGCCCGCTGGATTTTTCCGCTGGTAGTCTTGGGCAATTCGTCCCGGAAGACCACGATGCGGGGGTATTTGTAGGGCGCGGTGCGCTGCTTGACGTAGCTTTGGATTTCTTTTTTGAGTTCCTCCGTGCCCTCTTTGCCCTTCACCAGCACGATGCTGGCCTTGACCACCTGGCCGCGAACGGGATCGGGCGCGGCGGAAACGCCGCACTCCAGCACGTAGGGCAGTTCCATAATAACGCTTTCGATCTCGAAGGGTCCGATGCGGTAGCCGGAGGACTTGATCAGGTCGTCCACCCGGCCCACGTACCAGAAGTAGCCGTCCTCGTCCCGCCAGGCAGTGTCGCCGGTGTGGTAAAGGCCGTCGTGCCAGTTGCCGTTCACGTTCTTGTCGTCGCTGCCGTAGTAACCGGTGAGCAGGCCGCAGGGCGGGTTGTTTTCCCCGGTATGGATCACGATCTCGCCCACCTCGCCAACCGGCACGGGGTTGCCATTGGGGTCCACCAGGTCCACGTCATACAGCGGCACGGGCTTGCCCATGGAGCCGGGCTTGGGGGTCATGCCGGTGAGGTTGCCGATGATGATGGCGCTTTCGCTCTGGCCGAAGCCCTCCATGATGGTGATGCCGGTGGCTTCCTTGAACTTCTGGAATACCTCGGGGTTCAGGGCCTCGCCCGCGATGGTGGCGTAGCGGATGGAGGAAAGGTCGTACTTGCTCAAATCCTCCTTGATCAGCATGCGGTACATGGTGGGCGGCGCGCAGAAGGTTTTGATGCCGTACTGCTTGAACAGGGGCAGGATATCGTCGGCGTGGAAGCGGTCGAAATCGTACACGAACAGGGCGGCTTCGCACATCCACTGGCCGAAAATCTTTCCCCAGCAGGCCTTGGCCCAGCCGGTGTCCGAAATGGTCAGGTGCAGCTGGCCCGGCATGACGTTATGCCAGAACTTGGCGGTCATGTAATGGCCTAAGGGGTACTTGTGGCTGTGGCACACCAGCTTGGGATAGCCTGTGGTGCCGGAGGTAAAGAACATGAGCAGGGGATCGTCGCCGCAGGCGGAATCCTCCGTGCGGTCGAAATGGGAGGAAAACACGCTGTATTCGCTGTCGAAATCGTGCCAGCCCTCCCGCTGTCCGCCGCAGAACACCAGGGTCTTGATGCCGGGGCATTCCGGCAGGGCCTTTTCGATCTCTCCCGCCGCCTGGCCGTGGCTGGTGCATACCACGCCGCTGACTTCGCCGGTTTGGAAGCGGTAAATGTAATCCTTGCACAGCAGCTGGTCGGTGGCCGGGATCACCACCGCGCCGATCTTTTCCATGGCAAGCATGGTGATCCAGAAATGGTACTGGCGGCGCAGCACCAGCATGATCCGGTCGCCCTTCTTGATGCCAAGGGACTTGTAGTAATTGGCGGCCCGGTTGCTCATCTTGTGGAAATCCAGGAAGGAGAAGCGGCGCTCCTTCTTGTTGATGTCCAGGTGGACCATGGCAAGCTGATCGGGATGCTCCTTCGCCAGCTCGTCCATGATGTCGAAGGCGAAATTGAAGCGCTCGATATCGTGGTAATGAACGGACACGGGCGTGCCCTTGTCGTTGACCTTGGCGTCCACGAACCGGTCGGCGATGATGGACTGGGCCTGCTGCGCCGGGGCGGCGGCGTCGTGGATGTGGGGATTGTAATCCGTTTCCTCGCCAGGGATGACCACGGCCAGGAACACGCAGTCCTGCCCCTCGGCGGCGATGAGGCCGTGGGGGGTGGAGGAATCGAAGAACACGGAATCGCCCGCCCGCAGGGTTTCCGTATGCTCGCCGATTTGGGCGCGCAGCACGCCGGACAGGATGTAGTCAAATTCCTGGCCGGGGTGGCTCACCGTTTCGATGGGAGCCGCCTGGAGGGCGGGGTCGTAGGAATAGCGGGTCAGGTACGGCTCCACGATGCGCTTGCGGAACATGGGGGCCAGGTTCAGCATTTTGATGCCCTTGATGTCCGTGACCACCTCGCCTTCCCCGTGGCGGGTGACGGTGTAATTGGACAGGCGGGGGCTGGTGCCCTCGATCAGGTCCACGATGTCCACGCCGAAGGCGGCGGCGCACTTGTGGACGAAGGAGAAGGGCATTTCCACGCTGCCGGTTTCGTACCAGGCGCAGTCCGCCTCGCTGAAACCCGTCATGCGGGCCAGATCGGCGGTGGTATAGCCAGCGATATCTTTCAGTTCGCGGATACGGGCGGCCACGTCCCGCAGCATTTCGGGGGCCTGGGTTGGCATAGCGATAACCTCCTAATTCGTGTGGAGTGTGAAAGTGAGGAGATAGGAGATAGGAGTTTGAAAGGCGGATATGCGCCTTCGACGGAAGCGGAATCAAAATAAACTCCTACCTCCTCGCTCCTACCTCCTCACTCGTCTTGCGGGGGCAGACAAAAGCCCGCCCCAAAGTGTTTCTTTGAGACGGGCTGAATAAGCATCAGCTCGCGGTACCACTCAAATTGCGCGGTGTGATCGCGCCCCTTATGGACTCCCATGAAGCCCTTCGCACTGACGCAGCGTTCGCGGAGCAGCTTACTTGGGGGAACCGCCCCTGTTCAGGTGCCCGGCTCGGAAGCCACAGCCTGATGGATCCCCGCCGCCGGTTTTCAGCGCCCCCGGCTCTCTGTGGGTGGACATTCCATCCGCCTTCTTCGTCATCGCCTTTGGTATGCGATTGGATGTAGTGTAGCAGATAAAAAAGGAAAAGTCAACAGGCAATTGGTTGGATTCTTTCTCTGTATACAAAAGAAATACAGTATTTGATGGTTGACATTTTCCGCGCTCGGTTTCATAATGACATGGTACTCTTTGAACGGGAAGGAGGGAAAGCCATGCGGCGCATGACCGTGATCGCGGGCCATTACGGCAGCGGGAAAACGGAATTGGCTGTGAGCCTGGCCATGGAGCTGGCCCAGGGGTCAAAACGGGATTATCCCCGGCTTGCCATTGTGGACTTAGACGTGGCGAACCCCTATTTCCGTTCCAGGGAGCGCATGGATCTTCTGGAAGCCCACGGCGTGGCCGTGTACGGCGACACCTTCCATTCCACCGGCGCCACGGCGGAGCTTCCCGCCCTGACCGCCGCCCTGCGCGCTCCCCTGGAGGACGAAGGCTGCCAAACCATCGTCGATTTGGGCGGCAACGACGCCGGGGCGCGGGTGCTGCGGCAGTTCGGCAAGTATTTTGAGGGCGACGATCACGAACTGTGGGCGGTGGTGAACTTCCGCCGGTATGAAACGCTGACGGTGGAAACCGCCCGGGAGCATGTGGAAGCCATTCAAAACGAATTGCAGATACGGGTGACGGGGCTGGTAAACAATACCCACTTGCTCCGTGAGACCACGGCGGGCATCATCCGGGAAGGGTACGAAAAGGCCAAAACCCTGTCAGAAAAGATGAACATTCCTTTATTATTCACCTGTTATCCCGCGGGCATCGTTCAGCCGGAGGAACTAAAGGGCATTGCGCCCCTTCGTCCTCTGGGCCTGTACATGCGGCCCGCCTATCTGGATAAATAAACGTATCTGTTCAGCCAAGTTGAGTTTTCCATTTTGATGGGTCATCTAATATGTAGGGGCGGATATTATCCGCCCGTCTCCGTAACATTTTCCAAATTGTTCGGAATCATTTCATTCGGGCGGATGATATCCGCCCCTACATACCGGGTAGCCCAGCAAGGTGGTTAAACCCAGCTTGACTGAACAGATACAATAAAACAAATAAATGTAGGAGGAGAAAAGACGAATGCGGGCGTTTAAGCTGGTTTTCCGTCCGGAAAAGTGCAAGGGCTGCGAGCTGTGCCGTTCCGTATGCCCCAAGGGCGTCATCGGCATGGCGGCCACCGTCAATGCCAAGGGGTATCACCCCGCCTGCGCCGTGAACCAGGAAGCGTGCATCGGCTGCCAAAGCTGCGCGCTGATGTGTCCTGACGGCGCGATTGCCATTTATCAGTTGGAGGAGGGCGACCAATGATCACCGATAAAGTCCTCATGAAGGGCAACGAGGCCTTTGCCGAGGCCGCCATCCGCGGCGGCGCGCGGCTGTATTTCGGCTATCCCATTACCCCCCAGAGCGAGGTTCCCGAGTATATGAGCCGGGAACTGCCCAAGCACGGGGGCTGCTTTGTGCAGGCGGAAAGCGAGCTGGGGGCCATCAACATGGCTTACGGCGCGGGCAGCGCCGGCGGCACGGTATTCATTTCCTCTTCCTCTCCCGGCATCGCCCTGATGCAGGAGGGCATGAGCTTCCTTTGCTCTGCCGAAGTGCCGCTGCTGGCCATGAACGTATCCCGCGGCGGCCCCGGCATCGGCGGCATTCAGCCCGCTCAGGCGGACTATTACCAGGTCACCCGGGGCGGCGGCAACGGCGACTATAAAATCCCCGTGTTCGCCCCCGCTTCCATCCAGGAAGCCGTGGATATGCTGTACGAAGGCACTGAAATGGCCCAGTATTGGCGCAATCCCATCATGATTTTGGCCGACGGCATGATCGGCCAGATGATGGAACCTGTGCGCCTGCCGGAATTCAAGCCCGTGCTGGCCCCCAATGAAATCGCGGGCAAGCGGGACTGGGCCTGCACCGGCTACGCCGACCGGGGCGGCGACCAGAACCGCCGGGTGGTGAAGTCCCTGCGCATGCAGCCCGAAAAGTTAGAAGAACACGTGGAAAAGCTGTTCAAAAAGTACGCGCGGATGGAAAAAGAGCTGGCGAAGTACGAGACCGAAAACCTGAAGGGCGCGGAGGTCGTGTTCGTGGCCTTCGGCACCACCGCCCGCATCTGCCGGGAAGCCTGCGAGATCCTGGCGAGCCAGGGCGTCAAGGCGGGCCTCATCCGGCCCATTTCCCTGTGGCCCTTCCCGGACAAGGCCTTTGACGAGATCGACTTCGGCACGACCAAGGCCGTCATTTCCGCCGAATTGTCCATGGGCCAGATGATCACCGACGTGAAGCTGGCGCTGAACGGTCGTCTGCCCGTGTTCCTGGCCCACCGCACCGGCGGCATGGTGCCCACCACCCCCGAGGTGGCCCAGCGCGCCAAGGCTGTATTGGAGGGATTGAAATGAAGCCCATTTTTGAATACACCAAGGGCATGACCGAAATGCCCACCCATTACTGCCCCGGCTGCACCCATGGCATCGCCCATCGGCTGATCATGGAAGTGCTGGATGAAATGGGCATGTTGGGCAACACCATCGGCGTGGCCCCCATCGGCTGCTCGGTCATGGCCCACCAGTACATGAACGTGGATATGTGCGAGGCCGCCCATGGCCGCGCCCCCGCCGTCGCCAGCGGCATCCGCCGGGTACACCCGGACAAGCTCGTGTTCACCTACCAGGGGGACGGCGACCTGGCCTCCATCGGCACCGGCGAAATCATCCACGCCGCCGTGCGCGGGGAAAAGTTCACCACCTTCTTCATCAACAACGGCATCTATGGCATGACCGGCGGCCAGATGGCCCCCACCACCCTGATCGGCCAGAAGAGTACCACCAGCCAGGACGGCCGCAGCAAGGAACTGAACGGCATGCCCGTGAAAATGAGCGAAATGCTGGCCACCATCGACGGCGCGGCCTATGTGGAGCGCGTGGCGCTGGACAGCCCCGCCCACGTGCGGCAGGCGAAAAAGGCCATTCGCAAAGCCTTTGAAATTCAGCAAAAGGGCTTAGGCTTCACGCTGATCGAATTCCTGTCCACCTGTCCCACCAACTGGGGCATGACCCCCGTGAAGGCCCTGGAATGGGTGCGCAATAACGTGATGGCCTACTATCCCATCGGGGTCATCAAGGAACCCGCAAAGGAGGAACAGGCATGAGCACGTATAAGATGTTTTTCGCCGGTTCCGGCGGCCAGGGCGTGCTGCTCATGGGCCAGATGATCGCCCAGGCGGCCATGCTGGAAGGAAAGGAAGCCACCTTCCTGCCCTCCTACGGCCCCGAAATGCGCGGCGGCACCGCCAACTGCACCGTGGTGGTTTCCGATAAGCCCGTTTCCTGCCCCCTGATTTACGAGGCGGACATCGCGGTGGTCATGAACCTGCCCTCCATGGACAAGTTTGAGCCGATGGTAAAGCCCGGCGGGTTTATGTTCTACAATGAATCCATCATTGACCGCAAGCCCAACCGGGACGACATCAAGGCCGTGGCGGTCGATCTGGCCGCCCGCGCCGCCAAGTTAGGCAACGACAAGGTCGCCAACATGGTGATGTTAGGCGAAGTGGTGCGGGGCACCGGCGTGGTGCAGCCCGAAACCATCTTCAAGGTCTTTGAAGAAAAGTTCACCGGCAAGAAAGCCGCCCTGATCCCCCTGAACAAACAGGCGTTTTTGGGCGAATAATACTTCCCGCAATCGAAAAACCGTCTCTTTGCTGGTTCACTGTCCGGCAAAGAGACGGTTTTTTGATTGCCCGGCGGCGAAGCCTTCCCCGTTTACGCTTCTCCGGCGGCTTCTTTCAGGATTTGCAGGTATTTGCGGGCGTCGGCGGTGCCGAAGGCCTTGCGCAGTTTATTATAGACGGCGCGGCGGTCGGTGCTTTCGGTGCAAATGGCGGCGATCTTGCGGGCGGCGTCCTCGGGCGCTCCCGCCTGGATCAGGAGGGCGACGGGGTCAGGCTCCTGAACCTGGGGTTCGGGCGGGGACGCGGGTTCCGGTTCCCGGGCCGGGGCGGGTTTTTCCGGCGTTTCCTGCTCGGGCAGGGGCGCTTCCTGCATGGTCTCCGTCGCTTCCGGGGCTGTTTCCGGGGTTTCCGTCTCTTCGGACGCGGCGGACACCCAGGTGCCGCCCTCCCCTTCCTCTATTTTCAGCGCGCCGCCCATTTGCCGGGCCAGGTAATCCAGGGGCTTGCGCTTGGAGCGCTGCTGATCGTAGCGGTAATCGGGCAGCTCATTCAGCAGAGAAAAGAGGGCATGGCTGGGCATGCGCCCCTCCCGGCTGGACAGCTGGTTCAGGATAAAGGCGCGGATGTTGGCGATGCGCCCGCTGTGGGTGGGGGTGATTTTGGGCTTTTCAGGGGCCTTCTCCGGCGTTTTTTCCGGCGTTCTTTCGGGCTTCTTTTCCGGGACGGGGCGGGCAGGCTCCGCCTTGCGGGGCTGGGAAGCGGCGCGGGCGGAGGGCTGCTGCAAAATCACGAAGGAAGTGCAGGCGGTGCGCCACAATTCGTTGGACTTGTCCGTGCCCATGCCCACCACGTCCACGCCGCCGGTGCGCAGCCGCACGGACAGGGCGGAAAAATCGCTGTCGCTGGAAGCGATCACCATGATATCGGGGGCGGCCTCCGTTTTGCCGGTCAAAAGATCCATGGCCCCGATCACCAGGGCGATGTCGGAGGTGTTCTTGTATTTGCTGGGCCGGATGGTCAGGCTGGGGCGGATGGCGTATTTCAGCACCGGCTCCACCCAAGCGTTCAGGGCGGCGGCGGCCCCGTAGATTTCCTTGTGGGTCACAGTGCCTAAGGATGCGGCGTGGGTAAAAATCTGATCGGCAAAAATGGGCAGCACGTTTTCCGCGTCGATCAGGATGGCTACGTTGGACATGGCGAAAAATACCTTCTTTACAAAATAATCTGAAAAGTTCGGCGCTTGAAACCGAAATTTACCGTCCGATTATACCATGAACACGCGCGGCGGGCAATGGATTTTTTACCGACCGTAGGGGCGGATATGATCCGCCCGAAATCGTTGAACACCACGAACACCTGAAAAATCAACAATCCCATCATGTTGCGGGCGGCAGGCGGATGATATCCGCCCCTACGGTCGGAAACCGGAATTTTCGCCTTCGTTCGGGTTGGTTTTATGTGGTGCGTTGGGTTATCCGCCCCCACGCCCTACACCCCAACATCCTGTATATGCTCACGCTGAACGAAGGCTGCTATCACAATATGTGCCCTTCGCAGCCGCATTTTTTTGAAAAATTTTTTTCGTCCCTCCGTTTCAACCCGCGAAAATGGGTGTATAATCTATGACGTAAGGAATAAACAACAGCGGCGAAGGCCGCTTTACCGAAAGAAAGAACCCAGCAGGAAAGGACGGAGAAACATCATGACCAATTGCGATGTGCGCGTGACGGGCGGCGTACTGCCCCAGGAGGAAATTCAGGCTTATATCGACCGGGCGGAGAAGAAGTTCGGCGCTCGGCCCCATGGCATCGACATCAAGGTGGACGGCGAGTTTGTGGAATTGTCCTACGATTTCGGCAACGTGCCCTTCCACCGCATCCGGCGCATCACCGGCTATCTGGTGGGCACCCTGGATCGCTTCAACAACGCCAAGCGGTCCGAGGAGCACGACCGGGTGAAGCACGCGGTATAATCACACATTCCTTCCCAGCGGCGCGGAGATGATCCGCGCTGTTTTTGTAGTCGAAACTTTTCCGAACAAAATTTTAAAAAGCACTGGAAATATTCGTGTTTCTGTGGTATACTCTTTCCTTGCCAGGCCCTAAAGGGAGAGAGGATGAAAAAGAACCATGGACAAGATCAAGCGCAACGAACGGCTGGCCGTCATGACCCAGGTTTTGACCCAGGCCCCCAACCGGATTTTTACCCTGTCCCATTTCTGCGAGCTGTTTTCCACCGCCAAGTCCACCGTCAGCGAGGACGTGGCGATTTTGCAGGACACCATGAAGCAGTTCCGGCTGGGCAGGCTGGAAACGGTCACGGGCGCGGCGGGCGGCGTGCGCTACCGGCCCATGGGCGTGGGAAGCTATGACCGGGAATTTGTGGAGGGCATCTGCGAGAGGCTCCGGGAACCCGCCCGCCATCTGCCGGGGGGCTACCTGTATTTTTCCGATATCCTGTCCGATCCCCAATTGGTACACGGCATGGGCACGCTGATCGCCAGCCAGTATTACGATATCAACGCTGATTTCGTGCTTACCATGGAAACCAAGGGCATCCCCGTGGCGATGATGACGGCGGAAGCCCTGCGGGTGCCCCTGATCATCGCCCGGCACGCCACCAAGGTGTACGAGGGCAGCGCGGTGAATATTTCCTACGTGTCCGGCTCGGGCCGCATCGAAACCATGGCTCTGTCCCGCCGGGCGGTGAAGGAGGGCCAGCGCGCCCTGATCGTGGACGATTTCATGCGCGGCGGCGGCACCGCCCGGGGCATGATCGAGCTGATGAAGGAATTTTCCGTCACCGTGGCGGGCATCTGCTTCGTGCTGGCCCTGGAAAACCCCAAGCGCCGCCTGGTGGAGGGCGAAAAAACCCTGATGCTTCTTTCCGATATCAAAGAAGGCGAAACGCTGAATATCCGGCCCGCGGACTGGATCAAGTAAAGGAGGATAACACTATGGATAACTGTCTGTTCTGCAAAATCATCGCGGGGGACATTCCCTCCACGAAAGTCTATGAGGACGCATACTGCTACGCCTTCCGGGACATCAATCCCCAGGCACCCACTCACATCCTGGTGGTGCCCAAGGATCATGTGGCAAGCATCGCGGAGGCGGACAAGCTGTCCCCCGAAGCCCTGTGCGCCGTGATCACCGCCATCGGCAAAATCGCCGCCCAGGAAGGGCTGGAAAAAGGCTTCCGGGTGGTCAGCAACTGCGGCCCCGACGCCTGCCAGAGCGTGCCCCACCTGCATTTTCACATCTTAGGCGGGCGGCAGATGGCGGATCAAATGGCCTGATTGGGAAGAAAGTTTCCTGATCGTCGGTGAAAGTGTAAAAACATTTTTATGCCCCGAAAAGGCTGTTGACACTCCCGCCCGAAAGCGTTATAATACAGGCACGGTCGCCATCCGCCGGTTCAACGGCGTCGCACCGTAAGTACATACGGTGTTGTTTCAGGCGAGATGAGCGAAGGGAGGGAAAACAAGTGTCTGAGGTTCATGTCAACAAGAACGAATCGCTGGAAAGCGCGCTGAAGCGCTTCAAGCGTCAGTGTGCCCGTGCTGGCGTGCTGGCCGAGGTTCGTAAGCGCGAACATTATGAAAAGCCCAGCGTAAAGCGCAAGAAGAAGGCGGAAGCCGCTCGCAAGCGGAAGTATTGATCCGTCGCTTGGAGAACCGTCCGGGATATGCCGGGCGGTTCTTTCAGTTGGGCGCGGCAGGCCGAAGCCTGTTTTCGTTCAGTCGGAACAAACAAGTAAGGCAATCGTAACAATTTATACACACATTTCTCCGCCGGATATATTATACTATTTGGTGCGCTGATACACATCACAGCAACAACTCGAAGGAGGAAAAGAAAGCATGAAAAAGCTCGTTTCCCTGATTCTGGTTCTGGTTCTGACCCTGGGCTGCGCCGCCGCCCTGGCCGAAAACAAAAAGATGGACACCCTGACCTTCCAGTTCGTTCCTTCCAAGGACGCGGACGTGATCATCACCGGCACCAAGAACCTGCCCGAGCTGGTGCAGGCTGAAATGGCTAAGTTAGGCTACGACATCGGCAAAGTGGAAATCTCCGTGGGCACCAGCTATGAAGCCACCGGCGAAGCCATGAGCGCCGGTACCATCGACGTGGGCTGGCTGCCCGGCGGCACCTACGCCATCTACAGCCAGAGCAAGGAAGTGGCCGTCATCCTGACCGCCACCCGCGCGGGCCTGAGCAACGACAGCGAAAACCCCGCCGACTGGAACGGCGTGGCCAACAAGACCCTGCCCACCGACAATCAGGTGACCTTCTACCGCTCCCTGATCTACGCCGCCCCCACCGAAAAGGGCAAGGCCCTGGCCGCCAAGGTCAACGCCGGTGAAAAGCTGACCTGGGACGAACTGAACGACTGCACCTGGGCCGTGGCAAACACTTCTTCTTCCGCCGGTTACATCTATCCCACCATGTGGCTGATGAACAACTACGAAGGCAAGAAGATTTCCGACCTGTCCAGCGTGGTCACCCTGGGCTATGCCGACGCGTTCGCGCAGGCTGCCGCCGAACAGGTGGACATCATCTGCTGCTACGCTGACGGCCGCCGCGACTACGAAGCGCCCTGGAACCTGCCCACCGACCAGAAGGACGAAACCGGCAAGCAGGGCATGGGCCGCGAGGGCGCCATCTGGGACGAACTGAACGTCATCGGCGTCACCCCCGGCATCTATAACGACACCGTAGCCATCACCACCGCCAAGGCTGAAATCAACAACCCCGAATTCATCCAGGCCCTGCAGACGGCCCTCATCAACATCATCAACACCGAAGAAGGCAAGGCCATCTTCTCCGTGTACAGCCACACCGGCTACGCCATCGCGCAGGACAGCGACTATGACGCCGCCCGTACGGCCCTGTCCCTGGTGAAGTAATCAAACTTCCGTTTTCTTTCGCCCGGCAGTTCGCTGCCGGGTTTTTCTCTTTTTTTCTCTTTTTCCCTGAAAATCGCTTGTATTGCATACTGCTCCATGATATGATGATGAGTGGGATGGAAATGCCATCCGGACGAATCGGAAGGAGACGATTTTTTTGATTGAATTCAAACATGTGGATAAAGTGTATCCCAACGGCGTCAAAGGTTTGCAGGATATCAACCTGACCATTGATCAGGGCGAGTTCGTGGCGATTATCGGTCTGAGCGGCGCGGGAAAATCGACTCTGATTCGCACAATCAACCGGATGATCGACGTGACGAACGGCCAGCTGGTCGTGGACGGCGTCGACGTGATGACCCTGAAAGGCAAGAGCATGCGCCGCTTCCGCCGCAAGATCGGCATGATTTTCCAGTCCTATAACCTGGTCACCCGCGCCACCGCCATCAAAAACGTGCTGACCAGCATGGTGCCGGACATGAACTTTTTCCGCGTGCTGCTGGGGCTGTTTTCCAAGGAGCAGAAGATGCACGCGCTGGAAGCGCTGGACAAGGTGGGCATCCTGGACAAAGCCTATACCCGGTGCGACCAGCTTTCCGGCGGCCAGCAGCAGCGCGTGTCCCTGGCCCGCACGCTGAACCAAAACCCAACCATCATCCTGGCGGACGAGCCTGTGGCGGCCCTGGATCCCATCACCGCCAAGCAGGTGATGAGCGACTTCAAGCGCATCAACGAGGAAATGAACATCACCGTCCTCATCAACATCCACCATGTGGACCTGGCGCTGAATTACTGCTCCCGGGTGATCGGCATCCGCGCGGGCAGGATCGTGTACGACGGCCCCACCACCAGCGTGACGCAGGAAATCTTAGACGATATTTACAACGGCGCCGCCATCCCCACGGCGGAGAAATGAGGCGGCCATGAAGAAAAAAAATGCTGAGGCGGCCTATAAAACGCCGCTGCTGGATCGGATCATCAAGCCCCGTACGATCACCTTGCCCAACGGCCACACGGTGCAGAAGCCCATATCCCGAACGCCGTTCATCGCGGTGATCGTGATCGCGGTGATCTACATTTCCGCGAAGGTGACGGGCTTTGACTTTAATATCATTATCAACCGGGGCTATCAGTTAGGCTATATCTTAGGCCGCATTTTCCATCCCAACTGGAGCTATTTCGGCGGCGACGCGGCCAACACGACCAAGCTGTTCAACGCCCTGTTCGACACCATCAAAATGTCCATCATGGGTTCGGTGATCGGCGCGACCCTGGCGCTGCCCATCGCTGTGCTGTCCTCCACCAACATCAACAAAAACGGCGTGGTGGTGTGGGGGCTGCGTATCCTGCTCATGATCATCCGCACCTTGCCCACCCTGATCATCGCCAAGTTCGCCGCTCTGATTTTCGGCTTGGGCACCTTCGCGGGCACCATGGCGATTATCGTGTTCACCTTCGGCGTGGTAGCCAAGATGATGTACGAATCCATCGAAACCATCGACATGGGCGCTTTCGAGGCCACGGAGAGTTTCGGGGCCAACAAGTTCCAGTCCTTCTGGAGCGCCTGTATCCCCCAGATTTTGCCCACCTATCTGTCCTACTGCCTGTACAGCCTGGAAATGAACATCCGCGCCGCCGCCATCCTGGGCTACGTGGGCGCGGGCGGCTTAGGCATCCTGATCAATGAATTCATCGGCTGGCGCGATTATGAAAGCCTTGGCGCGGTGCTGCTGGCGCTGTTCGTGGTGGTCTTTATCATTGAAAACACCAGCCAGTATCTGCGCAAGAAGCTGAGCTGAGGAGGGGAAGTAAGATGGGAAAAACAAAACAAACGCTCAATCCGGACCGTCCCCTCACCATTGAGGAAGCATACGCTTCCCGTCCCCGGCTCTGGTGGCTGTATACGCTGATCCTGCTGATCGTGGCCGCGCTGCTGGGATGGAGCGGCACGTCGATCACCTATAAGGGCCTGGCGACCAAGGGCATCGCCATCGCCCAGGGCGTCGGCAACGGCCTGATTCATCCGGATACCGACCTACTGTTCAATCTGACCACCGAAGGCGTTCCTTATCAATTGCTGCAAACGGTGGCTATCGCCGTGCTGGGCACCATCATCGGCGGCATTTTAGCCATTCCCTTCAGCTTCCTGGCCTGCGACAAGATCGTGCCCAAGTGGGTCGCCGTGATCTTCCGGGCGGTGATCTTAGGCATCCGCACCATTCCCAGCCTGGTATGGGCGCTGGTGTGGATCCGGGTGACCGGCCCCAACGCTTTCTGCGGCGTGGTCACGGAGTCCGTCTGCTCCATCGGCATGATCTGCAAAATGTACATCAACGCCATTGAAGACATCGACACGAAAATCCTGGAAAGCTTAGACGCCTCGGGATGCAACGGGTTTCAGAAAATCCGCTACGGCATCCTGCCCCAGATCATTCCCAATTTTATTTCCACTGTGATCTACCGCTTTGACATCAATGTGAAGGACGCTACCACCCTGGGCATCGTCGGTGCGGGCGGCATCGGCGCGGCGCTGATCCAGTGCATGAATTCCAGCCGGTGGAGCATGGTTGGCGCGTATCTGTGCGGCATGGTGGTGCTGATGGTCGTGATCGAAATCTTCTCTACCCGGATCCGTTCCAAGCTGGCGCGAGGATAAGCATGAACACACTGCTGACGGTATATTTTACCTCCGATACCCACGGATATCTTTATCCCACCCATTTCAGGGATTTGCAGCCCCATCCCATGGGGCTGCTTTCTATGCGCTTTCCCAAGGACGAAAACACCCTGGTCATCGACGGCGGCGACACCCTCCAGGGTTCGCCCCTGACCTATTACTGCCATATCAACGGCGTCGACACGCCCGTGGCCCAGGCCCTGAATGACCGGGGCTACGATTATGTGACCTTGGGCAATCACGATTTCAATTACGGTCCCGAAGCCCTGGGCCGATACTTAAGCGATCTTCATGCCCAATGCCTGTGCGCCAACGTGGAGGATGAAAAAGGACGTCTGCCCCTGCTGCCCGGCACGGTGCATGTGCTGGGAAACGGCCTGCGCGTGGGGCTGGTGGGCGTCGTGACAGACTGGGTGAACCGCTGGGAAAAGAAGGAAAACCTGGTGGGGCTGACGGTCTCCGACCCGCTGGAAGCGGCCCGGAAAGCAATCGCGGCCCTGCCGCCCCACGACGTACTGATCGGCATATACCACGGCGGCATCGAAAAGGATTTGGCCACGGGCCGCAGTCTGTCCGACACGGATGAAAACATCGCCTGCCGTCTGTGCGAAGAACTGCCCTTCGACCTGCTGCTGACCGGCCATCAGCACATCGCCCTGGCGGAAGCGAGCTGGCACGGAACGCATATTGTGCAAACGCCCTGCAACGCCGAGCAATATGTAAAAGTCACCCTAAACGAAGACGGGCGTTTTCATTCCGCCCTGTGCGGCGTGCCGGATCACGCGGCGCTGACCGACCGGGAACAGCAGCTGTTCGATGAATTAAACGCCTGGCTGGATCATCCGGTGGGCCATCTTTCCCAGCCCCTTTGGCCGCAGGATCATCTCACCATGGCCCTGCGCGGCACGCCCATTGCCGATTTCTTCAACATGGTGCAGCTGGAAGCCAGCGGCGCGGACGTAAGCTGCGCGGCTTTAGCCAACAGCGTGCGGGGCTTTGACAGCCAGGTGACCGTTCGGGACGTGGTGGCAAGCTATGTGTACAGCAATACGCTCAAGGTGCTGGAAGTAACGGGCGCAATTCTGCGGGCGGCGCTGGAGCAGTGCGCCGCCTACTTCCGGGTGGACGCGGGGAAGCAGGTACACATTGATCCGCATTTCCTGGAACCCAAAGAAGCGCATTACAATTATGATTACTTCGCGGGGATCGAATATGCCTTCGATCTGAACCGTCCCGTGGGCAGCCGAGTGGTGGAGATGAAGCGGAACGGCAGGGAAATCGCCCCCGATGAAAAGCTGTCCCTTTGCATGTGCGATTATCGCGCCACCGGCGCGGGGGATTTCGATTTCTACCGATCCTGCAAAATTCTGCGGGAGATTCAGACCGACGTGAGCGAGCTGATTCTCAATTATCTCCGCGCCCATCCCCTGGTGGATATTCCCACAAAACGGGCTTTTCAGGTTTTTCTGTAACATAACAAACGAGGGGCCGCGCTTGTCTTTACAGCGCGCCTTTTCTTTGGTAAAATGTGCGTGAGCTGGAAGGAAAGGGTGAAGGCCGTGGAAGGAACGGAGAAGAAAAACGCGCGGGAGCGGATTCAGGGCTGCCTGTATTCGCTGATCCTGCCCGCCGGGGTGATGGCGGGGCTGGACA
This sequence comes from uncultured Christensenellaceae bacterium, assembly GCA_905234985.1. GTDB lineage: Bacteria > Bacillota > Clostridia > Christensenellales > Aristaeellaceae > RUG563. Next base: position 20,532 of record CAJOJQ010000014.1, read on the forward strand.
CGGTGAAGGACTGCATGCGGGATCCGATTCTCCGGCCCTTCTTGGGCCACGCCCTGCTGAAAGAAATCCTGCCCTGCATGGGCCTGGGCCGGGAAACCCTGGATCCTCTGGCTATGGAAATCTGCGGGGAAATGGAAAACCCCACTGTGGTGCAGCCTTTGGCACTGCTCCTGCCCAACGCCGTGCGCGCCTGGCGGGATCAGGCCCTGCCGGTGCTGAAAACCTATGAGGATCGGGAAGGGGAGCTGCCTCCCTGCCTGTGCATGAGCCTGGCTCTGATGATTATGCTGTTTTCCGGGGCGCGGCAGGACGATACGGGCCGTTATACCTACCTCAAAAACGGGGAAACCTGTTATTTCAGCGAGGATGAAGAAATCCTGTTTTCCTTCTCCCGCTTGAGCTGCGATATGCCGCCGGAATCCCTGGCCTACGCGGCCCTCAGCGACCGGGCCATTTGGGAGGAAGATTTGCGGGAGATTCCCGGCCTGGAAGATACGATCGCCGACCAGCTTCGGGATCTGCAATTGCTGGGGCTTATGGAAGCCGTGGGCAAAGCCTGGGAAATTTACGAAAAATAGGGGAAGATTGCCGCCATGCACGTCGTTTTATATGCGCCGGAGATCCCGCAGAACACTGGCAACATCGCCCGCACCTGCGCCGCCACCCGTACGGGATTGATCCTGATTGAACCTTTGGGCTTTCAGTTGGCGGACAAGTACATGAAGCGGGCGGGGCTGGATTACTTTTCCATGGTGGATATCCAGGTGATGCCGGATTTTGAGGCGCTCATGGCGAAGTACCCCGGCGCGAGCTACCATTTCGCCAGCACCAAGGCCCCTCGGGCCTACACGGAAGCGACCTACGGCCCCGATGATTTTCTGGTGTTCGGCTGCGAAACCAAGGGTTTGCCGGAATCCCTGCTGCAAAGGGTGTATGACCGGTGCGTGCGCATCCCCATGCGCAGCGACGCCCGGAGCCTGAATTTAGCCAATTCCGTGGCCATCGTGGTGTATGAAGCCCTCCGCCAGCAGGGCTTCCCCGGCCTCTCGACAGAAGGCAGCCTCACCGGGCGGCAGGACGAAGCCGCCCCGTGGATGGACTATGTTTAATCGTAGGGGCGGATATCATCCGCCCGTGATAGGAGTGAGTCAGTATGATGCAGCCCAGCCGTCAGGAATACGATCAGCGCAAGGAGTGGGCGCGCCAGGAAAAGCAGGATCATTTGCGCGTGGCCGCCAAAATGATGGAATTTTTCGGGGTGGTGCTGGGCGTGGTCTGCATTTTTGTGCTGCTGGCCCTGCTGTTCAGCCTGCTTAACTGGCTTCGGCAGGACATCGCCAGCACCTTTTCCATTTTAAAGACGCGGTTTCAGTAATTCCATGAACGCACGGTAAAACCGCCCGAAAGGGACATACTAAGGAGGCGGCTGCATGGAGGTTTCCTGGGATTCGCTGCACGCGGACATTGAAGCGTGAGAAAAGTGCGACCTGTGCCGCCGCATTCATCATAAGGTGCCCGGCCAGGGCAGCGGGAACGCCGACCTCATGTTCATCGGCGAAGGCCCCGGCGCGGACGAAGACTTGCAGGGCTTGGCTTTCGTCGGCGCGGCGGGGCAGCTATTGACCAAAATGATTGCCGCCATCGGCCTGACCCGGGAACAGGTGTACATCTGCAATGTGGTCAAGTGCCGCCCGCCCCAGAACCCGCCTGCCTGCCCTACCTGCGCGCGCAGGTCGCTCTGGTGCGTCCCAAGGTGATCGTGCTGTTAGGCGCTACCGCCGCCCGCTCCGTCTTGGGCGACCAAGTTCGCATCACCCGGGATCGGGGACAATGGGTGGAAAAGAAGGGCGTGTGGATCATGCCTACCTACCACCCCGCCGCCCTCCTTCGGGACGAAACCAAAAAACGCGACGCCTGGCACGATTTGCAGGCGGTGCGGGACAAATTGAAAGAGTTATGATTTACTGGGGGAAACCCACTTTTTTGAAAAAAGTGGGTTTCCCCCAGACCCCCTTCCCGAAAAACACCTCGGGAATGATCAATTTGGGTTGAAAAAACGGGTTTCCCCGTGCGACAGAGAGATGAAATTGATATGACCGGATTACAAAGCGTTTATAAAGAGATGCTGGCGTTTTTTCAGCCTTTGTGGCCGGGGGAGGACAAGCCTCTGGTGTTAGGAGAGGGCATGGAAGAAGCGCCGGTGCTGATGCTGATAGGCGAAGCGCCGGGGGAAACGGAAGTATTGAAGCGGCGGCCCTTCGTAGGCAAGGCGGGGAAAAACTTGGATGAGTTTCTCACCCTGGCGCGGCTGAACCGGGAAGATATTTTCGTCACCAACACCGTAAAAATCCGGCCCACGGAGAAAGGCCCCACGGGGCGCACCCGGAACCGCGCCCCCAACAAGGAGGAGCTTTCCTTGTTTGTGCCCTGGCTGATGAAGGAAATCCAGGCGGTGCGCCCCAAGGCCCTGGTCACATTGGGCAATGTGCCGCTGAAAGCCCTGACGGAGGGCAAAACCACCGTGGGCGACTGTCACGGGAAGTGGCTGGAAAGCCGGGCGGGGGTGCCGCTGTTCGCTCTGTACCATCCCGCGTCTATCATTTACCGCCGCACCCTGGCCCCGGTGTACGAGCAGGACGTGCTGACCCTGGCAGAAACGTTGAAAAGTGAAAAGTGAAGAGTGAAAAGTGGAATTTTGAATAGCCCACGCTTCATCCGATATTTGCTGGCACTTTATAAAACTTCACTTTTCACTTTCTACTTTTCACTTTTTTTCTCTGCCTCCCTATTGCCTGAAAGCATCGTAAAAACGAGACTTTTTCTTTTGCTTCTTTTCGCAGCGGACAAATCCGGCGATTCATGTGCAGAAACGATTCTTTTTGGAAATTATTGTATTCCTTTTTCGCCGGGGGTTTGACAACGGGGAAAAATGTGGTATACTGTTGTCGAAAAGAAGAACAAACGTTCTTATTAAGCAAAAGGAGGCAACAAAATGCGCGGAGAATGTGTGTATATGCAGGTGATGGTGCAGATGTACCTGAAGGGGTGGGACAATCGGGATCTGGCGGATAAGGCGGGCCTGAGCTACACTTCCATCCGGCGGAAGCTGCGGGGTATGTCGCCCCTGCATTTGGAGGAAGCCCGCCGCATCCAGCAGGCGCTGAACTGCGGCATGTCCCTGGACGAGCTGTTTGCCCGGCGCGGCCAGGTCGCGTAAAAAGTGAAAAGCGGAAAGTGAAAAGTGAAATTTCAGATACACTTTCCGCTTTTTTGCCGTTCGCTTTTTCTTGTGCTTTTTTCGGAAATGGGATATAATAACGAAGGAATGTTTCCAGAAGGAGGAAGAAACATGAGCAATCAGGAAGAATGGGACATCATTGAGCTGGAAGGCGACGACGGCGAACCCATCCGCCTGTGTGTGGAGCGGTATTTCTTCTACAACGGGGATGAATACGTGCTGCTCAGCGACGCCTGCGACGTGGAGGACGAAGCCGAGGTTTCCCGGTACGTGATGAAGGTGCAGCCCATGGAGGGCGAGGGCAACGAGGACATGGAAGAATTCGTGCCCGTGGACGAGGACCTGATGGACCAGCTGATCAGCGTGGTGGAAGCTACGTTTGACAGCGAAGATGACGAAGAAGAGTAATCTGAACAAAATGCCGAAGAATGAAACGGAGAGGTGAAACAACCTCAACCTTTATGGCTTTCTTGGAAGGGGGTCTGGGGGAAACCATTCTTTGGCCTCCAAAGAATGGTTTCCCCCAGCTTTTCCCTGAAATGAACGACACCATCGCCCAGAAGCTGCGCCTGCTGCCCGATTCGCCCGGCTGCTATCAGATGAAGGAGAACGGGAAGATCATCTATGTAGGCAAGGCCGTGAATTTAAAAAATCGCGTGAGAAGCTATTTCCATGGCCGCGACCACACCCCCAAGGTGGCGGCCATGGTTTCGCATATCACGGATTTCGATATCATCCTGTGCCGCACCAATTTGGAAGCGCTGATTTTGGAATGCAACCTGATCAAGCTGCATAAGCCCTACTATAACATCCTGCTCAAGGACGACAAGCACTATCCCTACATCCGCCTGAACCTGAACGAGGCGTATCCCCGGGTGACGCTAGCCCGGCGGCAGCAGGCGGACGGAGCCAGATATTTCGGCCCGTACATCGGGGCCACGGCGGTGCGGGAAACGCTGGAAAACCTGAAAAAGCTGTTCCCTCTGCGCACGTGCAATCACGCCCTGCCGGAGCATGGCCCCAAGCGGCCCTGCATGAATTATGAAATCGGCCGGTGCTTAGGCCCCTGCTGCGGGAAATGCAGCCAGGGGGAGTACCGGGCGGTGGTGCAAAGGGTGCTGAAATTCTTAGGCGGCCAGTACCAGGAGGTCACGGCGGAGATAGAGCGGGATATGAAGGCCGCCGCCGCCGCATTGCAGTTTGAAAAGGCTGCCCGGCTGCGGGATCAAATTCGGGACATCGAGGGTCTCATGCAGCGGCAGCAGGCCATCCAGACCAGCGGCGCGGAGCAGGACGTGTTCGCCCTGGCCCAGGACGATTTAGACGCCATGGCGCAGGTGCTGTACGTGCGCAACGGTCATATCTTGGGCGGGGATTCCTTCGCCCTGCCCCGGGAAGGGAAGGAAGAACCGGGGGAAGTGCTGTTCGATTTCATCGTGCAGTTTTACGAGGGCGACCGCAAGCCCGCAAGGGAGGTGCTGTGCCCCGGCCTGCCCCAGGAAATCAGCGGCGATTTGGAAGAATGGCTGCGGCGGCAGAAGGGCGGGGCCTGCACCCTGACCATTCCCCAGCGGGGGGACAAGCGGGCGCTGACTCTGCTGGCGGAAAAGAACGCCCGGGACGCCCTGGAAAAGCGCAACGCCAAAAAACAGGTGCAGTACGAGCGCACCGTGGGGGCTGTGGAGGAGCTGTCGAAAGCCATCGGAATGAATTCCGTTCCCCGGCGCATCGAGGGCTACGATATTTCCAACACCCAGGGCGCGCAAAACGTGGCGTCCATGGTGGTATTCATCGACGGCGCGCCCGCGCCCAAGGAATACCGGCGTTACCGCATCAAGAGCTTCGAGGGGGCCAACGATTTCGCCTCCATGAACGAGGTGCTGGGCCGCCGGTTCCGCCGGAGCTTCGCCGAAAATGAAAAGGATCGCTGGCCCCTGCCCGATCTGGTATTGATCGACGGCGGCCCGGAGCAGCTGGCCTTCGCCCGGCAAGCCATGCTGGAAGCGGGGGCCGACGTGCCTATGTTCGGCCTGGCCAAGCGGATGGAAGAAATCTTCCTGCCCGGTCGGGAGGAACCCATTCTCATCGACCATCATTCCTCGGCGCTCCACCTGATCCAGCGCATCCGCGACGAGGCCCACCGCTTCGCCATCACCTACCACCGGGATTTGCGGGGCAAGGCCAGCGTCCACAGCACTTTGGAGGACATTCCCGGCATCGGCCCCGCCCGGCGCACGGCCCTGCTGCAATACTTCAAATCCGTCAAGGCTATCAAAGAAGCGGATTTGGAAGAACTGCAAAAGGTGTCCGGCATGAACGAAAAAGCGGCCAAGGCGGTGTACGATTGGGCGCACCCAACAGAAGAACAGGCAGGCGAATGACATTGAAAACAGGGGGGGCTGTCATGAAGACTTTATTTGCGCCAGGGTGCGCGCTGAGAGCCTACAAGCCGCACCTGATCCAAAGGATGACGGATTTTCTGATGGAAGCGGGCATTGCGGAGGGAGAATACCTGACATGCTGCAAAAATCCGCAAAGCATGGAAGAAGATACGATCCTGATCAATTGCTGTCCGGGTTGCAGCCACAAATTCGGGACCGCCTTTCCCCACGCTGTCCCGGTATCCCTATGGAAAACGCTGCTGGACACGGATTTCCCCTTTCCAGATTATCACGGTCAAAAAATGGCGATCCATGACGCCTGCCACGCCCGGCGTCGCAATTCCTCGGAAATGCAGGCTGCCGCGCGAGCGCTTTGCAAGCGAATGAACATTGAGCTGGTGGAACCGGCCCACACCCTGGACGATGCAAAGTGCTGCGGCGGAAGCGCGGTCGATTTTGAAACGAGAAAGGAAATGGCCCTTCGCAGAGCCATGGATTTTTCCGAGGAGAATGTGGTGGTGTATTGTACGGGCTGTGTGCGCAGCTTCAGCCTCACGCCCGTTCATCCCCGGCATTTGCTCGATCTTCTCTATGAAGAACCGACGGAGGGGCTTACCGTAAAGCGCTGAGCAGGATAGAAAATCCATGAACGCAGAATACAGGACGCGGAAGGGCCTTTCGGCCAGCGATGGGAGGAAACGGCATGAAGGTATGCAGATGGGTGCCGACCCTGGAAACGGAACGGCTGATCCTGCGGGAGCTTACGCCGAAGGACGCGGACGGTCTGCGTACATGGTTAGGCCGGGATGAGATATACACCTATTGGGGCCGTCCCGCCAGCAAGGGCGAGAAAAACCCGGAACTGCTGTTCATTGACCCGCGCCCCAACGTGAAGCGTCAGCCGTCCCATGATTTCCTGTGGGGGATCGAACAGAAAAGCACCCATGCAGTGATCGGCCTGATCGAAGTGTTCGACGTGGAAAACGACCGGTACGGCAAGGTAGGCTACCGGGTGGCCCCCTGGCTGTGGAACACCGGCGTCTGCACCGAGGCCCTGCGCCGGGTAGTGGATTTCATCTTTTCGGAAACGGCCATGGACCGGCTGGAGGGCACCGCCGACGTGCGCAATACCGGCTCCAACCGGGTGCTGGAAAAATGCGGCTTCAAGCTGGAGGGAACCATCCGGCACGGGAAAATGGTTTCAACATACTGTGATTACAATATCTGGGGACTGATTCGAGACGATAGGAACATTTAGGAGGCAATATTTTGAGTACATCCCGTTTTGCTTTATTTGTAGACCTGGAAAACTGCGGGGCCAAGGCGGCCACGCTGAACAGTATTTTGGACAAGGTAAAAATTCGCGGGGACATCCTGTTGGGCAAGGTATACGGCTACACCGACCGATTCAGCGATTTGAAGGAAGTACTTTTATCCAACACCTTTACGGTGGTGCCCTCCATCCGCTACGGCTTCGCGCAAAAAAACAACGCCGACATCATGCTGGTGATCGACGCCCTGGAGGTGGCCTTTTCCAACCCCCTGATCGATTCTTTCTGCATCGTGTCCGGCGACAGCGATTATACGCCTCTGGTGGGCAAGCTGAAAAGCATGGGCAAATTTGTGCTGGGCATCAGCCGCAGCGAGGTGGCCAGCAGCATTTTCATCAACGCCTGCAATGAGTTCCAATTCTTAGAGACCGTGTCCTCCGTCAGCCGGGACAAGCGCGCCCGCAAGAACCCGTCCAAGGACGAACCGCTGGACGACAGCGGCCTGAACAAGCTGCTGGAGGGCATCCTCTCCGAGCAGACCGACGAGGACGAAATGTACGCCAGCGAATTGAAGGGCGTGCTCCTGCGCCTGCGGCCCGATTTCAACGAAAAATCCTTCGGCTGCGCGTCCTTCGGGAAATTGCTCGCCAAGCTGAGCCAGAAATTCGGCACCATCCGCGTGAAAAACGAGAACAACAACGTGTACGTGGCCCTCAACGCCGACGCGCCGGAGGAAACCGCCGCGAAAAAGCTTACCCAGGACAATTGGCGCGCCGCCTTCGTCGAGCAATTGCAGCGTTACAAGGACGACGGCTTTGAGCGCATCAACCCCTCCATTCTCAAAGCCGATATCCAAGCCGCTTACCCGGACTTCACCGAACGCACCATCGGCTTCAAGCGCTTCTCCGACGTACTCCGCCAGATGGAAAAGGACAAGCTGCTGTCCCTGGAGCTGGACGAGCAAAAAAACATGCTGGTGAAAATGCTGTAAGAGAACGCCATAAAGGAAAGACGCTATTGCAGAAAAAACTGAAATAGCGTCTTTGTATTCTATGGAAAAACGAGCGTCAATAAGTCAGCGTCCCGTTAGGCTGGGCGTTCACGTATTCCTGCCACGCCGCTTCGTCGTAATTGTACCGGTCGTACTGGAGGCCGCCGAAGCCGAGGGTGGGGTGGTACTGATCCGTCACGTGGTCGATTTGCCTGCTTAGGAGAACGGTGTTGCCGTCCTGTACCATGGGGAGAAAGTCATAGCCGCACAGCACGGCTTCTTCGATGGCGGCCAGGAGCATCAGGCGCGCTTCCGGGCTGGCCTTTTCGGCGCTGAAACAGTATTCTTTTTCGCCGATGGTCACGGTTCTGCCGTTCAGGGCGTCGCACCAGTCCTTGAGGGAGGCGGTCACCTCTCCGTCGTCAAAGGAAAAGGTCAGCTGCTCCCCGTTCGCGTCGGCCCAATGAACGTTCGGAGCGTAAGCGGGGTTCACGTAGAAGTCCATCAGGGCGTAGGGGTCGGAGAAATCACCTAACCAGCCCATGAGCGCCACGTCGCTGAGGCCGTTTTTGACCTTGTCGCTCCACGCGTCGCCGCAGGGCTTGGACAGAACAATGCTCACTCTGTTCCGAAAGGGAGTGCCCTTGGCCGCTTCGGTCAGCTGTTCGTTCAGGCATTCCACCACCCGGGTCAGGAACAGGGAATCGCCGTCGGCGGCGTACTCGATCTGAATGGTCTGGTCGCTGAGGCGGTCGCCGTTTTTGTCGGTGATGAACCCGGCGGCCAGGGCTTCGGAAAAGGCGGCCTGATAATACGCTTTGGCGGCGTCCGGCGCGCTGTCATAGGCGGCGGACAGGGCGTCCCTGGCGGGTTCGGTATCCCGGTAGCGGAGGCCGTTTTCCACGTCGTACAGGTACGCGTCGCCGATCAGGCCCCAGCACGCCTTCCGGGCGGGGGACACAGCGGCGGCGAAGGCGTCCCGGTCGATGGACAGGGAAAGGGCCTTGCGGAAGCTGGGAAGGGTCAGGGTCTGGAGATCGTTCTTTTTAGCGTTAAAGCCCTGGGCTTCCTCCCGTTCGCCCAGGACGTCCAAATTGCCATTGAGAATCAGGAAGAAAACGGTCTGGGCGGGGATGAAGCGGGCGCGGTCGCTGCTTCGGTAAGCGGCGAAGTCCCCGCTTTGCAGGGCGTATTCCATGGCCTGGCCTTCCAGGAACAGCTGCAAGCGGTCGGCGGCGTCCGGAACGGCCTGCACGTCGATCACGTCGGACATGTACATATGGCGCGTTTCACCGCTTGCGGGGTCGGCGTAAACGTGCTTCCCGTCCTGATAGCCGTACCAGGCCTCGTTGCGCACAAAACGCATGCTTTTTTCCGGTTCATAGCTTTCCAGCTTATAGGGGCCGCAGGAGGCGGTGGTGGCCGCGCTGGTGCAGTAGGCGGCGCGGTCCGCTTCGTACAGGGCCTGTTTCACGAGCCAGCATCCGGTGAGGGCGCGCATCAGTTCAGCGCCGGTCAGGGGGTTTTCCAACACCAGGGTGATCTGATAATCGCCGGTTTTGAGCAGGCCCACGGCGTCAAAAACCGCTTCGGTCCAGGTCTTTTCCACGATGAAGTAGTTGGGCACGTCCCCTTCGTTTTCGCCCCAGGCGGGGTTGCCTGTTGTCACGCTGGCAAAGAGGGCAAAGCTCTCGTCCGTCAGGGGCACCAAGCCGTTTTCGTCCGCTTTGCCCAGCAGGGCTTCCCAGTTATCCAGGGTAAAATAATCGTCTCCGTAGGCGTCCACATAGTTTTTCAGGGTGTACTCGGCGGTCCAGTCCAGGGGATAGTCCACGGCTAAGTATACCGAAAAGCCCTCCTCGGTGCGGTATTTGCCGTCCGCGCCTTTCGCCAGGCTTTCCATGGTATACGCGCCGCTCACGCCGTTATCCGCTTTTTCCGTCAGGCCGCCGTGGGCGTAGGCTTCCGCTCCCGCCAGGCGCAAATCGCCGGAATAGAAATCAGCGGCGCGGCTGTTTTGCAAGGAAGGATCCAGCAGCCGCAGCATGGAGTATACATACGTGTCGGCGTTGATGGGCGTTCCGTCCTCCCAGGCGCAGGCGGGGTTCAGGTCGATGGCGTAGGCGTATCCCTTGACAGCGGAAGCGGGAATGCCGAATTCGGGATGAGAATTTTTTACCTGTTCGGTCACGTCCACCGGTTCGGCGGCGGCCATTTCGGGCACGATCACGCAGCCGGAAAAGGGTTCGCTGTCCCCAATGGGGTGCAGCGCGTCGTTGAAAAGGAAAGCGTACAGCCCGCCGCGCAGCAGATTGCCGGGAGAAGCGTCCGCGCTCGTCAGGGGGTTCCAGCAGGCGGGCAGCGCGCTCACGGCGTCCTTGTACACGTATTTTTCGGCTTTCGTGCTTTCTTCCCGGGCTTTTTCATCTGTTTCTTCCGCCAGGGTCAGCACGGGCAGCAGGGCCAGCGCCGTCGCCAGCAAAAGGGACAGGACTTTTTTCATGGACGTTTCTCCTTTTTCAAACTCGCGGCTTATGGCCGAACGGTGGGCACATTTCTATTATAATCGAAACCCATGCAAAAAATAAGTAATTTTTTTAATTTTGTGCTTTTTTATTGACAAATCCGTTTTATCTGCTATAATGTTAAACGCTTAATGATTAAGCATTTAATTTTTCTGAAGGGAGCGGAGCAATGGATTATTTTGAAGCCGTGGCGGCCATGCACCGGCTGGAGCTTCTGCGGCGGATCAAGGCCCGCAGCCTGATGGCGGATTCCGGGCTGCATCCCGGCCAGCCCCGGCTGCTGGAATACATTCGCAGCCATCCCGGCTGCACCCAGAAGGAAGCGGCGGACGAGCTGGACGTGACCCCCGCTTCGGCGGCGGCCAGCCTGAAACGGCTGGAAAAAGCGGGCTATGTTACCCGCACCCAGGACGATAAGGACGCCCGGCGCAATCAGCTGTATATGACCGACGCGGGCCTTGAGCAGATGGACGGGCATCGCCGCCAGTTCGCGGCCCTGGACGAAAGAATGTTCACGGGCATGACGGAGGCGGAAATCGAAGCCTTCCGCCGGGCCTGCGAAAAGATGTTCAACAATCTGGCCGACGAGGGCGACCGGCATCTGACCATCTGGAAGCTGGCCCGGAAGGCCCAGGAAGAAGAGGAGGGAGAAAACACTTGACCCAGGAAAAAAAGAAAAAGGACAGTATTTTGAACCTGCTGAAATACGCGGGAAAATACAAATGGCCCCTGATCCTCTGCCCCATGGTGATGATCGGGGAGGTAGCCATGGAAACCTACATCCCCAAGCTGATCCAGCGCCTGATCGACGAAGCCATTCCGTACAGCGCCCAGAGCGGGGAAATGTCCCAGGTGCTGATCTGCGGGGGCCTGATGATCGCCATGGCGCTCATTTCCATGGGCTTTGGCATGGCGGGCAGCTATTTGGGCGCGAAAGGCGGCATGGGCTTTGGCCGCAACCTGCGCCAGGCGCTGTTTGAAAAGATCCAGCGGTTTTCCTTCAAGAACATCGACAAGTTCTCCACCGCGTCCCTGGTCACCCGCATCACCACCGACGTGAACCAGACCCAGAACACCCTCATCATGCTGGTGCGGATGGCGTTCCGTTCGCCCATCATGTTCCTCATGTCCCTGTTCTACGCCTGGCAGATGAACCCCTCTCTGACCTCCATTCTGTTCATCGCCGTGCCCCTGCTGGCCTTAGGCATCGTGATCATCATGCGCAACGCCTTCCCCCGGTTCCAGATCATGATGAAAAAGTACGATATCCTGAACCGGGAAGTGCAGGAAAACCTGATCGCCATTCGCGTGGTGAAAGCCTTCGTGCGTTCGGCGTTTGAAAAGAAAAAGTTCGGCGACGCCGCCGACGAAGTGACCACCGCCCAGCGCAACGCCGAAAGAGTGGTGCTGTGGAACGCCCCCCTGATGCAGATTTTGATGTACGGCTGCGTGGTCAGCGTGATTTGGTTCGGCGGTCAGCAGATCATCCGGGGCGAAATGGGCGTGGGCGCGCTGCTCACCTTCATTACCTACATCACCCAGATTTTGATGGCCCTGATGATGCTCTCCTTCCTGTTCGTGAGCATCGTGCTCAGCCGCGCTTCCATCTCCCGTATCTTGGAAGTGCTCAATGAAGAACCCGATATCGCCAACCCCGAAAACGCCGCGACGGAAGTGAAGGACGGCGAAATCGAATTCGACCACGTGGGCTTCTCCTACGCGGGGGACAAGGACAACCTGGTTTTGCAGGATATCAACCTGCACATCAAGGCGGGGGAGACCATCGGCCTCATCGGGGCCACCGGTTCGGCCAAAACCAGTCTGGTGTCCCTGATCCCGCGCCTGTACGACGTGACCACGGGCACCCTCAAGGTGGGCGGCCGGGACGTAAAGGAATACGACCTGCACGCCCTGCGCGACCAGGTGGCCATGGTGCTGCAAAAGAACGTGCTGTTCTCTGGCTCCATCAAGGAAAACCTGCGCTGGGGCGATGAACACGCCACCGACGAAGAAATCACGGCGGCCTGTCAGGCCGCGGCGGCGGACGAGTTTGTGCGCTCCTTCCCCGACGGCTATGAAACCGATTTGGGCCAGGGCGGCGTGAACGTGTCCGGCGGCCAGAAGCAGCGCCTGTGCATTGCCCGCGCGCTGCTGAAAAAGCCCAAGATCATGATTTTGGACGACGCTACCAGCGCCGTGGACACCGCCACCGATTCCCGCATCCGGGAAGCCCTGCGCTCCCAGATGGCGGACACCACCAAGATCATCATTGCCCAGCGCATCACCTCCGTCATGGACGCCGACCGGGTGGTGGTGCTGGACAACGGCAAAATCGCCGACGTGGGCGCCCACGACGAACTGATGGCCCGCTGCGATATTTATCGGGACGTGTATCTGTCCCAGCAGAAGGGGGTGGCTTAAGATGCCTCCACATGGACCTATGCGCGCGCCGGCGAAACCCAAGAACGCCAAGGGCACCTTCCGGCGGCTGGTCTCTTACTTAGCGCCCCATAAGGGCAAGCTGCTGCTGGTGGCAGGCTGCATCCTCATCAGCACCGCCGCCAGCGCCACGGGCACCTTCCTGCTGAAGGACGTGGTGAACAGCTACATTTCTCCCCTCATCGGCCAGGCCGCGCCGGACCTTACGCCCTTTGCCCATTTCCTGATCCTGATGATGAGCATGTATGTGGCCGGGGCCGTTTCCACCCTGGTGTACAACCGGCTGATGATGATGGTGTCCACCGGCACCCTGAACCGGATGCGCAAGGATATGTTTCTGCACATGGAGGATTTGCCCATCCGGTACTTTGACCAGCGCACCCACGGCGAAATCATGAGCCGCTACACCAACGACACGGACACGATGCGCGAGTTTTTGAGCCAGAGCTTCCCCCAGGCTGTGTCCTCCTTCTGCTCGGTGCTGTTCTCCTTCTGCTACATGGTCAGCCTGAACATCTGGCTCACCCTGCTGGTCATCGTCCTCATGCCGGTGATTTTCAGCATCACCAAGGTGGTGGGCAAGAAATCCGGCGCCAACTTCGTGGCCCAGCAGAAAGCGGTGGGCGAGCTGAACGGCTTCGTGGAAGAAACCATCGAAGGGCAGCGGGTGGTGCAGGTGTTCTGCCACGAGCAAAAATCCATCGCCGCCTTTGAGCAGAAGAACGAAAACGTTCGGGTGGCCGGTACCCGCGCCAACATCTTCGCCAGCATCCTTGGTCCCATCATGAACAATTTGGGCCACGTCAACTATGTGATCATCGCCCTGGTGGGCGCGATCATGATCATCAACGGCTACACCGATACGGGCGTACTCATTTCCTTCCTCACCTTCACCCGGCAGTTCAGCATGCCCATCTCCAACCTGGCCCAGCAGATGAACGTCATTATGATGGCCCTGGCCGGCGCGGAACGCATCTTTGAACTGCTGGACGAACCGGTGGAAGCGGACGACGGTTACGTGACCCTGGTGCGCGCGAAAAAGGACGAGCAGGGCAACATCATCGAGTGCAAGGAACGCACCGGCATGTGGGCCTGGAAGCATCCCCACAAGGCCGACGGCACCGTGACCTACACCGAATGGAAGGGCGACGTGGTGTTCGAGAACGTGACCTTCGGCTATGTGCCGGAGAAGATCGTGCTGCACAACATTTCCCTGTACGCCCGGCCCGGGGAGAAGATCGCCTTCGTAGGCTCCACCGGCGCGGGCAAAACCACCATCACCAACCTGATCAACCGCTTCTACGACATCCAGGGCGGCAAAATTCGGTATGACGGCATCAATATCGAAAAGATCAAGAAGGACGATCTGCGCCGTTCCTTAGGTATGGTACTTCAGGATACTCACCTGTTCACCGGCACCGTGAAGGAGAATATTCGCTACGGCCGCTTAGACGCCACGGATGAGGACATCGTGAAGGCCGCCAAGATCGCCAACGCCGATTTCTTCATCAGCCATTTGCCCAACGGCTACGATACCATGCTCACCGGCGACGGGGCCAACTTAAGTCAGGGCCAGCGCCAGCTGCTGGCTATCGCCCGGGCCGCCGTGGCCGACCCGCCCGTGCTGATCTTAGACGAAGCCACCTCCTCCATTGATACCCGCACCGAGGCCCTCATCGAAAAGGGCATGGACGAATTGATGAAGGGCCGCACCGTGTTCGTCATCGCCCACCGGTTGAGCACCGTCCGCAATTCCCAGGCCATCATGGTGCTGGAAAACGGCGTGATCATCGAGCGCGGCAACCACGAACAGCTCCTGGCCCAGAAGGGCAAGTATTACCAGCTGTATACGGGTATGTTTGAACTGTCGTGACAGGAGTGATTCCGGGGCCTTCGCGGCCCAAGCCCGCGGCAGAGGATGATCTCCCGCACCCCGCCAGGGAGATGTGGGGCAAAGCTCCGTCGGTTCCGAAACAAAGCGCCGGAGACTGGCATGCAGTCTTCGGCGCAGTTTATTTGTTGGAATGAAATTTGAGATATACTTTCGGGCGACAGCGTGCCCGACAGGGCGCTTACCGTGATCAAATGCCACTGCTTCACGAAGGAAACGTGAAAACCACAATCGGCGATGAAATCAGCCCTTGACGGCGCCGGCAGCCACGCCCTTGATGATGTGCTTTTGGCAGGACAGGTAGAAGATGATGATGGGTAAAAGGCTGAGAATGATCAGCGCCATGGTGGCGCCAAGGTCAACGCGGCCATAGCTGCCCTGCAGGTACTGGATGTGAATGGGAATGGTTTTATACTTGGTCTGGTCCAGCACCAGATAGGGGAGCAGGTAATCGTTCCACACCCACATGATTTCCAGCACGCCCACGGAGATGAGGGTGGGCTTCATCATGGGGAACACCACGCTGAAGAAGGTGCGCACCGGCCCGCAGCCGTCAATGGAAGCGGCTTCTTCAATATCAATGGGAATGGATTTCACAAAGCCCACGAACATGAACACCGCCAGCCCGGCCCCAAAGCCCAAATAGACCACCGGAATGGACCAGGGCGTATCCAGGCGAAGCTCCCGCGCCGTGTTGGCCAGGGTGAACATCACCATCTGGAAGGGCACCACCATGGAAAAGACGCACAGGTAATACACGGCCTTGGAGAAAAGATCGTCCACCCGGGAGATATACCAGGCGGCCATGGACGTGCACAGCAGGATCAGTCCGGTGGAAACGATGGTAATATACACGCTGTACCCGGCGGAAAGGTAAAAGGGATAATTGCCGAAGGTCATGCCGTTGATGTAATTGCTCATGCCAACATAGCTTTGGGCGTTGGGCAGGGCAAACACCTCGGAATTGACAAAGCCGTTTTCCTTGAAGGAATTCATCAGCACGATCGCGATGGGCAGCATCCAGATCAGGCTGATGACGGCGAACACCGCCGTCAGGACGATTTTGCCGGTGGTCTGCTTTTCCTGGGGCCTGGCCGACGCTTTTTTCAGGCTGGTTTCCATTACTGCTGCACCTCCTTGCTGCGGGTAGCGCTCAGCTGGATCAGCGAAATGGCGGTGACCAGCAGGAAGAACAGCACGGCCTTGGCCTGGGCCACGCCCCGCTGATTGGCGGTGGAAAAGGTTTTGGCGATGTTCAGGGCCAGCATTTCCGTCTGCCCGATGCCCCGTCGAACGGGCGCGCCGTTAGTGAGCACCAGGTTCTGGTCGTACAGCTTAAAGCCGTTGGTCAGCGAAAGGAAGGTGCAGATGGTAATGGAGGGCATCACGTTGGGCAGGGTAATGTGCCACAGGGTGCGCCATCCGTTGGCGCCGTCGATCCGCGCCGCTTCCAGCATATCCTCCGGCACCGCCTGGAGACCGGCGATGTAAATGATCATCATATAGCCCACCTGCTGCCAGCACATCACCACGATCAGACCCCAGAAGCCGTAATTGGCCTGGATGGACATGCTGACGGGCAGCGCGGAATCGATGATGGTTTTCCAGATGTAGCCCAGCACGATGCCGCCGATCAGATTGGGCACGAAAAACACGCCGCGGAACAGGTTGCTGCCCTTGATCCCGCGGGTCAGCGCGTAGGCCACGGCAAAGGCCAGCACATTGATCAGCACCAGCGATACCACCGCGACCAGCGCCGTGTACCCGAACGCCTGGCGGAATCCCGCGTCGTTGAAGGCTTTGGTGTAGTTGACAAAGCCCACCCAGGTGGCGTTGCTGGTGGTGGTGAAGCTGTGAACGGACAAATAGATGCCCTGGATGAACGGCCACAGGAACCCCGCGCAGAAGCACAGGAACGTGGGCAGCAGGAACAGGGCGAAGCGCCGCTGAATGGGCTTGCGGATCAGGGGAGAAGTGACGGCGCCCGGGGCGGATTTCTTTTTCACGGTGCGAACACTCCCTTGTCATATGAAAAAAGAAGGAGGGAGCGGGATCAGCCCGCTCCCCCGCAGCATGGACCGGTAGGATTGATCAGTGGGTATTGGCGTAGCAGGTGGCCCAGCCTTCCACGAAAGCGTATTCGATTTCGCCCCAATCGGCGGCGCCGGCGCTGTACTGCTCCAGAGCGGAGACGATGCCCGCGCGCCAGTTGTCCGAATCAGGCGTGAAGTTGAACGCCCAGGTGACCACGTACTTGCCCTCGCTGAGCAGCGCGGTGGAATCGTTGAAGAACACATTGGTGGAAGCCTTGGCGGCCTTGAAGGGGATGGGGCCGAACTCCTTGGCCATCATCTGGGTGCCTTCGTCGCTGGTGACCACCCACTTGAGGAAATCCAGGGTGGCTTTCTGGTCGGCTTCGGAGGCCTTGGCGTTCACGGCCCAGCAGTTTTCGGTGCCCGCGCACAGGGCGGCGTTTTCTTCGCCTTCCACGCCGCAGTAGATGGGCAGCATGGCCAGGTCATCGGGGTTCATGCCGTAGCCGATCAGGCTTTCGTATTCCCAGGTCCCGTTCTGGAAGAACACGGCCTTGCCGTCGTAGAAGTCCTTTTCGGCGTCGGCGCCGGTGTAGCCGCTCAGCTTCTTCACATCCGCGGCGGAATCGGTGATGTACAGATCCCAGATGTTCTTGTAGGCGTCCAGATAGCTGCCCTTCACGGTGGCGGGCTGCTCGGTGATGCCGTCATCCCGGAACTCATAGAACAGGGGCATGTTGGTCAGATGGCCGGAGAAGCGCCAGGAGGAGGAGCCGTCCAGGCCGGCGGAGGTGAAAGCGTCGAAGCCCAGTTCAGCGGCGCGGGCGTGGATGTCGTCGGCCACAGCCTTCAGGCTGGCGAAGTCCTTGATATCCGCCACGGAGTAGCCCGCCTTGGCCAGCAGCGCTTTGTTGGTGATGATGCCGTAGGCTTCGTAGCAGTAGCCCGCCGCCACGGTAGCGCCGTCGGCGTTCTTCAGGTTGAAGTCTTCGGTGGTCATTTCGGCCAGCAGCTCGGTGCCGTCCAGCGGCAGGGTGTAATCCTTCCAGGTGACCACGCCCTCGGCGTTGCCGATCTGGAACAGGGTGGGCGCGGCGGCGCCCTTGTCCAATTCAGAGGTCAGGGTCTGCTTATAGGTGCCGGAAGCGGCGGTGAGTACCTTCACTTCCACACCCGTCTGCTGGGTGTACTGGGCGGCCAGCGCCTGCCAAGCCTGATCGGCTTCGGGCTTGAAGTTCAGGTAGTACACCTTGCCGGTTTCTTCGGCGGAGGCCAGGGAAACCATCGTCAGTACCATGGCCAGGGCCAGCATGAGAGCGAACAGTTTTTTCATGGATGCAAAACTCCTTTCTGTTTGCGGACAAATCCGCTTGCAAGCGCTCAAAAAGATATTCAATTTTGACACTTTGCACATGATATTTTAATGCCGATTGTACTATATGTCAATAGATTTCTGAAAAAAATCCGGCGCAGGGAAAACAAAAAACGTTGCTTTGATCTGCCGTGAACCGCAGTGAAAAACACGAAGGACGGAGCGGCGTCCGTCCTTTTCGATTTTCACTTTTCGCTTTCCAGCCTTCCGTCCTCCATGGGCGGCTCGGCATCCGGGTCGAAGGGAAGATCGCCCGCCGGGTCCCGGCGATGGCGAAGCAGATCGGTCAGGCTGCGGGAGATACGGGCGGTTTCCTTTTTTTCCATGGTTTTCCTGCCTCCTTTTTTCGCTTTCCGGGCATATTTTGCGGGAAAGAAGGCCAATTTATACCATGGAAACCAAGCGAGGAGGAGAAGAACATGCGCAAGGCGATGACGGTGATTTTGTGGCTGGGACTGATGGTGTGCGCGGTGATGCTCATTTCCCTGTCCGGGCAGAAATATGCCCTGCGGCGGGAAGTGGACAGCGAAACCCGGAAAAATCAGATACTCCAGACCCTGTACGACCAGCTGAAGGACGAATGGACGGAAAAGGAAACGGCCCTGACCCAGGAGAAAAACGCCCTGTTGCGGGATACCAAGGCCCTGACCTTAGAGCGGGACGCCCTGGAAGCAGCGCTGAAAGCCGCCCAGGAGGAAACCCTGGCCCAGCGCCAAACGGCGGACAGGCTGGCGGCGGAACGGGAAACGGCCTCCGGCAGGCTGTCCGAGGTGCTGACCATGTTGCTCACCCCCGTGCCGGAGCTGTCCGACGCCAGCGCGGAAGCGGAGAAAGAAGCGCCCGCCCCGGCGCTGCCGTTGCCGGAGCGGGGCGTGCAGCCGGTACACTTTACGGAATGACCTTCTGCGGGGGCTTCGTCCTCCGTTTTTTGCTTTATGATTATTCATGCTTTATCATGAATATAATCTATTTTGACGAAAACATGACACATTTTTGCCATATTCCTTCTGTACCATAAAATTCCAGGGGAGCCAGCGGCGCGTGAGGCTTCGACTGCCCCCTCGGTCAAAGCGCGTCGGCCCGCTGTTTTTATTTTCTCCCCCAAAAAAGCCCGCTGCATCCCCTCGCAGCGGGTGATTTTTTACGGGTTCAGGCTTTTTAATTTTTCTGTTTGTTCTTGGAGCGTCAACGCGTCGATGATTTCGTCCAGGTCGCCGTCCAAAATGGCGTCGATTTTATACAGCGTCAGGTTGACCCGGTGATCGGTGACGCGGCCCTGGGGGAAATTGTAGGTGCGGATGCGCTCGTTGCGCTCGCCGCTGCCCACCTGAGCCTTGCGGTTCTGGGCGTAAGCGGCGTCCTTCTCGGCGCGGTACAGGTCATACAGGCGCGATTTCAGCACCTTCATGGCCTTTTCTTTATTCTTGAGCTGGCTCTTTTCGTCCTGGCAGGTCACCACCAGGCCGGAGGGCATATGGGTGATGCGCACGGCGGAGTCGGTGCGGTTGATGTACTGCCCCCCGTGGCCGGAGGCCCGGTAGGTGTCAATGCGGATGTCCTCGGGCTTGATTTCCACCTCCACGTCCTCCACCTCGGGCAGCACGGCCACAGTGGCGGTGGAGGTGTGGATGCGCCCCCCCGCCTCCGTAACGGGTACCCGCTGGATGCGGTGGACGCCGGATTCGTATTTCATGCGGGAAAAGGCCCCGATGCCGTTCAGGGTGAACACCGCTTCCTTTACGCCGCCCAATTCCGTATCGGAAATATCCACGGCCTCGAACTGGAATCCGGCCCGCTCGGCGTACCGTTGGTACATACGCAGCAGCAGGGCGGCGAACAGGGCCGCTTCCTCCCCGCCCGCGCCGGGGCGAATTTCCATCACCACGCTGCGGTCGTCGTTGGGGTCGTGGGGGATCAGGAACAGGCGCAGTTTTTCCCGCTCCTGCTCTTTCCTCGGCAATAATTCCTTGATTTCTTCCTCCGCCATGGCCCCCATATCCGGGTCGGACCGCATTTCCTTGGCCTGCTCGATTTCGGAAAGCAGCTGCCGGTACTGCCGCCAGGCGTTCACAGCGGGTTCCAGCTGGGCTATTTCTTTCAGCATTTCCCGCCACTTGGGCACGTCGGCGATGATCTCCGGCTGGGCCGTGGCGACGGTCAATTCCTCTAAACGGCCCTCCATGGCCTCAAACTGGGCTTCCATCATAAACGCTTTTCCTCCTTGAGCGCGGCGCTGACCACCCGGGGCAGGCCGTTCAGGTCGTTCAACACTTGAATATCGATAAATTCTTCATATAGGAGGGCTTTCACCGCGTCCCCCTGCCCGTCCCCGATTTCTAAGCACAGCCGCCCGCCCGGCAGTAAATGGGCAGGGGCTTCTTTTGCGATGCGGCGGTAAAAAACCAGCCCGTCAGCTCCCGCGAACAGGGCTAAGGCCGGTTCCCGTTCCACCTCCGCTTGCAAGCGGCCCCGCAGGCTTTCCGGGATGTAGGGGGGATTGCTGACGATCACGTCACATTTATCTCCCGCCAGGGGAGAAAACAAGTCGCCCCGGACGAACCGCACCTCCGCCCCAAGCCGTTCGGCGTTTTCCCTTGCCAGGGAAAGGGCGGCTTCGCTGATGTCCGTGGCAGTCACCTCCGCGCCGGGACACAGCTTTTTGATGGCCGCCGCCAGCGCCCCGGAACCGGTACATAAATCCAAGACCTTGCATCCGGGCCGGATATATTTCAGCGCTTCCTCGCACAGGGCTTCCGTGTCGTTCCGGGGAATCAGGGCGCGCTTATCTGTTTTCAGGCTGAACCCCATGAAGCTCTGGCTGCCCAAAATGTATTGCAGCGGCTCCCGCGCTTCCCGCCGGGCCACCAGCGCTTCATACGCCGCTTCTTCCCCTTGGTTCAGCTCCCGGCGCTTGTTCAGCAGCATTTCCAGCCGGGATACCCCCAGCACTTCCGAAAGCAGCCATTCCGCGTCCAGCCGGGGGTCGGGAACTTCCTTCAATCGCTGTTCAGCCGCTTTCAGTGCTTCCAGTACGGTGGTCATAGCCGTTCCTTTCTTTCCGCTTATTTGCGGGGCTTTGCCCCGCGCCCCACCAGGGAGGTGACCTCCCTGGACCCACTCCTGCGGATATCACTTGATGCGTAGAGACAGCTTGGTTCCCGCTGCTGCTATGGAAAAGATAGCAGGAGTTGACGGCCTTGTGCTTCTGGCCCGACCGCCTTCGGCGGCCAACCCGGATGCTTTGCATCCGGGGAAAGCCAGGGAATAATCCCCAGGAAAAAGCGAGCTTTTTCCCTGGGATTTTCCCGGCTTTTTTGGGCCAGAAGCCCTCAAACTTTCGTATCTCCCGGCAACAGGCGGATGTTGTTTGTTTTTCTATTCAAAGTTGATTCGCCAGGATGGGTCCAGGGCCAGGCGGCCCTGGTTCAGGGGTTCAGGGGGACGAAGCCCTGACATCCGCCTGTGGCGGATATCGTGTCAGGGCTGAGATCAACCGAAAGGGAGCAATCTCCCCATGAAGGGGGGTTGCGACCTTTGAGGTTGCGGATTGAAGAAGCCCCCTGCTTCGTTAGAGCCTCATAAAACAGAAAACGCCTTCTCTTTTCACAGCCTGGAAAGCGCCCAAACGGGGCGTTTCCGGTCACGCAAAGAGAAGGCGCTGAATGGCTACGCCTGGGTGGGGTGCAGGATGACCCAGCCCTCAGGGGTGGTTTCGCCCTCGGGCAGGCCGTGAAGGGCGGCGTTCATGGAGGCGATGGCCACCTCGCACTGTTCGTCGCTGGGCTGGCGGGTGGTGAGGCGCTGCATTTGCAGGCCGGGCCAGCGCAGGGCGCGGGTGAGGGGCGTTTCGGCATGGGCCAGGGCTTTCAGGGCCTCATAGCTGATACCCGCCACGCAGGGCAGCAGGATGACGCGGCTCAATACCCGCAGGAAATAGTTGGCCCCCAAGTCAAAGCCGGTCAATTGCAGCACAAGCACGTCGATGATGGAATAGAACAGGATGGACAGAATGAACGTCAGCAGCAGGAAGCTGGTGCCGCACCGGGGATGCAGGGTGGTGAACTGCTGGGCGTTCTTGGGGGTCAGGGGCAGGTCGTGCTCGTGGCAGTACACGGTTTTGTGTTCCGAGCCGTGATACTGGAAGGTTTTGCGCATGTCGGGGATGCGGCCCACCAGACCGATGTAGGAGATCAGCAGCACGGTGCGGATGAGGCCGCTGACCAGGTTTTTGAGCAGCAGCGTGCCGCCGGAAGCGTTCTGCGGGAACAGCATGATCACGGTATTCGGCAGCAGCACGAACAGGCCGATGCTCATGGCAAGGGCCAGCACCACGGCCACGGCCATAACCACCTTATCCACGTTCTTGCCTAACTTCTTCGCCAGCCATTTTTCAAACTTGCTGGGTTCCTCCTGGGCGTCCTCGTTGCCGGACATTTTCATGCTGTCCTCCAGTACCCGCATGCCCAGCCCCATCATCTGCACCATGTTCACCGAACCGCGGATGAAGGGCAGGCCCATCCAGGGATGCTTTTTGGAAGGGGCCTCGTAGGGTTCCCGCTTCACCACGATATCGCCGTTGGGGCGGCGCACCGCCACGGCCACGGCGTCGGGGGCCTTCATCATCACGCCGTCCAGCACCGCCTGGCCGCCGATGTCGGCCCGGGGGCAGGAAGCGCCGGCGTTTTCGTTCTTCTTTGCCATAAAAACCTCTCAAGAAATCATATTTTTTGACACAATACCCCGAAAACGAGAAAAGCAGCACCCTCCCGTGTGTACGGCGGTACTGCTTTTATGGGGCTTAGATGCCGAAGCGCTTCTTGAAGCGATCCACGCGACCGCCGCTGTCCACCAGCTTCTGCTTGCCGGTGAAGAAGGGGTGGCACTTGGAGCAAATTTCAACCCTCAGTTCCTTCTTGGTGGAGCCGGTTTCAAAGGTTTCGCCGCACACGCAGCGCACGATGGCCTTCTCGTACTTGGGATGGATCTTTTCCTTCATTTCTTGCCCGTACACTTCCGGATTCATGGGGGGCGTCCCATGAGCCGCGAAATGTATTATAACATGGTTTGGGCGGGAATGCAAGGATATTTTTTCAAAGTGACCGTCTTTCTTGGAAACGATGCGGGCGCTGTTTCCGTCTGTTTTTTCCGAACGCCGAACCTTCCGTCCGCTGTGGGCGAAAACGATTTACCCCCGTTTTTTGCCCGTGCGCAGTGTTTTTAACTTTCGCTTTGCAAAAACGGCTCAATTTTCTCTCATAATTTGCTTTTTCCGCTTCTCAAAATCCGCGATTTTATGGGGGGAGAATGGTGCTTGTTTGCTTGATATTGAACCAGATTATACATGAAATTTGCCGTATGCAAAGGGAAAAGAGGGCCTGTCCTTTTGCCTGAAAACATGCGGAAAACACTTGATTTTTGCGCGGATCGGAATAGAAACGGGACGCTTCGCAAAGCAATCCGTGACTAAAGATTTCGCAAAATTTGAGAATCAAATACCCGATTTGCCATTGTGGGCAGCGGGTTGTGCTGGCATAATACAATCAACGACGAGCATTTATGCTCAAGAGATAACGTAAGGAGGAACCATCATGAAGAAAGTTGTGGCTACCCTGCTGGCGCTGGCGATGATTCTGGGCCTTGTTCCTGCCGTATTGGCGGACGATGCACCGGAACTCATCACGATCACTGCGTTCAAAGGCGCTGCTTTTGACCAGCCCACCGACGACAACAAGATCTTCAAGAAGATCGAAGAAGACTTCGGCATCAAGTTTGAATGGGAATTCCTGGCCGGCAATCTGGATGATACCCTGGGCCTCAAGATGGCCGACGACGAGTCCCTGCCCGACCTGTTTGACGGCGGCAACAGCGCTGAAAAGCTGGAAAACCAGGGCGTGCTGATCGACCTGCTGCCCTACATCAGCGAAGAAGGAACCCCCAACCTGTGGAAGCATCTGCACGGCACCAATGTTAAGCTGGATCAGCTGCTGAGCGAAGACGGCGAGCTGTTCATCATCCCCAACTTCGGCGTTATCTACAATCAGGAAATCAAGCGCCACAACGGCCCCGCTTTCTTCATTCAGAAGAAGGTCATTGCCTGGAACGACTATAAGGTTCCCAAGACCCTGAATGAGTATTTCGACCTGATCGAGCGTTACATCGCGGAGAACCCGAAGAACGAAGACGGCCTGGACAACATCGGCTTCCATATCCTGTCCAAGACCTGGCGCCGCTTCTGCCTGATCAACCCCGTGCAGCACCTGATGGGCCGCCCCAACGACGGTGAAGTCATCGTGGACATCAACGATCCCGGCTGGCATACCGAAACCTTCATCAACCAGCCCTACGCCAAGCCCTACTATGCCAAGCTGAACGAAGAATTCAACAAGGGCATCATCATTCCCGACAGCTTCACCATGGACGAAGATACCTACAAGAGCGACCTGGCCAAGGGCACTGTGATCGGTATGTTCGACCAGACCTGGGCTTTCAACGACTGCACCGCTTCCCTGCTGAACCAGGGCAAGTATGAAGACACTTACCTGGCTCTGCCCCTGGTGTACGATCCTGAATATGTGGACGGACGGGTCATCGAAGAACACTACATCAACGGTACCGTCATGAACAAAGACCGCGGCTTCGGCATCTCCATCAACTGCAAGTATCCGGAACGTCTGGTTCAGCTGTTCGACGCCCTGCTCTCCGACGAATGGCAGATCATCCTCCATTGGGGCTTTGAGGGCGAAGACTGGTACTACGATGAAAACGGCCGCATGAACATGACCAAGGAACAGTACGACCACCGCAACGACGCCCAGTGGAAGCGCGCCAATATGGCCGAACCGCTTTACGACGGCATCCCGAAGAAGGAAGGCACCATGGATAACGGCAACGCCTGGGATCCTTCCGTGCAGGACGAAATCTACTATGCCAGCAGCCTGACCGATTACGACAAGGAGTTCATGGCGAAGTGCGGCGTGGAAGCCTGGGAAGACTTCTTCAACAAGCCCCTTGAGTGCGCTCCTTACGGTGAAGCCTGGCAGATCGACAAGGGCCCCATCGACGAAGATTACAACACCTGGTGCCTGCTCCAGGAGCAGTGGCTGCCGAAGGTCATCATGGCCGCTCCCGACAAGCTGGATGAAACCTGGGACGAATTCATCAAGGTCATCACCCCCACCTCTGAAATTTACACCAATTTCATGCAGGCGGAAGTGCTGAAGCTCGTGGAAAAGGCCCTGGGCAGCACGGCGCAATAATTCACGCAAATTCCAAGGGAGGGGGAGGGTTCAGCTCCCCCTCCTGCCTTTTGGGGAGGAATGAACATGACGACTGGAGCGGTCCGCGCTTCCGCGGAAAAGGGAAAGCCCAAGCATTTTTTCAGAACGTTGGGAAAACAGTACCAGCTGCTGATTATGTCCGTACCGATGCTTCTGTACGTTTTCCTGTTTAATTACGGCCCTCTCTGGGGCTGGCTGACGGCCTTTCAGGATTACCAGCCCAGAAAGGGGCTGGCCGGAAGCAAATGGGTTGGGCTGAAAAACTTTGAATTCCTTTTCACCCATAACACATTCTTTCTTGCTGTTCGGAACACGTTTGCCATGAGCCTGATCAATCTGGTTTTTGGCACGGTTTCGTCCATTCTTTTGGCGGTGCTGCTCAATGAAGTCAGAAACAGGGCGTTTAAGCGAACCGTGCAGACGGTCACTTATCTGCCCCACTTCCTCAGTATGGTTATCGTGGCCGGTATGGCGCAGAACATCTTTTCCGGCAGAGGGACCCTGAATGAAATCCTCATGGGCCTGAGATTGACCAAAAGCCCGATTTTGTTTCTTGGCGAAGGGAAATACTTCTGGTGGCTTATCGGCGTGATCAACGTTTGGAAGGAAGTTGGCTGGGGCACCATCATTTACATCGCCGCCATGACCGCCATCGACCCGAGCCTCTATGAGGCGGCGGCTATCGACGGCGCCGGGCGCTTCCAGCGCATCCTGCATGTGACGCTGCCCGGCATCAAATCCACCTTCATGGTGCTTTTGATCATGAACATCGGGCATTTGATGGAAGCCGGGTTTGAATTGCAGTATCTGCTGCGCTCCGGCTTGGTGATGGATTATTCAGACACCATTGATATCTTTGCTTTGAATTACAGCTTTGGCACTGCCACCCCGCACTACGCCTACGGTACCGCGGCCGGGATGTTCAAAAGCATCGTAGGGATTGTCCTGCTCCTTGGCGCGAACAGAATCGCCAGGGCGCTGGATGAAGAAACGCTGATTTAAGGGAGGGATATCCTGTGACCGTGATTTCTGCGAAAAGGAATGCAAAACGCCGGGATGTCGTTTTCCCGATTGTCAATACGATCATCCTGATCCTGCTGATGGTCATTACCCTGTACCCTGTGCTGAATACCGTGGCGATTTCCTTTAACGACAGCCTGGACGCGCTCAAGGGCGGGATCGGGATCTGGCCCCGGGTCTTCAGTACGGATTCATACAAGGAGCTGATCACGGACCCCGCCATTTACAGGGCTTTCTGGATCTCGCTCTCCAAGACCGTGATCACCACCATCCTGAACCTGTTCTTTACTTCCATGCTGTCCTATGCGCTGAGCAGGAAGGAATATGTTCTCAGGAAATTTATTACGACCGTACTGGTTCTGACCATGTATATCAACGCCGGGATGATCCCCAACTTTTTGCTGGTGTCCCGGTTCCTGAAATTGGGCAACTCTTTCTGGGTCTATATCATCCCCTCCATGTTCTCCTGCTTTAACATGATCGTCATCCGCACCTACATCGTAGGCTTGCCGGAAGCGCTGGTGGAATCCGCCCGCATCGACGGCGCGGGCGATATCAGAACGTTCTTCCAGATCATCCTGCCCCTGTGCCTGCCGGTTATGGCCACGGTGGCCCTGTTTGTGGCCGTGGGCGCTTGGAACAGCTGGTTTGACACGTACCTGTATTGCGGCAGCAAGAAGAACCTGTACACCCTGCAATACCTGCTGAAAATGAAGCTGGCGAGCACCCAGGCGTCTTCCAACGCGGCCAATACCAGCGCGGACGCCCTGGCGAACTCGGTCAAGGTCGCTCCGATCACGATCCGCGCTTCCATTACGGTGGTTTCCACCGTGCCCATCCTGGTGGTGTATCCTTTCTTACAGAAGTATTTCGTCACCGGCATGGCGCTGGGCAGCGTGAAGGGTTAAGGCGCCCAGCCGCTCTTTCGTGAAAGAAAAAGTGAAAAGTGGAAAGTGAAGGTTTGAGACAGTCCCTTACATGGCAGACAAACAATATGATCGGCTGTATTTGTTTCCACTTTCCAATTTTCACTTTCCACTTTTCCATTCGGTTTTACAAAACTGCTAAAGAGGGGGGAGAAAATCTTGGCCGAATTCAACGCCCCGTCGGGCGGGCCGCAGTCCCGTTTTCCCGACGGCTTCCGCATCCTGCAGGGTAAGCAGGAATACGTTACCTATCTGGATCATTCATCCATTCGCATTTGGCCTTCCGACGTGGCGGCCCATTATGACCCTCACCGCCATTCCGCCGTGGAGATCATCATGCCCAGCCGGGGCGTGACGCTTTACCATGTGCAGGACGACGTGTACCGGGTGCAGCCGGGGGAGATCCTGATCGTGCCCTCGGACTGTCAGCACGCCCTGACCGAGCCGCCGGAAACCCAGCGCTACCTGCTGCTGTTTGAGCCTACGCCCATTACCGGCATGCGGGATATGGCGGAGCTTGCACCCATGATGCAGCGGCCCATTTATCTGCATGACGGCTCGGAAACCCACAGCCAGGCCAAGGAGCTGCTGAACCATACGGTGGAATGCTATTTCGCCCGGGAACCCATGTGGAATACCCAGTGCTATTCCTATCTGATGCAGCTTTACGCCCTGCTGGGCCGCCGCTATCTGCGCTCCTCCACCCAGCCAAGGGAAGCGCTGCGCCGGAACATCGACCCCGCCATCATGAACAGCGTGCTGACCTACATCAACGAGCATTACATGGACGATATTTCCCTGGAAAACGCGGCGCTGTTCGCGGGCTTCTCCAAGTATTACTTCTCCCGCATGTTCAAGCAGTTTTCCGGCCTGCCCTTCTCGGAATACCTCACCCGCAAGCGCCTGAACGTGGCCTCCGACCTGCTGGTGCGCACCAATCAGCCCATCCGGGAAATCGCCGTTTCCTCCGGCTTCGGCAGCACCGCCACCTTCAACCGCACCTTCCGGGAGCATAAAAACTGCACCCCGTCCCAGTTCCGCGCCATTTACGGCATGGTCATCAGCCCCGCGGCGGATAAACCGCTGTTCTGATCCTTGCCGCCTGAACGGATAAAAAAGCCTCATGCCTGATTTCTGTCGGCATGAGGTTTTTTCATACGCTCTTTTACTCGGACGGAACCGAGTCGGAAGAAACCGAGTAAATTTCCGCGTCAGTACAGGTGATACAGCCGATCCATGACGCTGTACAGGGCTTCATAGGGCTCGTCCTCGGGGTAAATGTCGTCGCCTAACACCAGCACCTGACGGGTGTATTCCATGGGATACCAGGAGGGGAAGCCGGTGGCGTTGGGGTTGCCGTTTTTCATGAAATTCACCAGATACGTCTGCATAGCGGCGCTGAGGCGGCGGTCGTAATCGGTGTACAGGGAAGATTTTTCGGGAATGTTGCCGTAGAAATACACTTCCTCGCCGCTGTGCCAGTTGCCTAAGCGGCCGTTGGTCTGCTTGAAATGGTACATATAGATGGGAATCTTGTTGGTCACCGCCTGGCGCGCCCAGCAATGGTGGCCATAGGCGAAATAGTACACGGTGTAGATTTCGGCCCAGTTCGCCTGCGCTTCCGCGTCGGTGTGGGCGGGGTAGAGGGAAAGCACCTTGTCGGTCAGATCGCCGAACAGGGCACGCACCCGGGATTCGTAGTTTTCCAAGGTGGTTTTGTCAAACATCAGGAAGGGACCGGATTCGCCTGAGTTAAAGCCCTGCAAAATGGCTTCTTCGTTGTAATTGCCATGGGTATAGGCTTCCCAGGGCGTTTCGGTAAGCACGAAGCCGTCCACGGTAATGTGGTGATGGTACGCCGCTTCCTGCACCAGCTGTTCGGCGGGCATGGCGCGCAGTTCTTCCACGGTCTGCACGCCTAAGCGATCCTTGGTTTCCTGGCCCGCTTTCAGGGCTTCTTCCCGGGTGCGGAAGGAATGGGCGGGCTGCGGCGCGGTGACGGTGGAGCTTTCGCCCACCACCCGGCGGAACAGCCCCTTGGCAAGGGGCGAGGTACACAGGGCGGTCACGCAGGCGGACCCGGCGCTTTCCCCCGCCAGGGTCACGTTGCCCGGATCGCCCCCGAAGGCGGAAATATTGTTCTGCACCCAGTACAGGGCGGCGATCTGATCCATCAGGCCGTAATTGCCGGTGGTGCCGGAGGCGTTTTCTGCCGCCAGCTCCTCGTCGGCGAAAAAGCCGAAAATGCCTAAGCGGTAGCCCATGTTCACCACCACCACGCCCTGCCGGGCCAGACCCTCGCCGCTGTAATCGGCATACCAGGGCTGGCCGGATTGCAGGGAACCGCCGTGGATGTACACCAGCACCGGCAGGCCGGACACTTCGCCCGCGGGCTTCCAGATGTTCACGTATAAGGAATCCTCGCTGACCGGGGCGCGGTAATTGTCCGTCACGGAAATGGTATAATCGTGATAGCCGATGATGCGGGACAGGCTTTCGATGATGGGCAGGCTTTGGGTCTGCATGCTCATGGGGGCGAATTTGTCCGCCTGCAATTCCCCTTCCCAGGGCTGGGGCTGCTGGGGGGAGCGCCAGCGCAGCTCGCCCACCGGGGGCTGGGCGTAGGGGATGCCCGTGAATACCTCCACTTCGCCGTCGGCGGTGTACACGCCGGTCAAATCGCCCTGGTTGATATGAATCACGTCCGTCCGCCGCAGGGCCGCGCCCTCCAGGGCGGGCACCGCCTTCACCGGCGGCCAGGATACCAACGCGATCACGGCGTAGCCGATCAGCACGCATAAGAAGGCGATGATGCGCGGCCCCAAGCCCGCGTATTTCAGGGTGATCCTGCCGATTTTTCCGCCCCGCAGCACGCTGTACAGGGCAATCAGGAATACCGTCAGGGCCCAGCCCAGCAGCACGTGCCGATTCAGCTCCAGAAAGGCGAAGAAAACCAGGGCCGTCAGCCCCAGCAGCACCCGCCATACCACGCGGTTGGCTTCTTTTCTTACCGGTTCCTGGGCTTCCTCCGTTTGTTCTTCCTGTTCAGCCGCTTCCTCCTGTTCGGTCGCTTCGGGCTGTTCAGCCTGCGCGGGCTGCTGTGTCTGTTCGGTTTGATCTTTCTGGACGGTTTCTTCCTTCTGCTCCACGGTGTGTTCCTTTCTCCCGGCTCACGAAAGGGCCAGGGCTTCGTTTTCCCATGCCGCCTGCTCCATGCGACCATCCCGGATGCGGTGGGCCTCCCCGAACAGGATTTCCCGCCCGCTTTGGCCCAGCAGGTAGCTGCCGTCCGGAATGGCGTAAAAGGTGCGGCCCATGCTGTCCGGCAGGGTGATTTCATCGAATAATTTCAGCCCGTCCACAAAGCTGTCCTTCACCATCTGATAATGGGGCAGCAGCATAGTGGAGGTTACGCCTAAGCCCGGCAGCCAGCGGCGGTAATGGGGCGAAACGGCTTCCCCTTCCTCCTCCGGCTGGGCGTAGACCGGATCGGCGCAGTTCATGGTGCCCGCGCTGATGCCGATCAGCACGCCGTCAAAGGCTTTCAGGCAGCTTTTCAGGCCGATCTTCTGAAAAAAGGCGTTTTGCGTGGGCACGTGTCCTCCCGCCAGGACGATCAGCCCGGCGTTTTGCACCAGATTTGCGGCGGAATTTTCGTTCCGCCCGTCCAATATGCGGAAATCCGAAAAACAGTACCCCTCATGCTCCAAAGCCAGGCGCATGTCCCCGGCAATGTGATCGGTAAAGGCGGGCCGGTTCGGATCGGCGCAAATAAACAGCGCTTCGGAACGCATGGGCAGCGCGCGCCGCAAGGCGTCCAAAAAGCCGTTGGCCGGGTTCAGATACGGCGTGCCCGGCGTAAAGGGGCTGCTGGTGAGAAAATAAACCATGCCGCGCGTTCCTCCCTGTGCGTTTTTCTCTGTGCTTATTGTAATGGAAGAAACGAAGGTTTGTCAATCCCTGCCGACCGGCGGCTTCTCACGGCAAAAAAATTCCGGTAAGACCTTTGCGGTGGAGGTCAAGCCGGAACTGCGGATGATCGAGTATTATTCGGGGAACGGGTGATTTTCAGCCTTCCGTCAGGAGCTTCAACAGTTTCTTGTCAAACGTCGCAACCGACACGCCTTTTACAGCATGATACCCGTACAGAACGCAATCGACAAAATCGAGATTGCGTTCTCCGTAAGTATCAAGCGCAACATGTAATACATCCATTTCCTGACATGCGACAAGCAATAAAAAATTTTTGATGATGTCAGCGATTTTATCACGTTTCATCGAATAGACCCCATGCAGGACATAAACGACTTCCGCAATGACTTCAACCGTAACGCAAACGGCCCCTGCGTTCAAATATTGCTCGGCTTGATCCGCCATTTCCTGATTGTCGTTCAGCAAGTACCGCAGGATCATGTTCGTGTCAAACAGAACCATATTTTCCCACCGCCGCGCGTTCCCATGCGTCTTTTTCCTTTTCTCTCAGGCTCGGGTCAGCGTACTGCGCAAGAGCGCCGCGCATCCCTTTCTTTTGAACTGTTTCCGCAGGCTCCACATATTCATCCATCAGGGTGATGAGTACCCGCTGATTCGGTTTTGCCGCGATCTTTTCCAGGAGCCTGATAGACGTTCCGTCATAATATCCTTGAATCGCCTGCATCAAAAATCATCCTTTCTTTTGGATGCCTGCCGCTTTACCATTCGGAAGCGGCAGGACGCGCCACGGCTCCGCCCGTGCGCTCATCTTTACTTTTTTACTGCATGGCTTCCTGGAACGCGTCGAAGAACTCCGGGCAGGCCCAGGTGCCGCAGGCGATGAGGCGCTCGCCGTTGACGGCCATTTGCAGCACGATGCCGTTGCTCAGCTGAATGAGCAGGGCCTGGTTGGTTTCGCTGCCGCCCGCCCGCAGGAAGGAGGCGTTTTTCACCAGGATATTCACCAGCCGCTGGGCGGCGGAAGCGTCGTTCACCGTGCCCACGCCGGACAGCTCCAAGGCCACGGGATTGGAGGCTTTCAGGGTATCAGCCAGGGATTCCTTGCCCACCAGGGCGTTATCCCCGAAGGACACGCGCTGGAAAACGCGCATCTGGCCGTTCACGTTGGCGGCGGCCATGGCCCCGTTCATGCCGCTGACGGCGTACACGGTTTCGCCCTGGGCCACCACGTTGGAGCAAATGCCGTTCTTGCCCGCCAGGGCCGGTTCGCTGGTGAAGGTGTCCACCGTGCCCAAGCTCTGGCCCAGCAACGAGCCGGAAATAGAAGTGGGGTTGGTCAGCAGCCGGTAATAGCGGCCCTTCACGCCGATCAGGGGGAAGTTGCCGCCGCTCATGGGCGCCCAAATGCTGCGGTAGGAAGGATTCTTGGAGGAACGAATGGTGATGCTGCCCGCGGGCACGTCCATGGCCGTGATTTCGCCGATGCTCAGGCTGCCCGCCGGATGGCTTTCGATCAGCGGCGTTTGGGTGGCCACCGGGCCGTTATCCCGCAGCCCAGGCAGGGCGAAAGCCCCGACCCCGATTAGCACAACAATGGCGCACAGGGCGGCGGCCAGCCGGGGCGCAAAGGCCCGGCGGGGCGTCTCCTTTTCCCGGGCGGCCCGCAGGATCTTCCGTTTCAGTTGTTCGTCGGCGTTCAGGCAGCTTTTTTCTGCAATATCGGGCAAGGTATGCAGCCTTTCTTCCACGCTTTTCATTGCGCGTCCCTCTCCTTCAAAATGTCCTCTAACTTTTTGCGGCCCCGGCTCAGGCGGCTGGAAATGGTACCCTCGGGCACATGCAGCATTTCCGCGATTTCCGCGATGCCGTAGCCTTGATAATAATGCAGTAAGATCACGTCCCGGAAGTCCGTGGGCAGGCGGCGAATGCTTTCCAGCAGCGCCTGCTTTTCCAAATTTTCGTCCATCCGGTCCGGGGCGGGGGCCAGCTCCATGGCCGGGCTGCCCAGCACCACGCGCTTGACCCACGCGGCCCGCCAGATGTCCCGGCACCGGTTCAGCGCCACTTTCAGCAGCCAGGGCTTTTCGTGGCCCTCCTCCAAATCGGGGGCGCTGGTCAGCAGCCGCACGAACACGTCCTGGGTCACGTCCTCGGCCTGGTGCCGGTCGCCCAAATAAAAATAGCTGACCCGCAATACGTCGTTGGCGTATTTCTCGTACAGCGCCTCAAATCGCCCCTCGTCCATTCGGGCGGTCTGCGTCCGCTCACTCATACAACGATATATCCTTCCCATTTCTTGCAAGAAATGTAATCGGTTCACGGAAAAATTTTTCCGCCCGGCGGGGCGTTTTTTCCCGTTCCGTTGTATTATAAACCCGCCCCGGCGGGATGGTCAAGGGGCGGTTTGTATATCATCGTCGCGAAGCCCTTCTTTGATTGAAATTCAGGCGTTTTCATGGTATCATGGTATCGGTTGATCGGACGGACAGTATGAAATCTTGAAGTAATCGGTCCCTATAAAAAGTCCTTGATGTACGAATATGGAACCGGAAAAAAGGAAGTACCAGCATGAGTGACCGTTATTCTCCCCCCTTCCACATGACCGATGAAATCGCTGAATTGTCCATTGAAATTGGCGAATTGATCGGCATGGTTTCAGTAAATACCGGGTTATCCCCTGATCCGCGCCTGCGGCGGGAAAACCGCATCCGCACCGTTTATTCTTCCCTTGCCATTGAGCAGAACACCCTTTCCCTGGATCAGGTGACGGACGTGATCGACGGAAAGCGGGTGCTGGGGCCACCCAAGGACATTCGGGAAGTGAAGAACGCTTATGAAGCCTATGAGCGCATGAGCGATTTTGACCCCTGCTCCATGGAGGATTTATTGACCGTTCACGGCGTTATGACGCGGGACGTAACGCCGGAATCGGGGCGGTTCCGCGGCGGCAACGTGGGCGTGTTTCAGAACGGGCAGTTGATTCACGCGGGCACCCCCGCCGCCTATGTGCCGGAGGTGATGGAGCGGCTTTTTTCCTGGCTGCGGGAATCAACCCAGCATCCCCTGATCAAAAGCTGCATCTTTCATTATGAATTTGAATTCATTCACCCCTTCGCCGATGGCAACGGACGCACAGGCCGCTTCTGGCAATCCCTGATTTTGCAGCGCTGGAAGCCCATTTTTGCCTGGCTGCCGGTGGAAACCCTCATTCACGAGCGTCAGGCCGGTTATTACGAAGCCCTGAACGCCGCCAACACCCAGGGCGAATCCACCGTTTTTGCCGCCTTCATGCTCTCGGTGATCCGGGACGCGCTGAAAGAAATCAAGGAGAATCAAAACCGGCATGTGATCGAAAATGTCGGAAAGAACGTCGGAAAGAATGTCGGAAAGGAAGATGCGGTGCGCATGATCCTGCGCAAGCAGCCCCATGCCACGGCAAAAATGATCGCGGAAATGACGCAGTTATCTTCCCGCCAGGTAGAGCGTATCCTTGCCAAGCTGAAAAAGGACGGCGTATTGATTCGCCGCGGTTCCCGGACAAACGGCTGGTGGGAAATCAATGAGCAGCATGAAGGAGGTTCCCTTTTGTACCATTCAGCGGAATGAATGGTAAAGTGACATTTTGAACGTCCAAAAGCGGTTTTGGAGCAAAGCGCCTTTTCTGCCGGGAAAAATCATGCTACAATACGACCATGAAAACCGGCGAGAAAGGAAGGGATGCCGATGGAAGATGTGTTGAACGTGATCCTGACGAACCTGCCCCTGATCATCTGCCTGATCACGGGGGTGGCGCTGCTGGTTGTGGAGGTATTTGTGCCTGGCTTCGGTCTGCCCGGCATTTCGGGCATGGTGCTGCTGGTGATCGGCATTGCGCTCACCTGGAACACCTACGGGCCGGTGGCGGGGCTGGCGGTGACGCTGATCGCCTTAGCGCTGGCGGGCATATCCATATCCGTTTCCATTAAGTCCGCCGCCACGGGCAAGCTGAGCAAATCCGCCCTGATCTTAAACGAAGTGACCCAGCCCGT
This sequence comes from uncultured Christensenellaceae bacterium, assembly GCA_905234985.1. GTDB lineage: Bacteria > Bacillota > Clostridia > Christensenellales > Aristaeellaceae > RUG563. The sequence goes on from CAJOJQ010000014.1 coordinate 55,857, forward strand.
GGAGCACGAGGAAGCCGAAGCCCTGGTGGGCAAGGAAGGCGTCACCGATACCGTGCTGAATCCCGTGGGCATCGCCGTGTTCGACGGCGTGCGGCTCAACGTGGTAAGCGAAGGCAGCTACCTGGAAAAGGGCGCCAAGGTGAAGGTGCAGCAGGTAGAGGGCAATAAGATCATCGTAAGGAAAGCATAAAAAACGACCACTAAAAGGAGGTTTGAAAAATGGTTCCTGATTTCATGTTTGTGTGGCTCATCATCATCGTGGTAGCCATCGTAGTCGCCGCCGTGTTCTTCCGCTACGTGCCCCTGGGGCTGTGGATCAACGCAAGGGCGTCCGGCGCGCCGGTGAAGATCGTATCCCTGATCGGTATGCGGTTCCGCCGCATTTCTCCCCAGAAGATCGTGAACGCGTACATCAAAGCCCGGAAAGCGGGTCTGGACGTGACCACGGACATGCTGGAAACCCACTTCCTGGCGGGCGGTAACGTCGAAAGGGTCATCAACGCCCTGATTTCCGCCAAGCAGGCCAGCATCAACCTGAGCTTCACCACCGCCTGCGCCATCGACCTGGCGGGCCGCGACGTACTCCAGGCCGTGCAGATGAGCGTTCTGCCCAAGGTCATTGAAACGCCCCCCGTGGCCGCTATCGCCCAGGACGGCATTGAGCTTCGCGCCAAGGCCCGGGTCACCGTGCGCACCAACATTGAGCGTCTGGTCGGCGGCGCTGGGGAAGAAACCATCATCGCCCGCGTCGGCGAAGGCATCGTGACCACCATCGGTTCCTCCACCACCCACAAGGCCGTGCTGGAGAACCCCGATTCCATCTCCCAGACCGTGCTGGAAAAGGGCCTGGACAAGGGCACCGCTTACGAGATCCTCTCCATTGATATCGCCGACATCGACGTGGGCCGCAACATCGGCGCGCAGCTGCAGATGGATCAGGCCGAAGCCGACCGGCGCATCGCCCAGGCCAAGGCCGAGGAACGCCGCGCCATGGCCGTCGCCCACGAGCAGGAAATGAAGGCCGCCGTGCAGGAGATGCGCGCCAAGGTTGTGGAAGCCGAGGCCCAGGTGCCTCTGGCCATGGCCGAAGCGCTCCGCGAAGGCAAGCTCGGCGTGATGGACTACTACCAGATGCAGAACACCATTGCCGATACCGAAATGCGTACCGGAATCGCCAAGGCCGCCGCGCCCAGCACCGACGCCCCCAAGCCTCTGGACGGGAAGAAGTAAGATTCAGTGAGGAGTTAGGAGAGAGGAGTTAGGAGTAAATAGATGGATTGCAAGAATCGATGCCACAGAAATCGATAGGGACAGGGTTCCCAATGAAAAACAGGTGCTTGCCTTCCATTTCTCTCATGCTTTCTAAACTCCTATCTCCTACCTCCTACCTCCTATCTCCTAACTTTATAGAAAGGAGGCCGCGCCATGCCCGCTGCATGGATCATCATCGCCGTTTTGTTCTGGATCGTATCTTCAGCCAGTAAGATCAAGAAAAACCAGGCGGCGCAAGCCAAGCAGAAAGACGAAAAAGAGAAGGACCGGCAGAAGACCGCGGAGCAGTACGCCCGGCGGCAGGCGCAGCTTAAGGCGTCGCCCCAGCCCGCTTCCCAGCCCGCCGCCCCGGCCATGAGCCACGGGGACGATTGGGACGACGAGGAAGAAAACTGGGATCAGCGGGACGCCCAGCGGATGCGTTCCACGCTCGCGCCCCGGCCCGCGCAGCCCGCGCCGGTCAAGCGCCATGAAACCAAGCCTCTGGAAGCCCATATGCACACCCCCGTCATGGGCATGGAGGGCACGGGCACCGAGGGCGAGGATTGCTGCCACGAATTCATGCTGGATCAGCGCCCGGAGGAAAAGCCCGCCGATTTCCTGCCCCTGCAGGAGGAAACAGAGACCCTCCGCGCCAAAGCCCTTTTGCAGGGCGTGATTTTCAGCGAAGTCTTAGGCCGCAGGCCCATGAAACGCTACGGAACCAGACGGGCGTGAAACGCTTGATTCCGCAAAATGAAAGAACTCATTCCCGCGTCGCATGGCGCGGGGATTTTCTTTTTGCGGGCGCTTGTTTTCCCGTGTCTGCTGTCGTATAATATAATGGAAAGGAGGGCTGAACTCCATATGAAAGAACCCATGTACGACGAGCTGGTGCGCGGGCTTTTGCGCCTCCTGCCGGAGCAAACCGTGCAGATCGTTTTGTACGGTTCAGTTGCCAGGGGCACGGCCTTGGATGGGTTTGATTCTGGAAAGAACGAAGGAGGGCATATCCAATGAATGCAATTAGAATGCCTGATGATTTAGAAGATCGCATTGCATCAGCCATTGAGTTCTTTTGGTTGACAAGAAATGGACAGATTGCACGGCAGAATCAAGGCGGGACGCATGACCAAGGGAATAGAGGCGCTGTGACTGGCGGAAAACAGTTAGACGGATTTGTTGGTTAAATTAAAGAAATCCTTATTCTGAATGATGTTCCCGCAAATTGCATTTTTGTTGATACTGATCTTGAATTACCCGGGTATTTTCGCCCAAATAAAAAATGGGATTTGCTCGTAGTTGATAACAATGAATTGATAATAGCGATTGAATTCAAAAGCCAAGTAGGCCCCTCTTTTGGAAATAATTTCAATAATCGAACAGAAGAAGCTATGGGAAGCGCGTTAGATATATGGACAGCATACAGAGAAGGTGTATTCGGTTCCCAAAGAGCGCCTTGGTTAGGCTATTTCATGGTTTTGGAAGATTGCCGCAAATCAAATGAACCCATTCGAGTTCGTTCGCCTCACTTTCCTGCATTGCATGAATTTGTAGACGCTTCATATAAAGAGCGGTATGAAATCTTTTGCAGCAAATTGCTGCTTGAAAGGCAATATAGCGCGGCTTGCTTTATTACAACAGGCATCACAGAGGACAGCATCAATTTTGAATTTCCAAAAGAAGAATTGTCTTTTAAAAGATTTGTAATGTCAATGTTAGGCGCTGTTTTATCTCATTTTGGCAGGGAGTTTTAACTATGACACAACATACACTATACCACGCGGACGCAAGAAATATGTCATATATTGATGATAGCAGTATTCATCTGATTTTAACATCCCCACCATATTTCAATTTAAAAGAATATAGAAAAGGACAAAACCAGTTGGGAACAATAGACAATTACCAGCAATTTGTGGACGAATTAGAAAAAGTATGGAAAGAATGTTATAGAGTTCTTGTTCCTGGCGGTCGAGTTGTTTGTGTTGTCGGTGATGTATGTATTTCAAGAAAAAAATATGGGCGTCATGCTGTATTGCCGCTTCATTCAGATATTGCCGTATCATGTAGGAAAATTGGTTTTGATAATCTGAATCCTATTTTGTGGCATAAGATTTCAAATGCATCGTATGAAGCAAATACGAATAGTTCTATTCTCGGGAAGCCATACGAACCAAATGCAATCATTAAAAATGATGTGGAATATATCCTCATGGAGAGGAAACCTGGAGGGTATAGAAAACCTACTGAAAAGCAACGTGACGAAAGCAGAATCGACAAAGAGGACTTCCAAAACTGGTTTAGTCAAATTTGGGAAATGCCAGGCGCTTCAACAAAAAATGGGCATCCTGCCCCTTTTCCGCTTGAGCTTGCCACCCGTTTAGTGAAAATGTTCTCGTTTGTTGAAGATGTTGTCCTTGATCCTTTTTCCGGGAGTGGAACAACTATGCTTGCAGCAATTAACACAAATAGAAACAGCATAGGAATAGAAACGGAGGAATACTATTGTCATTCTTCAATAACGCGCCTGAATAGCAACAGAAGCTTTTTTTCCATGTATAACATATCATATGTGGATTTAAGCAGCGAAAAAGACTATGAAGCAATATCAATACCTGTTTAGCAGTTCTTGATACTTCTGTCTGTAAAAGAGAGATTAGAATTCTAATTGTCCCCTCAACGCACCTAAGAAAGGCAGAAAGACCATCATGAAGGACAACGATCTGATTTCCGTACTCATTGCCGACGACGATCCCGGCATGCGGCTGATCCTGCGGAAAAAAATCCAGGCCACGGACGGTTTTTTTGTGGCGGGAGAGGCCACCAGCGGCGAGGAAGCCATGGCCCTGTACGACAAGCTGACCCCCCAGGTGGTGTTTTTGGACGTGGACATGCCCGGCAAAACGGGGGTGGAGTGCGCCCACCTGATCCAGGATCAGAACCCCGCCTGTATCCTGATTTTCGCCACGGGCCACGAGGAATACATGGGCGAAGCCTTTGAGGTGTACGCCTTTGATTACCTGGTGAAGCCCTTCAAGCTGGATCGCTTGGAGCAAACCCTGAGCCGCATTTATGACCGGCTGCATCGGGTGAACGCTCCCCAGGCCGTGCCTTCTCCCCGTCCTGCCGAAAATAAGAACACGGGGGGCCGCCTGATGCTGCGCCACAAGGACGGCGTTTCCTTCATCGACCTGGAGGATATTTTGCTTGTGCAGCGGGAGGATCGCGCCACCGTGATCTATACCGAAAACGGGGGCCGCTACGTCCTCAGCGAAACCCTGTCCGAAACCGAAGCGCGCTTAGACCCTGAATTTTTCTTCCGCTGCCATAAGGGCTATATCATCAACCTGCGCCGCATCAAAAACATCACCCCCTACGGCCGGTGGACCTACGTGGTGCAGTTGGAGGGCACCGAACACGACGCCCTCATCACCCACGAAAAATACGAGGAACTGGAAAAGAAGTTTGGGTAAACGTGAAGAATCTGGGGGAAACCGCTCTTTCATGCTGAAAAAGCGGTTTCCCCCAGGCCCCCTTCCGAGAAAGCCATAAGAACAATATCGCCTTGAAAACCCATGAATCCCGCCTCCGGCACTTGTCAGCCAGGGGTGGGCTTTATATATTTTCTGTTATTTCTCCCATTCCAGCATGACCAGATCGGGCTGTTCGCTCAAATCGCCCTTGGTCACCCGCAGGAGGGGCAGGGGGGCGAGGTTCGGCTTGCCCATGAGGCGCAGGAATTCCGTTTCGTCGGCGATGGGCCATCCGGCGTTGACGGAGGTTTTGTAGTGCATGGGGATGGTGATCCGGGGACGGACGGCCTTGACGATTTCATAGGCAGTTTTCGCGTCGATGGTGTAGAAGCCGCCCACGGGGAGCATCAGAATATCGACTTTGCCCAGGGCGGAAAGCTGCTCCGGGGTCAGGGCCACGCCCTGGTCGCCCAAATGGGCCAGGGTGAGGCCCTCCATTTCGATCTTCATGAGCAGATTTTTGCCCCGTTTGGCCCCGTTCGCGTCGTCGTGGACGGAGGGGATGGCGGTGACCTTCACCTCCGGGGAAGGACGCCACACCCCGGCGCTGTCGATAATGGCGGGCGCGCCTAAGGCTTTTTGGGTGAAATTGTGGTCCCCGTGGCCGTGGGTCACCGTCACCGCGTCGCAGCGGTATTCACCCATGGGATAGCCCACGTGGTCGTCGTAGGGATCGGTGAGCAGGGCAAAGCCGTTGGCTGCTTCCAAATAGAATTCCGAATGGCCGTGATAGGTGATCAGCATGGTGAGACCTCCCCAAATGAAGTGTTGATGAAGCGAAGATATTGAGAGAGTTGAGAGTTAAGAGTTAAGAGTTGAGAGTTGAGATCACAAGCAGTCCTGGGATGATGCGCTCAAGCCTATTGACAAGGTTCTCTTGCTGTGATAGGATGCCATTGGAAGCGCTGTCAAATGTCTGCGATCTCCGGAGCCACATCCGTGGTAGGAACGCTATTGGCAGTGCTTCATTATTTAAAGAGGACAAAAAGCAGGGACTATATATCATCTCAACTCTCAACTCCCAACTCTCAACTCTTCTGACCTTTGCACTCTGAGATATAGCGCAGAATCATCCTCCCCAGCCCTCCCGGCAAAAGCAAGCGCTGCCTTTGCGCCAAAGCGGCGGCGGGGGAAAGGAAGCGGTACAGGCCCGGCATATCCTCCGCGTCCAGATATTTTAGGGCCGTCCATACGGTTTTTTCCGTTTCCGGGGTCAGAGGCGCGTCCGATTCCGCGATTCGGCGGGCCAGACTGTGCAGGAACAGGTTTTCGTCCGTGATGGACGGCATGCACGCGGGCGCGGCGTTCAGCAGGGCGGCGGCGTTTTCCGCTTCTGGGACAATGTGGGCCAAGCCATCCGAAATTGCCGCCCGAAAACCCGCGCTTTCGATGCGGGCGGACACGGCAGGCGCGTCCCCGTACCGGGGATAATCGCTGACGAACAGGCCGTCCCTCTGATCCCGGCGCAGAAATCCCTTGGGAATCAGCGGGCGCAGGGCCTGCCGCCAGGGGTCAAGCACGCTCACGGCTTGCCCGCCGGGCAGAAGCGGATGCGCAATTCGTGCATGGCGGCGAACTGGCCCTGCAAATCCAGCTGGTAGGTCAGATCCACCTGCCCCGCCATGCCGTCTTCCACCTTGTATTTCACGTGGGTGGGAAATACGCCCATGGCTAAATTGCCGAAGGGCGTGCGGTAGGAGCCTTCGTAGCGGTGGCCCTGCTCAAACACCATGCTGGTGCCGTAAGGCCCCGTGCGCTGCATGGTGACAACGCCCCTGCCCATGGTCAGGATCACGTCGCTGCTCTCGTTGTCCGGCTGAGTTTCGGTGTAATCAATGCGCCAGCGATCCTGTTCGCCGGACAGAGTGCCCGTGGTCAGCAGCCGAACGGAATCCGAGGGGTCGTCATCGTCGTGGGTCCAGCCCATGACGGATAATAGCACTTGCTGGTTTTTCTTCATGCTGTACAATCCTCCGCTGTCAGTATACCAGATTCTGGGCCGGGACGCAAGAAGACGCTTGCGGGAATCCGGGCGGGGGATTATAATAAAAGTGCTGTGAAGGGGGGAGGCGGCGGCATGAGCGTTTGCGGCGTGATCGCGGAATACGATCCGTTCCACAAAGGGCATGAAAGACATGTACGTTTGGCCCGGGAAAAAACCGGGGCGGATTTTATCGTGTGCGTCATGAGCGGCGCGTTTACCCAGCGGGGCCTGCCCGCCCTGCTGCCCGCCCACCTTCGGGCGGAAATGGCCCTGCGCTGCGTAGCGGATATCGTGCTGCAATTGCCCTACGCCTTTTCCGTGCGGGAGGCGGAATATTTCGCCTTAGGCGGGGTGCATATCCTGAACGCCCTGAGGTGCGTCACCCATTTGAGCTTCGGCTGCGAAACAGACGACCTTTCCCTGCTGCAAAGCGCCGCCGCCCTGCTGGAGCAGCCGGATGAAAAGTTGAACGAGACCATCCAAGGGGGGCTTGACCGGGGCCTTTCTTACGCCGCCGCCCAGGGGCAGGCAGTGGCCGGTCGGCTGGGCATCGGCGAAAAGACGCTGGACGCGCCCAATACCGCCCTGGCCCTGTCTTACCTTCGGGCTTTGCGGCGGCTGAACAGCGCCATCCTGCCCGTGCCCGTGCTGCGGGAGCAGGATTACCACTCCGCCGAGCTGGAAGCCTGGCCCTCCGCCTCCGCCGTGCGGGGCGCGCTCCTGCGGGGGGACTGGGCGGGCGTGGAAAACGCCGTGCCGGAAGCCGCCCTTCCTGTATTGCGGCGGGGCGTGATTGCGGGGGGCGTTTGTCCCCCGGACGGGCTGGACGATATTCTGCGGTATACCCTGCTGCATACGGCCCCGGAGGCAATCGCCCAATGGCCCGGTATTTCCGAAGGGCTGGAACAGCGTATCCTGAAAGCGGCGGAAACCGCCGTCAGCCGGGAAGCGCTCATCGCCAACCTCAAGACCCGGCGCTATACCTACGGCCGCATCAGCCGCGCCCTGTGCCACGGCGTCATGGGCGTGAAACGGGCCGATTTGCTCGCCCTGCCCGATCATGCCCGGGTGCTGGGCTTCCGGGAAAGCGCCCGGCCATTGCTTCGGAAAATGCAGAAAAGCGGCTTTCCCCTGCTCACCCGCCCCGCCCGGGAACAAGCCGCCGCCCTGGACATCCGGGCGGACGAGCTTTGGGCCATCGGCGCGGGGCTGCCGAGAGGGGCAACCTATCGAGTAAAACCGGTCATCATTGTATAAAAATACGAGAGTTGAGAGTTGGGAGTTGAGAGTTGAGATGATTTAGTTTGTACATATTGAGTTCCCAATGTATCAACTATATAACTCTCAACTCTCAACTCTCCGCTCTCAACTCTCCTTTCCGTATCACCGGAAGGAGGTCCGTGATCTATGCGTGAAATCCCTGTACAAACCCTTTCCGACGCCGTGCGGGAATTGTATCTGACCGCCAATTATCAAATCGGGGCGGACATTGAAAGTGCCGTGGAGCAGGCGGAGAAAAAAGAAGCGTCCCCCATCGGGCAATCCGTGCTATGCCAGCTCTGCGAAAACTATAAAATCGCCCGGGAGGAAAGCGTGGCCATTTGCCAGGACACCGGCATGGCGATCCTGTTCATTGACGTGGGGCAGGACGTCCACTTCACCGGCGGCGATTTTGAGGAAGCGGTGCAGGACGGCGTGCGCCGGGCCTACCGGGACGGGTACTTGCGCAAGTCCATCGTGAACGACCCGATCTTCGACCGCAAAAACACGGTTGACAACACGCCCGCCGTGCTGCATCTGCGCATCGTGCCGGGGGACAGGGTGCATATCCTGGCGGTGGCGAAAGGCTTCGGCAGCGAAAACATGAGCGCCGTGAAAATGTGTACGCCCTCCGAAGGCGAAGCGGGCGTCCGGGATTTCATCATTGAAACTGCCCGGAAAGCCGGCCCCAACCCCTGCCCGCCCATGATTATCGGCGTGGGCGTGGGCGGCTCCTTTGAAACCGCCGCCTTGATGGCCAAGCGCATGACCGCCCGCCCCGTGGGCAGCCGCAACCCCGATCCTCGCTACGCCAAGCTGGAACAGGACGCCCTGAACGCCATCAACCGCTTGGGCATCGGCCCCGCCGGCATCGGCGGCACCACCACCGCCCTGGCCGTCAACATTGATTACGCCCCCACCCACATCGCCAGCATGCCCGTGGCCGTGAACATCTGCTGCCACGCCGCAAGGCACGCGGAGGGGACAATTTAAGGCGTCCACAGCCCCGCTTCGTATTGGGCCTGGGCGAAGTCCAGCAGGGTTTGGGCGAAAATGGCGTTGCCCTTGTTGTTCAGGTGAAATTCGTTGTCCCGGGAAAGGGTCTTGGGCAGGAAGCCATCCTCGCCCTTGACGGTGGTGATATCGACGAAAACCGCCCCCACCTCCGCGCATTTCTGGGAAAGCCACACGTTGTATTGGTCGTGCTGCTCCTGGCGCGGGTTCCCGATTTTTTTGTCACCGGCGTGAGGGACAGAAAGTAGATTTTGGTGTCGGGGCTGTATTTGTCCCGCAGGGCTAAGATTTTGTTGATATAGCTGTCCGCCCGGTCGAGGTGCTTGTGGATGTATTCGTTCAACCCGGCGTGGATGAACACCTTGGCGGGCTTTTCCTTCTTCATGATCTCGGCCAGGGTGGCTTTGGAGCCTTTATAGGTCAGGTGTACCCGGTCGGAATTAGCGTTGACGTATTCCATGGACGCGGTTTGCAGCTGGTAGCTGTAGGCGCAGTAAAACTTCACGCCGGAAAAATAGCCCGCGTCCGAATTTCTTATTTCCTTCACATAGTTGCGGAACAGGCAGATCACTGAATCCCCCGCGAAAATGGAGCGGTCGTAGTAGGCCATCAGCGTTTCGTCGGGCAGGCGTTCCGCGTTTTCCGCACTGGCTTCCCCGGAAAAAACGGAAATCGCCATCAAAAGGAGCAGCAGGAAAACCAGCCGTTTTTGTATTTTCATGTTCATCCCTCCTTCGCGCGAAGCATGCAATGATTGTATGCTTTCCGGAAAGCGATGTCAAGAAAAACACGGGGCGGCGCTTTTCACGCGGAGCGGACTATGATACAATATTTCCGGGATACTTCGACGTTTGGGAGGTCACCATGAGCGAATATCATTTGCAATTGCCCCTGTCAGCGGAGGACGTGCAGAACCTTCATGCCGGCGACGTGGTATATCTGACTGGCCCCCTGCTCACGGGACGGGACGCGGCCCACAAGCGGCTGATTCAGTTATTGGACGAGGGAAAGCCCCTGCCCGTGGACATCCGGGGCCAGGCCATTTATTACGTTGGCCCCGCCCCCGCCTCTCCCGGCCATGCCGTCGGCTCCGCCGGCCCTACCACAAGCTATCGCATGGACGCCTACACCCCCCGCCTGCTTTCTCTGGGCCTCAACTGCATGATCGGCAAAGGGCGGCGCTCTGACGCCGTGCGCCAGGCTATGCAGGATTACGGCGCGGTGTACTTAGGCGCGGTGGGCGGCGCGGCGGCGCTTATCGCCCGGAGCATCGAAAGCTCCGAGGTGCTGGCCTATCCCGATTTGGGCACCGAGGCCATTCACCGCTTTACCGTCCGGGACTTTCCCGCCATCGTACTCATGGACGCCCACGGCGGAAACCTCTACGAATCCGGACCCGCTTTATACAGACAGGAAATCGGTCAGCCGTAAGGTTGAGCCAGAGTTGAGAGCGGAGAGTTGAGCGTTGAGATTTATTTTGTTTTTCGCTATTACGCGGTAAATCCTGCGAAGTGAACATGTACGCACAATATATCTCAACTCTCAACTCCCAACTCTCAACTCTCTTGTCCATTCAATCAACCCACTGAGCAATTCCACAGGAGGCCCCCATATGCGTATTCTGTTCATCCGCCACGGCCAGCCCAATTATGAAAAGGACTGCCTGACCGAAATCGGCCTGCGTCAGGCCAGGGACACCGCCCTGCGCTTACAGGACGAGGGCATTCAGGCCGTGTATTCCTCTCCCTTTGGCCGGGCCAGGGAAACCGCGGAGTGTACCGCGGAGGCTCTGGGCCTGCCCGTGATCATTCTGCCCTTCATGCGGGAGCTGTACTGGGGCAACAGCGAGGGCAAGCCCGTGTTCCATCACGGCCACCCCTGGGAAACGGCCAACGAACTCATGCGCCGGGGCTATGATCTGACCGACCCCGCCTGGGCCAGCCATCCCATCTTTGAAAATAACGTGGTGGTGGAGGACGCCGCCCGGGTGGGCCGGGAAATCGACAAATGGATGGCGTCCCTGGGCTATGCACACGACGGGCGTTATTACCGCTGCGTGAAGGCCGATCATCCCGGCGCGGTGGCTCTGTTCAGCCACGGCGGTTCCTCCGTGGCGGCGCTTTCCCGCATTTTCAACCTGACCTTCCCCTACCTGTGCGCCACCATGCACGAACCCTTCTGCGGCGTCACCGTGGCCCGGTTTACCGACGAAATGAACGAACCGGCCCTGCCCTGCTTAGAGCTTGCCAACGACGGGCGGCACGTACCCTACAGCCAGGGCGGCTGACTCATCCCTTTCGCACGGCCAGGGCATAGCATACGCCCTTGGGCGCTTCCATCCGGTGCGCCGGGTTGGCCGCGTTATGATCCGCAAAGAACCGGCGGGTCATGTCCGCATGGTCTAAATGTTCATAGATCAGGAAGCCGCACGACCCCAGCAGAGCTTCCATTTCCCGTTCCGTGTACCGCGCTTTCATCCGCTCCCCCGCGCCCTGGGCCAGGGCCTGGTTCGTCCGCGTTTCCGCGCTTCCCTCCCGGAGGGGATAATCCAGGTAAAGCGCCGAGCCTTCGCAGAAGATTTCGCTGATCCCTTTCAGGAGACTTTGAAACGCGCCCTTGTCCAGGTAATAGCTGATCCCCAGCAGGCTGCCGAAGGCTTTTTCGCCGTGCGCAAACCTGCCCGCGACCAGCCGCTCCTTCCAGGACGCGTCCGCAAGGTCGCAGGGAATGGAAACCGCCGTGGACGTCATTCCCGCCTGCCGGATTCGCCTTTCCTTATCGGCCAGCACATCCGGCAGGTCCAGTTCATACACTTCCAGGGATGCGTCCTGATTCCGAATGGCAAAGGTATCATACCCGGCGGCGAAAAGAACGTACTGGCGGCAGCCCAAGCGCCGCTCGGTTTGAAGCAGCCGTTCGCAGTATGCGCTTCTGCCCAGCACCGACGGGGACAACTGCCTGTCCACGATCAGGCGCAGGCCCTCCTCCGCGCCGCCGTGAAAATCCGGCAGGAAAAACCCCATGCCCCGCGTCATGCTTTGGGCGATCTGACCGTAGTCCGGGCCGAGCAGCCCTTCCGCCGCCGTGTCGGCGAAGATGGGTACGGCGTTGTTTTTGCAGTGATAGGCCCGGGCAAAGCAGCTGACCTTCGCGGTTAAATTCTCCATTTCGCCCCCCCCCCTCTCTGAATGGGCGAATACTTATTATCATTTTTTTCATTGAATTACAAGACTTGAAATTTTGCCCAAAATGTGGTAATATGAAGCCGTCGAAGGGAGAAAATTCCTTCGATTTTTTACTTTGAAACAGAAAAATGCCGCGCCGCGTCCCGAGGGGGATTCGGCGCGGCATTAGACTTTTCATGGGGGCTATCAGAAATTTTTGGGGGATTTATGAGCCGCGGCCCGCTTTTTTGCGTTTGCCCGCCCGTTTGGGCCGGCCTATAAGAAAATATTATGGGCGTTTATGGAAGTTTAATTTGCAATCCGGCATGGAAGTTTATATGATAGGGAACACGAAGAACAGTGAGAGAAACCGTGCGTGAATCCTTCGGGCGTCACGCAGGCATGCCGTTTTCCTTTTTCCCCGGATGGGAGATTTCAAACCGCCGAAAGCTTTCTGTTCGCGGCTGCGTCTATCGCGTTTTTTTTGAAAAAGCATGGGGGAGGTGACGCTGAATGAATCCGAAGGAAAGGGAGCTGTTTGAGCATTGCAGCGTACCCAGGGCCATTTATCGCCTGGCCTTTCCCACGGTGATCGGCCAGATCATCCTGGTGGTCTACAACATGGCGGACATCTTTTTCGTGGGCTTGGCGGGCAACGACGCCATGATGACCGCCGTGACCGTGTGCATGCCCGCCTTCATGTTCCTTTCCGCCATTTCCAATTTGTTCGGCGTGGGCGGGGCCAGCGTGATTTCCCGCGCTCTGGGCAAGCAAAAGGAGGATCGGGTAAAAGCCGCGTCGGCCTTCGCGTTCTGGGGGTGCCTGACCACGGTGCTGCTGTATTCCGGGCTGGCCTTCGTGGGGCGGCACTTGTTTGCGGACCTGCTGGGCGGCACCAACCCCGGCGTACACAAAAACGCGGTGGAATATCTGGTGGTCACGGTGGTGATCGGCGGGACCGCCACGTCTATGGGCGGGCTGTTTTCCCACCTGATCCGCTCCGAGGGCCGCTCCATGCATGCCAGCGCCGGGATCATGCTGGGCGGCGTGCTGAACATCGCCCTGGACCCCCTCTTTATGTTCGTGCTGCTGCCCCCCGGCAGGGAAGCGCTGGGCGCGGCCGTCGCCACCGCCCTTTCCAATTTTATTTCGCTGCTGTATTTTATCGCCGTTCAGACGGCCATCCGCAAAAAATCCCTGCTGTCTTACCGGTATACGCCTCGCATGTGGTATAATCGGGTACCGGCGGCGGTGCTGACCGCCGGGCTGCCCGCCTGCGTCATGACGCTGTTTGAAAATATTTCCTACGCCATGCTGGATAAGCTCATGTCCCTTTCCGGCCTGGCGATGCAGACCGGGGTGGGCGTGGCGAAGAAGATCAACATGCTGGCCCACTGCATCGTGCGCGGCATCGCCCAGGGCGCTCTGCCCCTGATCGGCTACAGCTGCGCGGCGGGCAACTGGGAGCGCATGCGCAAAGCCGTCAGAACCGCGCACTTCGCGGCGGTGGGTACGGCGTGCCTCTGCGTCGCGGTCAACCTGGCCTTTGCCCGGCAGCTGACGGGGATTTTTATTCACAGCGCGTCGCCCTCCCTTTGCTTTGGCGAAGCGTTCCTGCGCATCCTGTGCGTGGGCGGGCCGTTCTCGGCCAGCGCCTACACCTATATTTCTTTTTTCCAGGCCGTGGGCGAGGGAAAAAAGTCCTTTTTCCTGGCGCTGCTGCGCAAGGGGCTGGTGGATATCCCGCTCATGTTCCTGCTTGACCGTGTTTGGCCCGCCTACGGCATCGTGCTGGCTACGCCCCTGGCGGACGCCCTGTGCTGCGCCGCGGCGAACGGAATGTACAGAAGATACTTGCGCGGAAAAACCGGAGATATCCGGCCAATCAGCGTGGAGACCGTTTGAAAGGAGGAGAGGAAGATGGTGGATTACCGCCTGCTGTCGCTGCTGAAAATCGTGGAAACCGGCAGCTTTACCAAGGCTTCCGGTCAGTTGGGGCTGTCCCAGCCCGCCGTGAGCCAGCACATCCGGCAGCTGGAGGAATACTGGCAGGTAAAAATCTTTGAACACGCCCACAACCGCTTCACGCTCACCCCGGAAGGGGAATTGATCGTGCGGTACGCCCAGCGCATGGCGGCGCTGTCCAACAACCTGAAGCAGGCTCTGAAAAACGAGAAGGAGCAGATTCATTCCCTCACCATCGGCATCACCCACACCGCCGAAAGCAGCGCCATCATCGAGGCCCTGGCGGCTTACACCAACAATTTGGACCGGCTGAACCTGAAAATCCTCACCAACACCACCGACAACCTGTACACCATGCTCCGGAGCTTCGAGCTGGATTTCGCCTTCGTGGAAGGAAAAATCGCCGACCCCGCGTTTCGGTATCTCATGCTGGATACGGATTGCCTGGTGCTGGCGGTGCCGCCCACCCATCGGCTGGCGAAGCAAACCATGATCAGCATCAGTCAATTGAAGGAAGAAAGGCTGATCCTGCGCCTGCCCAATTCCAACACTCGCAATCTGTTCTCCGCTTCCCTGGAAACCCGGGGTCTGAGCATCGACGATTTCAACGTGGCCATGGAAATCGACAGCATTGCCAGCATCAAGGATCTGATTCGGCGGGGCTTCGGCGTTTCCATCCTGGCCCGAAGCGCCTGCATGGACGAGATCAAAAAAGAAAAGTTAGTGGTGCTGTCGGTGGAAAACCTGAGCATGATGCGGGAAATCAACATCGTGTATTTGAAGGGTTACGAGCATTTGGATTTTCTCAACGGCATCGTGAAGCAGTATAACGAGATGCAGAGAAAGTAAAGCAAAGGCGCTGCCGCGGAAGCAAAACCGCGGCAGCGTTCGATTTTAGGATTATTTCTTTTTCACCGGGTAGCAGATTTCCGTCACGAACGCATCCGGGTTTTGCGTCTCATGGGGACTCACATGATAAATATTGAACATAGGCCCCGCCGGTTCATAGCCGTTGGCCTCGATCCAGGCGACCACGGCGGCGTATACGTCGGTGATTCGGGTATAGCTGCCCTGGTAGGTGCAGCTTGCTACTGTGACCTCCGGCAGGGTGCGGAATTTTACGTGTTCCGTGTCCGGGTAGCTGCCCTTCACGGTTTTCCAGGCCATCATTTCCACGTTCTCTTCCTTGTATTCCCCGTCTAAATACGTGACGGCGCACAGGCAGGGGTCGGCTTCCGTCAGCTTCATGCGGCAGGTTTCTTCCGTCAATTTGCCCCAGAGCAGCCCTTCGTCCTCATACCGGGGCAGGGTCATTTGCAGGGTGGCGGCGTAGCGCGCGGGGATGGTTTTGATGGTTACGTTATACTCCATGTTTTCTTCCTTTCTCAGCCTGTTTTGGGCCGCGTCCAGCAGCGTCAGCTTGTTCGCCGTATCGCGGGCGGCGGCTTCCAGCTCCTTTCGCCGGGCGGAAAAGAACCGTTCCATCCGTTCCCGGTCGTCGTATGCTTCCAGCATTTTTACGATGTCGGCAAGGGGGAAGCCCATGTCCTTCAAGGCCGTGATGCGGCCCACGCTGGGAAGCTGATCCTCCCTGTAATACCGGTAATCGGTGAAGCAGTCGATTTCGGCGGGCTTCAGGAGACCGATTTCGTCGTAATAGCGAAGCATTCTGATGCTGATTCTGGACAGCTTTGAAAATTCTCCGATTTTCAGCACGGCGGTACCTCCTGCTGTGTTCCTTTTGAGCTCGAACAGATCATAATGCCTGCCACGGTGGGAGAGTCAAGGGGTTTTTTCTGAATTTTTGATTTTGCTATACAAAGAATACGGCTGCGCCGGAACGGCCCGACACAGCCCCAAAATCGAATCGTCCCTTTATTTGGACGGCTTTTCCGTTTTCATGGAAATATGGGTCATAGGGGATACGGTCAGCAGGAAGCGGGAGAAATTGAGCGCGGCGGGGTCGGGCAGGTCGTCCAAGCTGGTCAGGCGGTATTCCACGATCTCCAGCCCGTCGGCCCGCAGGCTCCCCACGGCGGCTAAGTAGCTGTTTCCTGCGGCGGTTCCGTCCTGCATCGTTGCGTCCAGGGCCGCGTCGGCAAAAATCAGCTCGCCGTTTCGCACGCAGAAGCGGAACAGCTCGTAGCCCGTGGCCTGGCCGTTCAGGGAATCGGTCAGAATCGCCGTGCCGCCGGACAGATCCTCCGCCACATCGTAATCCCGCGTCCGGTCAAATAAACCGCCGCCGGATACGGCGTAGTCGCCGTTGAGCTGGCTGTCCAGGGGCGTTTCGTCGGCGGGGTTGGGGGTGACGCCCTCCCCCTGGGCGTATTCGTCCATAGCGTCCCAGGCCGTGGCCTCATAGGAATACGCGCCGGAATCCCGCCGGGTAAAGCGCCAGCGGCCCTCCTGCGGCTTTATGTCCTCCGCCTCCGCGTCCAGCGCCATCTGGTTCAGCATATCGCCGGGAATGGTGTAGGCTAAGCTTTCGCCGCTTTTCTTTGCCGCCTGGGAAAGGGTTTCCGCGTAAGGCTCCATGAGCGCCCGCACCGCGTCCCCCAGCGCGCCCTGGGCCTGACCCAGCACGGAAGCGGCCTTCTCCTGCCCGCTCTCCGGCCCGGCGGTGGGCGACGCGCCGCCCTTCTGCTCCCCGCAGGCGGACAGCGCCAGCGCGGCAATCAGCAGCAAAACCAGCAAACCCTTCCTTTTTCCCATGACGAATAACCTCCGTGTTTCAGTGCCTGTATTATACTATATTTGCCGCCCCGCTTCAAGCGGATATGATCGACAGGATACCCGGGATTTCGCCCTGTTGTCATGAAAAAATAAAGAAATTCGGAAAATAACCTGCTTTTACGCTTCGCACCCGAAAAAAGATCAAAAAAACCACTTGCGTTTTATGTTTCTTTGTGGTAGAATAACCGATGCTGATTATCAGCAAAGTACTCTTTAGGAGGTGAAGGAAGTTGCCGAACATTAAGTCCGCCATGAAGCGCGTGAAGGTGAGCAAGAAAAAGAACCTGCGGAATCGTATGGTGAAATCCGGCGATCAGGCCGTACTGGCCGAGGGTGTCGCCCCCGCCGGCGCGCAGCTGAGCGCCACCACCTCCGCTATCGATAAAGCGGTTTCCAAGGGCGTTATGCACAAGAACACCGCGAACCGCAAAAAGGCCCGTCTGGCCAAGGCGCTTGCGAAAGCCAAAGCCAACGCTTAATTGCCTGCCGCACGTAACCCGCTTCTTTGGCGGGTTTTTTCTTTGCGAAGGAGAAAGAAATGAACCGCATCATCGCCTTCGACGTGGAAACGCCCAACAGCTACAACGACCGCATGAGCTCCATCGGCATCGCGGTGATCCAGGACGGCCAAATCTTCCGCACCTGGAGCACCCTGGTGAACCCGGAAACCCATTTCGACGCCTTCAATATCCAGTTGACCGGCATTTCTCCCGAAATGGTGGCGACCGCGCCCACCTTTCCCCAGCTGTGGGACAGGATCGGCCGGTTCATGCAAAGCGGCCTGCTTTTGGCTCATAACGCCACCTTCGATATGCGGGTGCTGGCCTGCTGTCTCCAGGATTACGGCATTCCCGCCCCCGCCTGCCTGCCCTTTGCCTGCACCGTGCAGATGGGGCGGCGGTGCTATCCGCATTTGCCCAACCACAAGCTGAATACCCTGTGCGACGCTCTGGGCATTCCCCTGGATCACCACAAGGCGGACAGCGACAGCCGCGCCTGCGCGGAGCTGCTGCTCAACTATCTGGATCACGGCCTGAATCTGAACGATTTCCGCCGGATGTTCGATATGCGGGCCATGTGTACGATGAAAAAGTGAAAAGTGGAATTTCATGGAGTGAGCGCTTCAGCGCACATCCGCCAGAGCGCCGTCCATTCAAATCTCCACTTTTCACTTTTCAATTTCCACTTTTTGCGCTTACGCTTTCCGCAGCGCCGTGAACCGGAACACGTTCCACGACGCTTTTTCCAGCTTGGCGGAAAGGATGCCACCGTCGCAGCGGGCGTCGGTCACGGGCCGGGGAAGCAAGGTATCCGGGCGCTCAAAGGTATTGGCGGCCTGGGGATTATCCGCGTGCATTTCCAAATGCTCAACAAAGCGCCACCCCTCAAAGCCACGCGCGTCCATGGTGAACTGCTGATCTTCCTCCAAATCGGCGTTGATGACGAATACCGTCAGCTCTCCGGCTTCTTCGTTCAGGGCGGCGGCGGCCTGAATCGTATCCGCGCCGGTGAAGCCGCCGTATTGGTTCATATCGTCGATGGCGTAGCCCGGCACGTCGTACTTGTCACAGACCACCGGGCAAAGCAGCGCTTCGCCCTTGGCCCAGCGTATCATCTGGGTGAAGGGATAATAGGCCGCGCCTTTCCAGACGTGTTCCCGATCCGTGCGGCACAGGCAATTCAGGCCCCCGGTGGCGCAGCCGATCTTGATGCGGTCGGCGTGGCGCAGCAGCGTAAGCAATGTGCTGGCCGTTCCTAATGCGGACAGCATTTCGTTGCCCATAGGCGGATGGCGGCGGGTGGACCAGTCGTCCGGGTCGTGGCGCACATAGGTGCGGTTGGGGTCGAACAGGCCGAACATGTCCGCGTTCTGCCGCCCGCCCAGGCCCAAACGCGCTTCGCCCCGAGGCCGGAACATGCTGCCGTATTCGTCGAAGGCCAGCAGCATGGTTTTTTTGGTGCGCAGCTTGGTTTTCAGGTAATCGCACAGGGCGATTTCGGTGCGGATGTAATCTTCAAAGGCCAAATACCCCGCCAGCAGGGCCTGGGGCAAATCGGGCGGCGCGCTGTGGTAATGGTGGAGGGAAATGTAATCCACCGAACTGTAGCATTCCTCCAGCACCTGCATATCCCAGTCGGGATAATGGTTCAGGAAGGGGGAGGAGGAAACGCAGGCCACGGTTTCGATTTTGGGGTCGATCCATTTCATGGCCTTGCTGGCCTCGTGGGCCAGGACGCCGTAGCCCCGGGGGTCCTTTTCCCGGGAGCCGATCTGCCAGGGGCCGTCCATTTCGTTGCCTAAGCACCAGGTTTTCACGCTGTAGGGCCGGGCGTGGCCGTTCTTTTTCCGCAAATCGCTCCACCAGGTGCCGCCGGAAAAATTGGTATACTCCACGCAGTCCATGGCGTCCTGAATGCTGCCGGTGGCCAGATTCACGGTATATACCGGCTCCGTCCCCGCCTTTTCCGCCCATTGCAGGTATTCGTCGTGGCCCACGTCGTTGGGGATGTACTGGAACCAGGCGGGATCCAAATGCGCCTTGCGCTGCTCCCTGGGGCCGATAGAATCCTTCCACTGCCAGCCGGACACGAAATTGCCGCCGGGCAGGCGCACGCAGGGCAGGTCTGTTTCTTTCAGGGCTTCATAAAAATCCCGCCGCAGGCCCTGGTCGTCGGCCTGGGGGTGCTTGGGGTTGTACATGCTGCCGTTCACCATGGAGCCGATGGGTTCCAGGAACGCGCCGAACAGCCGGGGGGAAATGCTTCCGATTTTGTAATCGGGGTGCAGGGTCAGCTTGGCATTTTTCATCAAATCTATCCTTTCAAATCATCGGGTGGGGAATCATTTTATTGTTTTCTCTGTTATTATATCAGATGGAAAACGGGATTTCAACAAAGCGCTTTTCAAAGGCCCCTGTGTACTGTATAATAGAATCCGAACGAAAACAACGGAGGAAAACGAAATGGAAGCGTCCCCGGGTGAAAACACCAAAAAGCTGGCCGTCATCCTGCCCGGCATCGGCTATACCTGCGACCGGCCCCTGCTGTATTACGGCGGCAAGCTGGCCCAAGGGCTGGGCTGGGAAGTGGTGCGCGTACCCTACGGCGGCTTTCCGGAAAAGGTTCGGGGCGACGCGGAAAAGATGCGCCAAAGCGCGGAGATGGCCCTGGCCCAGACGGAAGAAATGCTGCGGGACGTGGATTGGAAGCGGTACGGGCAAATCCTTTTCATTTCCAAAAGCGTGGGCACGGTGGTTGCGGCGGCCTATGCCCACGCCCACAGGCTTTCCTGCCACCATCTTCTGTTCACGCCGGTGGAGGCCACCTTTGCCGTTCCGGTGGGAAACGCCATTGCCTTCCACGGCACCGCCGACCCCTGGGTGGCAACGGAAACGCTGACCCGTCTGTGCAGGGAGGCGGACATCCCCCTGTATATCACGGAAAACGCCAACCATTCCCTGGAAACGGGGGACGTGCCTTTGGATATCCGCAATCTGCAAGCCGTCATGGCGCGGGCGGAAGCGTTCATGCGCAGGGAGGAATGAGCCTATGAAAATCGGCATCGTTTCAGACACCCATGACCTATTGCGCCCCGAAGTCATTACCGCTCTTCAAGGCTGCGAAACGATTCTTCACGCCGGGGATATCAGCAGCCCCGGCGTTCTGGACGGGCTTTCCCAAATTGCCCCGGTGAAAGCCGTGCGAGGAAACAATGAAAAGGACGGGACGGAAAGCCTGCCCCCGTTCCTGGATTTTGAGCTGGCCGGTCTGCGCGTGTTCATGACCCACAAAAAGAAGGATGTACCCAAGGATGTGAACGCGTTCGACCTCGTGATTTGCGGTCATTCCCACCAGTACGCGGAAGCCTGGTCCGGTCGCACCCTGCTTTTGAACCCCGGCAGCTGCGGCCCCCGGCGCTTTCATCAGTCCATTACCCTGGCAATCCTGACCACTGACGGCGGCCATCTGACCGTGGAACGAATCGACATCCCCCACACCCCCAAGGAAACCGCGCCCAAGATCGACCCCGGCAACGTAAAAGCCCAAATCGAGCTGGTGATGAAGGAAACGCAAAAAGGCCGAGGCCCGATAGAAATCGCCCAGCGCTCCGGCCTGGACCCCGCCCTGACGGAACAAATCGCCCGCCTGTACGTCACGCACCCCGGCGTCACGGCGGACGGCATCATGACGAAAATGGGGCTGTGAGAACAAGCGAATTGAAAAAAATTCGACGAATTTATCGAAAAAAGATTGCGCCAGGTATGAAATCAAGGTATAATAGCTTTAGAAAAACGATCTGAAAGGGGTATGCCTATGGCGACCATCGCGCCAATTTCCGATTTAAGGAATTATGGAACCGTATTGGATAAGGTGCAAAAGGGGCAGCCGGTTTATCTGACCCGCAACGGGCGCGGAGCGTACAGCATCCGGGATATGAAAGACGAGGAGAACTTTCAGAAGGCCGAGGCCATGATTCAACTGCTCTGCGAAATCAACGCGGGCATCCGTTCCGCGGAGGAAGAAGGCTGGATATCCGAAGAAGATTTCCGCGCCCATTTCAAGAATCGGCGGAAGGAAAGAAAATGAGCTGTCAAATCCGTTACGCGCCCGCCGCCCAGCGGGACATGGACGCGGTATGGGACGGCGTTTTAGACGCCTCCGGGAGCTATGACCTGGCGGACAAATACGTGGAAAATTTTGCCGACAGGATCGCCGCGAAAAAGGAATTTCCCCGCTCCGGCAGCCCCCTTTATTATCGCGGACTATTTACGGGCTATTATTCTGTCAACTTCAAGGCGTACAAGGCGTTTTACCGCATTCGGGAGGGCTGTATCGAGGTGGCGCGTATCCTGTTGATGAAACAGGATTATATGCGGGTTTTGTTTGGCGTGGAGGACGAAGAAAATCAGCCGGAGGATGAATAACGGAACTCGCTGAAAAACACTTTCTTTACTTTGAACAATGGGATAAGGAGGATTTCATCATGTACATTACCCCCACTCTTCTGCAAAAATACGCCGAGCTGATCGTCCGCACGGGGGCCAACGTGCAGCCGGGCCAGGTGGTGCAATTGGCTGTTTCCGTGGAACAGCACGCGTTTGCCGCCCTGATGATCGAAGAATGCTACAAGGCCGGGGCGAAAAAGGTGAACGTGGATTGGCTGTACGACGCCCAGAGCCGGCTGAATTACCAGTACGCCGCCCAGGACGTGCTTTCCCAAGTGCTGCCCTGGGAGGAAGCCAAGATGAAGCAGATGGTGGAGGATCTGCCCTGCCGCATCTTCATCGCCTCGGACGACCCGGACGCCATGAACGGCATCGACCCCCAGAAGCTGTCCGCCGTGGCCCAGAGCCGGTCCAAGGTCATGAAGCCTTACCGGAACGCCATCGACGGGAAGCACCAGTGGGTCATCGCGGCGTATCCCTCCGTAAAGTGGGCCAAGAAGTGTTTCCCGGCGCTTTCCGACGATCAGGCCGTGGACAGGCTGTGGGAAGCCATTCTGCGCACCGTCCGCGTGCGGGAGGATAACGATCCCGTGGCGGCCTGGAAAGCCCATACGGATTTCATTGAAGAAAAAGCCGCCTGGATGAACGCCCAGGGCTTTTCCTCCCTGCGCTACCAAAGCGCCAACGGGACTGATTTTACTGTCGACCTGATCCCCGGCGCGAAATGGGAGGGCGCTGGGGCGGTGAACACCGTCAACGGCGCGTTCTACATTCCCAACATGCCCACGGAGGAAATTTTCACCTCCCCCATGGCCGGAAAATGCGAAGGCACCCTGGTGGCCGTGAAGCCCCTTTCCTGGAACAGCCAGCTGATCGAAAACTTTTCCATCACCTTTAAGGACGGCCGGGCCGTTTCCTGCCGCGCCGAAAAGGGCCAGGAGCTGCTGGAGAAAATGATCCGCATGGACGAAAACGCCGCCATGTTGGGCGAACTGGCCCTGGTGCCCAAGGAAAGCCCGGTGAACCAGTGCGGCTTCCTGTTCTATGAAACGCTGTTCGACGAAAACGCCTGCTGCCACGTGGCCCTTGGCATGGGCTTCAAGGAAGTGCTGCCCGGCGGCGACGATATGACCGTGGCCCAGGCCCAGGAGCAGGGTGTCAACGATTCCATCATTCACGTGGATTTTATGATCGGCGCGGACGACCTGTCCATCGACGGCGTGCGCCCGGACGGAACTACGGAACCCATCTTCCGGAACGGAACGTGGGCGTAAGAGATTTGGTTTTATTTGGGACTGTCTCACGTGAGGCAGTCCTTTTATCGTACAAAAAAGCCGGCCCCTGTGCAGAGGCCGACAGATACGGTAAACGAACGTTGTCAAAACCCAAATGTCAAAAAACACGAAAGCTTTCCGTCGTGTTTTCCACATGAAGCGGTCAAAAGTTTTGCATAGGAGCATATGTTGAGAAAAGTATACGTTATTACTTGCTGTGCATTCGTTTCATTAACCCACTCTGGCGTGAAATTCAATATTTCCTTTGAATCGTAATTGATCCACCCATCGTCAGTAAAGTGAAACTTATCTTCGAGATTATAATGCTGCAATACCGTTTTTTTCAGGGTCGAATAGTCTTTGTCGTACCAAAAATTCAATGTCGCCGTCTTTTTATCATCATTCTGCCAAATAGAAAGATTTACTTTTGTTGACTCACTGTTCTGGGCATACGGCATTAAACCGTTAATTGTAATAACCAATCCTGCAAGAAATTCAACTGCATCGCGGGCATCTTTGGGACATATCAAATCGCGTTTTTCAATAGGCATTGGTTCTTCGTCATTTTTTCCGATGCCGAAAGCCTCACGAATGCCACGATCATCGCAGATTCGATTGAACAGCCAATAACCAAGGCCGCCAAGAAGAATGAGCAAAATCAGAGTATTCCCATTGAATCCCAAATTCGCAATTAACAACAAAAGAATGAAACTGGTAAAGAGCAACAAAACCCAATTGATTATTTTCCGCATATTGGCTTTTCCTTTCTGCAAATCATTATTCACAGCAATACTTTTGAGCCAAGCAAGCGACCATTTGCTTGTACGTCAAAGCCGATTCCTCATTTTTACCGTCCTTCCAAAGCATATAAGCAGGCTGGATATAGTCTTTCATTAACATATCTGCCATTTCGTTTCGCTGAACGTCCGCATCAAGCCGATCTGCGATTTTTGGGCCCAGGTTGCAATAAGCGGACAGCCATTCCATATGCTCCGGCGCGGCAAAGCTCTCCTTGACCGCGTCGTATGCTTCAAATAATTGTTCTGTCGGTTCATGCAGTATTTCGCAAATTTTAGTCAAGACTGTGCGTCCATTATACACGAACCCCCTGCAGCCATATGTATTTTGATTTGATTCTTCATACCGGCGGGAATAAGCGCACCATCTGCGTCCATAGCGGTCAACATCACTGGAACCCACCCAAACCGCGCATTCTCCACAATAGTAAGCCATTATTTTCACTCCTATAATTGTTCTCTTTTGAGCCTTCAACAACATAAGTTTGTTCAATCATTCCGGAAAAATTATAGGTCAATTTACCCTATTTGTCAATAGGTCACACCGCCATAATTTTATCATAAAGTATGGTGGCAAGAGGTGACGCCGGAATGGAAGAAATGAGCCGATTGAAAGCCTTGCGGAAGGAAAGAAAGCTGACGCAAATTCAAATGCAGTTATTGACGGGTATCGACCAAAGCGATTATTCAAAAATCGAAACAGGAAAGCGGTATTATTCGTTTGAGCAATGCAAACAAATCGCTCTGGCACTGAATACCAGTATGGATTATCTGGCAGGCTTAACCGACGAAAAAAGACCTTATCCACGGAATGAAGTAACATTCTAATAATACAAAAAACGTCTCTATCCAATAAGGACAGAGCGGAAATGAAAAAATGAGCTGAACCGTTCAGCCGGTTCGTGATTCTTCGGGCCAATTTTTCTCCGCCTGCGCATATACTTGGGCGGAGGTGAAAACATGCTGACCTTTTTGTATTGGCTGTTCAAGGACGCGATGTTTTTCTTTGGCATCGTGTCGGGCCGGGGCAGCTTTCCCCGGCCCCTGTCCCGGCAGGAGGAACAGGAAGCCATCGCCGCTATGCGGGCGGGGGACGAGGACGCCCGCCGGAAGCTGATCGAACACAACCTGCGCCTGGTGAGCCACATCGCCCGCAAATACACCGTGCCCGGCTATACCTTGGAGGACTTGGTTTCCGTAGGTTCCCTGGGCCTGATTAAAGCCGTGAACACCTTCAAGCCTGACGCCGGCCCCCAGCTTTCCTCCTATGCCGCCCGATGCATTGAAAATGAGATCCTGATGCTGCTGCGGGCGTCGCGGAAGCGGCGGGGGGATGTGAGCCTGTCCGACCCGGTGGGGACGGACGGGGAGGGAAACGATATTTCCTTCGCGGATATTTTGGGCACGGAGGCCGGTTTCGTGGAAGACGAGGCACTGCGGCGGGTGACGATGCGGCAGGTGCGGCGGATGGTGAAAACGCTGCCGAAAAAGGAACGGCTGGTGATCGAAATGCGCTACGGCCTGCTGGACGGGACGGCCCATCCCCAGCATGAGGTGGCCGCCGTGCTGGGCATTTCCCGCAGCTATGTATCACGCATGGAAAAACGGGCGCTGGGAATGCTGCGGAAGGAGCTGGAAACGGGAACCTGATAGATTCTCAGGGGCCTCTGCGGCCATCCCACAAGAGGAAAAATTCTTTTTGACTGATCCCCTTATTGCTTTCCCGGAAAGGGGTGTGGGGAAAACCGCTCTTTGGCATCCAAAGAGCGGTTTCCCCCACAAGCATTTTGCATTGAGCCTCAATATTCTCCCATATCTATTTTTTTCTGAATGATTCCGGCGTAATCGTGACCGGTTTTTTCGGAGATTTCGGGGTTCTGGGGATGGTGGATATTGAACAGCACGCCCTGATCGCCCGTTCTTTCGGCGAGGTACATTTCGTCGATATGCACGCCGATCACTTCCAAGCAAATGAGCGCGTGATCGTCGCCGGGCACGATTTCCTTTTCCCACTGATACCGGCATTCCAAATTCATGAAGCACTCGTCCACCATGGGCGCGTCCACCCAGGAGGCGGGGCGGGGGGTCAGGCCGGAGGCGGAAATTTCGTCGGCTTCCGGCTGATTGTTTTTGATGGTGGCCATGCACTTTTCAAAGCTCGCCGCCGATACGAAGTTGATTACGGCTTCCTGCTTTTCATGTAAAGTGGCGTACAGGTGGCCGTTTTTGTTCACGCTGCCTAAGATCGCGTAGAAGCCCTTGCCACGGTTGGCGCTGGTGAACGTGGCCCAGGATTGCATGCAGGCGTTGGGCAGACCGTTCTGCTTATAGGTGGTCATCAGAAGCAGGGGCGAAGGAACGGTGGCAACAAACTCTTTCCACGAAAACCCCCACGCCTGAGATGCTTCCGCGTAGGTGCCTTTCAGGGTTTCGGGCATTTCCTTATAAGAAAATTTCATCTTGCTTTACCTCTCGCGTTATTCGGCGGCGCGGATCAGGCGGCGCAGGGTTTCGTACAGGCGTTCCGGCTCCACGGGTTTGGAAAGGTGGGCGTTCATGCCCGCCTGGAGGGAGCGCTGCACGTCCTCGTCGAAGGCGTTGGCGGTGAGGGCGATGATGGGCACGGTCTTTGCGTCGGGCCGATCCAGGGCGCGCAGGGCGCGGGCGGCCTCCAGGCCGTCCATGACCGGCATGCGCACGTCCATAAGTACCGCGTCGTAATACTTTTCGTGATGGCTTGCGAACATATCCACCGCGATCTGGCCGTTCTCCGCGTGTTCCGCCGAAATGCCTTCCATATCCAGCAGGTCGGTGAGGATTTCGGCGTTGATTTCCATATCCTCGGCCAGCAGCACGCGCAGGCCGTTCAGGCTGCCATCCTCCGCTTCCGCCGTTTTTCCGTCGTTTTCGGCTTCAGCGGGGGCGGGCGTTTTCTCCGCCTTCGCGTCCTGGCGCTTCTTTTCCAGCACGCGCTGGGCTTCAAAGAGCAGGCTGTCCGTAAACAGGGGCTTGGACATGATGCCGTCCACGCCGATCTTGTCGCATTCCTCCTGGATATCCTCCCAGTTGTAACCGGTGAGGATGATAACGGCGGTTTCGCCCTTGTCAAAGGCGCGGATGGCGCGGGTGAGCGCCAGGCCGTCCATGCCGGGCATTTTGTAGTCCGTGATCACCAGATGGTAGGGCACGCCCTCCTCCCGGCGCTTGAGCACGCGGCCCAGGGCGTCCTCGCCGGTCATGACCGCGTCTGCCTTGATGCCGATATCCGCCGCCACCATTTGCGCCTGCTCGCAGGCCAGCTCGCTGTCGTCCACGATCAGCACACGCAGGTTTTCCGGCAGTATGTGGCCGTGTTCCTGGTGTACGCTGCGGGAGGATGCTTTCAGGGTGACGGTCACGGTGAAGGTGGAGCCCTTGCCCTTTTCGCTTTCCACGGCGATATCGCCGTTCATCATGCTCACGATGTTCTTGGTGATGGCCATGCCCAGGCCCGTGCTGCCGTAGCGGTTGGAAATGTTGGAATCCTCCTGGGAAAAGGCCTCGAAAATCCTGGGCAGGTATTCCTTGCTCATGCCGATGCCTGTATCCTTGACGGTGAAGCGCAGGGTGCAGTGGCCTTCATACTGCCGGGGCTGCTCCACCGTAAAGGTGACGCTGCCGGGAACGGGGGTGAATTTCACCGCGTTGCCCAAAATATTGATGAGTACCTGCTTCAGCTTCATATCGTCGCCGATATAATAATCGTTGACGTGGCCGATGATATGGCATTCAAAGTCCAGCCCCTTTTCCACGCACTGGCTGTTGACCATCACGTTGATCTGATCCAGGAAGGAACGGAAGCTGAATTCCTCGTTTTTCAGCACCATGCGGCCCGATTCGATGCGGCTCATATCCAGGATGTCGTTGATCAGGCCCAGCAGATGCTTGGCGCTGGAGCCGATCTTTTCCAGCTGCTCCCGGGTGTGGGGAGAGAGGCTGGGGTCCTTGAGGGCAAGGCTGTCCAGGCCGATGATGGCGTTCATGGGCGTTCTGATTTCATGGCTCATGTTGGACAGGAAGCTGGTTTTGGCGCGGCTGCTTTCCTCCGCCAGCACCTTTTCCCGCTCCAGCTGTTTTTCCCGCTTCTGCATGAGGGAATAGATACAGAACAGCATGGCCAGGGCGGCCAGGATCAAAACGGTTTGCACCAGGCTGTTGGCGGTGAGGGAATGGCCGATCTCCTCCAGGCGTTCTTCCAGGTAGCGGCGCACGGGCTTGGTGGCGGTGGATTCGATATCCACGCCCTCCTCCCTGAGCCGTTCGGTATAATAGGTCTGAATGGGGGTGACGGCCTGTTCAGTGGTGGCTTCGGTGGCCTGACGCATCCAGACGGTGGAGGTAAAAATGATGAGGAACAGCAGCACGATCCACGTAAAGGTGGAGCGGCCCAGCCGTCGGCCGTCGGCGTCCCTGCGGAAAGCGTACATGAAGAACACGAAGCCTAAGATGCCCCACGCGGCCAGGATCAGGTAGGATTCGGTGGAAAGCACGGTCACGTCCAGCAGGTGGGGAATGAGGAAATACAGGATAAACGCCATGGATACCGCCAGCCCCGCCCCGCCGGTGACCATGAACAGCCTGTTCTTTTCCTTCCGCGCGGCCCGGAGGGCGGAGGCGGAGGTATAGGCGTAGGCGATGGTGGCGCCCACCGTGGTCACGTCCACGATCCAGGCAACAGCCGTGCGGCCCAGGAAGGGCAGCAGCACGGAAACGGCCAGCAGAAACAGCACGGCGTTTTTGGGCGCGCGGTGCTTGTCCAGCTTGCCGAACCAGCCGGGCAGCATGTTGTCCTCCGCCAGGGCATACAGCAGGCGGCTGGAAGCGATATAATTGCCGATCAGGCCGGTGAGGATGCCCGCCAGGGCGGCCAGGCCCAGCAGCACCACGCCCACGCCGCCCAGGGCGCTTTTGGCGCCGAAGAAGGTGGGCAGCCCTTCGATGCCCTGATGATTGCTCAGACTGAAAATATAATCTGTCCAGGAGGCGCAGCCCTCGGGCAGCACGGAAACGGCCAGCAGCGCCAGCATAGCGTAGGCCGCCCCGGCGGTGATCACCGCGACGGCCAGGATGCGGAAGGTTTTCTTATGGGAAAATGTTAATTCTTCGGAGGAATGGCAGATGCTTTCAAAGCCCACGTAGGCCCAGGGGGCAAGGGCGATGATGGTGAACACGCCCGCTAAAGGTTCCTTGTCGGGGCTGTAAGCGGGGGAAAGGCTGCCCTCGCCAAAGCCGCCGTTCAGCACGGCCGCCAGGACGCACGCGGCCACGCCGCCCAGCAGCACCAGAGCCAGCACGATCTGCGTCCGTCCCGCCGAACGGCTGCGGAGACACACCGCCGCGGCAATTGCCAGGGCGGCCACAGCCAGCAGCACTTCGCCCATGTATACGTCAAACCCGGCGATCTGGTAATGGAAGCCAAACTGGAAGAAGGAGCCCAGCAGATTCCGCCCGATGAGGGGCAGGGCGGTGGCGTTGGCCCAGATGATGGCGACATACGTCAGGATCAGGAACCAGGCGTTGAGAAAGCCGTGGTCATAGCCGTAGATGTATTTGGTGTAGGCATACGCGCCGCCCGCTTCCGGGTATTTGTTCATCAGGAAATGATAATTGGCGGCGATGATCAGCATGATCACCGCGCCGATCCCGATGCCCAGCACCGTGCCGATGGGACCCGCGATGGGCAGGAAGGTGTTTCCGGGCATAACAAAAGAACCCCAGCCCACGGCGCAGCCGAAAGCCAGCGCCCACGCGCCCATGGGGGACAGATGCTTTGTAAGACCCTTCTTTTCAGCGTTGATAGACAAGAGCGAATTTCATCCCCTTCCAAATACAGGTAGGAGGTAGGAGGTAGGAGGTAGGAGGTGGGAGGTAGGAAGTAAGAGGTTGATATAGTTTGCAAAAGGAGGCGGTCAGGCGTCTTTTGACAGACAAAATAAACCTCCTACCTCCTACTTCCTACTTCCTACCTCATTCAGCGTTTACGCTCCCGCCACGTATTCCTCAATGCCTTTGACCGTGCGCTGGTACATTTCGGCCAGGACGGCCAGCTTTTCCCGCACCTCGGCGTCGGTCATTTTCCGGGCGGAGCCGGGGCGGAATTCCTCGGTGATTTCCGCGGCGGCGCGGGAGAGGGCGTCCAAGCCCAAATTGGCGCACACGCCCTTCATGGCGTGGGCGGCTTCAAAGAGCGGGCCGGCGTCCAGGGTTTTGCCCGCCTCGGCCAGCTTTTCATAGGTGCCGCTGGCAGCCAGCTTGCGCACGTAGCGGTCAATGAGCTTATCCATTTTCATGATTTTCTGCGCCTGTTCGTAGTTTCCGCCGATTTTCGCGTACAGCTCCTGAATGGTCATGCCTGCGTCCCCCTTATGATTTCTTTTTCCCGAATGATCAGTTTTTCAAATTCCTCCGGCGGCAGGGGCCGGGAGAAATAATAGCCCTGCACCAGATCGCAGTCCGCTTCCTTCAGCAGCCGCAGCTGGTTTTCCGTTTCCACGCCCTCCGCCACCACGGGCACCTTCAAATACTTGGCGATGTCCATGACCAATTCCACCAGGCGGAAGTCCTTGGCGTTATGCTCGATGTTTTTGATGAACTTCATGTCCATCTTCAGCACGTCCAGGGGCATGGCGGAAATCATGTTCAGGGAGGAATAGCCGCTGCCGAAATCGTCCATTTCAATTTCAAAGCCGTTTTCCCGCAGGCGGCCCACCTCGTCCAGCAGTTGGGAGGCGTTGTCGGTGTAGGCCGATTCGGTCACTTCCAGCTTTAAGTTCTTGTAGTCTAGGCCGTTTTCCCGAATCAGCGCCGTCAGGTTTTGCACCAGATTGGGGTCGAACACGTCGACCCGGGACAGGTTCACGGAAACGGGGATCACCATGCCGAACTTTTCACGCCAGGCCGCGATTTGCCGGGCGGCCTCGGCCCACACGTAATTATCCACGATGCTGATTTGGCCGTTGCTCTCGAAGAGGGGAATGAAGTCTCCCGGCGGAATCATGCCCAGCTCGGGATGCTTCCAGCGGATCAGCGCCTCGGCGCTGCTCAGGCGCGGCGGGTTGCATTGGATATTGTACTTGGGCTGATAGAACACCACGAACTGCTTTTCCTGCACCGCCTGCCTCAGATCGTTCAGCAGCCGCTGGTTCAGCAGCTCGCGCACGCGCATGTCCTCGCTGTAAATCATCAGGTGGGACTTGTATTCGCCCCGGATCATATTGCACGCCGCCCTTGCCCGGTCAAAGAGCAGGATAGGCTTCACGTCCTCCTGCCAGGGCATCACGCCCATGCGCAGGCGGATGCTCACGTTTTCGGAAACGCCGTCCACCTTGCGCTGGAACCGGTCCAGCAGGGCCTGATAATCCTTCTGGGCCTTGCAGAAAATATCGAAGCGGTCCGCCTCGATGCGGCTGGCAATGCCCTCCGTTTCGGCTAAGAATGCGCGGATCTCGTTGCCGATGATGCGCAGCACGTTGTCGCCGAATTCCCGGCTGTTCAGCTCGTTCACGGTATGGAACTGCTCGATGTTCATGACCACCGCGTCCATGTGCCACTCGGGATGGTACAGGTGGATGCGGTTGGCGTATTCAAAGAAGAAGTTGCGGTTGTAGAGCATGGTCAGCTTGTCATGCTCGGCGGCGGAAATCAGGCGGCGGCCCTCGCTCAGCTCAATGATGCGGGACACCCGGGCGCGGATCACCTCGTGCATATCAAAGGGCTTGGTGATAAAGTCCGCCGCGCCCATTTGCAGGGCGCGCAGCTCCGCGTCCTTTTCGGCGGTGAGCACGATGATGGGGATGCGCTGGAGGCTTTCGCTTTCATGCACATGAGAAAGCACCTGAAAGCCGTCCATCACCGGCATCATCAGATCCAGCATGATGAGGGACAGCTTGTCCTGATATTCTTCGATTTTCTGAATGGCTTCCTGGCCGTCACAGGCGTAAATCAGATCATAATAGTCTTCTAAAATCATCCCCAGCACGTCGCGGTTGATTTCCTGGTCGTCCACGATCAGCACCAGCTGCGGCGATTTAATGTGCTTGGACTGAATCATATCGGATTGCTCCCCCTTTAGTTTGTTAGGAGTTTTATGAGAGAGTTGAGAGTTTAGAGTTGAGAGTTGAGATGATATAGTCTGCGATTTTTGATGTCTGAAAAATATAAACTATATAAATCTCAACTCTCCACTCTCAACTCTCCACTTTCCGTCAATCGTGCTTCTCTTTATGTTCGGGTACAAGATGCCTTAAGTTGTCGAACAGCACGTCCGGGTCCACGGGCTTGGCCATGTGAGCGTTCATGCCCGCCTCCAGGGAATTGCGCACGTCCTCGTCGAAGGCGTTGGCGGTGAGGGCCAAAATGGGTATCGTTTTGGCGTCGGGCCGGTTCTGATCCCGGATGATGCGGGTGGCGTCCAGGCCGTCCATCACCGGCATGCGCAGGTCCATCAAAATGGCGTCGTAGGTGCCGGGCTTGCTTCGCGTGAACATGTCCACCGCCACCGAACCGTTTTCAGCCCGGTCGGAGGAAATGCCCTCCAGGTCCAGCAGGTCGGCCACGATTTCGGCGTTCAGGTCGATATCCTCCACGATCAGCACCTTGAGGCCCGCCAGGTTGGTTTCTCCCCCGGCGTTTTCCGTCCCCGGCTCCGGCGCTTTCTCCTCTTTCCGGCCGGAAGCTTTCAGCCGCACGGTGAGGGTGAAGGTGCTGCCCTGGCCCTTTTTGCTTTCCACGGCGATGCCGCCGCCCATCATTTCCGTTACCCGTTTGGACAGGGCCAGGCCCAGCCCGCTGCCGCTGAAACGGTTGGTATTGCTGGCATCCCCGATGGTGAAGGGGGTGAACAGGTTCGGCATCAGGTTTTTATCAATGCCGACGCCCGTATCGGCGATGGTGAAGCGCAGCTCCCGGTCCGGGCCTTGGGACACTGTCTGCTCCACGGTGAAGGTGACGCTGCCGGGGGCGGGGGTGAACTTCACCGCGTTGCCCAGCACGTTCAGCAGGGCGTGCTTGAGCATGGTTTCGTCGCCCACGTAGTAGTCGTCCAAATCATCGGCAAAGCGGCTTTCGTAGGTCAGGCCCTTTTCCTCGCAGCGGTTCTTGGTGATGATGCCGGCCAGCTCCAAGGTTTTCCGAAGGGAGAATTCTTCTTCTTTTAACGTTAGGCTGCCTGCCTCGATGGAGCTCATATCCAGGATATTGTTGATCATATCCAGCAGGTGCCTGGCGCTGTCGCCCACCTTTTCCAGCTGGGTACGGGTTTCCGCCGGCAGGTCGGGGTTTTGCAGGGCCAGGGCGTCCAGGCCCATGATGGCGTTCAGCGGCGTGCGCATTTCATGGCTCATGCTGGAAAGGAAGGTGGATTTCACCCGGCTGCTTTCCCTGGCGACCCGCAGATCGGCTTCCAGCCGTTCATTTTTCTGAATGCGGTTGGTGATCCGCTGGAGCACATTGAAAATGATGAACACGAAAATGCTGCCGCCGAACAGAATGCCGGAAACGATGATGTCCGGGTGGCCGAAAATGCCGACGGCCAAATAGCCCAGCAGGAACATCACCAGCAGAAGGATCGGCACATGCAGAAGCTGACGCTCTTTTTTCCAATTGCTGTCTTTTATCAGGCGAAGTTCATAACGGATATAGCTGAAAATATTATAGACCATCAGGGCGCTGCCCGCATAGACCATTCCGTAAACGAGCCAATCCGGCACTGTGAAGCCCCCTCCGTGAACGATATATCGAACGCCGCTCCATGAGAGGCACTCAAAGAAGCGCATACGAATCCATCTCTATTATAATGGATTATTTTGCGAATGGCAAGCCAGATTTCGCATTTTCCTCCATTTTGCCCTTTTCATTCCGCCCGTTTTCCGCTATAATGGAAAAAAGCCCCTTTACACGGAACCCCGGAGGCGCAATTCCATGGTTACCATTCACCCTACGGGTTCATGGTAACGCGCGGGCGGGTATGGCATACCCCCCGCGTATCCGCAGCCTCAAAGGTCGCAACTCCCCTTCATGGGGAGATTGCTCCCTTTCGGCTGATCTCACCGCCGATGAGATTCCCGCCGCAGGCGGTCATCAGCGGTTCGTCCCCCCGCTCTCGCTTCGCTCCCGGGCGGAAAAACCGCAAGGAATGTTTTCCTAACGGAAAACCCCGCCCGACCGGCAGAGCCGGTCGATACGATTATAGTCGGGGGAGTTCCCCCGCCCCCCCCCTCCGCTGAAATGCTGCTTGACTGTTATCAAGATACATGAATAGTAACATTCCATGCCGGAAACGGACAGAAAAGGATGAAGTTCGTGCAGAAAAATTACCGCAAAACCCTGCAGGCCTGCTATTTGGGCATTATCACCCAGGCCATCGCCGCCAATTTCGCGCCCCTTCTGTTTTTGAAATTCCACACGGACTGGAGCATCGCCCTGGGCCAGATCGCCCTGATCCCCTCGGTGTTTTTTCTCACCCAGCTGTTGGTGGACGTGTTCTGCGCCCGCTTTGTGGACCGGATCGGCTACCGCCGCAGCATCGTGCTGTCGCAGATATTGGTCGGCCTGGGTCTGGCGGGGCTGGCCTTTGTGCCCGATTGGATGGGCAGCCCCTTCGCGGGGGTCATGATCTGCGTGGTGATTTACGCCGTGGGCAGCGGGCTGATCGAGGTGCTGGTCAGCCCCATCGTGGAGGCCTGCCCCTTCGAGCATAAGGACGCGGTGATGAGCCTGCTGCATTCCTTCTACTGCTGGGGCTGCGTGGGCGTGATCCTGCTGTCCACCCTGTTTTTCGCCGTTTTCGGCGTGGAAAGCTGGCGGTGGATGGCCTGCGCGTGGGCGCTGGTGCCCCTGTACAACGTGTTCAATTTCGCCGTGTGCCCCATCGAGCGCCTGACCGAGGAAGGGAAGGGCATGACCCTTTCTCAGCTGTTCAAAAGGCCGGTGTTCTGGACGGCCCTGCTGCTGATGGTGTGCGCCGGGGCCAGCGAGCTTGCCATGGCCCAGTGGGCCTCCGCCTTCACCGAAGCGGCCCTGGGCTTTTCCAAAACCGTGGGCGATCTGGCCGGACCCTGCCTGTTCGCCGTCACCATGGGCTT
Source organism: uncultured Christensenellaceae bacterium (assembly GCA_905234985.1). Lineage (GTDB taxonomy): Bacteria > Bacillota > Clostridia > Christensenellales > Aristaeellaceae > RUG563. The sequence goes on from CAJOJQ010000014.1 coordinate 90,904, forward strand.
AAGCCGGGTGATTTACGGCAAATACGGACCGAAGATGAATCTGAGCAAGTTCATGATCGGCTCCGGCGTGCTGTGCCTGTGCTGCTATCTGCTGGCGAGCCTGTCCCAAAACCCCGTGCTGTGCCTGATCGGGTGCGTGTGCTGCGGCTTTTCCGTGGGCATCATGTGGCCCGGCACCATCAGCATCACTTCGCCCCGCCTGCCCAGCGGCGGCACGGCGCTGTTCGCCATGCTGGCCATGGCGGGGGATTTGGGCGGCGCGGTGGGTCCCAGCCTCGTGGGCGCTGTCACCCAGCGGGCGGGGGATAACCTCCAGTCCGGCATGCTGGTGGGCAGCGTGTTTCCCCTGGTGCTGGTGGCGGCGCTGATTTTGCTGAACCGGAAAGCTTCATCCATTCATGCTTCGGAGGAATGATTTTATGAAGAAAATTGCGGCTTTGCTTCTGGCGCTCCTGCTGGTTTTCAGCCTTTGCTCCGCCTTTTCGGAGGAATGGGAATTTGACCGCGGCGTGACCATCGTGTGCCCCTGGGGCCTGAACGGCGGCGCGGACAGCACCATCCGGCCCATGAGCGAATTGCTGACGGAATATTTGGGCGTGCCCGTGGAGGTGCGCAACGAAACGGGCGAAAGCGGCGTGGTGGGCGCTTCCTACGCCTATGCCCAGCCCGCCGACGGCTATACCTTCCTGCTGGGCACCCAAAGCCTGTACATCCAGGATTTATTGGGCAAAATGGATTTTGATTTCAAGGACGAATTTGAATGCGAAGTGATCCTGGTACACTCCATCAACCTGTTGGCCGGTTCCCGGCAGCAGATGGAAAAGTACGGCGTCGGCTCCTTTTCCGATCTGCGGGCTTACGTTGCCGCACACCCGGGCGAAGTGTCCGTGGGCATGCAGTCCGCCGTGGGCGTGGACGGCCTGTGCTTTGAAATCGCCACCGAGGGCCTGGCCCTGAACCGGGTGGCTTACGATTCCGGCGACGATGTGAACCGTGATTTGGCGGAGGGCCTGGTGGACCTGGCCGTGGGCGGCTACGACGATATGAGCGAGCAGATCTAGGCGGGCAACGTGACGCCCTTGCTGCTGTTCTGCGAACACCGCGTTTCCATCCTGCCCGACTGCGAATGCACCGCCGAAATAGGCATTGATAGCTATGCCGGACCCTGGCGCGCCATCTTCGCCAAAAAAGGCACGCCCCAGGCTGCCGTCGACGCCATTGTGGAGGCGGTGGAGGCCTGCCGCAGGGACGCCACCTGGCAGGGCTTCGTCATGAACGCCGCCTATGACCAGCGCGAGATTCCCACCCCCGGCACGGAAACCCAGCGCTTCTGCTTAGGGGAATATCAGGAACTGAGGGACTATCTGCTGAAACAGGCCAAACTGGTGAAGGATTACGACGAGCTTAAGTAGTCAGGGGGGCGAACATGAAGGAAGCAAAACGGTTTCAGGGCATGCGGCTGGCGGCGCTGCTGCTGTGCCTCATCCTGGCGTTTCCCATGGCCGCGCGGGCGGAAAACGAAAAGACCGTGCGCGTGGGCTGGTACGAATCGCCCTTCAACCAGACCGACCCTTACGGACGGCGCTCGGGCTACGCCTATGAGTATCAGCAGAAGATCGCCGCGTATACCGGCTGGCGCTACGAGTACGTGTACGGAAGCTGGCCGGACCTGATGCAGATGCTGACCGACGGCGAAATCGACCTCATGAGCGACTTTTCCTATACCGTGGGCCGGGCCAGGAGCATCCTCTATTCCATGGTGCCCATGGGCGCGGAGGAATACTACGTGTTCGTTTCCTCCGCCCGTCACAGCGGCATCGATTCCACGGATTATTCCACGTTCAGCGGGAAGAAATTCGGCATCAACCAGGGCAGCGTTCAGGTGAGCATGTTCCGCAACTGGGCGTCCAAAAAAGGCGTGGACGCGGAGGTGGTGGAGCTGACTGTGGGTGAAGCGGAAAACGTCGCCATGCTGGAGCGGGGCGAGGTGGACGCCCTGGTGGCTAACGACGGCTTCGGGAACAGCGACACCCTGCTGCCCGTGTGCAAGATCGGCTCCTCGGACTTTTACTTCGCCGTGAGCAAGACCCGGCCGGAACTGCTGGCAGAGCTGGACGCCGCTATGCTCAAAATTCAGGAGGAAAACGCCTATTACAACCAGCAGCTCCAGGAAAAGTATTTCGGCTATTCCGGCTCCACCATGTACCTGGCGGAAAACGAATTGAACTGGCTTTCGGGTCACGGCGCGATTCGGGTGGGCTATCGGGACAACTATTTGGCTTTCTGCGCCAAGGATCAGGCCACGGGGGAGCTGACGGGCGCGCTGAAGGAGTTTCTTTTCCAGGCCTCCCGCTGCATGCAGAACGCGGAAATCGTGTTTGAACCCGTGGCCTTTTCCTCCACCGCGGACGCCCTGGAGGCCATGAACCGGGGGGAAATCGACTGCGTGTTTCCCGTGAACTTCTCCGCTTATGACGCGGAGGAAAAGGACGTGCTGACCACGGTGCCCCTGATGCAGAGCGAAATGTACGCCGTGGTGCGCTCCGCCGCCCTGCGGGATTTCTCCATGGAAAGCGAGGTCAGGGCCGTCATCAACGAGGGCAACCCCAGCTACGAAGCCTTTTTGATGGATCATTTTCCGGGCTGGACCCGGGTTTACGTAAAGGACATCGCCGCCTGCCTCAAGGCGGTGGCGGAAGGAAAAGCGGACTGCGTGATCGTGAGCAATTACCGCATCAACAGCGTGGCCGATTGGCTGGATCAGTACAATCTTTCCACCGTCACCACGGGCGTAGCCATGAACTCCTATTTCGCCATCAGCCGGGAGAACAGCGCCCTGTACGCCATCCTGAACAAGGCCATCAACCTTGTGCCCGCCTCCGCGCTCAACGCCGCCTTAGCGTCCTATTCCTACGGGGAGCAGCAAATCACCTTTGCCCGGTTCATCCGGGAACACTTCGTCTCCGTCCTGATTGCCGCCGGGATCGTTGTGGCCGCCATCCTGGCCCTGCTGCTGCGCAGCGTGCGTTCGGAAAAAAAGACCCGGGAAGCCATGGGCCGCATCGCCGAGCTGAACACCACCCTGTCCGACAGCCAGCAGAAGCTCAAAGAGGCCCTGGCGGCGTCGGAACAGGCCAGCCGCGCCAAAACCAGCTTCCTTTCCAATATGAGCCATGAGATCAGAACGCCCATGAACGCCATCATCGGCCTGGACAGCATCGCCCTGCGGGATCAGGATTTAGCCCCCCACACACGGGAGCAGCTGGAAAAGATCGGCTCCAGCGCCAAGCATCTGCTGGGCATCATCAACGATATTCTGGACATGAGCCGCATCGAGTCCGGTCGCATGGCGCTGAAAGAGGAGGAATTCGGCTTCCGGGATTTCCTGGATCAGATCAACGTGATGATCAACGGCCAGTGCGTGGACAAGGGGCTGCGCTTTGCGTGCGACATCATCGGCCATACGGAGGATTATTACGTCGGCGACGATATGAAGCTCAAGCAGGTACTCATCAATATTTTGGGCAACGCCGTGAAATTCACCCCCGCTCCCGGCTCGGTCACGTTCAGCGTGGAGCAGATCAGGCGCTTTGAGCAGCACTGCATGCTCCGCTTTATCATCCGGGATACCGGCATCGGCATGAGCAAGGATTATATTCCCAAGATTTTTGAAGCCTTCTCCCAGGAAAACGACGGCTCCAGCACCAAATACGGCAGCACGGGCCTTGGCATGGCGATCACCAAGAGCATCGTAAGCATGATGAACGGCGAAATCGAGGTGGACAGCGAAAAAGGCAAGGGATCCACCTTCACCGTCACCGTTACCCTGAAAGTATCAGCCCGCAGCGAAAAAGACCACCGGGAGCTGATTCCGGCGGGGATGCGCGCCCTGGTGCTGGACGACGACGCGGTGGCCTGCGAACATGAACAGCTGGTGGCGGACGCCGTGGGCATTCAGGCCGATACGGTGAGAACCGGAGAAGCCGCCCTGCGCATGATCCGGGAAAAGAGGGAAGTGGGCCAGCCCTATCAGCTGGTGCTGACCGATTACTTGATGCCCGGCATGGACGGCCTGGCGTTTACCCGCGAATTGCGGAAGATGGACGGCGGCGAAACGGGCGTGATCCTGCTCACCGGCTACGATTGGGAGGACAAACAGGAGGAAGCGCAGGCCGCCGGGGTGGACGTGATTCTTTCCAAGCCGCTGTTCAAGGACAACCTGATTCACAGCGTCCAGAACATTCTGCTCCAGCGGGAAAAGGCGGAGGACGCCGTGCAAAGTCAGCCTGCGGCGGAGGGTCAGGCCATCCACGCGCTGGAGGGCTGCCGCATCCTGGTGGTGGAGGATATGGAGCTGAACGCGGAAATCCTGATGGACTTGCTGGAAATGGAAAGCATCCAGTCTGAACACGCGGAAAACGGGCAAATCGCCGTGGATATGTTCAGCGGCCACCCGGCGGGGTACTACGACGCCATCCTGATGGACGTGCGCATGCCGGTGATGAACGGCCTGGAGGCCACCCGCGCCATCCGCGCCCTGGAACGGCCGGACGCCAGGGAAATCCCCATCATCGCCATGACCGCCAACGCCTTCGACGAGGACGTGCAGCATTCCCTCCAGGCGGGCATGGACGCCCACCTTTCCAAGCCCGTGGAGCCGGATCAGCTGTATGAAACCCTGGAACAGATGATTCACCACAAATAAAAACAAATCACTCTATTCCGAGAGGAATATCGGTCAGAAGAAGCGGATAAGCGAGTGAAAAAAATACTACGACAACTGGGCAATAAACCGACCGGAGCAATCCGGCCGGTTTTCGTTTACCCGTTATGGGCTAATTCCAGATACCTTTCATAAGCGTACATATACTGCTGCATGACCCCCGCGAAGGGGGCGAACTGTTCCGGGTGAATGCCGCCGGGATAGCGCTTTTCCGCCACCCGCTGAATCCACACGTCCACGGGGAAGGCGTTGAGCCGGTGAAAACCGAACAGCATCACGCATTGGGCGATTTTGGGGCCCACGCCGTAAAGGGCGCACAGGGCGTGCAGCAGCGCTTCGTCGGTCAGGCCGTCAAAGCCGTTCAAATCTTCTCCGCTGAACGCCTCCGCCGCCCGGAGTACATAGGGCGCGCGGTAGCCTAAGCCGCAGGCCCGCAGCCCCTCTTCCCCCAGGCGCATGAGTTCGGCAGGGGAAGGAAAGGCGCATATAGGCCCGTCCTCGTTTTCCCCGATCACCCGGCCCCCGGTCAGGCACAGCTTTTCCACGGCCTGCCGGATGGCCGGGATATTTTTTCGCTGGGAAATCAGGAAGGTGACCAGGGTTTCCCAGGGGTCCTGGCGCAGGATGCGGATGCCCCGGCCATATTCCGCCGCCGCCCGCAGGTAGCCGTCTTCCTTGGGCAGCACAGCAGCCATGGCCCCGTAGTCCGTGTCCAGGTCGAAATACGCTCGCCAGAGCAGCGCGTAGTCTTCCTCCGGGCAATCCAGCTCCAGCGCCCCAGCCTCTGTTTCCCGCACCCGCAGCACCCTGTCCAGGGCGGGGATCACATATCCGTCCCCCCGCCGCCGCCAGCGGAAGCATTGGCCGCTGTCCGCGATGGCCCCAAGGTTCAGGTGCGGATTCTTCGGTACGATCATGCCGATCCTTCCTTTATCTTTTCTCCCGCATGATCTTACCAAAGGTACGCGGAAAACGCAATCCAAACCTTGACGGACTGCTGGCGAAAATGAAAATTTTACGCCGTTTAATCATCAATTGGGGCTTGCAATGGGCGAAATGATCTGTTATAATGAAAAATGCCTAAGAAAAATGGATGGAAATGTTCATAATAGACAATTTTATCCGTTTCCAATCACCTGTCGAAGCACCAAAATCAGGAAGAAAGCCGGGCGCGGTCGTTTTTTCCGTCCACAGGCGGACAAACGGCGCGAGGGGGATTGCGGACTCCGCCCGGTTTTTCATCGTTAAATGTTCAAGCGCTAAAAATTTCAGCAGTTGGGAGGCGGACTATGACGACGATCAACCCCAAAAAGGTGGAGCCCTATTCGGTCAAGGGCTCCCTGCGGAGGAAGCTGTTCAACTCAAAAACGCTGATACTGATGTGCGTTCCCGCCATCATCTACTTCATCGCGTTCAGCTACGCTCCGCTGCCCGGCATCTACGTGGCCTTCGTGAACTACAACTACCGCAAGGGCATCTTCGCCAGCCCCTTCGTGGGCCTGAAAAACTTCGATTTCGTGGCGAAATCGGGGAAGCTGTGGACGCTGACCCAGAATACCATCCTGTTCAATCTGGCGTTCATTCTGCTGGATAACCTGCTGGCGGTAACGGTGGCCATCCTGCTGAAGGAAATTCAAAGCAAATCCTTCCGCAAGGTCAGCCAGACCATGATGTTCCTGCCCTACTTCATTTCGCAGGTGCTGGTGGGCCTGCTGGTGTTCAGCCTGCTGAACTCCGACACCGGCTTCCTGAACGTGATTTTGAAGGGCTTGGGGGCGGAGCCTCTGCGGCTGTACAAAACCGGCGATCCCTGGCCGATCATCATCATTCTGGTGCATCTGTGGCAGAAAACGGGCTACAATTCGGTGGTGTACTTCGCCGCCATCATGGGCATTGACGATTCCATCATCGAAGCCTCCATGATCGACGGCGCCAACGGCTGGCAGAAGATCCGCTACATCATCCTGCCCAGCCTGAAACCCACCGTGGTCATCCTGCTGCTGTTCGCTTTGGGCGGCATCGTGAAGGGCGACTTCGGCCTGTTCTGGAATCTGGTGGGCCGCAATCCCATCCTGTACAACAAGGTGGACATCATTGAAATGTTCGTATACCGCGCCACGGTGTCCGACTTCAACTTCTCCACCGCGTCGGCTGTGGGCCTGTATCAGTCCCTGATCGGCTTTATCCTGGTGCTCACCGTGAACGCCATCGTAAAGAAGATCGAGCCCGACTACTCCCTGTTCTGAGGAGGTGGGAAGAATGGCAAAGAATAAGGACGGCATGCTGGAAAGCACCGGCAAAATCAAGCTGACGGGGTCCGACTATGTGATCCGCGGCATCGGCTACTTCTTCATCACCATTTTCGCCATCATGAGCATCTTCCCCTTCCTGGTGATCCTCGGCACCTCCTTTGAAACGGAGGACAACATCATCACCCAGGGCGTGACGCTGCTTCCCCGGGAATTCACCACAGCGGCCTATGAGCTGGTGGTGAAGGGCGGCACCATCTGGCAGTCCTACTGCCTGACCATCGTGCTGACATCGGTTGGCACTACCATCGGCCTGTTCATCTGCGCCATGACGGGCTACGCCCTCCAGCGCAAGGACTTCCCCTTCCGCAACGGCATTTCCTTCTTCGTCTACTTCACCAGCCTGTTCCAGGCCGGTCTGGCCCCGTACTATCTGCTCATGACCCAGACCTACCACCTGAACAACTCCTACTTCGCGGTGCTGCTGCCGCTGATGGTATCAAGCTGGCTGATTATTCTGATGAAGAACTTCGCCAAATCCATTCCCCACGAGCTCACCGAGTCCGGCAAGATCGACGGCGCGGGCGATTTCAAAATCTTCACGGCCATCATCCTGCCCATGTTAAAGCCCGGCCTTGCCACGGTTGGCCTGTTCCTGGCTTTGGGCTACTGGAACGAATGGTATCAGTCCTCCCTGTTCCTCCAGAACAAGTCCGTGCTGCCTTTGCAGTACAGCCTGTATAAGATCATCAACGAGGCCCAGTCTCTTAAGAACTCCGTGGCCAGCCAGTACGTGACCGTGGACAGCCTGCCCTCTGAATCCCTGAAAATGGCAACCGCCATGATGGCTACCGGCCCCATCATCTTCCTGTATCCCTTCGTGCAGCGCTACTTCATCGGCGGCATCACCGTGGGCGCGGTGAAAGGATGAACCGCCGATTGTCGCCAGTGGCGACAAAAAATCGGCGGTGAAATCAGCCGAAACAAGCGATCTGCCCATGAAGGGCAGTCGCGCCGATTGAGGCTGCGGATACTATTTTCCTGTTCCCAAGGGCCAATCGCCCTAAAATAAAAAGGAGGAAAAAACATGAAGAAAATCCTTGCTCTGCTCCTGGCGTCCATCATGGTCCTGAGCCTGTGCTCCGTTTCCTTCGCGGAAGACATTTCCGTGGAGAACGCGGAAGCCGTATGGGCTGAAAAATGGGCCGACGTAGACACCTCCAAGCACGTGGTCATCAACTACATGACCACCGGCGACGCGCCCAAGACCGGCGCCAACGCCGAAATGCTGGCCCAGCTCAACGCGATCCTGACCGAAAAGGTGAACGCCGAGCTGAACATCGTCTGGATCTCCTGGACGGACTATCTGGCCAACTACAACCTGCGCATCGCGTCCATGGACGGCACCATCGACCTGATCGGTTCTTCCACGGACTGGCTGGACGCGTGGCCCAACGCCAAGCGCGGCGGCTTCCTGGAACTGGACAAGGAAATGCTGGAGAAATACGCTCCCGTGACCTATGCCACCGTTCCCCAGGAGCATTGGGATGTGTGCACCTATGAAGGCGACATCTACTTCATCCCCGAGGACAATTATTCCCAGTGGACCAACCACGGCTTCGCCTATCGTTTAGACTGGGCCAAGGAAGCCGGGCTGGAGAACGGCTGCCAGACCTGGGATGACCTGACCACCTATGTGAAGTACGTCAAGGCCACCTACGGCGACCAGCTGATCGCTCTGTGGGATACCGACGGCACCGCCTATCCCGCCGGCGGCTACATCTGCTCCTTCGCCAAGTGGCGCAACATCGACGGTCTGGCCTCCGGCGCCATCTGGGGCGGCTACCTGGACGATCCCTACACCATCAACTGCCTGTATCTGGTGGAAACCGACAAGCTGGTGGAATACGCCAAGCTGATGAAGGAATGGGACGAACTGGGCGTGTGGCCCACCGACGTGCTCTCCAACACCGGCGCCGACAACCGCCTGGAGTTCCGTCAGGGCAAGACCGCTCTGGAACAGCATCACACCCAGACCTGGACCGGCCTGGTGTCTCCTCTGGCCAGCACCGACAACACCATGTACCTGAACGATGAAGACTGCGACGTGGGCTTCTACTACTGGGGCAAGGAAGCCGGCTACGTGACCCGCGATCTGGTGACCCACGGTGTTGCCGCCGTGTCCGCCGCTTCCGCCAACCCCGAGCGCACCCTGATGGTGTACGACCTGCTGCGCAACGACAAGGAATGCTACGACCTGTTCAACTACGGTCTGGAAGGCCGCAGCTATGCCATCGATGAGAACGGCTACCGCTACACCCCCGACACCTACGTGGCCGACAACGACAGCATCTCCACCAACTGGTGGTGGGGCCGCAACGACGCGCTGGAAATCCCCTCCGCCGCCATGAACTGGGATGCCATCAACGCTCTGTACGAGGAATATGACCAGATCGCCGTGATGTATCCCTACGAAGCCTTCGTGTTCGACAACACCATGGTGCAGAGCTACATCAACCAGTGCAACGAAATCTACAACACCTACATGAAGTACATCTGCTTCGGCCAGTACAGCGGCACCGCTGAAGAAATCGTGGCCGAATTCCAGGATGCCCTGCGCGCCGCCGGCGTGGACGAAGTGACCGCCGAGCTGCAGGCCCAGATCAACGCCACCTACGGCAAATAATCGCTTGACAAAACCATGAGGGGATGCCAAACTGTAAGGGGAGGCATCCCCTTTTTTCATGACAGGAGGTACTTATGGGCGTTCGGGAAAAAATCAATCGGAATTGGCATTTTCATTTGGGCGACGTGCCCGACGCGGATTTTATGGGCTATGACGACAGCGGGTGGCGAAGAGTGACCCTGCCCCACGACTGGGCGGTGGAGCATCCCTTCGATAAATGCCACGCCAGCGGCACGGGCTATCTGCCCGGCGGCACAGCCTGGTATCGGAAGCATTTTACGTTGGGCGAGGATGTGCAGGGAAAGCGCGTGCGCCTTACCTTCCAGGGGGTGTATAAGCACGCCAAAGTCTGGGTGAACAGCAATTATTTGGGCTTCCACGCCTACGGCTACACCAGCTTCACCTACGACGTGTCCGAATTCGTCCGCCCCGGCGAAAACGTGATCGCGGTGCGGGTGGAGCATAACGACGTGGCGGATTCCCGCTGGTACACCGGCAGCGGCGTCACTCGGCACGTGGAAATCGAAATATCCGACCCGGTATGCTTTGCCGACGGCGGCGTTTTCGCCTCCACCGTTTCAGCGGATGCGGAAAAGGCCGTTCTGCGGGTGCGCTATGAAACCTTAGGCGGGGACGGCGTGGCGTTTTGCCTGAAAACCCCGGATGGGCAATGCGTTGCCCAGGGCAGCGCTGCTGAGGAAAAAGGCACGGCGGAATTGACCATCGAAAGGCCTCGGCTGTGGAGTCCGGATGACCCGTATTTATACGTGCTGGAGGGACAAACCCTGCTTTCCGGCGAAGTGAAGGATACGGTGAAAATTCCCTTCGGCATTCGCGTTTTCCGCTTCGATGCGGATGAAGGCTTTTTCCTCAACAGCGTGAACATGAAGCTCAAGGGCATGTGCGTCCACCACGACGCGGGGTGCCTCGGCGCGGCGGTGCCCAAGAACGTGTGGGAACGGCGGCTGCGCAAGTTCAAGGCGGCGGGCTGCAACGCTCTGCGCACGGCCCACAATCCCCCCGACCCCGATTTGCTGGACGCCTGTGACGAATTAGGCTTGCTGGTGATGGACGAAGCCTTCGATGAATGGGAAGGCACGAAAAACAAGTGGTGGCAGGGGCACAATGTGTACCCGCCCAAGCATTTCGGCTACGCCGAGGATTTCCCCCAGTGGCACGTGGCCGACCTGACCAGCATGGTGAAGCGGGATCGGAACCATCCATCCATCGTGCTGTGGAGTATCGGCAACGAAATCGACTATCCCAACGACCCCTACGTGACGCCCCTGTTCCGGGAAGCCCTGGGCAATAACGACGCCAACAAGCCTGCTGCGGAGCGGCTGTACGATGCCCGGAAGCCCGACGCCGGGAGGCTGGCGAAGGTGGCGCGGGAGCTGACCGCCCTCGTGCATGATTTAGACGATACCCGGCCCGTGACCAGCGCGCTTTCTTTCCCTGAGCTTTCCAATCGCACGGGCTACGCCGACGCGCTGGATATCGCGGGGTACAATTACCGGGAGCATTTCTATCCGGACGATCACAAAGCCTATCCGGGCCGGGTCATTCTGGGCAGCGAAAACAGCCACGACCCCCGGGCCTGGTTCGCCGTGCGGGACAACGCCTTCATGTCCGCGCAGTTTTTGTGGACGGGGATCGACTTTTTGGGCGAGTGCAAGGGATGGCCCGTGCGCATCAGCCAGGCGGGCATGCTGAATTTGGCGGGCTATGAAAAGCCCCTGTATTACCAGCGCAAGGCCCTGTGGACCGACGCACCCTTTGTCCGCATCGCCGTGGGGGACGGCAACGCCGAACGCCACGGCGTATGGAACGAGCATTTCCGCTGGGAAGGAGAGGCGGGGGAGAAGAAGATCGTATCCTGCTATACCAGCGCCAAAGAAGCGGAGCTGTTCTTGAACGGAGTTTCTCTGGGCAAAAAACAGATCGCCGACGCCGACGGATGCCGGGTCTCCTGGGAAGTGGACTATGCGCCGGGCACCCTGCGGGCGGTGATCGAGGGGGCGGAAGACGCCCTGTCTACCGTGCGTCCCGCCGCCGTCCTCCGGCTTGCGGCGGACAGGCTTTCCCTGCCCGCCGACGGACAGAGCGTGGTTCAGGTGGAAATCTGCCTGGTGGACGAAAACGGACAGCCCGCCCGGGATGAAATGCTGCTGTGCCAGCCCGTGGGGGATATCACCCTGCTGGGCATCGAAAACGGAAAACCCGACGACCTGACGCCCTACGCGGAGAACCGCCGCGCCACGCTGGACGGCCGGGCCATCGTGTATCTTCGGGCCGGAACCTGCCCCGGCAAGGCCGCGCTGCATGTGCTTACGGCTTCCGGTATGCGGGCGGAATGTGCTTTTGACCTCGTTTAATAAAATAATGGATTACATTCACGCTTATCTGTCGCCTCTGGGCGCTATCACCCTTGCCAGCGACGGGGAAGCCCTGATCGGTCTTTGGTTTGAGGGGCAGAAGCATTTCGGGGCCGGTCTTGCTGGAGAAACGGCAGAAAGGCTCCTGCCCATATTCGATCAGGCAGACCGGTGGCTGGACGAATATTTCAGCGGCAGGGAACCGGATTGCCCGCCGCCCCTGCGCCCCCGGGGAACGGCCTTTCAGCAAGCCGTGTGGCGGCGCTTGCTGGCGATTCCCTACGGATGCACCGTCACTTACGGAGAAATCGCCGCTTCTTTGGGCCTGCCCCCCGGCGCGGCCCGGGCAGTGGGCGGCACGGTGGGCCGCAACCCCATTTCCCTGATGATCCCCTGCCATCGGGTAGTGGGAGCAGGCGGCAGCCTGACCGGCTACGCGGGCGGAATCCAACGGAAAAAATGCCTGCTGGAGATGGAAAGAAAATTCTAAAGAGAGCGCAGAGTACAGAGTTCAGATGATATAGTCAATAAACTGCGGCAATCCGCAGTGTCCGACTATATAAATCTGAACTCTGTACTCTGCACTCTGTTTTATTTCTTCATGTTCTTCGCCGCCGAAGCACGATATGCGTCCGCTGCTTTTCATTTTCCAACCTGGGCGCGTCCCGGTCCAGGGCGCTGAAAGCGGAAAGCAGGGCGAAATTCATGGTGGCGTCCAGGGCGAACCGTTCCATGAGGCCGCTGAGCAGAAACGCGCCCATGGTGATCAAAAGCACATACTGCTTTTTCCGGATCTGCGCCCCCATGGAACGGCCAAAAAGCCAAATCGTGATTCCCGTGGCGGCGAGGCCTTGGCTGATCACCAGATACAGATAGGCGGAATCCAGAATCACCGCCTGCTGGTTGGTCAGCAGCGCAGCGCGCAGGCTGCGGAATTCGATATAGGAGCCGAACAGCCTCAGGCCGTTCTGCTCGTACAGGGCGGCGGCGTTGACGAAGCGGCTTAGAGCGCTGGACAGAGGGCCGAACCCCGCGCCGCTTTCCAGGCCGAGCCACGCAAATATTTCATCGGCGCGGAGCATCAGCCACACCGACGAGATGAGCAGCACGACAAAGCCCAAGCGGATCAGCTTTACCGCGTTTTTTGCGCGGAACCGGGCCAGCATTTCATACAGGATCAGCGCTAAACAGTAGACCAGCACGATCACCAGGGCCGTGCGGGAAATGGTGTACCGATAGACGGCATATCCCGCCGCCAGGATGGCAGGGACGGTGACGCTCCGGCTTTTCCAGCGGCGCAGGTACGCCCAGGAAAACAGCAGCACCGCAACGGCGGAGGCAAAATTGTTGGGATGCGCCATACCCATGGCATAGCCCAAATTGTATTCCGGGTCGGGAACGCTTCGTTTCGTAAGGCCCGTGAGCTGGGCCAGGATCAGCAAAAGCAGGCTCCACAGGGCGGCGCGATAAAAGACGCGGACGATCCGGGAAAAGGGCAGGCCCCGCGCCAAAAGGATAAAGGCGGCGGAGTACAAAAGCCCCGTCTGCCGGGTGATATAAGCGGAAACCGAAAGCAGCCCCAGGGCGAGGGCCGTTAGGAGGTGATGCAGCCGCCCGCCCTTGAGCAGGTCTGTCAGGAAGCATGCCCCCAGCAGCAGGATCAAAAGGCAGTCCAGCAGCAGGGAAAGGAATCCCGTAAATGGAAGAAAAGCGTCCTGCCAGTCCACGCCCTTGAGCAGGGTGCGCTGCACGATGGCAATCGCCAGCGCCGCCAAATATCCGTCCTCCCGCACCGACAGCCGGACCGTAAGGTACACGGGGCTTTCCCTCCCTTCCAAGGATTATCGCCGCCCTAAGATGGACCGGATCAGGGGCAGCGCGCGGCGGAAATACGGGGTTTTCCAATAGCACAGGAAAAAGATCAGGTTGGGCAGCGCAAGGCACAAAAGGATATTTGCCGAAAGCCCGCCCACGCCCTCCCAGGGCAGCAGGGCGGATACCCAGGCGGTCAGGCAGCACGCCGCCGCCGTCACCAGGGCGAACAGCAATTGCGCCCCGAAGTAGCTGGGCAGAGAACGCAGGCCGAAATAATCTTTAAACAAAATCCGCGCGCTCCAGGGAAAGCCCACCAGCAGGATGGAAACCGCCGTGGCTAAGATCACGCCCGCCACCCCGAAGGAGCGGATCAGCAGCCAGTTGAGCAGAATGTTGCAAAGGGCCTCCGTCAGCGTGCGCCACCGGTCCTTCCACCAAATGCCCCGCGCGTCGGCGTACTGGCTTTTGATGTCGCCCATGGTCCAAACGTAGAAATAGACGCAGAAGGCAATCACCGTTTCGCTTCCGAACATCTTTTCTTCGCCCATCCACAGCCGCATGAAGGGCTGGTACAGGGTGAGCAGGCACACCGTGCAAAAGCCGCACAGCCATTGGTACAGGAAGGTGAAATTCATCAAATCCCGCCGGTTCTTTTCCGCGCTTTCCACCGCCACGCTGTTGCCGATCCCAGCGCTCATGCCCTGGGTCACGGCGTCCAGCAGGCCTCGCACAGCGTAGAGGATATAGAAATAATTGCCATAAACACCCACAGTGGATAGGCCCAGGAATGCGGAAATGAAAATGCTGTCCAGGGCGTTGCGGGTGCCGCCGCAGAGCCGGTGAATGAACAGGCCCTTGACCCTTTCGGCGATTTCCCGCTTTTTCTCCGCTGTGATGCTTCCCCGGCAGCGGAACTGCGGGTAGGCATGCCTTGCACAATAAGCGCAGATCAGCCCGTCCGCAAGGGTGGACAGGGGCAGCATGACCACATACAGGGCGTAGCTTTGGGCCAGCAGCAGGGCGGCTAACTGCGTTAAACAGCACAGCAGCCTGGCCGCCAGGGCGGATTTGCTGATCGCGTCCTGGCGATGGGCGGCGGCAAGCAGGGCGCGGCGCTCCGGAAAAACGAAATAACCCACGCAGGAGTTTGCAAGATACGCTGTATACACCGCGCCGACAGGCAGCCCCGGCGGAATATCCGCCCGGATCAGCAGGCGCAGAAACGGAATGACCAGAAGCCCCGCCCCCAGCACGCCCAAACCGATGAAGCGGTACGCCCTTCGGTAAAAGCGCATGAGGGCGCACACGGCGAAATCGTCGTTTTCCGCCAGGGGCTTGTACAGGCTGAAGATAATGGCGCTGCACAGGCCCAGTTCCCCTAAGCTCAGCAATTGCAGGATGGAGGAAAACAGGCCGCCCAGGCCGCCGTAGGAAAGCCCTAAGGTATAGATCAGCGCGGTGCGCGTAAGAAAGGGAAGCGCCAGCGCCAGCAGCTTTTCCGTCAGGCCCCACAAGGCGTTGCGGCGCGCGCCGCGAATCCGTTCATACTTCACGCCGGGCCTCCTCCCACAGCCATTTCCATACGGTCATGCGCCCGTCGGGGCGGCAATCCAGATACTTGTCTTTATAGGATAACTTGTGCAGGCGGTTGCCCCGCATTACCAGCTCAACCTTTTCGGGCAGATAAGCATCGTTTCTCATGGCATACAGATCGAAGATACGCTCGTTATTCACAGGCACGCTGTCGATCATCTGTTTGACTTTTGGTATCAGCCTGTACGCCGCGTCGATCATTTCATCCAGCAGGTAATAATCGGGCACGTCGGCAAATTTCCGCCAGTAGATTGCATAAGCCGCCGTCAGAAAGGCCATGAGCGGGTCGCCGGGGCGGCACCGCAGCGCATAGCAGGCCCACCGGCCCGCCGGGATCAGGGCGCGCCGGTTTTGGGGATAGGTGGTTTTCCGCACGGTGTAAAAATCCGCCGCGAGGGACGCCCGATCCAGAGGGCCGGACATGTACACGGTGGCGTCCAGCCACAGCCCGCCGTGGCGGCACAAAAGTGTACACCGAATCACGTCGGAAAGATGGGTCAGGCTCATTTCGCCCTGCTCAAAACGGGCAAGCGCCGCCGGGTCAATTTTCGCGTATTGCGCATAGGTTTCTTTGGTCAGCACCCGGTAAACGTATTCCGGCCTGGCAAAATGTTTTCTCTGACTGTGAATCGCCAGCTTGACGCAGGGCGGCGCGTTTTCCTCCCCGTCCCACCACAGCGTCCAAACCGGCAGGGGAACTTCCTCCCGCTTCGGCTCCGGCAGGGCGCGGGCCGCTTCCTTGAGTTCTTCATCCAGGAACCGACGGATGGCCTTATGATAAAAGTGCGTATGGAAGCCCGTCAAAATATCCGTTGCTTCCGTAAAGGCCCACTGTCGGACCAGCCGAGGGCCGAACACGTTTTTCTTGCGGTGATAGCAGCGAATCTGCTCCGCATTGCGCAGGGCGTTCAGCGTTTGCCGGATTTTCCTTGCCGCCCGGACGGGAAAAGCGGCAATGCGCCACGGGATGGTATTGTTTTCTTTCTGCTGCTTTGCCGCTTCCCGCAGGCGGATATACGGGGAATACAGCCCCGCTTTTGCAAGCAGCAACTGAAATTTGGCTTCGGCGTCGTCCAATTCCGCCGCCAGGGCCAGGCAACCCCGCCAGCCGCTCTTCCCGAAAAGGCAGATGTCCCGCGCGTCCAGCCTAAGCCGCCCTGACAGGGCTGTTTTTTCGATGGTGGGGCCGGAAAACAGTTCCGGGTGCTTTTCCCGCAAAAGGCGGATAGCACAAATCAGTTTTTCCGGGTTCGCGCTGATGGAATCCCCGCCGGGCGCGTAATCCACCAGCGGCTGATTCTGGAAATAAACAGAATATTGCCGCCGCAGCCTGCACAGCATTTCAAATTCCTGCAGGCGCGGCATGTCCGGGTCGAAGGGAAAGGCCAGAAACGCTTCTTTCACACCCAGCAGCGTTTGGGTGCCCGCGCCCAGCAGGGAATCCTCAGCCCTCACGAAACCTTCATGCAGATGGGCGGGAAACAAAGAAGTGCTTCCGTCAGCCTCCAGCCGTGCGAGTTGACAAAATACAACGTCCGCCCCCGTTTCCCGAAGGCATTGCAGCTGCACGGCCAGCTTGTCCCGCCGCCACAGGTCGTCGCTGTCCTGAAAGGCAACATATTTTCCGCGGGCAAGGGAAATGCCCTTGTTCCGGGCCGCGCAGGCCCCGGCGCGCTCCTGCCACGCATAACGCAGCCGGGCGTCCTGAATTTCCTTAAGCGCCGCATGTGTGCCGTCGGCGGAGCCGTCGTCCACCACGATCACTTCCAGGTTTTCTTCCGTCTGGTTCAGAGCGCTCAAAACGGCCCGCTTCACCTGCGCCGCCCGGTTGCGGGTGGGGATGACGACCGAAATCAGGGGTTCGTTCAACGATTCCGCGCCTCCCCCTGCAAAGCGTTTTTCAGGGCCGTCAGATAAGCGCCATGATGGCGTTCATCTGGTTCCAGGTACGCGCCCTCGCCCCATTCGTTCCAGGCGTTGACGAACACCAGGGGCAAAGCGTCCTCCCGCTGGATTTCTTCGCACAGCCGGGCCATGTACCGCCCGAATTTCTCCGGCGACGCGCCTAACAGCATGTAACCCGTTTTCGTGCGGGGCGTGTTGTCCCAGTCCGGGCAGGCCCCGGCCACCATCCGGGGATCGGGGGGCAGGGAAAGGGCGGTTTCCCATAAGCCGTCATAATCCAGCCGGGTTTGTCTTTTCTCTCCGGCAGCGGTCAGCAGCCGTTTGATCTTCTGCGGCAGGGGCGCGTTTTTCCCCTGCCAGGCCATGCTGAAAAAGGGCTGGAAGCGGATCTGGTAATCAAAGCCCCGGGGATCGTAGGCAGGCGAAAAAAACCAGGACGGGCTTTGAACCATGAGGCACAGGCCGGGAAAACCGGCTTCCTTCGCCGCCCGTTGCCAGCCATCCAGCATTTCACGGAGGCGGGGGATTTCCTCGGGCTTATAGATCAGAAAAAGGGGTTTCCCGTTTAGGGTGATATAGCGGCTGTCCCGGAAAAAGGGCAGCAGGTATTCCCAATGCGCCCGCCATTCCGCTGGCCCGCCGTAATCCTGCCGCGCGATCACTTCATTTTTCCCGCCGTCCCACCGGCGCGTCCAGTTTTCATTGGCCCAGGAAAAGCAAAAGGGGATGCGGGTTTCAGGGTCGGAAAGCATGGCTTCCGCGGGCTTTTCCAGCAGGCGCTTGCCCTCGGCGAACCAGTAATGGTAATAGCAGAAGCCGAAGACGCCGTTTTTCAGCGCCAATTCCGATTGCCAGCGCCGCGCGGCGGGGTCGAGCAGGGAATAATAGTTTCCGTTTTCCGGCACGCGGGGCTGGTCGTGACCCTCGAATAGGGGGCGGGCCTTGCGCACATTGTCCCATTCGGTGAAGCCCTGGCCCCAGGCCCGGTCGTTTTCCGAGATGGGATGAAATTGGGGCAGGTAAAAGGCGATGGCCTTCACACCCTTGCCCGCGCTGATTTCCGCCACGCTTTCTCCCCCTCATCCGTGCAATACGTGCTTCAAAGTATCCAAAAACCCCGTGCCGAACTGTCGGTCCGGTTCCATATACGCCCCTTCGCCCCACTCGTTCCAGGAATTGAGGAACACGATGCGTTTTTCCGGGGGCTTGTCCTTCACGCAGTCTAAGCACAGCCGAGCCAACCTTTCAAAATCCCCGGGATTCCGGCCCGCGTACACGATGGCCCGCCGTCCCGCCCGGGGCGACCGGTCCCAGCCCGCTAATAACTGTGGATACACGTCTTTTCGCCGGTCAGCGGGGGTATAGAAACGGCGCACGATGTCGCCGTAGCGGTATTTTTCCAGCAGCAGGCCGGGTTTTACCCGTCGCGCGGCTCCGTACAGCATTTTGCGCGGCGCGCCGCCCGTTTTTACTTCGGCGTATTTCTGATTGGTGGACATCACCGCGTCAAAGCCCAAGGCCCGCACCCGGTCAAAATCTGCTCCCGCCAGAGCATCAAGCCGAAACATATCCCTTATGCGCATCTCCGGCAGGGAGGGACACAGACCCACGAAATGAAAACCGCGGAAGCCCACCCGCCGGGCCAGCTCGTTCCAGCGCGCCATCCATGCCTGCGGATGAGGCAGGGCCAGGGGATCATATACCAGAAACAGCAGCTTTCCTTCCACCCGGATATACCGCCTGTCCCGGAAGCAGGGAAGCAGCCGGTAAAAATGCTTGATTTCGTCTTCTTCGCCGGGGTAGGTCTGCTGGAAGATCATTTCCGGCTTTCCCCGGTTTCCTTCCCGCTGCCAGGAACCGGTGGTCCAGTCATGATTGGCCCAGCCTACGCAAAAGGGGAAGTCCGGCTGGCCCAAGCGCACCACCTCGTCCAGGGGCAGGGTCAGGGCTTCCTTCCCGCCGCCGAACCAGTAATGCCAATAACAGAAGCCTTCGATGCCCGCCTGCCGGGCCAATTCCGCCTGGGCCGCCCGGATTTCGGGATTCCGCAGGTCGTAAAAGCCCAAATCGGCGGGCAGGCAGGGCTGAACATGGCCCCGGAACAGGGGCCGGGCCTGCTTTACGTTATCCCATTCCGTAAAGCCTTGGCCCCAAAACCGGTCATTGGCGGCCGTGGGGTGGAATTGGGGCAGATACAGGGCGATGACCCGCGCTTTTCCTTCGTTCATAGGGCGGCTCCCTACAAGGTAAAGCCTAAGCGGCGGTATACTTCGCCCAATGTTTCCGTGAAGCGCTCCGCCGTGTGCTTTTCCCGGTACAGGCGCAGGGAAAAATCGGACATGCGCCGCCATTCCGCGTCGGGCAGCGATAACATCTTTCGCATGGCGGCCCGAAGAACCTCCGCGTCCCCCGGTTCGGTCAAAATCCCGTTGGTTTGAATCAGCTCGGGCAGTCCGCCGATGCGGGAGCCGATCAACGGTCTTCCGCACCGCAGGGCCTCAATGGCGGCGTAAGGCCCGTTTTCGTACCATTCGGAGGGAAGAACCAGGGCGCTGGCGCCGCGCATTTCCTCCGTCAAAGCCGTTTCATTTAAAAAGCCCAGCAGCTTCACCTGGCTGAATCCCGGCCTGCCCAGGGTTTCCCTGATTTCTTCTTCCATCCGGCCCGTACCGGCGATATGCAGGGAAATGCCCGCTCCCTCCG
The DNA here is from genome assembly GCA_905234985.1 of uncultured Christensenellaceae bacterium. Classification (GTDB taxonomy): domain Bacteria; phylum Bacillota; class Clostridia; order Christensenellales; family Aristaeellaceae; genus RUG563. Next base: position 110,953 of record CAJOJQ010000014.1, read on the forward strand.
CCGCCTTGAGCAGCGTGCGCAAGCCCTTTTCCTCGGAAAGCCTGCCCACGAACAGGATATACGGCTCCTTTCTCTCTCGCTCCGCTTCGCTATCGGGCGGCAGGTTCAGGAAATTGGGGATATGAACCAGCCGTTCGGGGGCATAACCAGCTTTCAGAAAGAGCTGGCGGTAAAAAACGCTTGGCAGGATCAGGTATTGCATCACGTCATAAATTCCCCGGCTGCGGTGCAGCTTGTTTTCCAGGGCCGCCAGGGCGCTTTTCGCAAAAGAATCCATCACACACCGATTCCGCACGCAAGAAAAAACCTGACCGTTCAGGCAGGCTTCGCACGGCGTTCCATGGCGCGCCATTTTATAATTCGGGCACAAAAGCTGTAAATCATGGGCCGTATAAACCGCCGGAAGGCGGCGCTTTTTGATCACGTCCAGAATGGAGGGGGAAAGCTGGTGGTGAAACATGTGCAGGTGAATCAGATCGGGCTTCGTATCGCTTACCAGGCGCTCAAATTTCCTTTTCGCTTCCGGGGAATAAACAAAATTCCGGGCCAGGAGAAGCTGGCGGGCGAAGCTGTTTTTGCCGTGATAATTCACGCTGTCCACAAAATAATCGGCGTAAGGCGAGGGAACGTTCCTTTCGTCCGCCATGGCAAAGTCGATCACCGTATGGCCCCGCTGTTCCAGCAGCCGCTTCATGGAAAAATAACCGGTTTCGCTGCCGCCCACCATGCGGTGGAACTTGTTCACCATCAGCACACGCATCTTCCACACCCTAACTTCTTTTGTGCTTTTTCTTAATAATACGCCGCTAAACTGCGCACTTCCTCCGCCGTCAGCTCCCGCCACTTGCCCCGGGGCAGGTCGCCCAAATCCAGGGGGCCGAAACGCACTCGGCGCAGCTGCATCACCTGATGGCCCGTTTCCTCGAACATTCGGCGCACCTGACGGTTGCGGCCCTCGTGAATGGTGACCAGCACCACGGTGGCTTCGGCTTCCAGCTTAATGACCCGCACCTTGGCCGGGGCGGTTTTGTGGTCGTCCAGCATGACGCCGGCGCGAAGCGTGCGCACCTCGTCCATGGTGACGCTGCCGGTCACCCGGGCCAGATAGGTCTTATCCACCTGATGGGAGGGGTGCAGCATGCGTTCCGTCAGCGCCCCGTCGTTGGTGAGCAGCAGCAGGCCCTCGCTGTCGTAGTCCAGCCTGCCCACGGGGTACAGCCGCACGGGATAATCCCGAAAATGATCCAGCACGCACTGGCGGCCCTCGGGGTCGGATACGGTGGTCACTTCCCCAGCGGGCTTATGGTACATCACGTACCGCTTTTCCGTTTCGGGGCGGATCACCTGCCCGTCCACGCGAACCTCGTCGCTTTCCTCCACCTGGACGCCCATTTCCGTGATTTTTACGCCGTTCACCGTCACGCGGCCTTCGGCAATCATTTCTTCCGCTTTTCGGCGGCTGGCCACGCCGCACTCCGCCATATATTTTTGCAGCCGCATTGTTTCCTCCGCTTTGTCCCGGCCGGGCCGGAACGGTTTTGTACATTTCATTCTTCATATTACTGAATGTGCCGGATAAAGTCAATACCAAAAAAAGCCCCGGCGACAATCCGGGGCGGGATGAAAAAGGAACGGCGGATCACCTGTACGTGATCGTCCAGTAGGTGTAGGAAGGCGAAAAATCGTACTCGGTGGAACCGTCCGAATAGCGGACGGAGGAGATGCCAACATACACATAATGGATGTTATTGACGTTGTAATTTGATATAAAAATCTCGGGGGACGTGGCAGTTTCGTAGGCCCTGATGTCCTGGCGCAGGGTCACGGTTTCCGTAGGACCGTTTTGCTGGTTGTACTCATCGCAGGGATAGTAGGACACCTCATAGGATTTTACTGTTTTTGAGGGGTTCGTGTTCTTGACCTCGAATCTGAACGATAACCGCTTGGTACTCGCTTTTTTCCAGGAGGCCCAGGAGCCGCTGGGAATGACCAGGGAGACATCGCTGCTCAAGTTTTGTAATTTATTAAAATTTATATTAGTATTCATGGCGTTTGAAGTGAGGGGGATGGACAGCAGGAGAACGAGCAGGGAAATAAGCGCCAGGGTCTTTTTCATGGGAACAGCATCCTTTCTTTGTTTGGAATGGTTTTTTTGTTGCCTTATCATAGCATATTCTGCTTTGATTGTAAATCGCTAAATGGACGAAAAGGTGGAAAACCGCCTTTTTCTTCCAAACGAAAAAGCGGAAACCCATTCCGCTGAACGGATTTCCGTGGAAGATCATGTTTTCCGCAGCGCCGTCAGCCAGCACGCCGCGCCCGCCCCGGCCCACAGGTACAGCCACAGGGGCGGGGCCGGTTCCGTTTCATTGGCCTGCGGCCAGGGGCCAGGCGGAGAGGACCCGTCCGACCCCGTATCGAAAGGAGCGCTCCGGCACGCTTTCCGCCGCGATGAGGGGAACGGTGACGAGCGTTTGTCCCTGATCGGTGAGCCTGGCCGTGCCGATCACCTGCCCCTTTTCTACCCCGGCGGGCAGAGATTCGGGCAGGTCGATCAGCAGATCGGGCCAGGCAGTATCAGGCACGGGGGCGGAAACGTCGCTTCGGGCGACGGCGCGCACAGCAGCCCGCACGCCGCCGGAAACAGGGATTTCCCGCACGGTTTCTCCGGCGTTTAACACCGTGACCATCTGCCAGTTATCAAAGCCCCGATCCAGCAGCGCCGCCGCCTCGTCGAACCAGTCGGGGCAGGAAAGCACCACGCCGATCAATTCCAGCCCGTCCCGTTCTGCGGCGAAGACCAGACAGCGGCCCGCCGCTTTGGTATAGCCCGTTTTCACGCCCAAGGTCCCGGCGTAGGTGCTTAGCAGCTTGTTTTTGTTGGTCAGCACCCGGTCGTATTCATGATCGGCCCAGGGCAGGGACGCCCGCTGGGTGCCCACGATCTCCCGGAAAGTGGGGTTCTTCATGGCCTCCTGGGCGATGAGGGCCAAATCCCAGGCGGTGGTGTGGTGGCCGTCGGCAGGCAGGCCGTGGGGGGTGGTGAACACCGTGTTTTCACAGCCGATTTCCGCCGCCCGGTCCGTCATCATGCGGCAGAATGCCTCTACCGACCCGCCGATGTACTCGGCGATGGCCACCGCCGCGTCGTTGCCGCTGGCCAGCATGAGGCCGTAGAGCATTTGTTCCAGGGTCAATTGCTCGCCCAAGCCCAAATAGATGCTGGTGCCCGGCACGCCGTAGGCGTTTTTCCCGGCGGTAACGATATCGGAAAGATTGCCGTTTTCCAGGGCCACCAGGGCCGTCATGATCTTGGTGGTGGAGGCCATGGGCAGGGCCTCGTGGGCGTTGTTTTCGTACAGCACCCGCCCGGTTTTCGCCTCGATCAGGATTTCGGATTTCGCTTCGCAAAGAGCCGCCGCGGGCAGCAGGAGCAGAAGCAGCGAAAGGCAGAAGAGCGCTTTTTTCATACCTGCGTCCCTTCCTGCGCCGCGTTTTCTTTTTGGGGGATCAGGGCCTTGATGTCCTCCAGCAGCTGGGGCGCGCAGTTCACCGCCCGCTCCCAGGCGGTCAGATGCTGGGCGGGCAGCACCTTCACCCCGTCCTGGCCCACTACCAGGAACCCCACCGGCTGCACCGACACCCCCGCGCCTCCGCCACCTGCAAAGGGCGTGTCCGTCTCCGGCAGCTTGTTCAGGTCGTATTCCCCGCCGCCCGCCAAAAATCCGAAGCTCACCCGGGATACGGGGATGATGGTGGGGCCGTTTACCGTGGGAATGGGTTCGCCGATCACCGTGTTCACGTCCACCATGTCCTTGATGTTTTCCAGGGTGGTCTGCATTAAATCGCCGATGGGATGAGACATATAGCACCTCCAGATTTTTGTGAGAAGCTGCTCAGAGTTGAGAGTTGGGAGTTGAGAGTTGAGATAAAGATAGCTGATATTTGGAGATTCTTGACTGAACACACTATATCATCTCCACTCTCAACTCTCCACTCTCAACTCTGATCTTGCCCTCTTTTCCATATGATCCAAGCCGCTAACAGTATGCCCAATCGGCTTTCCGCTATACATACGGCCCGCAGCGCCGTTTTGCCGCCCAGGACGGGCACGCACTGAAAGCGCAGAAGGGGCAGAGCGCCGCCGACGGCCCGGAGCGTTCCGGCGGTCAGGGCCAGGGCCGCCGCGTCCTGCCCGCCCAAGCGCAGGAACGCGCGCAGGGTGTTCACGCGCACCAGCCGCCCCAGGGCCGCGTTTTTGCCGTTGGCTTTGAGCAGCAGGCCCAGCAGCTTCACGCCCAGGCCCGCCCGGTTTTTCCTTTGGGGGAGGGGCAGGCGCTTTCCGTGAAAGGCCGCCGTCAAATGCAATTGTCCCGCCGCGTTCCGCGCCAGAGAAAAATCCGCCTGCTGCCGCAGGCCCCACACCATCAGGCCCGCCGCGCACCGCAGCCCGTTTTCATCCCACTGCACCCGCACCCCCGCTCGCACCGGCGCAATCAGCAGCAGAAAAACCGCCGTCAGCCACCAGGCCACCGCGCTCCCTCCCTTCCTGTTCCCTTGCCTATTCTGGCGACCCGCGGAAAAAATCATACAAAAAAGCCCCGGAAAATCCGGGGCCGAAGGGGGAAGGAACGCAGATTACTTCCACGTCCACCAGAAGCGGGTGTAGGAGGGGTCGCTGTCGTATTCATAGGAACCGTCCGAATACCGAACGCCGGTGATGGCAATGCACACAGCGCAGACGCTGGTGATTTTGGCGTTCTTCAGGAAAATTTCGGGGGACATGATGGTTTCATAGGGCGCGATTTCCTGCTTCAGGGTATCGGTTGTGGTCGGACCGTTCTGGTTATAGAACTCGTCGCAGGTGTAGTAGGTCACTTCATAGTATTTTACGGCTTTGGTAGGATTCGTATTCTTGACTTCAAACCTGAACGATAAGGTTTTGGTACTCACCTTTCTTACAGTGCTTTCGGACTGATCGGGAACGATCACGGAAACACCGTAGGCGAAAGAGGTGAGCGGGATGGACAGCACGAGTACGAACAGGAGCAAAACGGCCAGCGCTTTTTTCATACGAACAGCATCCTTTCTTTTATTGATGGGTATATTTCTTCCCCCGTATATTACCATAGGTTCATTTTTTTGTCAAGGACCAAATGGAACGAAAGGTCAAAAAACGGCCGCTTCTCGTAACCATTCAGGTATTTCTGGGGGAAACCATTCTTTGGCCCCCCAAAGAATGGTTTCCCCCAGTTACGTGAATGGTTACCACTTCTCTTCCCTCCGGTCAGCTAAATGCGTCCTTGAAAACAGAATTCCTTCTGCCGGCTTGTTTGCACGGCGGAACTGTTATCGCGAATCCGGGACGCTGCATTTTTGCGCGTCTGCGCGGCCTCAAACGCAAAAAGCTAAAAAAGGAGTAAAAAAGGGCCGCAAAACGGCCTTTTTTTCCATTCGCTTGCTTGACAGAAGCGGTTCGGAAGCCGTATAATGTTGAATTGGAGAAGAAGCGGGAAAAATACGGGTTTTCCGCATCTTATAATTCTTAAGGAGGACTGATCCCCATGGCTATCAAATTGACCATTGACGGTAACGGGGCGGTTAGCCACATCGCGTACGCGTTCAGCGACGTAGCCGCGATTTACCCCATCACACCGTCCTCCACCATGGCCGAGTACATTGACGAATGGGCCGCGCAGGGCCGCAAAAACCTGTTTGGCCAGACCGTTCATGTGGCTGAAATGCAGAGCGAAGCCGGCGCCGCCGGCGCTGTGCATGGCTCTCTGGCCGCCGGCGCTCTGACCACCACCTTTACCGCTTCCCAGGGCCTGCTGCTGATGATCCCCAACATGTACAAGATCAGCGGCGAGCTGCTGCCCGGCGTGTTCCACGTTTCCGCCCGCGCCCTGGCCGCCCATGCTCTGAGCATCTTCGGCGACCATGCCGACGTGATGGCCTGCCGCCAGACCGGCTTTGCCATGCTGGCCTCCGGCTCCGTTCAGGAAGCCCACGATATGGCCCTGGTCGCTCACCTGAGCGCCATCAAGGGTTCCGTTCCCTTCCTGCACTTCTTCGACGGCTTCCGCACCAGCCATGAAATCCAGAAGATCGACGCCTGCGAGCTGGACGAGATCGCCAAGCTGGTGGATTGGGACAAGATCGCGGCCTTCCGCGCCAGCGCTCTGAACCCCGAGCATCCCCATCAGGCGGGCACCGCCCAGAACCCCGACATCTACTTCCAGAACCGCGAAGCCGCCAACAAGTACTACAACGCCATCCCCGAAATCGTGGAAGCGTACATGGGCGAAGTGGCCAAGGTGACCGGTCGCGCCTACAAGCTGTTCGACTACTACGGCGCGCCCGACGCCGAAGAAGTGATCGTCGCCATGGGTTCCGGCTGCGAAGCCATCCAGGAAACCATCGACGTGCTGCTGAAGCAGGGCAAGAAGATCGGCGTGGTGAAGGTGCATCTGTACCGTCCCTTCTCCGCCAAGCACTTCCTGGCTGCCGTACCCGCCACCTGCAAGAAGATCGCGGTGCTGGACCGTACCAAGGAACCCGGCTCCCTGGGCGAGCCTCTGTTTGAAGACGTGGTGGCTGTGCTGGCCGAAAACGGCCGCAAGGACATCCAGGTCGTCGGCGGACGCTACGGCTTGGGCAGTAAGGAATTCAATCCCACCATGGTCAAGGCTGTGTACGACAACCTGGCCAAGGCCGAACCCAAGAACCACTTCACCGTGGGCATCAACGACGACGTGACCGGCACCAGCCTGGAACTGGGCGACCTGCTCATCGCCGCTCCCGCGGGCACCGTGTGCTGCAAGTTCTACGGCCTGGGTTCCGACGGCACCGTGGGCGCCAACAAGAACTCCATCAAGATCATCGGCGACCATACCGATAAGTATGCTCAGGCGTACTTCGCCTATGACTCCAAGAAGTCCGGCGGTCTGACGGTAAGCCATCTGCGCTTTGGCGATGTGCCCATCCGCAGCACCTACCTGATCGACGCGGCCGACTTCATCGCCTGCCACAATCCCGCCTATGTGACCATGTACGACATGGTTTCCTCCCTGAAGGACGGCGGCACCTTCCTGCTCAACTCCCAGTGGGCGCCCGAGGACATGGACGAGCATCTGCCCGCCGCCATGAAGCAGCTGCTGGCCAAGAAGCACGCCAAGTTCTACACCATCAACGCCATCGAGCTGGCCGCGAAGGTGGGCATGGGCGGACGCATCAACACCATCATGCAGGCCGCGTTCTTCAAGCTGGCCAACATCATCCCCTACGAGGACGCCGACCAGTACATGAAGGCCTATGCCAAGAAGACCTACGGCAAGAAGGGCGACGCGGTGGTTCAGAAGAACTGGGACGCTATCGACATCGCCATCTCCGGCCTGAAGGAAGTCAAGGTTCCCGCTGAATGGGCCGACGCCACCACCGGCGCTGTGCCCGTGAAGGTGGAAGCCAGCGAATACTTCGACACCCTGATCAGGCCCATCCTGGCCCAGGAGGGCGACCAGCTGCCCGTCAGCGCGTTCGACCCCCGCGGCTTCGTGGAAACCGGCACCACCAAGTACGAGAAGCGCGGCATCGCCGTGAAGGTGCCCGAATGGGATCCCAGCCTGTGCATCGGCTGCGCCATGTGTTCCATCGTGTGCCCCCACGCCGCCATCCGCACCATCTACACCGCCGAGGGCGCTCAGGTGCCCGAAGGCTATGTGACCAAGAAGGCCGTCGGCAAGGAATTCGCGGGCCTGCAGCTCCGCGTTCAGGTTTCTCCCCTGGATTGCACCGGCTGCGCCAACTGCGTGGAAGTCTGCTTGGGCAAGAAGAAGGACGATCCCACTCAGAAGGCCCTCACCATGAAGTCCCTGGATTCCCAGCGCAAGGAAGAAGCCAATTGGGAATTCGCCATGACCGTTCCCGAAATCGCCGACCGCATCGAGAACAAGGCCACCATCAAGAACAGCCAGGCCCTCAAGCCCCTGTTTGAGTTCTCCGGCGCCTGCGCGGGCTGCGGCGAGACTCCCTATGTGAAGCTCGTTACCCAGCTCTTCGGCGACAGGATGATCATTGCCAACGCCACCGGCTGCTCCTCCATCTACGGCGGCTCCGCCCCCACCTGCCCCTACACCGTGAACGAAAAGGGCCACGGTCCCGCCTGGGCCAACAGCCTGTTTGAAGACAACGCCGAGTTCGGCTTCGGCATGAACCTGGCCACCGCTCAGCGCCGCGCCAAGCTGGCCGACAACGTGGAAAAGCTGATCGCCGTGGAATGGGCGCAGCAGTCCATCAAGGACGCCGGCAAGGAATGGCTGGAGAACATGGACGACGCCGAAGGCAGCCGCGCCGCTGGCGAAAAGCTGCTGGCCGCCTGCAAGGACGGCATCGACATGACCGGCGTTGTGTACGAGGGCAAGGATCTGACCGGCACCGAATGCCATTGCGAAGCCTGCGAGCTGGCCCGCAAGGTCATCGCGGACGCCGACCTGCTCACCAAGAAGTCCATCTGGATCTTCGGCGGCGACGGTTGGGCCTATGACATCGGCTACGGCGGCGTGGACCACGTGCTGGCCCAGAATCAGGACGTCAACGTCCTCGTTCTGGATACCGAAGTGTACTCCAACACCGGCGGACAGGCCTCCAAGTCCACCCCCACCGGCTCGGTCGCGAAGTTCGCCGCCGCCGGTAAGCGCACCAAGAAGAAGGATCTGGGCATGATGGCCATGAGCTACGGCTACGTGTACGTCGCCACCGTCGCCATGAGCGCCAACCCCGCCCAGCTGATCAAGGCCATGATCGAAGCCGAGAAGTATCACGGCCCGTCCCTGATCATCGCCTACGCGCCCTGCATCAACCATGGCATCAACATGAGCAAGGCCCAGGCCGAAATCAGGAAGGCTGTGGCTGCCGGTTACTGGCCGCTGTACCGCTACAATCCCGATCTGGATCAGCCTCTCACCATCGACAGCAAAGACCCGACCGAAAGCTATCAGGACTTCATCCGCGGCGAGACCCGTTACCAGACGCTGCTGAAGATGTTCCCCGACGCCGCCGAAAAGCTCTTTGCCCAGAACGAAGAGGACGCCAAGGTCCGCCTTGCCAACTACAAGCGGATGGCCGGCAACTGATTCTTTCCGGAACTATAACCCCGGGGCTGTCTCACACGAGGCAGCCCCTTTAAAACGCAGTTGAAAAAAACGCCTGTTTATGGTAAAATTGTCACCGCCTGATTGCGGAAAATATCGCCGAAAAGGGACGCTTTCAGACAAAAAACGGCACGGGATACAACGTTTTTTTACTGTTATCCGGGAAAGGTGAAGCGCTGATGATACACAAAAGCACCCGTCTGGCGGCGTTTTTCTGCGCGGCGATCCTGCTGGCGGGCCTGTTTTCATGTCCCGCGCTGGCGGAAGAATACCGCACCCTGCGGGAAGGCGATTCCGGGCAGGACGTGATTCGCTTAAAAACGCGGATGTACGAATTAGGCTACTTTAAATCGCTGAACTTTTCCGATACCTATAACCAAACCACCGTGGAGCGGGTGAAGCAGCTGCAAAAGAAGAACGGCTTAAAGCAGGACGGAATCGCCACCCCGGAATTGCAGGAGCTGATCTTCTCCGATGACTGCGTATTCCAGGCCCCCACGCCGAAACCGGCGGCGACCCCCAAGCCGCAGACGGCTGCCGTGCAAACGGAAACGTCGGCCTGGCCGGAGGTGAACGAACAGGGCTTTTTGGCGGAAGGCTCCGAACCCTTTGTCTATGAAAACGCCGCGGACGGGCTGTGGGCCTATATCAGCCCAAACATCCATATCGAAATCCGTCGGTATGAGGATACGTCCATCAAACTGATGTGGTTTGAAACGTCCATAGCGCTGAGCGAACGGGTGAAGCTCCGTTCCCTGCGAGTATCCGAGAAAAAGAGCGGAACCTTCAGGCAGCCCGCGGATATCCTGGCCAAATACGATAACGTGGTGCTGGCGTTCAGCGACGATTTTTACGGCTACCGGACGCGGTACGAGGGAAAGCACGAGGGCATTATCATCCGGGACGGCCAGATCGTCGCCGAATCCACGGTGAAGGCGTCCAGCAAAAAATTCCCGCCCCTGGAGATTCTGGCGCTGTTCGAGGACGGCTCCATGAAGACCTTTGAAAGCGACGAAAAGACGGCCCGGGAATACCTGGACATGGGCGTGACCGATACCTTCGCCTTCGGCCCCATCCTGGTGCAGGACGGCGAAATCAGAGCGGACATTTACACCTACGACAAGACCCGGCGGGAACCGCGCACCGCCATCGGCATGATCGCGCCGCGCCAGTATCTGGTGCTGACGGCGGTGGGACGCCGCACCAACAGCAAGGGCGCGTCGTTCCTGTGGCTGGCCGAAAAAATGCTTGAAAAGGGCGCGGTAGAAGCGCTGAATTTGGACGGCGGCAATACGTGCAGCCTGATCTTCATGAACAAGCTCCTCAATCGGCCCGACAACGTGCAGAAAAAGGATATTCGCTACGTTTCCGGGCTGATCGGAGTAATGGAGGAGGAATGAGCATGCTGAAAAAGGCGGCGGCGCTCCTGTGCGCGCTGATGCTCCTGCTGTCGGCCGTTCCCTGCGTGGCGGCGGAGAGCATCACGGATTTATGGGTTTCTTCGGACGGGAGCAAGGGAAGCGACGCCATCGCGTGGTGCAAGGCGGAAAACAAGAATTATACCTTTTACCTGTTCCTGCCGGGCAACGTGGATATCGCCTCCCTGAAAATCGGGTTCACGGGCGCGAAGGCGGTCACCGTTCAAGGCAAAAAGATACACAGCGGCGATTCCGCCGATTTTTTGAAGCCGGGGCAGCAGTATACCGTGACCGCCGGGAAAAAGTATACTCTGCACGTGATGCAGGGCAGCCCGGGGTTTCCGGCGGTGTATATCACCACCCAATCGGGGCGGCTGACGGCCATCCACAAAAACAAGGCGAACAAGGAACCGGGCACGCTGCTGTTCGTTTCCGCCAAGGGGGAAACGGAATACGACGGCGGGCTGAAATATATCCGGATGCGCGGCAATTCCTCCACCACCTTCAAAAAGAAGAATTACCAGATCAAGCTGACGGATGGCGCGAATCTGGCGGGCATGGGCAAATGCAAAACCTGGGTACTTACCGGCAATTCCCGGGACAAGAGCCTGCTGCGCAACCAGATCACCCTGGACATGGCGGCCTATGCCGGAATGAAATATACCCCCGAGCATATCGGCGCGGAGCTGTACATCAATCACGAATACATGGGCTTTTATCTGTTCGGGGAAAAGGTGATGGTGGACGACGACCGGGTATCCATCACGGACCTGGAGGAAATCACCGAAGGGCTGAACGAAAAGGCGCTGTCCTCCTACAGCCTGGCCGGTTCCAAAACGGCCAAGGCCGGGCAGTATAAGGCGTACAATATCCCCAACGACCCCGAGGACATTACCGGCGGCTATCTGGTGGAGTTTGAAAGCTACGCCGTGCGCTACAAGGAAAACGAAAGCGTTTACCACACCACGAAGAAAAACACCCTGGCCGTCAAAAGCCCGGAATACTGCTCCGTGGCCCAGATGAAGTATATTTCCGGCTATATGCAGAGTTTTGAAAACGCCATCTTCGCCAGGGACGGCGTCGATCCCGCCAGCGGGAAGCACTATGCCGAATTTGTGGATTTTGATTCCCTGGTGAATAAATACCTGGTGGAGGAGGTCAGCAAGAATTACGACGGCAATTCCTCCAGCATGTTCTTCTATAAGGATCGGGACGAAATCGACCCCATGATGTACGCCGGACCCTGCTGGGACTATGACAGCGCCTATGCCAGCTATGCCCGGGAGGACAACGCCAAAAACGTGCTGACCGGGAAAAAGCTGTGGATCGGCAACGCCACCGGCGGCAGGCTCTGGTGGCCCGCGCTGTACAAGCAGACGGATTTTTACGCGGCGGTGACGGCCCGGTATCGGGACGTGTTTCGCAAAGCGATGAACATTCTGCTGGGCACGGAAACGGACGAAACGGGCACGCTGCGCTCCATCGACGAGTACGCCAAGGATATTCAAAAAAGCGCGGAAATGAATTTCGCTCGGTGGCCCATCCCCAAAAGCTCCTCAACGGCGGCCCAGACGGGCAACACCTTTGAAGCGAACATCACTTATTTGAAGAATTTCATCAGGGAACGCCAAGGCTTTTTGGATGAAACCTGGTTAGGAGAAACGCCGTGAAAAGCATACGCCGTTTTGTGACCGCCGCCTTTGCCGTCCTCCTTCTTCTGGCGGGAAGCGCCGCTTCCGCAGTCGAAAAGGAGCCGGGGGACATTACTTCCCGCTGCTCCATTACGGTGAGCGAGAACAAGAACAGCCTGAAAAGCATGACGGGCAGCAATTACACCGCCTACTGGCAAGGAAAGCCGGGCAGCGTGATCACCGTAAAAACAAAAGGCGGCGACGCGGCCCAGGGCGTGTGCGTTTCCTTCCACGGCGCCCCCGCCGCCCTGACGGCCAGGGACTTGGAGGGCAACGTGATCGGACGCGGCAGCGCCCGGTTTGAAAACGACTATATCGCCTTTGACCGGCCCGTGCAGGGCTTTACGCTGACCAACGCGGACGAAAGCACGGTGGAAATCAGCAAGCTGCAGGTGGTGCAGGCGGGTGAGCTGCCCTCCTGGGTGCAAAGGTGGGACATCCTGGAAGAAAAAGCCGATCTGATGCTGATCTCCACCCACCCGGACGACGAGCTGCTGTGGTTCGGCGGCATGCTGCCCACCTATTCCCGCGCGCTGGGCAAAAAAGTCATGGTGGTATACATGGTGGGCGGCAACAACCCCAAGCGGAAAAACGAACTGCTGGACGGGCTGTGGACCTGCGGCGTGCGGTATTACCCGGAAATCGGCTGCTTCCCGGATATGGGCGCGTCCTCCCATGACAGCGTGATCCGGAACTGGGGCGAAGGGGAAGCGGAAAAACGAATCGTTGAAATGCTGCGGAAATACCGCCCGGACGTGGTGGTCACCCAGGATATCCAGGGCGAATACGGGCATTTTCATCATATCGTCACCGTGGAGGCGGCCATTCAGGCGGTGACGGCGCTTTCGGCGGATGAAGCCTACGCCCCGGAAACCGCCGCCCTGTATGGGGCGTGGGCGCCCAAGAAGCTGTATCTGCATCTCTATCCGGAGAACCAGATCATTTTTGACTGGCGGCAGCCCCTGGATTGCTTCGACGGAAAAACGTCCCTGCAGGTAGCCAAGGAAGCGTTCAAAAAGCACGTTTCCCAGCAGAAGGGACGCTATACCGTGTCCGACACGGGAAAACTGAATTGCAGCGTGTTCGGCCTGTATTATTCTTCCGTTGGGCAGGACGTGCTGCACAAGGACTTATTTGAAAATATTCAATAAATGATGAATCGCCGGAAGCATGGAAGCCTCCGGCGTTTTTCCGGCGTTTTTTACAGCCGCACCGGCAGATCGGAGTCGGCAAAGGGATCGTCGCCCGCAAAGGCGTCCAGCTTCCCTTCGCCTTCCTCGGGGCTGACTTCCGGCATGGGCGTGATGATACGGATGTGCTGTTCGCGATCGTCCAGGAAGGTCAGTTCCGCCTGTTCCCGGGGTTCGGTAAGGGCCACCACCTCGGTGTAGCGGGTCCTGTTTTTCCGGGCGTAGCTCTGGGCCACCTCGGGCCTGCCCTGCCAGTGCATGGGCAGGAAAAACCGGGGCTTTACGGACATGACGAAGTAATTGGCCCCTGCCTCGTACAGGCCGCCCATGCGGGGATCCACCGGGAACATGGCGACGTCCATGGGCAGGTGTTCAATGGGCGCCATGGCGGCGTAAAAATCCTTTTCCGCCTGGGCGATTTCACGCAGAGTGCTTTCCTCCCGCCAGTGCCACAGGTTCAAATCTCCCGCGTGGAAGATGTTCAGCCCGTACAGCGACACATAAAAGGACACGCCCTTGTCCGTGGAATCGAACGCCCGGATGGTTACGTCGCCCACCTCCACCGTGTCGCCGGGCTTCACCCGCTTGCCGCGCTTCCCGATGGGCAGGTCGTCCGAAACGATGTAGGTGATGGGCAGCTTGTGATAATCCCAGGTATAAATGACTTCGTCGAAGTGATCCTCGTGATCGTGGGATACGAATACCAGCACCCGCTTGTAGCCCGCAAAATCCTGATCCCGCAGCTGGGCTTTCTCCGGCAGATCCCCGTTTTCTCCCCGCCAGTAATCAAATACCAGCAGAGTGTCCACCACCTCCACCGTGAACCCGGAATGATGATAATAGGTGACGACGGCTGTTTTTTCCATACATCCTCCTGCGCTTTGAGTCAATGCTTTGGCATTTATGGGATACTTTAAAGCAGGTAGGAGGTAGGAGGTTTTATCTTGTTCATCAAGATGCATGCTCCCGTCCTTTTTGTGGACTATATATACTTCCTACCTCCTACCTCCTACTTCCCACCTTACATAAAGTGTTCTTGAAATCAAGTGCGAATTACGGGCGGATGAACACGCCTGTCAGCGCTTTCCCCTCCGCCTGTGGCAAATCAAGGCCCAGGGCTTTGGCGAGGGTGGGCGCGATGTCCACCAGGTTGGCTTTCGCAAGGCGCTGGCCTTTCCGGATGCCGGGGCCTTTCAGCCAGAGCAGGGTGCGTGCCTGGGGACAATCCAGGGAAAAGCCGTGTTCCCCGTGGGTTTCTTCCAGCTTGTCGATGAAGCAGTATCCCGGCAGCGCGTCCACGGCCAAATGCACGTCCGCGGGGGCGTGCAGGGCGCGCAGCTCCTGGTCGATAAAGATCCGCCCGACGCCCCATTTCGTTCCGTTTTCCTCCAGGACGCGGCGGGCCTTGTCCAGATCCGGGCCGAAGATATAGGCCCCCATGCCCAAGCTCTGGGCGCGAGCGCCGCAGGCGGCTTTCAGCTTGGCGTCCAGCAGCACGCCGTTGGGCGCGTCCTGCTGGCCGTGGTCGCTGACAACGCAAAATAGGGTTTCATCCAAAAGTCCCGCTTTTTGGACAGCCGCCACGATGCGGCCCACCCGCGCGTCCAGGCGCTTCATGGCGTCGTGGGCCTCTTGGCTGTCGGTTCCGTGCCAGTGGCGCATGGAATCGCAGTCCACCAAGTGTACGGTCAGCACGTCCGGGGGGCGGATGCCCGCATACAGCTTTTCGCAGAGCAGAGTCGCGTAATCATCCAGATCGGGCTGTAAAATGCTTTTCCGGGTCCTGCCGTAGAGCAGCTCCATGCGCAAAATCCACACGGGGGAGGCGTAGCGAAGCATTTTCATCACGGCGCTTTCTCCCGGCAGGGGCAGTACCTCCGGGAAGTTCCGGCGGACATAGGGGTTTTTCCCGGTCACGGGCCACAGAATGGAGGCCACGTCCAGGCCCTTTTCTTTGGCGGCCTGGTGCAAGGTTTTCACCTTGATGTCTCCGATGCTCCAGTACCAGGTTCGCATTTCCTGGGGCGTATCCTGCTGCAGGGGCTGGTTATGGCCGATGCCGTGGGTTTCCGGGTAGCAGCCGGTGAGCAGGCTGGCGTGGATGGGGTAGGTGATGGTGGGGTACACCGTTTTCACGTTGCCGCAGAACACGCCCTCATCCGCAAGAGCAGAAAGCGCGGGCAGGCTGAGTAACCTGTCCGCGTCCGGGTTCGCTACGGCATCCAGGGAGATCATACAAAGGCGCATTACCTATGTCCCCTTCTTCTTTTCCTGCGGAAGAACAGGAAGTAAATCACCAAGCCCCAAATGATCACACTGCGCCAATTGGTGCGGGTTTCTTCGCTGCGCCAGGCCCGCTGGGAGTCCTCCCAGAATACCTCGTCGCTGCTTTCCCGGGCGTCGTAATCGTCCCGGGCAAACATGCCGTACCAGGAATCGTCCACGGTTTGGGGCTGGGGAGTGGACTGGATAGCGGTCGTTCCGAACAGGCCCGCGTCGCTGAGCGTGTTCCCCTTGGCTTTTGCCATGGCCTGACCTAAGCTGACGGCGAGGCTCGCCAGGGCTTCGTCGTACTTCCGGGCCTTGTAGGCGTTGCGGAAAGCGCCCAGCAGGGTATTGCGGCTTTCGGTGGACAGGGCGCTTTTGCTGTTCGCGCCAAGGGACAGGGCGAAATCTTCCTCGCCGATGACCATGAGCAGCAGGGCGTCGTCCTTTTCCAGATTCCATACCTTGAATACCTGATCGGCGTACTGCTGGGCGTCCGCGCCGCCTAAGAAATGGCGGGTCAGCACGAAAACGCGGCCCTCGGCGGCGTCCAGCAGCCGATCGTTCAGGGTTTCCAGATCCTCCAGGTTTTTTTCGCCCAGCACCCCGGCCAGATCGGCGGCGGTGCGGTCAGGACGGGGAGGATATTCCGTTTCGGCGTTCGCCAAGGAAACGGCAGAAAAGCACAGGGCCAGCGCTAAAACCAGCGCGCCCATTTTCATAAACAGGCTGTTCATGTTCCTCCTCCTTCCTTACGGCGACTGGAATTCCACGGCGGGCTTCACGCCCAGCAGCGTGCGGGCCAGCCAGCCGGAAAAGGTTTTGTTCATGCGGCTGTTGAAATCCGCCGCCGCCTGGTTGTAGGCGGCCCCGGCGGTCTTCTGCTCGCTCTGGGCCAGCATCTGGGGCAGATAGCTGGTCACGTACATATTGTCCCGGCTATCGTTTTTCACGCTGTCAAGCTGGGAAAGTTTGTCCAGCAGGGCGGCGGCGTCCGCGGTCAGCGCTTCGTTGGCCTTGGCCCGGGGCGCTAAATTGTCGCTTTTATCCTCCAGGGCTTTCAGGTCCTGGGCGACGCGCTGATAGGCTTCATCCGTGATCGGCACGTGGCGTTTCGCCACCGCCAGCACGTTGTAGGCCGATTCCACGCGGGTCTGCAGCATGCTTTCCAGGCCCGCGCGGGTCTCGTTCACCAGCGCCCGCTCGTCATTCCAGCCGCGGTACGCGCCAAGAATAACGCCGCCCACGATCAAGATCACCATGATCGCAACAGCCCAACCCGTTTTCAGTTTCATCAGTTCATCGGCCCCCTTTTACATAGGTTACATCGTCAAGAGCTTTTCTTTCAGTTCCTTTTCCATATGGGCCAGGGTCTTTTCGGCCTCGGCGCGCTTCTGGCGGCCTTCCGCCTGGATGCGGCTGACCTCGTTGATGGTGTCGATCAGGCTCTGGTTGGTCTGCACCAGGGTTTCCAGATCAATGATGCCGCGCTCGGATTCCTTGGCTGTTTCGATGGTGCCCATTTTCAGGGTCTCGGCGTTCTTTTTGAGCAGGGCGTTGGTCATATCGGTCACGGCGCGCTGGGCCTGCATGGCCTGCTGGCTGTGATGCAGGCCCAGAGCCAGCACCATTTGATTCTTCCACAGGGGCAGGGTGTTCACCAGGGTGGACTGAATGCGCTCCACCAGCAGGGAATTGTTGTTTTGCAGCAGGCGGATCTGGGGGGCCATCTGCATGGAAATCTGGCGGGTCAGCTTCAGGTCGTGCAGCTTCTTTTCAAACCGGTCGCACTGGGCGGCCAGGTCGTTGGCCTTCTGGGCGTCCATGGCGTCGCCGCTGGCGGCGGCGGCGTCCTGGAGGCGCTTGAGGTCGGTGTCCCGCACTTCCTGCAGCCGCTGTTCGCCCGCCACGATGTACATGGTCAGCTCGTGGAAGTATTGCAGGTTCATATCGTAGAGTTTATTGAACATGGCAACGTCCTTGAGCAGCTGCACCTGATGGTTTTCCAGATTGTCCGCGATGCCCTCCACGTTTTTCGCCACGTCCTCATACTTGGCCTGGATGGAAGCGATCTGCTGCTTCGCGCCGAAGAACAGGCCCTTGAGGCCCTTGGGCTTTTCTCCGGCGGCGTTGAAGCCCTTCAGTTCGGTGATCAGCTTGGTCAGGATATCGCCCACTTCGCCGGTATCGCCGGTTTTCACGTTGGACAGCACGGTGTCCGCGAAGCCGGAAATCTTCTTCTGGGCGTCCGCGCCGTAGAGCATCACGTGATCCGGGTTGGTCAGATCAATGGTCTTGGAGAATGCCGCCACCTGAATTTTTTCCTCGTCGGTGAGGGAGGAATCCAGGGCCGCCACCGCTTCCTTGGCGTCCGGGGCCTGGGGGGCGTTTTTCAGGTCCTCCAGCATGTCCACGGCCTTTTCCACGGTCTGCCGGGCTTCCTGCTCGGGGTGCAGGGTCAGGACGGGGGCGGTGTGCTGCTGGGCTTCGGCGAAGTTGTTTTCAGTCATGGTGATGCTCCTTTCCGGTGTGCTGTATCAAAAGTAAATGATCAAGCCGTATGGGATTGTGTGTGAAGGGGAGTTGAGATTGATATGGTTTAGTGATAAGAACGCCGATAAAATGGACTATTCTATCTCCACTCTCTACTCTCAACTCTCCACACTATTCCTTTACATCCGCTGCTGCGCCTGTGCGGTTGCCTGGGCTTGTGCGGTTGCCTGCTGCTGCTTCATGCCGGAATCAATCAGGCCATCCTGCCGCAGCATGGTTTCCATCACGTCGATGTCGGTGGACAGGTCCAGCATATCGTCCTGATACAGGGCGTTCAGCTGCTTGTCGAAGGCTTTGAGTACGGTACGCATGGCCTCGCGGATCTGGGCGCGGGTGGCCTGGGCTTCCTGGCCCTTCACCTGGCGCTCATCCATTTTGCGGTAGCCCTCTAACATTTTCAGGGTGGTTGGCATATAATAGTCCATAAAGCGGCGAATCTGGGGCGCTTTGTCGGGCTTTTCGGCCACGGTGCGGAAGATGCGGTTGGCCACGTCCTCCAGCTGATCCATCTGGCTGGAAAGCTCCGCGTCGGGAATCAGGTCGTTTTCATGGCGAATCTGCGCCATCATTTCCTGGCCCTTGTCCACCAGGGTATCCACCGCCGCGTCCCCGGTCTTGGGAATGGGCGTCTGTGCGGGGGCCTGCTTGGAGGTGTCCAGCCCCTGGGCCATGATGTACACGATGCGCCCGGCCAGCAGGGACACGCCCGCCGCGATCAGATAATGCTGCCAGCGGTACAGCTTGAAAATCAGGGAAAACAGCACCACTACCGCCCCGATGGTCAGGCAGGCGATCACGAATGCCTTGGAATTGTTGTTTTTCTTCATCATCTTTTCCCCCTTCCGTTTGGTGCGGAAAAATCATAGCAAAGTCAGGGAGGAAACGCAAGCCGATTCCGCTGAATCATACATTTTCTCCGCTGAAAGCGGCGTCCCGCCGCTTTTGAGCGCGTTCAGTATACCACAATCACAAGGCCATTTCAACCGTGAGGCGCATTAGAAAAATATTAGAAATGGCTTAGAAAACACGCCCCGCTGCGCTTTGCTTGCTGAATACAGAAGGGGCGGCGGAATGAACCTGGGCGCGTTCCGCGATCAGCTTATCAAACTGATCGGGAGGCAGGGGCCGGGAAAAATAGAAGCCCTGAATGATTTCACAGCCCAGCCCTTTCAGGCATCGGGCCTGCTCGGCGGTTTCCACGCCCTCCGCCACCACCGGCACGCCTAAGTGCCGGGCGATGCCTAAGATCAGTTCCAGCATGCGCACGTCCTGGGATTCCCCGAAGGCGTTGCGCACAAAGGTCATATCCAGCTTGATCACGTCCAGGGGCAGCTTGGACAGCATAGCCAGGGAGGAATATCCCGTGCCGAAATCATCCATTTCAATGCGGAAGCCTCGGGCGCGCAATTCCTTTACGGTGGCGATGATGTGGTCGGAATCGTCGGTATAGGCGCTTTCCGTGATTTCCAGCAGGTAATCGCCGGGGGAAACGCCAAACTCGTTCACGATGCCGCTGATGACGTCCGGCAGCTCATCGTTCAGCATATCTGTGCGGGAAACGTTCACCGAAACGGGCAGCACGAAGCCGAAGCGCTCCTTCCAGTCCCTGATTTGGGCGGCGGCGGCCCGCCACACGTAATGGTTCAGGGCGCTGATGATGCCGTTTTCCTCGAACAGGGGAATGAACTTGCCGGGGCTGATCAGGCCCAGCGCGGGATGCCGCCACCGCACCAGGGCCTCCGCGCTGGAAAGCAGAGGCGCGTCTCCCCGCACGTCGAACTTGGGCTGGTAGTACACCGTAAACTGCCCTTGGGCGATGGCTTCGTAAAAATCGTCGGTCAGCTGGGCAGCGTACAGCTCGGACTGGTGCAGCGCGTCGTCGTACATGGCGATGGAGCGGGAATAGTTGTTGCGGATGGTGTCGGCGGCCAGCTTGGCCCGGTCGAAACGGCGCTCCATTTCCAGGGCCTTGTCCACCCGGGAATATACGCCCATCCGCAGCCGCACCCGGGACGCGGCGGCGTCCCCCGCGCCGGTAAGCCGCTGCGATGCGGCGTCTAAAATGGCTTCGTAATCCTCCCGGTGGGGGCAGTATACCAGAAAGGTGTCCGCCGCCCTTCGGCACACGATGCCGCCCTGCGCCCGAACCGCTTCCCGCACCTGCGCGCCGATGCGGCTGAGCAGCCCGTCCCCCCAGGCTTTGCCGCAGCGCTCGTTGATCAGGTGGAAGTGGTTCACGTCGATCACCATGGCGTCCATGTCCGTGCCCTTGTGGTGAAGATCAAATTGTTCGGCGTAGCTGTAAAAGTAATCCCGGTTGTACAGGCCGGTGAGGGGGTCGTGTTCCGTGGAGCGGATCAGGTTCCGGCCCTCGGACAATTCGATGGTGCGCTGCACCCGGGCTAAGATCACGTCCGGCTTGGGATAGGGTTTGGGAATAAAGTCGATGGCCCCTAAGCGCAGGCTTTCCACCTCCGCCTCCTGATCCGAGGTAAGCACGATCACCGGGACGGCCTGCAGCAGGGGATCGGCCTTTTTTCGGCGCAGAAATTCCTGCCCGCTCATACGGGGCATGTTCAGGTCCAGCAGCACCAGGGACAGGGTGTCCCTGTATTCCAGGAGCAAGTCAAAGGCGGCCAGCCCGTCCTGGGCAAAAAGCAGTTCGTAATCGCTTTCCAGGATCGCGTGCAGGATCTCGCGGTTGATTTTTTCATCGTCCGCCACCAGGATGGCGCGCTTGCCGCTGGCTGAATAGAATATTTCGTGGTTCCCCGGCATGGCAGGCAGTCTCCTTCCGAGAAGCATATGAATCGAACAAAACACCGGGGATATTATACCAAAAAAGCCCGCCGCCTGCAATAAAAAAACGCCGCCCAAAGCAAGGACGGCGAAAAAGTCGCGGTTATGAAAGAATCTTCGTAATGGCCTCGTTCAGCCAATCGCCCTCGAACAGCTCGATCAGCCCGGCGTCGCAGGCGGCGGCTAATTTCTGGTTGATGGGCAGCTTGCCCAGCACCTGGGCGCCGAAGCGCTCCGCGATTTCGTCGGCATGGCTTTCGCCGAACACAGGAACGTGCTTGCCGCAGTCGGGGCATTGGACGTAGCTCATGTTTTCCACCAAGCCCTTCACGGGAATGTTCATCATGTTCGCCATGTTCATGGCCTTTTCCACGATCATGCCCACCAAGGCCTGGGGAGTGGATACTACCACCGCGCCGTCCACCGGCACGGACTGGAACACGGTCAGGGGCACGTCGCCCGTTCCCGGAGGCATGTCGATGAACATCACGTCAATGTCGCCCCACAGCACGTCTGTCCAGAATTGCTTCACGGTGCCCGCGATGACGGGGCCGCGCCACACCACGGGGGCGGTTTCTTCTTCCAGCAGCAGGTTCACGCTCATCAGCTTGACGCCCGTTTTGCTGACGACAGGCAGAATGCCTTCCTCGTTTCCCATGGCCGGTTCCTTGATGCCGAAGGCCTTGGGGATGGAGGGGCCGGTCACGTCGGCGTCCAGGATGGCGGTCTTGTAACCCGCACGCTGGGCCAGCACGGCCAGCAGCGCCGTCACCAGGGATTTGCCTACGCCGCCCTTGCCGCTCATGACGGCAATGACCTTTTTGATGTTCGTTCCCGCGTGGGGCTTTTCGAGCAGGCTTTGCTTGTCCCGGCTGGGGCAATTGGCCCCGCAGGAGGAGCAGTCATGGGTGCATTCGCTCATTGCTGTTTCTTCCCTTCAAATTATTGGATGGAGCTTCATTGTAACAGAGAAACAAGATTTGTCAATAACATTTGGCCGGGTTGTTCTCTTTAAGCTGCAGCGGAAGGTTGCATGTTCGTCACATCACGCTTATTCCGCAGGAGAGGGGTCCAGGGGCATCATGCCCCTGGTGGGGTGCGGGGCAAAGCCCCGCCGTCTTCCCCTTACACCTTTTCCGCCAACTGCGCCACCAGCTCGTTGCTGCGGGCGATGAAGGATTTCAGGTCTTCCGCTTCCAAGGGACGGGAGGAGAGGCGGGCGAGGTCAAAGAGCTGTTTGCAGAGCAGGGTGGTGGTATCGCCTTCTTCCATGGCGGCCAGGGCGCGGATGGTGGGGCAGAGGCGGTTCAGCACCAGGGTATACTTGCTGGGGAAGCCGAAGTCCTGGCCGTACATGGCGCTCATTTCCTTGTAACGGCGCACCTGTTCTTCTTCCGTCAGCACCACGGGCAGGGTGTGGTCGGAGAGGGCTTCGATCTTGACGGTCAGTTCCTGGTCGCCCAGAGCGTCCCGGAACAGCTTTTCCATGGCGGCCTGGTCGATATCCTTGCCTTCCTCGCTTTCCTCGGTGAGGCCGGAAACGTCGGCGTCCACGCGCACGAACTGCAGGCCGTCGTTGCCGCCGCCGAATTCCATGAAGCTCATAAAATTCATGTCGATCAGGGTGTCCATGACCGCCACGTCGATGCCCTTTTCGGTGTACAGGGCCACGGCGGCCGCCTGACGGTTCGCTTCGGTGGTGTAGTACACCTTCTTTTCAGCTTTGCCCTCGTTGCGGGATTTGTATTCGTCCAGGGTCAGATATTCGCCCGCCGTGGTTTTGAAGAGCAGGCTGCCCTTCACCATGTCGTAAAATTTCGCGTCCCGCACGCAGCCGTATTTCACGAAGGGATGAATGTCGTCCCAGTAGGTTTCATACTGCTTGCGCTCGGTGTTGAACAGGCCGTTCAGCTTGTCCGCCACCTTCTTGGTGATGTGGGCGGAGAGCTTTTTCACGTACCCGTCGTTTTGCAGGAAGGAACGGGAAACGTTCAGGGGCAGGTCGGGGCAGTCGATGACGCCCTTGAGCAGCATCAAAAACTCGGGAATGACTTCCTTGATGTTGTCCGCCACGAATACCTGACGATTGAACAGCTTGATTTCGCCCTCCTGGCCGCCGAAATCCTTCTTGATGCGGGGGAAGTACAGAATGCCTTTCAGATTGAAGGGATAATCCACGTTCAGATGCACCCAGAACAGCGGATCCTCGAAGGTGTGGAACAGCTTCCGGTAAGTTACCTTGTATTCTTCCTCGGTGCAGTCCTTGGGGTTTTTCAGCCACAGGGGATGGGTGTCGTTGATGGGCTTTTCTTCCTTGGCTTTTTCTTCTTCCGCCGTGCCGGTGGGTTCGTCGGGGTCTTTCTTGGTTTCTTCCTTGCTCAGATCCTGCAGGTAGATGGGCGTGTTCATGTAACCGCAGTAGCGGTCCAGCACCCCGCGCACCCGGTAGCCGTCCAGGAATTCCTTTTCATCCTCCATGATGTGCAGGATGATGGTGGTGCCGCGCTCGGTGCGCCCGCCGTCTCGCATGGAGAAGGCCATGCCGTCCTCGCTCTCCCACAGCACGGGAGAAGCGCCGTCCTGGTAGGACAGGGTGTCGATGGTCACCTTGTCGGCAGCCATGAAGGCGGAATAGAAGCCTAAGCCGAAATGGCCGATGATGCCGCCCTTGTCGTCCCCGGTGTAGTTCTTCAAAAATTCCTCGGCGCTGGAGAAGGCCACCTGGTTGATGTACTTTTCCACTTCCTCGGCGGTCATGCCGATGCCGTTGTCGGTGAAGCGCAGCTCGCCCGCTTCCTTGTCCACGGTGACGGTCACCCGCAGGTCCTCGACCGTTTCGCCTTTCAGCATCTTATACTTGGTGATTGCGTCGCAGCCGTTGCTGACCATTTCGCGGATGAAAATGTCCTTATCGGAATACAGCCAGCGCTTGATGACCGGCATGATGTTTTGCGCGTGAATGGAAATATTGCCTTTCGTTTCCATGGTTTTTCTTGCCTCCGTTCAGGTTTTCCGGCGGGTTTGGAACAGCAGAAACCGCCCATTCCCCGCGTTCGCCGCCATTATAGCACGGTTCCAACCAAAATGCAACAAAAAATTAGCACTCGATAAAATAGAGTGCTAACAAAGAGCCGTTTCCCGTTTCGTGCGTCATTTTACGGCAGGTCTTCATCCACCACGAAGCTGCCGGGGCCGTCGGTCTCCATTCCGCCATCCAGCCATTGCCCCACTCGCAGGAGGATGCGCTCGGCTTTGGCGTCCAATTCGCCGCTGCCGCTGCGGCCCACGCCGTTCATCACCAGGGCCACGGCGGTGCGGGTTTCCGGCTCCACGAACAGATCGGTCAGCATGCCCACCCAGCGGCCCTGATGGCCGTACCAGGTGCGGCCATCGGAAGCGGTAAAGCGGTACACGCCCAAGCCGTAGGGGCTTTCGCCCGTTACGGTGGTGCCCCGCACGGTGCGCTGATCGGCCCGCATTTCCGCCGCCGCCTGGGGCGAAAGCAGGCGCACGCCGTCGGCCATGCCGCCGCAGGCCAGCACCTCGCCGATTTTCGCCATGCCGGACAGGCTGATGTACAGGCTGCCCACGGAGGCGCGGTAATGGCTGTCCGGGTCGCAGGTGTCCTCGTAGAACGCCTGATCCTCCTCTAAGTATTTTTCCGCTTTCATGTACACCTCGCCTTCCTGGGTGTAGGTGCGGGACAGCGGCTCGGGATCGGGCAGCAGGTGAGCGGCGTAGGCGGCGTTGATCCCCAGGGGAGCGAAAACGGCGTCGCGCATGTAGGCGTTCAGGCTTTGGCCGGAGGCCCGCTCGATGGCGCTGCCCATGACGCCGCCGTTCAGGTTGGCGTATTGGTAACGCGAGCCGGGTTCATACTTGTCAAAATAGCGGTTCTGGTCCACGGTGATCTTTTCCCACGCGGGAGCGGCGGCGTAAGGCGCGTCGCCCAGCAGGGAGGAGGTGTGGCTCATGGCCTGGCGCAGGGTGACGGGCGTATCGGGAAAGCGGGGATTGCAAATGAGCGCGCCCTCCCCGTAGGTGAGGGACGCGTCCAGGTCGATTTTGCCTTCCTCCTTGAGCCGCATCACGCCCACGGCGGTGATCATCTTGGTCAGGGAGGCCACCTTGAACACCGTGTCCCCGTCCACGGGCCGACCGTTATATTTGGCGTCCGCGCCGTAAAAATATTCGTACAGGGTTTCCCCGTCCCGGCTCACGATCACGCCCCCGCCGATGGCTTCTGACCGGGTAAACAGGCGCAGAAAATAGGCGTCCGCCGCCGCGGCCGTTTCCTCGTCCAGCTCGCCGAAACCCTGGCAAGGAGCCAGGATCAGCGCCAGGACCAGCGCCAGGAGCGCCATCCGTTTTACAGCTTTTCCAGCCGTTCCAAGCATTGATACAATCTCTCCAAATCGTCTTCGCTTTCGTATTGCAGAATGATTTTCCCGTGCTTGCGGTTGCCCTTGAACATGGTGCGCAGGCCGAAGGTTTCCCGCATGCGGCTTTCCATGTCCTGCAATTCCAGGGGCAGGGGCCGGGGGGCGGGCTTGGGCTTGGGCAGACTGGCTTCCGGCTGGGCGGCTAATTTTTCCAGGGCGCGCACGCTCAAGCCCTCCAAAATCACCAGCTGCGCCAGGGCGATCTGACGTTTTTCGTCCTCAATACCCGCCAGTACCCGTGCGTGACCCGCACTGATGCGGCCCGCGATCACGTCCTGCCGCACGGTTTCCGGCAGGGTCAGCAACCGCAGACTGTTGGCTACGGCGGGGCGGGATTTGCCCAATTTTTTCGCCGCCTGCTCCTGGGTATAGCCGCAGGACTCCATAAACTGCTTCATGGCGGCGGCTTCCTCGATGGGGTTCAAATCCTCCCGCTGCAGGTTTTCGATCAGGGCGGCTTCCATCTGCTCGGCGGGGGTGAAGTCCCGCACGATGCAGGGCACCGCGTCCAGCCCCGCTATCCGGGCGGCCCGGAAACGGCGTTCCCCCGCCACAATGCGGTAACGCCCGTTCTTTTCCACCACCAGCAGGGGCTGCAGCACCCCCGCCTGCCTGATGGAATCCGCCAGCGCCTGGAGGGAGGCTTCGTCAAATTCCCGGCGGGGCTGATCCGGGTTTCGGTCCAGCTCGGTGACGGCGATCATGCTCACCGTGTTTTCCAGATCGCTGCTTTCGGGCAGCAGGGCGTCCAGGCCCCTTCCCAGGCCGGTCTTTTTCATTTTGCGCTTTCACTCCATCCTATCGTTGTGGCATATAAAAGGCCGGGAAGCGACAGAGTTCAGAGTACAGAGTGCAGAGTTCAGATAATATAGTCTGTTGATTCCGGTTGCAAAACACGTCAGCTATATAAATCTGTACTCTGTACTCTGAACTCTGTACTCTTTTGCGTACATCAGCCTTGCATTATTTGAGCGCTTTGTTCTTTTTGATGATTTCCTGCGACAGCGCCATATACGCCTCGGTGCCGGTGCTGCGGGGGTCGTACAGGTGAATGGGCAGGCCGTGGCTGGGTGCTTCGCCCAAGCGCACGGTGCGGGGTACGGTGGTTTTGAACACTTGGGATTTGAAGTGCTTTTTCACCTCCGCCACCACCTGCAAACCCAAATTGGTGCGGCCGTCCAGCATGGTCAGCAGCACGCCCTCGATTTCCAGGCCGGGGTTCAGCCTCCGTTTCACCCGCTGCACGGTATTCATCAGGGCGGTGACCCCCTCCAGAGCGTAGTATTCGCACTGAATGGGGATCAGGATGCTCTGGGCGGCGGTGAGGGCGTTCACCGTCAGCAGGCCCAGGGAGGGCGGGCAGTCGATGATGATGAAATCATACTGGGCGCGAATGGGTTCCAGGGCCGCCCGCAGGCGGTATTCCCGGCGGCTCATGTTGGCTAATTCCAGCTCGGCCCCGGCCAGGCGGATGTCCGAAGGGGCCACCCATAATTTATTTTGCCGGGTGGACGCCAAAACGCTGTCCAGGGTACATTCTCCCAGCAGCGTTTCATACACCGTTTTCTTTCCGGCCTTCACGCCTAAGCCGCTGCTGGCGTTGCCCTGGGGATCCATATCAACCAGCAGGGTTTTCCTTCCCGCCTCGGCTAAGCAGGCCGCTAAATTCACGGCGGTGGTGGTTTTGCCCACGCCGCCCTTCTGATTGGCGATGCAGATGATTTTGCTCACGAAACACTCAGTTCCTTTGTTTGATATTAAAGCCATTCCCGCCATCTAAAGGCGGGGTAGCAGCTTTTTGCCACCGAGGCGATGGCGGCAAGCTCCTCCTGCGTTTGGAGGGGAGCAAAGCGGGTATACAGGGCGCGCAGGGCGGACAGGCTGGGGTGGCGCAGGGCGTAATCCCGCAGGCATTGCAGGTGCTTTTCGTCCACGGGCAATTCCAGAAAAGGCAGCAGCATCAGTTCGTCGGCCATGGCGGCGAAATCCTCCAGCCGGGAGCGCACCCAGGTGCCGTCGTCCAGGGCGATGAGCATTTTCCCGCCCGTGGCCTGCCGCACGGCGCGGAACAGCAGGCTGTCCAGTTCCCCGGCTAGGCCATCCCGGCTGCTCCCGAAGGTAAAGCCGTTCAGCCGCCCGGCGACGTCCCGCACCGTAGGCGTTAGGGCCTCCAGCAGCGGCCCGCCCAGCCAGGGCCGAAGCACGATCATCACCTGTGCCTGGGAAACCATGGGTCCTTCCTCCCCTCGCGGGCGTATCATCCGTTCAATGGAACGCTTCTGCGATATCTCATTATACACGATTTCCGCCGGAAAGGAAACAGTTTTTACAGGAAAGCCGAGCGAACGGCTGCTGCGCGGCTTCATTATGTCATAGGCCGGGAAATGCGTCAAGGGCCATTTCCGGGGATTCCAGGGAACGCCACGGGGCCGCACTGTCGATTTTTCGAGAAAAGTGGCGAATGAACGCCGGAATCGTGGCAATTTTTTTTGAAAAGTAGCAATTGAATCCCAAAAATGTGGGCAAAAGAAGGATTTTTTATTCGCGCGTCGAATAAAGCCCACGGTAGAAAAGCTGCAAGCAAAGGAGAAGCAGGAATGGCAACGGTTCTGGACATCGGGGTGGATTTGGGTACGGCCAGCGTGGTGATTTACGGCAAGGGGAGGGGCGTTGTTCTCAACGAACCCGCCGTGATCGCTTTCGACCGGGAAACCCGCAGCGTGCTTGCCGTAGGCGAAGAAGCCCGCCGCATGATGGGCCGCACGCCCAGCAACATTGCCGCCATCCGTCCTTTGCAGAACGGCATGGTGAGCGATATGGATATGGTATGCACCATGCTGCGCTATTTCGTGGGCAAGGTGGTGGGCAAGCGGCTGATCGGCGGCCCCCGGGTGCTGATTTCCGTGCCCACGGGCGTGAACGATATGGAGCGGCACCGTATTACCTCCAGCCTATTTGAAACCGGCGCGCGCCGCACTCAATTGATGGATCGGCCCATTGCGGCGGCTATCGGCGCGGGCCTGGCCGTGGGGGAAGCCTACGGCAAAATGATCGTGGATATCGGCGGCGGAACGGCGGACATCGCCGTGCTTTCCCAGGGTCAGCTGATCGCCTGCAACAGGGAATCCGTCAACCAGATCGGCAGCGACGCCTTTGACGACGCCGTCATCCGCTATATCCGGCGCAAGCATAATCTGCTCATCGGCCAGCCCACCGCCGAGGATTTGAAAATCAGCATCGGCTCCGCCCTGCTCCGGAACGAGCAGTTTTATATGGAAATCACCGGTCGCAACCTGATTTCCGGCCTGCCCAAGATCATGCGCATCACCAGCGACGAAATCACCGAGGCCCTGGAAGAACCTCTTCACAGCCTGATGGAAGCCATTCAGGCCGTGCTGGAAAAGACCCCTGCCGAGCTGCTGGCCGATATTTATGAAACCGGCATCGTCTTCACCGGCGGCGGCGCGCTGCTTTCCGGCTTGACCGAGGCTATCGCCATCGGCATGAAGATCGACTGCCGCCTGGCGGAATACCCCCAGGAGTGCGTGGCCCGGGGCTGCGGACAGACCCTGGAAAACTGGAGCGAATACGGGAAGTATTTGAGCGACCGGCGGAAGAGAAGGTAAAAAGAAAGAATTGGATATTTTTTTCCGCTGGCTGAATAGTGTTTAAAGGGGGGGATAAACGATGAAGTCAACTGTAACAATGCCCGATGGACGCCGGATCACCACAATGGAATTGACCGATTTGCCCCCTCTTTCCGAAAAGGACGTAGCGCAGATCAAGGCGGCTGCAGCGCGGCCTGCGGTCTATGATGCGGACTGCCCTCCTATTCCCGATGAAATGGCTGCGGCGATACAGCAGGCCATCCGGAACAGGACGGTCATGTGAACTGTGCGCCGCTGTGACAGCGCGGTTCCCTTCAAACTATTTATCAAAGCTCGGAATTCCTGAAAAAGAAACAGACCACCCAGAAGAAACTGTTGAAAGGCCAGCCGTTTCAATGAAACGTTCATGCGTTGAAAACAGCTGGTTTTTTCGTTGCTTTACGGTTTTTCCGGTACCTGGAAGCATTTCCCCGCCCGCAGGCTGAAAATCAGGGTTTCGCCCACGGGGACGCCGGTGATTTTGGAAAGGGCCTTGGCGTACCATCGCAATTGCAGGGCGTAGCGGCGCAGCAGCTCGTCTTCGCCCGCGGCGTCGGTTTTGTAATCGGCTAGCACCCAGTGGCCGTTTTCCATAAAGCACAGGTCGATCACGCCCTGGATCATGCTGCCCTTGTCGCCCTTGAGGTTAAAGGACCATTCCCGGTGTATCTCCTGGGCCGCCAAAGCGCGCTGTCCCAGGGGAGAGGTGAAAAAGCCCGTGAGCCAGTGGGCGCGCACAGCGGCCCGCTCGGCGTCGGTCAGCACGCCCTGCTTTTGCAGCTCGTTCAGGGCTTGGGTCAGCTTTCCTTGACGGATCAGGCCATAGTCGATCTGCCCCAGCACCCGATGGGTGATGGTGCCGCGCTGGGCGGCGGAGACGCGCTGCTCTTCCAAGAAAGTTGGCTTGGGCGCTTTCTCGGGCAGGCGGCGCTTGTCCGCGGGAGATTCCCAGGCGTCCTTTTCCTCCCGCAGGGTCTTGGCGATGGCGGTGACGGAGGTTTTGAGGGGCGGGTTCATGGGCAGCTGCCGGGTCATGCGGGCCTGGGTGTATTCGTCCGGCGGCGCGTCCAGGGCCAGGACGGGTGGGATCACCCGGGCGACGGCGGGGGCGGACAGATCCTCCGCCTTTTCCATGTGCATGCGCCACACGCTGCCATTTTTGCCGATGCATTCTCCCTTGTGGAAGCCGCCTAAGCTCTGCATGACCCAATCCAGCATGCAGCCCGCCGCCCCGGCGGCGTAGGCGGTGGCGGGACGGCCCCATTTTTCCAGGGAAGCGTCCAGCCTGCGGGGGGAACCCACCAAAATCAGCCGTTCCCTGGCGCGGGTCATGCCCACGTACAGAAGCCGCGCTTCCTCGGCCTTCGCTTCCTTTTCAATCACGCCGTTCAGGGCGCTAAAGGCGCAGGTTTCCCGGGTCACCCGCCGTTCCCCGTCGATATATTGCAGCGCCATGCCGTGATGGGCGTGCAGGCGAATGAGACTGCCGCCGCCCTTGCGGAAGCTCCGGGCCATTTCCAGCAGGAATACCACGGGGAATTCCAGGCCCTTGGATTTGTGCAGGGTCAGGATGCGCACCACGTCCTCGTTTTCGCCCAAGGTCTTGGCGGCCTTGCCGTCGTCGGAACCGTGGAGCCGCCCGGTTTCCCGCAGGAACGCCCCTAAGCCCTCCAAGGCGCTTTCTCCCTGGGCGCGTTCCGCAAGCAAACGCAGGTTAGCCTGGCGCAGTTCCCCTTCGGGCAGGGCGCCCGCCCGCATGTACAGCCCGCTTTCCTCCAGCACCCGCCAGATCAGCTGATCCACCGTCAGGCTTTGGGACAGGAACCGCCACCAGGAGAGTTTATCCCAGGCGGCCCGGGCCTTGTCGCCCAAGGGGCTTTCTTCCGTCAGCGCGTCCTCAAAGGCGGCGTAAAAAGGCGTGCCGGGGGCGCGGCCCACCAGCCGGATACGGGCCAATTCTTCTTCCGAAAAGCCAAAGCAGGGGCAGCGCAGGGCGGAAAGCAGGGGAATGTCCTGCAAGGGGTTGTCGATCACCCGCAGCAGGTTCATGAGATCGACCACCTCGGGCAGATCGAAAAACTGGGCGTCGGCGTCGCTGTACACCGGAATGCCCTCCAATTGCAGGGCGCGGGCGATGTAAGGCGCGCGGCCCGAGGCGTAGCGCAGAAGCAGGGCAATATCCCGGAAGCGCAAAGGGCGGCTGCCCTCTCCCTCCCGCACGGTGGCAAAGCGCATCAGTTCCTTGATGCGTTTGGCAACAAAAGCCGCCTCGTAACGGTAGCCCTGGGTCAGTTCGCCGCCCTCGCCGTCGCCCTCGCCCTCCTCCTGGGCGGCGATCAGGTGGATTTCCACGGGCGCGCCTAAGGGCTGGCCCCCGCCGGGGCGCAGCATGGCGCTTTCGTCGTAGGCAATTTCCGTTTCTTTTTCCCGCATGGCGTGGGAAAACACCTCGTTTACCGAAAGCAGCACGTTTTCATCGGAACGGAAATTCTGCTGGAGCAGGATTTTTCTTTCCTCGGCTTTTTCATCCAAAGAATATTGCCGGTATTTTTCCAGAAACAGGGTGGGGTCGGCCAGCCGGAAGCGGTAAATGCTCTGCTTCACGTCGCCCACCATGAACAGCAGGTTTTTCTGTCCCTCATGCAGCCTGCGCAGAATGGCTTCCTGAATGCCGGACACGTCCTGGTATTCGTCGATGAACAGGGCGTCGAAGCTCTCCGCCACGGCATTGCGCACGCCGTCGTTTTCCAGGGCTTTCAGGGTCAAATGCTCCAAATCGTTGTAATCCAGGTAATTGCGGCGCTGCTTGAGCTGGAAATAGCGTTCGTCCATGCGCCTGACCAGTCCGCACAGGGCGCGCAGGGCGGGCAGGGTATGCTGTAAATCCGCCTCCGCCCGCGACCGGTTATCGGGCAGGGGCTTTCGGGCGGCGCTGAAGCGTTCCTTCCATTCCTCCCGCAGGGTCTTGAACCGGTCCGCCGCGTCGGGGTTTTCCTCCGGGGCGGCGCGCTTGGTGCTTAACCGGGCGAAGCTGGTTTTGCCGCCGGGGGGCAGGCCCTCCCGCACTTGCTCCAGCAGCTCCCGCGTCATGGCGCGGTCCGCCTCGTAGGCGGCGGCGTAGCGGGCGGGGCCGTCGGCCTGATGGACCAGCGCTTCCATTTCGGGCAGCAGCTCCGCCGCGCCCTCCAGCTGGGCTAAGCACAGCACCCGCAAAAGCGGCGTCCAGGCGTCCAGGCCTGCCCGTTCTGACCCGCACTGTTCCTCCGCCCAGCGCCAGGGATCCGCCTGGGCCATGAGGAAAACATATAATTCGTCCATCAAGGCGGTGATCTGGCTGTCCTCGAACTGGGAAAACAGGGCCTGTTCGTCCGCCGTGGGTTCGGCGTAGGCCTTTTCCAGCGTTTCGTCCTGGGCCTGGCGGCGCAGGGCGTTCAGCTTTTCCTCGTCCCCGATGCGGGCCAGGGGATCCACCCCCACGGCCTGAAAATGCTCCCGCAGCACCCGCATGCAGAATACGTGCAGGGTGCAGATGGCCGCCCGGTTCAGCCGCATGGCCTGCAAACGCAGGTGGGCGCTTTCCGCCCCCTCCTGGCTGAGCCTTTTGCCGATGCGCTCCCGCATTTCCCCCGCCGCGGCCCGGGTGAAGGTGACGATGAGCATGCGGTCGATGCGGCCGCCCTCCCGAAGCAGGGACAGCACACGTTCCACCAGCACCGCCGTTTTACCCGAACCCGCCGCCGCGCTCACCAGCACGCTGCCGTTGCGCGCCTCGATAGCCGCCCGCTGTCCCTCCGTCCACTGCATACAGATTCCTCCGCTTGAATTTCTGTTCATTATTGTACCGCAATCCGCCGTTTCTGGCAAGAAAAGGAGAAAAAGAACAGAAACGCGCGTTTTGATCGTTTTCCAGTTGCTTCCTACCGATATTTTTGTTATAATGAAATTTAGAAATCAGCGCGGCGGGCCGTGAAGAACAAAAGCGGAGCGCCCATCCGCAAGCCAACCGTTTTTGAGCGTTTTGATCGGGCAAAGGACGTGATTTTTATGAAATTGAGTACCCTCACCAGCATCCGGGGCGAGGAATGGAACCGGTATAAAGATGAAATCAACAAGGAAAACCGCATCGCCATCCATCTGCTGGGGATCGCGGGCCTGCCGCTTAGCCTGATGAACGCCGCGGCGCAGTACGCGACCTCGGGCTTTGGCATGGCGCTGGTGTGCAGCCTTTTTTTGTCCATGTATTTTCTGCTTTTTCTGCTGGCCGAAAATTTCCTGCTGCCCCTGGATTATCCCCGTTCCACCAGGCTGATGTATATTCTGGAAGCCCCGGTGATGGTGATGGCCATTTTGCTGGGCACGGTGCTGGATCCGGGGCGGCAGGCCATTACGGTGCTTTTGTTCCTGGTGGCCCTGCCCGTGTTCATCATGGACCGTCCCGGTCGCCTCACGCTGTTTTCCGGCGGATGGGTGGCGGCGTTCCTGGCCATGTGCGTGATCTTCAAGGATCAATCCCTGTGGGCGACGGACGCGGTGCATATCCTGGAATTTTACTTTACCACCGTGGCCCTGGTGAACGTGATCCTGCGCATCCGCATGGAATCCCTGCGGCATCTGATGGAGGGCGAATACCATTTGGCCCATGAGCAGCGCACGGGCTGCCTGAACCGCTACGCCCTGGCCAGCCGGGCCAGCGCTTACGTGGGGCAGCGCGTTACGGTGCTGCTGGCGGATATGGACCGCTTCATGCTCTATAACGATTTTTACGGCCATGAGGCGGGCCTGAAGATCATGGACTTTTTTACCGGCGTACTCATGAGCGCCTTCGGCGGGGAGGATACCTACCATTATAATGGCGACGAATTCCTGTGCGTGGTACATGGGGGGCCGGAGGACTGCCAGGAAAAGATCGCCCAGTGCCGCAAGGCGCTGAACGATTTCACCCTGGAGGACAGAAAGCTGTCGCTCACCTGCGCCTTCGGCTGCGCCGTCGGGACCCCCGCTTCCACGAAGGAATTTCAGGAAATGGTGCAGCTGGCCGATATCAACACCCACAAGGCCAAAAAAACGGGCGCCAACGCCGATTTAAGCACGGAATACACCCAGGAAAACCTGCGGGCGGCCATTGCGCAGAGCAACATGCTCACCCACGCCAACGCCTCCGAAATCGACCAGCTCACCGGCCTGCCGGGTATGAGCTACTTCGTCAGCCGATCCGACGCGCTGATCAGCAGCGGCATGGTGTACAAAAACCGAAACCCGGTGGTGGGGTGCTTTAAGCTGGTGCAGATGCGCGACTTTAACGACGCCTTCGGCTATACCCAGGGCAACGCCCTGATCGCGGAAACGGCGCGGCTTTTGCAGCGGCATTTTAAAAACCGCTATATCTGCCATATCATCGGCGCGCAGTTCGGCATTCTGTGCTACGAGGGCGAGGTGGAGGACGCTATGAGCAAAATCAACGCGTCCCTGCGGGATTACCAGCCCGGCTTCCCCGTGACCGGCAGCGCCGGGTTCGCCCGGTGCGAGGAGGGCGTAAGCGTCATTTCCCTGCTGGATCGGGCGCGCGTCGCCCAGGGAACCCTGTCCGCCGACGGCAAAACCGCCTTCTGTTACTACGATCAGAAAATCGACGCCGAGCTGCGTTTCCGCCAATACATCATCAGCCACGTGGACGAGGCCATCGAAAAGGGCTGGCTGCAGGTGT
Organism: uncultured Christensenellaceae bacterium; assembly: GCA_905234985.1. Lineage (GTDB taxonomy): Bacteria > Bacillota > Clostridia > Christensenellales > Aristaeellaceae > RUG563. Next base: position 145,811 of record CAJOJQ010000014.1, read on the forward strand.
ACTATCAGCCCATTGCCCGCACCATCACCGGCCACGTGTGCAACGAAGAAGCCCTGTCCCGCTGGGACGATCCCCAGTATGGCTTCCTGATGCCCGACCGCTTCATCCATACCCTGGAGGAAAACGGCCTGATGTACAAGGTGAACCTGAACGTGGTGAGCCAGGTGCTAAAGGACTTTCAGCGCAGGCGGGAGCTGGGCGTGCCCATCGTGCCCGTCTCGGTGAACCTGTCCCGGCGGGATTTTGAAAAGTGCGATATGGTGTATGAAATCATGAAGCAGGTGGATGATTCCGGCTTCCCCCGCAGTCTGCTGAAAATCGAAATCACCGAATCGGCCTTTATCGAAAACCAGGAATTGCTCAAGCGCGAGGTGGCGCGGTTCCGCAACGGCGGGTTCGACGTGTGGATGGACGATTTCGGCAGCGAGTATTCCACCCTGAACCTGCTCCAGGAGCTGGATTTCGACCTGATCAAGATTGATATGCAGTTCATGAAGAATTTTTCCACGTCGGGCAAAAACTATATCATCATTTCCGATATCATTGATATGGCCCGGCGCATGGGCATCGCCACCCTGATCGAGGGCGTGGAAACCTGGGAGCATTTTCAGGTGCTTCAAGCCTTGGGCTGTGAAAAAATTCAGGGCTATCTGTTCAACCGCCCCAATTCCTTCGATTATATCGTGGACCGCGCCCAGCGCAAGGCGGGCCTCACCTTCGAGGATCCGGAGGCCGCCTCCTACTACGAGCCGGTGGGCCGTATTGATTTGAACGAACCCTTGGCCCACAGCGGCGATATGGCCGAGGCGTGGGCGGACAGCGGGGTGCCCGCCGGGGTGCTGGAGCTTCGGGAGGGGCGTTTGAACTGCCTGCGGGGCAACGCCCGCTTCATGCAAATGCTGAAAAACTTCGGCGCGCTGCCTTCCGACGATGAAGAACAGCCCCGGATCCGGCTGTTGAACAATAACCCGCCCAAGCAATTCCTGGCCGCCGTGATCCGCTGCGCTGAAACGGAGGGCTGGATCAATTACAGCGTTTCCACCGAAGAAGAAGGCCCCCTGAATATCTACCTGCGCCAGGTGTCCGCCGCCCGCTATCGGGGCGGCACCGCCATTTTGGTGGTGGCGCTGCACGGATAAGCCCCAAGAAAAACGAACGCCGGAAGCTGCATGAAGCCTCCGGCGATTTTTCGTTCTTTTTGACGCTCATGCGTCCACTTCCGCCACCGCGTAGGACGGGGAGAACGCGCCGCTGCCGCACATTTTGTAATAACCCCGGAAAATACGGTCCACGGCGATCTGCACGCCCTCCGTGTTGGAACCCAGCAGGATGATCAGGAACTGCTGGCGGCTGTAGCGGGTGAGCACGTCCACGTTGCGGATGGTCTGCTGTATGGATTGCTCCATGTAATACATGGCTTTTTCCAGCTCTTCGGGCAGCGGGGGTTCGTTCGCGTCCGTTTCCAGGGTAATCATGATGAGCTTGAAGGGATGGGAGAACCGCTTTTTGATGTTTTCAATAAATTCGTACAGGGTGGCGAACTGCCTGTATTCCACGTCCATGGCCCCGTGATAGCTGCCGCTGGTACGGATGCCGGTGACGATGCGGTTCACGTCCACCGTTTCGCTGCGGAAGATTTCGGAATCCGGGCTGTAGAACTGATAGCCGTTTTTGCCGTTCTGCTTCACATGGTACAGCGCCCGATCCGCCCGGTTATAGGTTTTCATATAGGTATCAGCGGGTTCGCACATCACCAGCCCGGCGGAAATGGTGGCCATGGAGGTTTCGGCGTCGGCGTTTTTCTTTTACTCAAAATCGGCGATGATCTTTTTCATGCCGGCTTCCGCTTCTTCCTGGGTCACGCCCTTCATGAAGCAAAGGAATTCGTCCCCGCCCAGGCGGCAGCAAACGCTGTTTTGGCCGTTGGCCGTCAGCGCCTCGCCCACGCAGCGCAGCGCCCGGTCTCCGGCCTTATGGCCGTAGATATCGTTGATCCTTTTCAGGTTGTCCAGATCCAAAAACGCCAGACACCCACCGCCTTCTTTCATGGCCTGAACGATGGCCGCTTCCCCGGCGCCCCTGCCCATGACCCCGGTGGTCACGTCGTAATCGTCCGTCACGCCCTGGGTGACAAATTTCTCCATGACCTCCTGCAGCAGGGCGGAGGACGCTTCCAGGCCCCCCGAGTCCTCCTGCGCGTCCTGCTTGATGATATCGTCCAGCTTGCCCTCGTCCCACAGGCCGACGAACACGTCCACAAAATGGGGATCGAACTGGGTTCCCCGGCCCTCGATCAATTCCTTCCGGACGTATGCCGGATCGCACGCCCTTCTGTACGCGCGGCGGGAATTCATGGAATCGAAAGCGTCCGCGATGGTTACGATGCGGGCCTCCTCGGATATTTCCTCTCCCTTTAGCCCGCGGGGGTAGCCTGTGCCGTCGTAGCGTTCGTGGTGGCTTCTTGCCACGGTCTCGGCTGTTTTGATAATGCTTTTGCTCTTTAAGATGTCCCCGCCGATGGTGGTATGGGATTTGATGATATCGTATTCCACCTCCGACAGCGGGTTGGGATTGCTCAGAATGGAATCGGGCACGCCGATTTTGCCGATGTCGTGCAGCAGGGCGGCGTACCGTAAATCGTTGATCTTGTCTTCCTTCCATCCGATGGCTTCCGTGATCCTGACGGCGTACTGGCTCACGCGGGAGGAATGGTTTTTAGTATACACGTCCTTGGCGTCGATGGCGTCCACCAGGGAACGGACGACCTGCAAAGAGAGCTGCTTATTTTCGGCGGCTTTCTTCTCCACCTCCTGGGAAAGCTGCTCCTGGCGCAGGATAAAGGGCCGCACCGTGACCAGGGACATGACGGCCGCGATCAGCACGGTGGTGAGCATGATGGCGACGGCGCTTAAAATGGTGGAGCCGGTGCGCTCCGAAAGCTGGGCCTCGAACCATGCGGAGGCGAAATCGGCGGCGATGATGCCCGCCACCTTGCCGGAGGAATCAAATACCGGGCTGTACGCGCTGTAAAAGGTGCCCCAGGCGTCGGTATAGGGCGTTTCGTCCACCGCCGCCGTGCCCTTGCTGGCGCGGGCGAGGGCTTCCGTATATTTCACTTCCTCGCCGAATTCGCCGGGATCCACCGGGTCCGTGTCCACGGTAAAGATGAAGCGCCCATCCTTTTCGGCTCTCACGCTGTAAACGTATTCCAGCTCCGTGTTGTTCCGAAATACATCCAGGGTGTTGTAAATCTGCCGGTATTCCGGCGTATCTTTGTCCTCCGCTTTCAGCGCGCCCAAGGCGTCGCCGTTGATGGAACCGGCGGCGCAGTTGGCGATGTCCAGCATGCGCTGCTGAATGGATTTCTTGATGCCGAGCCTGCTGTTGATAATGGAAACCACGCAAAACACGCTGCCGGAGAGAATGGCGATGATCTCCACCAGCAGAATGATTTTTGTGGACAGCTTGGCAGGCCGAAGCTTTTTGAACGGGTTCTTCATACAGCGATTGTCCTCTCTATGCGGGCGGCTGTGGACGCCGGAAAGAAAATCCTTTATATTCCCGGGAATAACTTCAAAATTTCAATCCTATTATACAGGAAAAAAAAGATCGCGGCAAGTTCTTTTCCAAAAAAAAGAAAAAGCGGCGGAAGCCACGCAAAAAAACAAAAAAACGCAAAAAAATTTGAAAAAATGAAAAAAAGCTATTGACAAAACCCCGGCCTATGAATATAATGTAAAAGTCGCTTGTGAGAAGCGAAGAAACCTTCGGGGTGTAGCGCAGTCTGGTAGCGCGCCTGCTTTGGGAGCAGGACGTCGGGGGTTCAAATCCCTTCACCCCGACCAATCCCGGCCGGCGAAGGGTGTGCGATGCGGCCCTGTGGTCAAGTGGCCTAAGACACCGCCCTTTCACGGCGGTAACTCGGGTTCGAATCCCGGCAGGGTCATCCTTTTCTCCTCCATCCGGCGCTCCGGTTTTTCGGGGGAATCCCCAAGGGCCTTTAGCTCAGTTGGTCAGAGCAGTCGGCTCATAACCGATCGGTCCGGGGTTCAAGTCCCTGAAGGCCCACCATTATGGCCCGGTAGTTCAGTCGGTTTAGAATGCCAGCCTGTCACGCTGGAGGTCGAGGGTTCGAGTCCCTTCCGGGTCGCCATTTCTCTCCCATTTGGGTGATGCTGGTGTAGCTCAATTGGCAGAGCAGCTGATTTGTAATCAGCAGGTTGCGGGTTCAAGTCCCTTCACCAGCTCTCTTCCCAGAGGTTCTGGGGTGGATCATCACAAGTTCATTTATGGGTAGGTTCCCGAGTGGCCAAAGGGAGCAGACTGTAAATCTGCCGTCACCGACTTCGGTGGTTCGAATCCACCCCTGCCCACCATCACATGCGGGAATGGCGGAATTGGCAGACGCGCATGATTCAGGTTCATGTGTACGTACGTACTTGCAGGTTCAAGTCCTGTTTCCCGCACCACAGAACCCTTGATTTTTCAAGGGTTCTGCTTCTTTTTGGCGGCCTTCCACCCCAACCCCACCCCAACGGACCTGAAATTGGGGTGGGGCTATACACCATGGGAC
>CAJOJQ010000015.1 GCA_905234985.1 uncultured Christensenellaceae bacterium
GCAGGAAGTGGCCAGAATACTGAACGAGACGATCGACCCGAAAAGCTCGGACAGTGCTGGCTACAAAAAAAGCGAAAAAATGTAGCCAATTTGTAGCCAGGGAAAAGAAAACATCCCCGGAAGCGATTGAAAATCAACCGATCCGAGGATGAGGAAGTTAAGAAATCATCATTCCCATTCGATGGTTCCGGTGGGCTTGGGCGTTAAATCGAACAGGACGCGGTTGACGCCGGGGACTTCGGCGGTGATGCGCTGGGTGATGTGCTGGAGGAGGGCGAAGGGGACGTCTTCGACAGTGGCGGTCATGGCGTCGCGGGTATTGACGGCGCGGAGAACCACGGGCCACTCGAAGCAGCGCTTATTGTCCTTGACGCCTACGGTTTTGAAATCGGGCACGATGGTGAAATACTGCCAGACCTTGCCCTCTAAGCCGTTCTTTTTGAACTCTTCCCGCAGGATGGCGTCGCTTTCGCGAACGGCTTCCAGGCGGTCCCGGGTGATAGCGCCCACGCAGCGCACGCCCAGGCCGGGGCCGGGGAAGGGCTGACGGTACACCATGCCGTCCGGCAGGCCTAACTCATGACCCACCACGCGCACTTCGTCCTTGAACAGGAATTTCAACGGCTCAACCAGTTCAAATTTCAGGTCTTCGGGCAGGCCTCCCACGTTATGATGGGCCTTGACGGGGCCGCTTTCCAGAATGTCGGGATAAATAGTGCCCTGGGCTAAGAATTCGATGCCTTCCTGCTTGCGGGCTTCTTCCTCGAACACGCGAATGAATTCCGCGCCGATGATCTTGCGCTTCTGTTCGGGATCGCTGACGCCCGCCAGCTTGTCCAGAAACCGATCCACCGCGTCCACATAGATCAGGTTGGCGTTCATTTCGTTGCGGAACACCTGGATCACCTGCTCGGGTTCGCCCTTGCGGAGCAGGCCGTGGTTCACGTGAACGCAGACCAGGTTCCGGCCGATGGCCTTGATGAGCAGGGCGGCCACAACGGAGGAATCCACGCCGCCGGACAGGGCCAGCAGCACCTTCTTATCCCCTACCTGGGCTTTGATGGCGGCCAGCTGTTCCTGAATGAAGGCCTGGGCCAGGGCGGGGGTGGTGATCCGTTCCATGGTTTCGGGGCGTACGTTATTCTGCATTGCGTAATCCTCCTTTGGATGCGTCGGCTGTGTCCTTCGCGGGATCCTTCCCTTGAAGCGGTTTTATTATACCATGATTGTCGCCGTGCTGCGCAACTCGCTTCGCTCGCTTGCCCGGCGACCCGGAAAACCTTCGGTTTTCCTAATCATTATCCCTTAACGCCTGCCGCCTTTCCCTTCGGAAGTCGGCAGGACGGCCAACCGCCCTTCGGGCCGGTTGCCTCGTTATTATCGCATAAAAAAATGAACTGTGCAATCAAAATAACGGAATATTTTCGATTTTCCCGCCGAATTTCCGAACTTTTTTCATAGATCAAAAAATATCATTCGCATATTGAAAAATACTTCTCTTTTTCTCCCAAATGTGATATACTTTTTCTGTTTGGCGGAAAAGCCAGGCGGAAAGACGAAGGAGGACGGCAATACATGAAGATTTCCGATACCATTCAATATGTTGGAGTGTACGATGGGGACCTGGATCTGTTTGAGGGGCAGTACGCCGTCCCCGCGGGCGTATCCTACAATTCCTACATCATTTTTGATGAAAAAATCGCCGTGATGGATTCCGTAGACGCGCGAAAAACCGGGGAATGGCTGGCCAACGTGGAAGCGGCCCTGAACGGCAAAGCGCCGGATTATTTGGTGATCGCCCACCTGGAGCCGGACCACAGCGGCAGCATTCAGGCCATCGCGGAGAAGTACCCCGAAATGAAGCTGGTCATGACCGCGAAGGCCCTTTCCATGCTGCCCCAGTTCGTGGACGCCTCCTTGGCTTCCCGCGCCGTGGCCGTAAAGGAAAACGATACCCTGAATTTGGGCGCGCACACCCTCAAGTTCATCACCGCGCCCATGGTACACTGGCCCGAGGTGATGCTTTCCTATGAGAGCAGCGAAAAGGTGCTGTTCTCCGCCGACGCCTTCGGCACCTTCGGCAATCCGGCCACCGATCCCTGGCTGCCCGAAGCCCGGCGCTACTATTTCAACATCGTGGGCAAATACGGCTCCCCCGTTACCACCCTGCTGAAAAAAGCGGCGGCGCTGGATATCGCGGCTATTTGTCCCCTCCACGGCCCCGCGCTCACCGGCGATTTATCCGAATATGTGAGCAAATACCAGACCTGGAGCAGCTACGTCCCCGAGGAAGCGGGCGTGCTGGTGGCTTACGGTTCCCTCCACGGCAATACCGCCAAGGCGGCCAAGCTGGCGGCGGAGCTGATCAAAGAACAGGGCGTAAAGGTCACCGTGGTCGATCTGGCCCGGGACGATATGTCCTTCGCCCTTGCGGAAGCCTTCAAATACGATAAGCTGCTCCTGGCCTGCTCCACCTACGACGGCAACTTCTTCCCCAAGATGGAAGACTTCTTGCTGCACCTGAAAGCCAAGGCCTTCCAGAAGCGGAAGGTCGCCCTCATCGAAAACGGCTCCTGGGCGCCCATGGCCGCCAAGTGCATGAAGGCGTATGTGGAACAGATGAAGGATATGGCCCTCTGCGAAAGCACCGTCACCCTCAAATCCACCATGAAGGAAGAAAACAAGGCGCAAATTGCCGCCCTGGTAAGCGAACTGTTGGCTTAAAAGGAATGATTGTTTTTCTGGGGGGAACCGCTCTTTGGGGGCCAAAGAGCGGTTCTCCCAGCCCCCCTTCCGAGAAAACCATAAGAGTTTCCCCTTTCATGTCCATGCACATATTGTGCGGGCATTATTTTATTGTACAAAAAACCCTCCACCCGGGGATGCGTACCGGACGGAGGGAAAAAATCATGAGGGAGAATCAGTCCTCGGGCTGCGCGGCGTCCAGCCGCTGGCGCTCCACCAGCTCGGCGAAAATGCCGTTTTTGGCGATCAGCTGCTCATAGGTGCCGTCCTCGGCGATCTTGCCGCCGTCGATCACCAGGATGCGGTCGCAGTGGCGGATGGTGGACAGCCGGTGGGCGATGACGATACGGGTACACTTCATTTTATCCAGCGCCTCGGAAACCTTCTTCTGGGTAATGTTGTCCAGGGCGGAGGTGGCCTCGTCGAAGATCAGGATGCGGGGCTTGGGCGCGATGGCCCGGGCGATCATCAGGCGCTGGCGCTGGCCACCGGAAATGGTGCCGCCGCCGTCCTGCAAAATGGTGTTCATGCCCATGGGCATATCTCGGATATCATCGGCGATGCCGGCGATTTCCGCCGCGTCCCAGGCGTCCTGCAATTTCAGGGTGGGGGCGGAGATCACGATGTTTTCAAAGATGCTGCCGGAGAACAGCCGGCCGTCCTGCATCACCGTGCCGATCTGCCGCCGCACAGAACGCACGTCCAGCTGCTGCAAATCCTTTTTATCGTAGCAGATCACGCCGCGGGAGGGCTTTTCAAAGCCTAACAGCAGGCGCACCAGGGTGGATTTGCCGCAGCCGCTTTTGCCCACGATGGCCACGTACTGGCGGGGGGAAATGGACAGGTTGAAATCACTGAACAGGGGCTTGCTTTCGGGATCGTAGCCGAAGGTGACGTGGTTCAGCTCGATGCCGCCGGACAGGCGGGTGACGGTTTCCTTGGTATCGGAGGCCTCGGGCGAAGCCTCCAGCAGCGGCTTGATCAGGCCGATGATGGGCTTGATGGAGGCCACGGACAGCGTGACGGCGGTGAGGGAAGCGAAGGCGGAGGAAATATAGGCGTAGGCCGTGTTGAAGGCGTAGTAGTCCGCCACGCTCACCTTGCTCTTCACGGCGATATAGTACATGATCGCCGTGCCCGTCATGGAAATCAGGGTGGTGAACACGGAACCCAGCTTGATGATCACGGGGGGATTGAAGGTTAGCTCCGCGCTTTTGGTGTACGCCTGGGACCATTTGAAGAACGCCCGGTTTTCAGAACCGCTTAAACGGATTTTCTGAATGCCCTTGATGAGAGAAAAGACCAGGCCGCGCTCCTTAGCGGTGTACTTCATCTTTTCCGCGTCGATGCGCATCTGCACCATGGCGGAAAGCAGGCTCACGCCCAGGGTCAGCAGGGTGACGATCAGGCTGGGCCATACCAGGCTGGGGGCGAACGCGAAAATCTGGGTCAGGTACACCAGGGAGAAAACGCCGGTGACGGCGGTGGAAAACAGGGAATCCACGATGGTGGAGCAGAGGGAATCCATATAAGTGATATACTGGTTCAATTCGCCCGCGGAGTAGTTTCTGAAAAAGGTGGGCGGCAGGCACAAAATGCGCATCATGGTGGCCGCGCTCACGTTCACGTTCAGCTTAAAGCGGATACGGGACAAAAGCATGGTGCGGATGATGGAAAGCAGGATGGTGCCCACGGTGGCAAAGAACAGGAAGGACATGACCGCGTACAGAAGCTGCATGCTGCCCGCTTCGATCACCGTGCCCATGAGTACCTGATTCAGCTTGGGGCTGAGCATGCCAACCAGCGTGATCGCCAGGGCGGCCAGGCCGAAGCTGATCAGATCGTGAATGGTGAGGCAGTTCCACATATACTGCAGCAAATCCTTCAGCTTCAGCTCCCGCGTGGGCAGGGGGCGGTAGAAGCACAGCGCTTCCGTGCTGATTTCCTTTTCCTCCCGGGCCGTGATGCGCGTTTTTTTGCCCGTGTGGGGATCCGTGAACTCATAACCGCCCGTGGCGGCGGGCAGCAACAGGATCACCGTGCCGTCCTTTAAGGAGGTGATCATGGGACCCATGGCGTCGGCGTGCCAGCCCTTGGAAAGGATCACCTCGCGGTAGAGGATGCCTGTGGGGGACAAAAGGAAATCCAGCCGGTCCTGCAGGCCGCTGATGTTGGGGGGCACTTCCCTGTCCTTCACGCCCATGTATTTCAGCAGCCCGGATACGGCGTCGCTGATGTCCGCCTGATTTTTCAGTTCGGTGCTGATTTTGCGTCCGGTAACGGAACGGGCGATATTTTCAATGGAATCGCTGAGAAGCTCCCGCTCGTGCTTTTTTCGGAATTCTATCTGCTCGTCAAACCAACCCATGGTTTTTTCTCCTTTCGGCGGCGGTAACGGTTCGGAAGGCCGGGGATCATTCGCTGGTCACTAATTCCGCGTACATGCCGCCTTTGGCGTACAGCTCGTCGTGGGTGCCGCGTTCCACGATCTTTCCCTTGTCCATCACGATGATCTCGTCGCAGCTGCGGATGGTGGAAAGCCGGTGGGCGATGATGATGCAGGTGATCCCGCGGTCGTTGATGGAGCGTATCACCTCATGCTCCGTCCGGGCGTCCAGGGCGGAGGTGGCTTCGTCCATGATGCAGATGGTGGGATCCTGGGCCAGAGCGCGGGCGATTTCCAGGCGCTGGCGCTGGCCGCCGGACAGGTCGCGTCCGCCATCCAGCAGCTTGTGGGCGAAGCCGCCCTCGCGGGTGACGATATCGTCGTAAATGCCCGCGTCGCGCGCCGCCAGGGTCACTTCAAAGTCCTCGATGGAATCGTCCCACATTTTGATGTTCTGGGAAATGGTATCCTCAAACAGGGTGATATCCTGGTCGATGACGCTGATGGAGCCGGTGAACACGTCCCGGTCGATATCCTCCAAAGGAACGCCGTCGAAGGTGATAGAGCCGCTCCAGGGCCGGTTCAGGCCGGAAATCAGCTTGGCTAAGGTGGATTTTCCGCAGCCCGTGCGGCCCACGAAGGCGATTTTCTGGCCCGGCTTCACGGTCATGGAAAAATCGGTGATCAGGGGCTTGCCTAAGCGGGAATAGCCGAAGGTCACGTTTTTCAGCTCGATGGCCCCGGACAGCTTCTGGTATTCTTCCTTTTTTTCATGGGGCGCGAAGGAGGGGTCCTCCTTATAGCTCATCACGTCGTCCACGCGCTCCATCTGGGTGATCATTTCCTGCATGGACTGTCCGGCGGTGATCAGGGAGGTGGCGGGAGACATGAATTCGGCCAGGAAGCTCTGGAAGGCCATCACCATACCGACGGAGAAGTGGCCCTGCACCACCAGCATCACGCCTAAGCCCAGCACCGTCAAATTGGCGATGGCGGTGATGGCGGAGGGCAGGGAACCCAGCAGCAGGTTGAGCCGGGTAAACTTTACGTCCTGGGTGTTCACGCTGGCCTGATAACCGGCCCAGCGGCTGAAAAAGCCGTTTTCCGCGCCGCTGGATTTGATGGTTTCGATCATGCTGATGCCGGACATGGTGGCGGAGGACAGCTTGGCGGCGTCGCGCTGCTGCACGCGGGTGATGTTCACGCGCTTGGCCGTCACCAGGGAAGAAACGCCTAAGTTCAGCAGGATCGCGCCCACGCCGATCAGGGAAAGCAGCGGGCTGTAATGGATCATGACCACGAGGTAGAACACCATCATCAGGGCCTGAAGCGCCAGGGGCGCGAAGGTCTGCACCAGGGCGGTGGAGATGTTGGCGTTGGTGGCCTGGCGGTCGGCGATATCGGCGGACAGGCGCTGGTTAAAAAACTGCATGGGCAGGCGCAGCACCTTCCATAAATAAGCCGAGCTGCCGTAGGAGGTCATTTTGCCCTCGATGCGCAGGGAGTACACCGCCGAAATCCAGCTGACCACCACGCTGATGAGGATCAGGGCCGCGAACAGCACCATAAAGGGGGTGAGCCATTCGGGGTTCTGGCCGGTGAGCAGCCGGTCCAGGAAGGTGCGGGCGAAGGCGGGGCTGATAATGCCGATGAGGGAAGAAATGGTGGTGGTCAGGATCACGAACGCCACCGCCACGGCGGAACCCTTGAGCCGTTCCTTGGCGTAGGAGAAAACGGACTTGGGCTTGCCGGAGGGCACGAAGCCCTCGTCCGGCTCGAAGGTGATGCAGATGCCGGTGAATTCCTCGTCAAACTCTTCCCATTCCACCGCCACACGGCCCCGGGCGGGGTCGTTGAGTACGGCGCGCTTGCCCTTGAAGCCGCACAGCACCACGAAATGGTTGAAGCCCCAGTGAATGATGCAGGGGAAGGGGCCTTCCTTGAGCAGATCCTCCGGCTCCACCCGCCAGGCGCTGGCCTTCATGCCGTAGCTGCGGGCCGCCACCATGATGTTCTTGGCGTTGGCGCCGTCCATGGATACGCCGCAGTCCAGGCGCGCCTGCTCCAGCGGGATCCATTTGCGGTAATAATGCATGATCATGGTCAGCGAGGCCGCGCCGCACTCCAGCGCCTCCATCTGCATGACCACGGGAACACGTGCCACGCCCTTTTCCAGCGGCGCGGGTACCTTTGCTTTGCCGAACACGCGCTTCCCCTCCTTATTGCAGCAGCAGAGAAATGGGCCGCAAATCCTCCGTGACTACTTCGCCGGTGTAATAGCCGTCGTCCAGGTCGGTGATCACCGGCACCTGAAACACCGGATCGCCGATGTTCAGCTTGCCCGCCAGCAGGATGCGGGGCGAAACGTCTTCGGTAATGAATTCCATGGGGATTTCGGCGTCCGTGCGCAGGGGATAATCCGCCCCCTGGATGTTGATCACGCCCCGGGCCAGCACCTTGTCGATTTGGCCGTAGGTCACGTAGCATACGCTTTTTTCCTTGGATACGGCCACGGCGAAATCAGCGGTGGTGCGGATATGCCCGAAAACGCCCCACAGAATGCCGCCGATCAACAGCACGATGACCGACGCCATCACAAGCCAAACGCCCGGGGACGTGACCCGGAGATAATCGTTCAGCGATTCCGGGGATTCCACGGCCTCCAGGCTTTTTTCCCGAAACAACTTGACTTTCGGCTGCTCTGACATAACGCTTGCTCCTCTCGAATGTTTCTGCCTGCCACAGGCACGAACAGGCACGGAATGAACGCGCGGGAAGAAGGGTTGCTTTATTGGAAACAGGTCTCCTTTTTGCATCTTATCACAAAATTGTCGAAAAAGCTATACCCGCCGCAGATTTCAGCCACATTTTTTCTCATGGGCCGGGCGGGCGCATGTCGGCATATGTAGGAAAAATGCCGAATCATAGATTGACAAAGCGCGGGAATGTACGGTATAATTGCTAAAATTATTGGGAAGGGGTTGGTATTTGGATGCTTCAGAAGGTCGTTCGGGAAGGATTAACGTTTGACGATGTGCTGTTGGTGCCCCGCCGCAGCGAGGTGCTGCCCAAGGACGTGTCCCTGGCCGTGCAGCTGACGCCGAAGATCCGGCTGAATATCCCCGTGCTTTCCGCCGCCATGGACACGGTGACGGATTCCCGGCTGGCCATCGCCATCGCCCGGGAGGGCGGCCTTGGCGTGATCCACAAGAACATGTCCATCGAGGAGCAGGCTTCCCAGGTGGACAAGGTGAAGCGCAGCGAACACGGCGTGATCACCGATCCCTTCTTCCTTTCTCCCCAGCATCTGATCGCAGACGCCCAGGCCCTCATGGCCCGGTACCGCATCAGCGGCGTGCCCATCACCGAGGGTACCAAACTGGTGGGCATCCTGACCAACCGCGACCTGCGCTTTGAAAAGGACGACAGCCGCCCCATCGGCGAGGTAATGACCAGCAAAAACCTGATCACCGCCCGGGAAGGCACCACCCTGGAGGAAGCCCAGGCGATCCTGGCCGAACACCGCATCGAAAAGCTGCCCATCGTGGATGAAAACGGCAACCTGCGGGGCCTGATCACCATTAAAGATATCGAAAAAGCCACCAAATATCCCAACAGCGCCAAGGACGGCCACGGCCGCCTGCTGTGCGCCGCCGCCGTGGGCGTGAGCCACGACGTGATGGAGCGCATCGAAGCGCTGGTGAACGCCAAGGTGGACGTGATTTCCATCGACACGGCCCACGGCCACAGCTTGGGCGTGCTGAAAACCATCGAAAAGATTCGCGCCAAGTATCCCGATATCCAGCTGTTTGCCGGCAACGTGGCTACCGCCGCCGCCACCCACGATTTGATCGCGGCGGGCGTGGACTGCGTGAAGGTGGGCATCGGCCCCGGCTCCATCTGCACCACCCGCGTGGTGGCGGGCATCGGCGTGCCCCAGATCACCGCCGTGGCGGACTGCGCCGAGGAAGCGGATAAATACAACATCCCCGTCATTTCCGACGGCGGCATCAAGTACAGCGGCGACATCGCCAAAGCCATCGCCGCGGGGGCCAAAGCCGTGATGCTGGGCAGCCTGTTCGCCGGTACGGAGGAAGCCCCCGGCGAAATGGAAATCTACCAGGGCCGTTCCTTCAAGACCTATCGCGGCATGGGTTCCCTGGCCGCCATGGCCAACGGCAGCAAGGACCGCTATTTCCAGGAAGACGCCAAAAAGCTGGTGCCCGAAGGCGTGGAAGGCCGCGTGCCTTACAAGGGCGTGCTGGCCGACACAGTGTTCCAGCTCATGGGCGGCCTGCGTTCCTCCATGGGCTACTGCGGAACCCCCACCATCGAGGACCTGCGCAGGGAAGGCGAATTCATCCGCATCACCGGCGCGGGCCTGGTGGAAAGCCATCCCCACGATATTTTCATCACCAAGGAAGCGCCCAACTACACCCGGATGGATCATTAACTGTTCAATGGTGCCAGATGTGTTGAGATAAAAGGTAGGAAGTAGGAGGTAGGAAGTAGGAGGTTTATATTGCTTGAAAAAAGCACCGTTTATGTCATCTCGCCGTTGTCAGACAAGATAAAACCTCCTACCTCCTACTTTCTACCTCCTACCTCTTTACTTCCAACCTCGAACCCATCTGGTATCGCGGCGGACCTGCTTCCGCCGCTTTTCTCATAAAGGGGGATTCTTATGCCCAGCAAGCGCAGCCAGGATATGCTGGATATGATTCAGGCGCATAAAAAAATGGCCAGCGGCATCGGCAACGGCTGGCTCATGAAGGTGGACGCCCCCGCCGGGGCGGTGGCCCGGCTGCACGTGCGCGGCACCACGGGCGCCGCCGTGGACGGGCTGGATATGCCCGCCGTGATGGTGACGCCGGATAAAGTGGAAATCCCCGAGGCGGCGATTCTGCATATGCACGGCGGGGCCTACGTGTCCGGCGGGCTTTTGCAGTGCCGCACCCTCATCTCCCCCATCTGCGCCGCCGCGGGCGTGCGGGCGCTGACTTTTTCCTATCGGCTGGCCCCCCAGCATCCCTATCCCGCTCAATTGGAGGACGCGCTTCGGGCGTACCGGTATTTGACAAGCGCGGGGATTTCGCCCCGGAAAATCGCCTTTGTGGGAGAAAGCGCCGGGGGCAATTTGGCCCTGGCCCTGGCCCTGCGCCTGCGGGACGCGGGGGAGGAAATGCCCGCCGCCATCGCCCTGCTCTCGCCCTGGGTGGATCTGGCCCAGACGGGCGAAAGCTATACGGCCCTTTCGGGGGTGGACGCCACCCTGGACAAGGATGACCTGCTGAAAAGCGCCGTGGCCTTCGCGGGCAGCGAAGATAGGCTCCGGGACGCGGACATTTCCCCCGTCTATGCCAATTTTGCCGGGTTTCCCCCGGTGCTGATCCATTGCGGCACCCGGGAGATCCTTTTAAGCGATTCCGAAATGCTGGCCCGCGCCCTGCTTCGGGACGGCGCGGAGGCCCAGCTGGTGCGCTGGGAGGGCATGTGCCACGTGTTCCAGGCTTTCGGCTTCGAGGAAAGCAAGGCGGCTAACCGGCAGATCGGCCAGTTCTTGAAAAAACGTTTGGAAGCCTGAGTACTTGTATCATTTTATTGCAAGGAATCAGGAATCAAACAAGATCGTCTGCTTTTCCGCGTCCACCATGGCCTCCACGCCGAAGGGCATGATGCAGCGGGGCTGGGCGTGGCCGATGTTGATATTGCACAGGATGGGAAGATCGGGCTTTGCGATCACTTCCCGCAGGAGCTGCCAGTATTCCCGCTCGTATGTGCGATCCATGGGCTTGCCGATGAGAACGCCGGAAACAGCGTCGAACACCCCGGCTTTTTTGAGATATTCCAGCGCCCTCCGGTATGCCGCCGGGGGCATTTTTTCTTCGCTGCTTTCCAGCAGGAGGATGCGTCCCCGCCATTCCGCCCCGTCGGGGAACAGACGGTATTTCTGGCACAGGACGGGCATATCCGCGTAGCGCTCCCCATCCCAGAAGTCGTGCAGGGAATCAATGCAGCCGCCCAAAATTTTGCCGGAGAACACGGGCGGCCCCTGGAGCAGTACAAAGCCGCAATCCTCGTGCCCGGTGAGCGGCACGCCCACCTGGGAGGGATCGAAGCTCTTTCTTTCCTCATACCACGTATCGCTGGGGCGAATCTCCCGGATGCCGCCGGTAGCGATCAGCTCCTCAAAATATCCCCGGCTGTAGGGCGGCATGTCCGGCCCCAATTCGCACAGGTCGGCCAGGAAGCTCTGGCCGTAAAAAGTGCGAAGGCCCACCTTGTGCAGCATGAAATGGTTGATGGTGGTATCGGAGAACCCCAAAAACACCTTTTCGCAGACGGCGCTTTGCAGTTCGACGTGATCGAACAGATACGGCAGCAGCCGGTACGTGTCGTCCCCGCCGATGGCGCAGAGGATCATATCAATTTGGGGATCGGAGAACGCTTCGAGCAAATCCTCCGCCCGCTTTTCCGGGTGTTCCTTGATGTAGTCCAGCCCTTTCAGGGCATGGGGCAGAAATTTTACCGTCAGCCCCATGCTTTCCAGCCTGCGCACCCCGACGTCCAGTTCATGCCGCACGAACGGCTCGCCGATGATGCCGCTGGACAGGCTGACGACGCCCACTGTTTTGATCATGTTCAATGCTCCTCCGTTGCTGTAAAATTCAGCCATCCCTTGGCGTTTTTGCCCGTGACGGTGATCGTGTAATCTCCGGATTTGGGAACGGTCAGGTCAAAGGCGGCGGCGTCCCCCTTCCCCCGGCCATTGGCCTGATACAGGGGTTCTTCGCCCGCCATGGCGATCAAAAGATCGACGCTGCCGCTTTCGATCAGCCAGGAAACAGTCAGATTTTCCCCCGCTCGCAGAGACAAGGTCTGGGCTTCCTCGGTGTTCAGAACATTGAACCGCAGAGAAAAGGACGCGGGGGCCGCGCTGACAGTCCGTTCGCCGTCAAACTTCACGGGGGGCTGTTTGTATAAGAACCAGGCGGCGATTCCCAGCACCACAAGAACAAGAATGAGAAGCGCCCAAAGTGTTTTTTTCCGCATAAGGTTTTTTCCTCCGTTTCAGATGTTTTCCCGCAGCCAGTTTTCCACGGTTTTTCCGTCGCCCGGCCCCATAAAAGGATGCTCGCTGTCCGGGGAAACGGTGAGTTTGCCGTTGAAGCGCCGGGCAAACGCTTCCATGACCTCCGGGGATTGCAGATTGTCCTTCCCGCCGTACAGGATGGCGGTGGGGATGGGCCATTTTTCCACGGGATGGGCTTGGATGTACTGGTAATAGTCCCAGCGCAGAGGATCCACGGGCGTGTCGATCACGCCCTTTTCTTGCAGTTCGTCCGGGGTGACGCTGAACCACTCCATCATCTTCCCCACCAGATAGCCCATATCGGCGATGGGCGACTGGAACAGGGCTTTTTCAAAGGGCCTGTCCCCATAGGCTTGCAGGGAGAAGTACGCGCCGATGCTGCACGCGTACAGGGAAACGCGCTTCCACCGGGCAAAGGCGTAATCCGCCATGGCGTTCAGGTCGCGGACGCCGCTGAATACGTCCAGCTTCGCGTCGTCTTTTCTTTCCCCGTGCTGGGCCAAATCAAAGCTCAGGGTCTGATAACCCTTTTCGGCGGCGATGGGCGCGAAGGACTCCGCCGCCTCCTTGCTGCTCAGCTTCCCGTGTACGTACAGGTACAGCCTGTCCGACGGCTCCCCCCACAGGATGGCGGGGATGCCGCTGATTTCAATTTTCTTTCGCATGCTGCACATTCCCATTCACAATATTCGCATAAACCTCTTCCGGGATCATGGGGGAATTGATTTCCGCAAGCAATGCTTCGTCAATGGTTCCCGTTTGGGCGTACTGCTTCCCGGCCTGCTTCACCAGCTCCAGGCGGGGCTTGGTGACGATATCCGCTTCCGGCGCGTTGAACATGGGGCTTTCCGGCACGGTGATGATGGTGTGATTGCAGGGGAAGCACTGCTTGAACTGGGCCACGGCGGGCTCGAAATTGTGCTGGCTGTTGGGGAACCCGCAGCCGCAGATCATCATGTAATGCAGCCGGGAAAAATCCGCCTGGCCCACATGCTCGTACCGGTCGCCCACCTTCCGCATGGCTAAGCTGGACAGGGGCATGGTGCGGTCCAGGAGAGCTTTCAGGGGCGCGGGCATGCCGTAGCAGTACAGGGGGAAGCTGAACAAAAGCAAATCGCTGTCCAGCATTGCTTCCAAAATGGCCCCCATGTCGTCGTCATGGACGCAGGTTCCGCCGTTGAGCTTGCAGGCAAAGCACCCGGTGCAGTATGCAATGTTCTTTTCGACGGCGTGAACGATGCTCACCTCCTGGGGCGAAACTTCCTTCATGCCCTCCAAAAAGGCCCGGGTGATATGCATCGTGTCGCTCTGTTCTTTCTTGGGACTGCCGTTCAAAACCAGAATCTTCATTGTGTTATCCCCTCTCTTATTTGGAAAAATGTTTGTATGCTAAGACGCCAATGGGCAGGAAGTAGGCGCACCAGCCGATCAGCGCCATCACGCCATCCTTGCTGGTTGCCCCGTCCGCCATGGAGCTGAACAGGCCCGTCATGGGCATGAGGAAGCATCCGACGAAGAACACCCCGTGGATCATCATCAGGGCCTTCAGCCATTTGTCCGACTTGCTTTCCGCCTTCATGGAAAGGCCCATGAAGAAGGTGGACAGGGCCATCATGCCATAGCCCAACAGATCGTAATTGAAGATGAGGCCCCCGCGCCTGAAATCCAGGATGCTTCCTGCCTGTTCGTTCAGATTTTCCAATCGCACGGTGGTGGTTTGGGCGAAATACACCAGCAGGATCAATACCGCGTAAATCGCGGAAAACACCATGCCGATATTCGCCGCCACCCGCCTGTCTTTTTCGCTTTCATGATGCAGACCCGCCGCCATCATGATATAGCCCATGGGCAGGAACATGCACACGAAATAGGAGCCGAAAGTAAAATCCACCGCCAGGCACACCGCGAACAGAAACACCGTCACCGTCACGATGCCCGCCCCGATTTTTGAGATCAATTGATTCATATTCATTTCCTCAGCTTTGTTTTTTCTGTCCGGGAAACTTTTCCTTCAAAAGATAAACTCCCAAGACCGCGTTGAAGATCACCGCCGAAAAGGTACTGAACCGTTCAAACAGGCCGAACACCGACTTGGGCATGACGCCTGTTCCCACAGCGCCTAACATCATAGCGCCCAGGCACACCAAGGCCCAAACGCTTAAAGAACGCATGGGTTCCTTTCGTCCCCCCATGGCGATGAGAACCAGGGAAACGATGGAAAACAGCACCACCAGGGCGGTAACGATGAGGTGCATCACGTTCTGGAAGGAGGAAGCCTCCGCGTCCTGCACCCAGGGAAACAGCCTGTACCCAATATTGGTGACCCACTCCATGGCGGCGAAAAAGCCGATCCCCATTTTCAGCAGCCTGGATTTGCACCCGGCGGCTCCCACACACACCGCCATGATGGAAACCACCGCGCAGGGGCCGAACAGGGCGTTCAATTGCTCCGCCAAAGCCGCCGACGGCGCGCCCACCGCGCTCAAATCGCTCACCGCCATGGTCAGCCAGTCGTACCCCGGATAGGCCAGGGGAGAAAACACTACCATGGCGGTATAAGACAAAAGACTGATAATACCGAAAATGCCCAAATGCTTTAGCTTCATATCCTGATTTCTCCCTATCGGTCATTCAGCTTGGCGTATACGTAGGTGTCCTTCCATCGAGGGTTTCCCGCGCCGTCCTTATGGAAATAGATGTTCTGCCGGAAATGGGCTTCCCGCGCCATGCCCACCTTTTCCAGCAGCCGCCAGGAGCGCTCGTTTTGGGGGTCGCATTCCGCGTATACGCGGTGGGCGCCCGCGCTGAAAGCATATCGGATCACAGCGGCCAGCGCCTCGGCGGCATAGCCCTTTCGCTGATAATCGGCATGGAGGATATAGCCCACTTCTTTTGCCTCAAAATCCCGGCTCATGCAGGAAATGTTACCGATCACCTTGCCGGTTTCCTTCAGTTCGATGGCATAGAATTCTTCGGAGTTCAGGCGGTATTTCAAATGCTCCCGCCCATTTTCCCAGGTGATTCCCGGATAGCCCTCATATTCGTCGTCCCGAAGCTGATACAGGAATTCAAACAGATCGCCGTAATCCGATTCCCGAAAAGGCCGCAGGATCAGCCGTTCCGTTTCGATGGTATTCATTCTTTTCTCCCGGTCTGGATGAAGCGGATCAGCGCTTCCACGTCGTCAAAATCGTCGTAATCGCCGATGATCCCTTCCCGATGGTACACCACGCCGTTTTTTTCGTTGCGCTCTAAGCAATCCAGCAGCGCCTTTTCCCCGTACCGTTTCACGAACAGGGTGAAAGCGTAGGGCTTGATCTTGGCAAGCAATCCCTTCCGGCAATCCGCTTCGCAATCGTAACAATGCCCCAATCCCTTCTCCAGGGAGCATTTTCTGTTTTCACACCAGGCTTTATCGGGGCAGTCTCCCCCATTGCATCCGCTGCAATGGACGTTTTCGCTGCACAGGCAGCAGGCCAGACCGCACCGGGCGACGCCCAATTCCCGTTTCATCGTTTTCCCCTCCTGTATCATTTTAGTCCAGCTCCAACCGCATGTATACAAGCTCCTGCCAGCCCGTCAGCCGGGAGCGGAAGCCCCGGGGATTGCGCCCGAATTCCACGAAGCCCGCGCTTTCATACAGCTTGATGGCCCTTTGGTTCTCCGCCACCGCGTTTAATTCCAGCTGGGCATAGCCCGCTTTTTTCGCGCAGGCGATGCAGGCTTCCGTCAGCGCTCGGCCAACGCCCAGGCCCCAGTATTTTTGATCCACGCTGATGCCGAATTCGGCCCGGTGGCGCACCTTTTCCTTCGCGCCCACCTGCTCGATCCCGGCGGTGCCCACGATTTGGCCGTCGATTTCCGCCGCCAGCTCGATTTCCCGTTGGCTTTCCGTCTTTTTCTGTAAGAATTGGGCTTCCTGCTCTGCCGTCATGCTGTTTTCCTCCGGGTAGGAAAGCAGAAAATCCGTCTGCCCGTGGGTCAGGTTAAAGTTTTCGTACACGGCAGCTCCGTCCCGCGCCGTGCCGTTGCGAAGGACGCAGGTCCTTCCGTCCTTCAATCGAATCGTTTTCGAGTATTCCATGCGCTTTGTTTTCTCCTTACTTTTTCACCAGTTCCCGAAAGATGGCATCCCGGTCGAACTTTCCTTCCGCCAGACCGGGCACTTCCTTGTAGGCTTTGCAGAGGGCCAGGCTGATTTCGGTGCCAATGGCGAGGATTTCTTCATCCGTATAGGGGCAGTCGTCCGTCACGATCAGGGTGGCGAAGCTGAACGCCGCCAGCCAGATATTGCGGAAAAACTTGTCGGCGGTGCTTTCGTCCATGTTGTAGATCCGCATGATGGAAGGCCGCGCCAGCTCCTGGGAAAAGCACAGAATTTCCATGGCCCCGCCGGCGCCGGAAACGTTATTCGGGCGGGTGAGGAACAGCAGCCGGTACAATTCCGGCTCTTGCCGGGCAAAGGCCAAATAATGCCGCCACACGCCCAAAAAAGGAATGGGTTCGTCCAGCCCCCGCAGAATCTGCTCCCGGTAGCGGGTCTTCGCCAGGGCGTACACCTCCCCTTTGAGCTGCTCCATGGTATCGAACCAGGTGAATATCGGCCCCACGGATACGCCTAACTCCTTGGCTACCTCCCGGGCCGTCACCGCGTCCATCCCTTGCTTCCTGGCTACGTTCAGCGCGGCCTGAACGATTTCTTCCTTCTGAAACTTCACCTTCGGCGGCATAACGCACCGTCCTTCCTTGCAAGTCGTAAGATAACTAATGATATTTAACAACTGTTATTTTATCCCCATGTCGTCTCCTTGTCAAGGGGGCGCGGAAAAGATTTCTTTGCGGATTCGGGGTTTGACGGATGGGAAAAGTTATGCTATAATAAGCCGTTAATTCCGATTTTATATTCCTATGGGGAGGTAATTTCCATGTCCGGACATTCCAAATGGCACAATATTCAGGCGAAAAAGGGCAAGACCGACGCCGCCCGCGGCAAGATTTTCACCAAGATCGGTCGTGAAATCGCTATCGCTGTGCGGGAGGGCGGGGCCAATCCCGAATCCAACAGCAAATTGAAGGATATCATCGCCAAGGCCAAGGCCAACAATATGCCCAACGACAACATCCAGCGCAGCATCAAGAAGGCCGCGGGCGAAGGCACGGGCGCGACCTACGAAGAAATCACCTATGAAGGCTACGCCCCCGGCGGCGTGGCGATCATTGCCCAGATCGTGACCGACAACCGCAACCGCACCTCCAGCGACATGCGCCATATTTTCGATAAAAACGGCGGCTCCCTGGGCACCCCTGGCAGCGTGAGCTATATGTTCGACCATAAGGGCGTGATCGTGATCGAGCGGGAACCCGGCATGGACGAGGACGAAATGATGATGACCGTGCTGGACGCCGGCGCGGAAGACATGAAGGTGCTGGACGACGTGTTTGAAATCTACACCGCGCCCAACGACTTCTCCTCCGTTCGGGAAGCGCTGGAAAAAGCGGGCTACGCTTTCATTTCCGCCGATAAGCAGATGATCCCCCAGAACACGGTGGCCCTGCCTGACGAGGACACCCTGAACAAGGTGCAGAAGCTGCTGGATATGTTGGACGATAACGACGACGTGACCGAAGTGTACCACAACGCGGAACTGCCCGAGGAAGAGGAAGAAGAATAATTCTCCTTTTCTGTTCGTCGGCGCGAAAGGGAAGAAGCATGCGCGGATTCATCGTCAGAGCGGCGGGAATGCTCCTTTGCATGTGCGTTGTTCTGATGATGGGCGCGCATGCTTCTTTTGCTGACGATATGACCCTGACGGAAGCCTATTTCACCCAGCCGGAAACGTATTCCGGCCTGGTGGAGGTGCCGGGCAAGGGCATCATGCGCTACTACGCGCAGAACGATCCCCTCTGGGGGGCGCTGACCTACGAGCGGGCGGAGGGCGCCGCCGCCCGGCCTTTCCGGGACGGGGGCTGCGGGCCTACCGCCGGGGCCATGGCGGTAGCCAACCTGCTGCCCGAGGAGGAATTGCCCCGCATCGCGTCCGCGGCCAAGCAGGAATACTCCCTCTGCTCCTGCTCCCTGAACAAGGCCCGGTGCAGGTACCGCCACGCCCGGTATGTACTCACCACCCAGCGGGATTTCGCCCGCTTCCTGCCCCTGGTGTTCGGGGATTTCGCCACGGGCAACAATACGGCGGGCGCTTACAGCCGGGGAAACGCCAAGGGCACGGGCACGGGCTTTTTGTACGAGATCGCCAAGGTCTACGGCATTACGGTCACGGCCACGGCGAGCTATGACGAGGCCCTCCGGGCGCTGCAAAGCGGCGATACGGTGGTGGGCCACGCCTCCAAGGGCGGCGCGCTGACCAATACGGGGCACTACGTGCTTCTGGCTCACGTGGACAGCCAGCGGCTGTATATCCTGGATCCCCTGTGCCGCACGGATTATGCGGGCTACACCGGGGGCAAGAAAGTCGAGATCCTCCAGCCCGGCCTGATCGCCCTCGCCCACAAGGACGTGGGCGCGGCCAGCATGGGCATGTTCTTCGTCTTTCACCGAAACGAAAAATAAAAGAACCTGGTTTTCCGCGCCAGGTTCTTATTTTTTTGCCGCCACGTCGCCCAAGAGCGCGCCGGGGCTGGACAGGGCCGCTTCGCACAGCGCCTTTTCCCCGATCACCCCCCGCCGGGTCAGGCCGTCCGGGGAAAGCACCAGCACGATATGATACTTGCCGGGGCTGAGCCTGCGCAGCAGCGCGCCCACGGGCATGTTTGCCCCGGCGGCCACGGCTTCCACCGGCAGCACCGCGCGGTTCTCGATCTTCTGCCGCCGGGCGATCAGGGCGGTCACGTACCGGGCCGTGCAGCGGCTCCCGTCCGCCATGGACACGTAAATCAAATACAGGCCGCAGAAGGCGGGGGACAAAACCAGCTTGCCCCGGAAGGAAAAAAACAGGGATACGGCGCAGAGCAGCACGCCCAAGGCTTCGGCGGCGCAGACCAGCGCCCGCCTGACCGCCCGTTCCGGGAAAAACCTGCGCAGCATCGCTTCTAACATATGCCCGCCGTCCAGGGGCAGCACGGGCAGCAAATTGAACAAAAGCAGCAGCAAATTGGCCTTGGCAAAGGCCGCGCAGAAGGAAAAGGACGCCGCGCCGGAGGCAAACAGCGCCGGGGCCAGCAGGCACCCCAAGAGACTGAAAACCGGCCCAAAGCAGGCCAGCAGAAAACGTTTTCCAACCGTCAGAGCGTCCGGGTTTCCCAGGGTGATCACGCCGCCCAGGGGCGTGATTTCCACCTCCGAAACGGACGCGCCGCAGAGCTTCGCCGCCGTCAGGTGGCCGCATTCGTGCAGCAGCAGGGAACACAGGGCGGCAAGCACCCGGGAAATGCCGCCGATCCCGGCGATCAGCCACAGCAGCGGCAGCAGGGGATGCAGCCGCAGGCGGGTGTGACCGACGCGGAACGTCACGGCGCGCTCCCCGTTCTCTCCGTCATGAGATCGGTGGGGTCAATGACCCGCCCCGCCCGGCGCACTTCGATCACGGCCCCTTCCGGCAGGGCCTGACCCAGGCAGGTGCTGGCTGAAACCGCGTCCCCCTCCGAAACGAAAACGGAGGCAAGGGCGTAATACATGGTTTCCAGGCCGTCGTCGTGGCGCAGGCGCAGGATGTATTCTTCGTCTGAGCCGTGATACACGCTCATGACCTGCCCCGCCGCCGCGGCAAACACCCGTTTATCCTGTCCGGCATAGCCCAAATAAGGCTCATCCGCCGTCCAGGCATGGGACAGGGAACCGAAGCAGGGGGCGGTCAGTTCCGCGTCCGGGCCCGATTCAAAAAACACCGCCACGGTTTCCGGCAGAAAGCGGCCCACAAAGCTGATTTTGCCCAAATGACCGTCCCATTCCCCGTCCACCATCTGCCGCACCGCCGTCAGCACCGTGCCGCCGGAAGGCAGCTCCGCGTTCCGCATGGCCGCCACCGTGACCATGAGCAGCCCCGCCAGGGCCGCGTTGCGGGCCAGGCGCTCCCCCCACCGGGGCTTATGGGGCAAAACTTGGGTGATTTCCGACTGTTCTCGTTGGGCTGCCGCCTCCACGCGCTTGATCATCACCGTCGCCTCCTGTCGTTCCATCCTATGCGGAGATTTGTTCCGGCATGATAAAATCTTGGGGCAGCAATTGCTTTTTATCACAAGATATGGTATATTGTTCCGGATGAAGCGAAGAGGAGGCACAGGACGGGCATGAGCGAAGCGCTGAAACAGGTGGATATTTTCACAGACGGGGCCTGCTCCGGCAATCCGGGTCCCGGCGGCTGGGCGGCGATTTTGCGGTACGGCCAGCACGAAATGGAAATCAGCGGCAGCATGCCCCAGACGACCAACAACCGCATGGAGGTATTCGCGGTGATCAGCGGCCTTGGCAAGCTGAAAACCCGGTGTCAGGTGCACGTGTACTCCGATTCTTCCTATCTCATTAACGCCTTTAACGAACACTGGCTGGATAACTGGCAGCGCCGGGGCTGGAAAACCGCCGAGGGCAAGCCGGTGGAAAACCAGGATCTGTGGCGGCTGCTGCTGCTGACGATCAATAAAAAGGGCCACGCGGTCACGTTCCACAAGGTGAAGGGCCACTCCGACCACCCGGAAAACAACCGCTGCGACGCCCTGGCCCGGGCGGCTATCCAGCAGTACCTTTCCCGTAACCCCGATTTGGGCGACCCGGAAAAGCTGAATATCCAGCACTCGTAAATCTCCATCCGGCGGCGTCGTTCCCGCCGGATTTTTTACATAAAAAATCCGGCTCGCAAAGAACCGGAAACTAACAGATCGGAGAGTTGAGAGTTAAGAGTTGAGAGTTGAGATAATATAGTCTGTACATTCCGGTGCTTAAATATTTCAGCTATATAAATCTCAACTTTCCGTTCTCAACTCTCCACTCTAAGTTTACCACACCGGCGGCGTCCAGATCGTCACGCTGCCAGTTCGCAGGGAGGCGGGCGCGTCGATGAGCCGCTGATTTTTGCTGCCCCGGTAATCCAGTTCTAAGGAGCGTTCCGACTGGATGAAGGGACCGTCCACCAGCACGTCCACCTCCCGCAGCAGGGCCATTTGATCGGGATCATTGCGGCTCAAAAGCTGCTCCCAGGTGTAACCGGTGTAAGCCCATACGTTCAGCCCCAGGGCATGGGCGGCTTTGGCCAGTTCCAGGCAGGGCGCGCTTTGCTCCAGGGGGTCGCCGCCGGTGAGGGTCAGGCCGGACAGGAGGGGATTCTTTTTCATTTTGGCGATGAGCGCGTCCGTGTCCTCGTCATGTCCGCCCTGGGGATCGTGGGTCTCGGGGTTATGGCAGCCGGGGCAATGATGGGAACAGCCCTGGGTAAAAACAGAAAACCGCAGCCCCGGCCCGTCCACGATGCTGTCGTTCACCACGCCCGCAATACGAATATTCATATATATTCCCTCTTTTCGTTTCCAGTCACCCATTTGGGGAAGAAATCAAAAGACGCAACCAACGGGGGGGCGTCGGGGGGACTCCCCCGACTGTAATCCGCAGTCGGCGGCGTGTACGTCGACGAGGAGCGGTCCTTGACCGCTTCCGCTATCAATTTATGGCCGTAAAATGAGCATTTTCGGCCTTTTAGGCCGAGAATGCCATTTTACAAGAAATTGATGCCCCGCATGAAACCGGAATCCTGATTCCGATTTCATGCGTACCATTCAGCGCAAGCTGAATGGTAATTTTTATTCCGTGATCCATTCTTCCTTTTCGCCCTGGCCCGCCTTGAGCAGGGCGCTGAAGAAGGGGATCACGTTTTCGTCGTTCTGGTTGTTCACGGTGATCACGGCGTACAGGCCACGGTTATCCAGCTGCATGCCGCCCATGAAGCCGTAAAAGCTGTCCAGCGGAATGCCGTACAGGTGGCGGCTGGTTTTCACCGCGCGGTTCTGATCGTCGTATTCCTCCACGTAAGCCACATAGCCCTTGGAAAGATCCGCGCCGCAGGCGTCGATCTGCCCGCTTTCCACCATGCCCTCCAATTCCACGAAGTACCCTTGGCTGGCGTAGGTTTTGAAGTATTGCTCGTTGATGAAAAAAATATCCACTTCGCCCGCCGCCATATAGGTCATCAGCTGCATGGTGGTGGTGTAATCGTCCAGCACGCTCATCACCACGCCGCTGACGATTTCCATTTCCGGCACGGTTTCCTTCCAGACGGGTTCAAGGAATTTGTCGATCAGCTCGGAGGAGGCGGTATTGGACATGATATACACGTCCACCCGCTTTTCCTGGGGGGAGCGGTAGGCCGTGGTGGTATAAATCAGGCTCCAGCCCAGGATCACGCACGCCGCCATCAGCGCGTATTTCCACAGGCCGTAGTTCAGATGATGCTTTAAGGTTTCCCTGTTGACGGGCGTTTTGATCCGCATGCTTTCCCATGCTCCTTTGCCGCAGAATCCGGATGGTCGATCCGGAATCATTGTACCACTTCCCGCGCCGCACCGTCAATCGTTCGGCCCCGCTTGCCATCTTTTTGACCATATCCGAAGCTGCAAAAAAAGAACACAGGCCGATCGCCCATGTCCCCAAAAACGAGAGAATGCCCCAAGATGCCGCTGCCCTCTATTTTTTCACCCGCTATGTTAAGCAGGCCGGTGCCCAGCGAAAAGCTTCTGCCGTCCCCTGGCGTGCGGAACACGGGGGCATGACATCCATTTCTCTGGCCTGGGTTCCGTTTAGTGAAATGTGGGTAAAAATAGAAAACTGGCGAACACCTCAGGAACATCCCTTCGCTCCATATTATATGCGGGCGAGCGCCCCTTGTCAAGGCATTGTTTCCAAATTGTTTTGCCCGTTTGTCATATTTTGAATCTTCCTGACGTAAAAATCGCACAGTTCCCGGGCAAACTCGCTGTCCGGCGCTTCGCCGGTGACGCGCACGGCGGGCCGGTGGGCGTCGGGTACGATGGTGGCGAAGCCCCCATGATGGGAAATGCGCAGGCCCTCCCCCAGCACGCAGCCCCCCGCCGTCTGTCCGCACAGGGTGCGCAGGATGCGGCCCTTATCCCGGATATCGCAGGTCACCTCCCGGCGGCTCATATGGGTATGGGGAATCTTTGGCAGCAGTTCCGCAAGCGGCCCGTCCTTCATGGCTTCGGCCAGGAGAAACAGCGCCGCCAGGCCGTCCCCCATGAGCGCCCGCTGCCGGGCGCAGGCCGGGGAATCGTCCGGCGCTTGCAGGGGGGCGATTTCCTCCGCCGCCCGGGGCGTACCCGGCAGATCAAAGAGCGTTTTTTCCCGGCGGCAGAACAGCCAAAGGCACAGCATATCCTTATCCTCCGGGGACAGGGGGCCGTCCGGCAGCAGCACCGCGGCGTCCTCCCCCGATTCGGGAAGCAGGAAGCCCGTTTCCCCTTCCTTTACCTCCGCTTCCGACGCGCCGCCTAAGCGGATATCCCGGCAGTTTATCCTGCGCAAGCCTTCCTCCGCCCAGGAAAGCACTTTCCGCGAATCGCAGAACACCGCCACGGGGGAATACAGAGGCTTTTCCCGGCAGAAGGCCAGCAGACCCGACAGATACACTTCCTCCCCGCCGGAAAAGGGCAGGACGTCCCCCGGCTGCCCGAAGGCCTCCGGCAGCTCCTGGCGCAGCACGCAGCCGTCCAGGGCGGTTTTCTGCTGATCCGTCAGGGGCTGGCCGCCCTTTCCGAAAAAGCGCAGGGCCTGACCGTCCGAAAGCACCCCGCCGTCCGCTTTCAGGCTGCGAATGAGCGCTTGCAGCATGGGGGCGGTAAGCTCCCCCGCGTCCAGCGCCTTCACCCCGGCGGCAGCCAGGGTGGCGGCGGCCAGAGAATGCAGGGCGGAATCCCCGGCCCGGGCGGCGATCACGCGCCTGGCCCCCGTCACCTGTACGAAGGCCCCGCACAGGTCGCAGGCGGTCACGGCGGAATCGCACTCCGCGCCGCGTACCGACCACACCGGCGCGGCATACGATTCCCCCTGGGTCACGCTGCGGCTCACCACCGCCCCCGCCGCCGTTTTCACGTAGGGCCACAGGCGCACGCCGGGCCGCAATTGGGTCAGCGCCCGCACCGCCGCCTTTTTGCCCAAGGCGCAGCCCGCCTCCGTTTCCGCCCCCTGGTACACGGAGGCCCCCTCGCACAGCACCGTGCACGAAACGCTGGATTTAGCCAGAGCCTGCGCTCCCGTCCACAGGCAGGAATCCGCCACCACGGCCCCCGCCCCGATCACGCAGTTGGCCCCGATCACGCTGTCCCTGACCTCCGCGCCGGGGCCGACGGACGCGCCGGGGCCGATGAAGCATACGCCCTCCAGGCGGGCGGAGGGAGAAATTTTCGCGTCGGGATGCACCCCCTGCGCATGCGGAAGGTGCGGCACATCCTCCAACAGATCCCGCTGGGCCTGGAGATAGGTTTTCAAATCCCCCACGTCGCACCAGTAGCCCCGGGTTTCATAGCCGTACACCGGCAGGCCCCCGGCCAGCAGGGCGGGAAAAATGTCCTTGCCAAAGTCCGGCGCGCCGGTATCGGGAATATAATCGAAGATTTCGGGGCTGAAAATATAGGCGCCGGTATTCACTAAATCGCTGAACACCCGGCTCCAGCCCGGCTTTTCGATGAAGCGGGTGATTCGGCTTTCCCCGTCCGTCATCACCACCCCGAAGGCCAGAGGCACGGGGACCCTTTTCAGCACCAGGGTCGCCAGGGCCTTCTTTTCCCGGTGAAAGCGCAGGGCGTCGGTCAAATCGCAGTCCGTCAGCCCGTCCCCGGACAGCACGAAAAACGGTTCCCTGATTTCGTCCTTCGCCATTTTCACGCTGCCCGCCGTGCCCAAGGGTTCCGTTTCCTCGTAATAGCGCAGGGAAACGCCGTATCCTTCTCCGCCGCCGAAGGCCCGGCGAATCTTCTCCGGCTGGTACCACAGCGTTACCCCAATCTCCCGAACGCCGTGCATTTTCAGCAGCTTCACGCTGTACCCCATCACCGGCTCGCCCAGCAACGGCACCAGGGGCTTGGGGATGTGGCACGTGAGGGGCCTCAGCCGCATGCCCTCGCCGCCCGCCATGATGATCGCCTGCAAAGACAACTTCCATCTCTCCCTTAATTCATCGTTTAAGGGTAGTATGCTTATTATCCAGCGGGACTATGCCAGCGGATAAAAGGGGGTGAAATGAATTGTAAACAAAAAAATTCGCTCTTGCGTTTTTCCGGAAAAAGTGATATTACTTAAAGAGAACGCAATTATGCGGTTAAATTACAATTTTTGGAAGGTTCGTTTTTTATGGAAATCAACTGGTATCCGGGGCATATGGCGCGGGCCAAAAGGCTGCTGAGCGACCAGCTTTCCCGGGTGGACGTGGTGATCGAATTATGCGACGCCCGGCTGCCCCTGTCCAGCCGCAACCCGGATTTAAAGCGCCTGACGGAGAAAAAGGAACGGGTGCTGCTGCTGGGCAAAAGCGATTTGGCCGACCCGGCCCTCACGGCGGCATGGCTGAACCTGTTCAAGCGGCAGGGGCTTTCTTGCATGGCCCTGGATATGAACCGCCAGGCCAAGGCCGCCTTATCCTTAATCGAAAAGGCCGCCAAAGAAACGGTGGAGCGCTCCGCCCAGCGGGGCATCAAAAAAACGGTGCGGGCCATGGTGGTGGGGGTGCCCAACGTGGGCAAATCCACGCTCATCAACCGGCTGCACGGCGGCAGCATCGCCAAGGTGGGCGATATGCCGGGGGTGACGCGGGCCAACCAGTGGGTGAAGGTCACGCCCTATCTGGAACTGCTGGACACGCCGGGCCTGCTCTGGCCCCGGTTAGACGATCCCTTAGCCGCCCGGCGGCTGGCCTATATTGCCGCCATCCGGGACGAGGTGCTGGATACGGCGCAATTAGCCATTCAGTTGCTCACCGATTTGATCGCCGTCACGCCCAAGACCGTGCAGGAGCGGTTCAAGATCAAGGATTTATCCCTTCGCGGCCCCGAATTGCTGGACGCGGTGTGCGTGGGCCGGGGCTTCCTCATGAAGGGCGGCATACACGATACGGAACGGGCCTGCAAGGTGGTGCTTGATGAATTTCGGGGCGGCAAGTTAGGCCGCATCACCTTAGAAGCGCCGAAAGAAGAGAGGGACATATCACTTGAAAGCGAGCAGCTTGATGGAGGAAAAACGCCGGATCAGGCTTCAGACCCTGCTGGCGACTGACGGCCCCCTGTGGGACGCGGGCACGCGCTTTGCGGGCATGGACGAGGCGGGCCGGGGACCCCTGGCGGGCAACGTGGTGGCCGCCTGCGTGGTCATGCCCCGGGAGCCGCTGCTTCTGTGGGTGGACGACAGCAAGCAATTGTCCGCCAAGCGCCGGGAGGAAACCTTTGACGCCATCCTAAATACGGCGCTTTTCGTGGGGGTAGGTCAGGCTTCCCCGGAGGAAATCGACCGGTACAACATTTTGGAGGCCACGAAAATGGCCATGCGCCGGGCCGCCGAGGGAGCGCCCGCCGACGTGTTTTTGATCGACGCCCTCTCCGGCCTGGGATTGCCGGGGGAAGAACGGGGCATCATCCATGGGGACGCGCTTTCCTATTCCATCGCCGCCGCCAGCGTCGTCGCCAAGGTGACGCGGGATCGGCAGCTGCTGGCGCTGGACGCGCAGTACCCCCAATACGGCTTTGCCCAGCACAAGGGCTACGGCACCGCCGCGCATATCGCCGCTTTAAAGCAGTTCGGCCCCTGCCCCGCCCATCGGCGGAGCTTCATTGGGCATTTCATATGAACATTCGGGAAACGGGCCTGCTGGGCGAAATGCGGGCGGCGGCGTACCTGCGCGGGCAGGGCATGCGCATTCTGGAAAAGCGCTTCCGCGCCGCCCATGGGGAAATCGACCTGATCGCGCGAGAGGGGAACACGATCGTGTTCGTGGAAGTGAAAACCCGGCCCCGGGGACGGCTGGATTCCGGCCTTATGGCGGTGAACGCCGAAAAGCGCGGCCATATCCGATCCGCCGCCCGGGATTACCTGCGGGGACGCGGGGAAACGCCTTTTCGCTTCGACGTGATCGAAATCAGCGCGGCGGGGCTGCGCCACATCAAAAACGCATTTTTTTAAGGAGCGCTCATGAATAAGTCTTTCAACCGGTATATTTTCATTGTCTCGGCCGTCCTGGCGGTGATCGCCCTGGGGTGTTTTCTGTTTCTCCGTCCCGCCGAAACGGCGGATTTCGGCCAAAACCTGCTGGTCAACGGCAGCTTTGAAAAGGTAGACGCCAAAGGCGTGCCCGAGGGGTGGACCCTGGACGCTTACGCTGGCCTTTCCGGGGCGGAATTTGACGTGGTGCGGGATGAAAACGGCGTTCCCGCCGCGCATATCGTGAATAAAATCCCCAAGGACGCCCGTTTTGCCCAGGAAGTAAGCGTGGAGCCGGACACGCTGTACTGCCTGCGCGGTTACATCAAGGCAAACGCCAAGGACGGCCGGGGGGCCAACCTGTCCATCAAGGACATTTATCTCTTTACCGACGTGATCTACGATACTGCCGGGGAATGGCAGGAAGCCGTTCTCTACGGCCGCACGGCCAGGGATCAGCATTCCGTCACCATCTTCGTGCGCTTGGGCGGCTACAGCGGCGAAGCCATCGGCGAAGCCTGGTTCCGGGACGTGACCTTGTGCAAGGTGGACGACGTTCCCAGCGGGTATTCCGCCCTCCTGTGGGCCGCCTCCCAGAGCGCTTCTTCCGGCGCGGAAACCAAGGGTGGGGAGGGCACGGCGTCCTTCCTGCTGGCGTTTTTCAGTATCGCTTATTTGGGCCTGTTTGCCCTTCTATGCGCCACGCTTCTTCGGCCCCGGATGCTTGAGGGCTGGCGTCGGGTGTGGATCAACGACTGGACGGCGCTGGCGCTTTTGCTTGCCGCCTTCGCCCTGCGCGTGGTCATCGCGGCGCTGGTGCCGGGCCACGACGTGGACATCGGCTGCTTCCGCGCCTGGGGCAGCAAAATGGTTTCCTCCGGCCCCTTTGAGTTCTACCCCGCCGGGGATCCCTTCTCCTTCTGCGATTATCCGCCGGGATACATGTGGGTGCTGTGGGCGATGGGTCTTGTGGGCAATCTGCTGGGCACGGGGCTGACGGAATTCTTGGTGAAGCTGCCCCCCATCTTTGCCGATCTGGCCATGTGCGCCCTGCTGTACCGCCTGGGCAAAAAGCGCCTGCCGGGCGCCGCCGCCCTGGCCCTTTCCCTTTTGTACGCCTTCAATCCCCTGACCGTCACCGTGGGCGCCGCCTGGGGGCAGGCCGACGCGCTGATGACCCTGCTGCTCTTCCTGACCGTGCTGTACGCGGTGCGGCACAAGTGGAAGGCGGCGCTGCCCCTGTATATGGCCAGCGTGCTTTTGAAGCCCCAGGCGCTTATGTTCGGCCCGCTTGGATTGCTGGCCTTCGTGATGGATTTCCTGAACGCCCGGAAGGACAAAGAAAGCGGCAAGGCCCGCATGAAGGACATGGGTTTGGGCCTGCTGTATACCCTTGCCACCGGCCTTGTGATCGTCCTGCCCTTCTCCCTGCACCAGCGGTGGGACTGGCTGATCACCCTCTACGCCCAAACCATGGGCCGCTACGCCTACGCCACGGTGAACTGCTGCAACCTCTACTTCCTGCTGGGAAAAAACTGGGTGTCCACCAACAGAGGCTTAACCGACGATTTCTGGACGCCCTTCTTAGCGTTCTGCTTGGCCGTTCTGCCCCTTGCCGCCGCGTGGCTGGCCCATTGGAAGGGCAATCTGAAAAACGCGCTCCAGGACCGGCAGGGCCGCCTGCGGCTGTACGTCTTTGGCGGCCTGGGCTTTGCGCTGGTCCTTGTCATGATGGCCCTGGCTTCGCTGGGCAGCCTGACCTACGCCGCCCTGGGCACGGTGATGGTCGTTTACTGCTTAGCGGTGGTTTCGGCGCTGTACATTTTCAGCCGTGACGCGGAAAACCTGCCCGTTTACGGCGCGGCGCTGCTGCTGCTTTTGTTCAACACCGGAACCATGATGCACGAACGATATATGTTCCCGGCCATCGCCCTGCTGCTGCTGGGCTATCTGCTCAAAAAGGACGCGCGCATCCTGTGGCTGGCGGTGGTTGTGACCGTGGCCGGGTTCCTGAATGTGGGCTGCGTCCTGGACCGCGACATCCGCATCGGCGGCGCGGCGGCCCACCTGAACGCCCCGGCGGTGTCCATCAGCAGCGATACGGCCATTTTGGAATACCTGTCCGCCGGGCTGAATATCCTGACGGGCTTTGCTTCCCTGTGGCTGGCTTCGTCCCTGAGTTGGGGCGGGGCCGTCGAAATCGCCCCGGAAAAGCGTCCCGCCTCTCCCCTGCCCGCGTCCGCGCCCATGCGGAAAATGACGGTTCGGGACTGGATCGTCATGGCCTCCATCACGGTGGTCTATTCCGTGATCACCTTCACCAATTTGGGTTCCACCAAGGCCCCCCAGACCGCCTTCGTGTCCCAGTCCCCCGACGAGCAGCTCGTGCTGGATTTGGGGGAGGAACGCGACTTCAACATGCTCTATTACGGCGGCATCCACCAGTATGAATGCAACTTCACGGTGGAGTTCAGCCAGGACGGGGTGAAATACGATCAGTATTACACCGCCGATATGCCCATCGGCGACTGCTTCAAATGGAAATACCTGTCCTATTCCCCCGGCAGCCTCCCGGAAACCATCACGGCCCGGTATGTCCGCATCACCGCCGACAATTATAACCTGACCCTGTTTGAAGTGCTGTTCCAGGACGCGGATACGGGCGAATCCATTCCCGCCGCCCTGGTCAGCGACATGATGAAAATGGAAGTGCCGGTGATCGACCCCGAAACGGGCGAACCCTGGCTGAACGCTTCCACCGGCCAGCCCCTGACCCACCGGGAGCTGACGGAGGCGGGCAACGAAACCGCCGCTTTCCTGGTCGACGAGCCGGACAGCATGGAGGGGGATTACCCCAGCTGGTACAATTCCACCTATTTCGACGAAATCTACCACGCCCGCACCGCCTACGAGCATCTGCATGAAATGCAGCCCTACGAGTACACCCATCCCCCCCTGGGCAAAGTGATGATGAGCTGGGCCATCGCCATTTTCGGCATGACGCCCTTCGGCTGGCGCTTTGCCGGGGCGCTGGCGGGGGTGCTGATGCTGCCGGGCATGTATCTGCTGGGCAAGCTGCTCATCAAGCGTTCCTGGGGCGGCATGGCCTGCTGCGCGCTGCTGGCTTTGGATTTGATGCACTTTACCCAGACCCGCATCGCCACCATCGACAGCTTCGTGGTGCTGTGGATCATCTGGATGGTGTACTTCATGCTGCTCTGGTTCTTCCAGGAACCCTTCCGGCAGCCGCTTTGGAAGTCCCTCCTGCCCCTTTTCCTGTCCGGCCTGTGCATGGGCCTGGGCGTTGCCAGCAAATGGACGGGCTGCTACGCGGGCGTGGTGCTGGCGCTGATCTTCTTCTGGGGGATCATTCGCCGCTGGCGGCTGGTGCGCGCCGCGAAAAAAATACCCGAAAAGAAGCGCACGGCGGAGGAAAAGGCCGCGGCTCAGGGCGGCAAAACCTTGCTGATCACGGTAGCCAGCTGCCTGATTTTCTTCGTGCTGATTCCCGCCCTCATCTACTACTGCGCCTACATCCCCTTCTTCGCCTACGACGGGGCGGGGGTCAGCGTGAAAAAGATCATCGAAGAATCAGAGCGCATGCTCAGCTACCACAGCACGCCGGGCTTAGGCATGGATCACGCCTTCTATTCCCCCTGGTACGAATGGCCAGTGATCGCCAAGCCCATGTACTACGCCTCCAATTCCTTTGAACCGGTGGGCTACCACACCACCATTTCCGCCATGGGCAACCCTGCCGTGTGGTGGACGGGCCTGCTTTGCATCCTGTGCCTGTGCGGCGTTTGGATCAAGCAGCATTTGCAGAAGGACTGCACCCTCACCCCCTGGGTGGAAAAGAATGATCCCCGGGTAACGCTGATCCTGCTGTGCTACTTTGTGCAGCTGCTTCCCTGGATGCTGGTGCCCCGGGGCACCTACATCTACCATTACTTCCCCTGCGTGCCCTTCTTAGCCATTTCTATCGTGCTGTGCTTAGACCTGCTGGCCGACGCGGGCCGCGCGAAAGAGACGGTTCCGGCGGAAAACGGCAAGAGCGGAAAGCGGGCCGAATACGCCGCCATGGGCCTGCTGGCCTTCGTTCTGATAGCTTCCGCCGTGCTGTTCGTGGCCTTCTTCCCCTACGCCAGCGGCTGCCTGACGCCCCAAAAGTGGCTGGACGCCATGCGGTGGTTTGACCGGTGGCTGTGGTATTAACGGAGTGAGGAGAGAGAAGTTAGGAGATAGGAGTTTTCATTGTTTCCGAGAAAACGCTGACAAAATCAAGCTCCTCTCTCCTATCTCCTATCTACTATCTCTTCCATGAAATGAGGTGAACCAAAATGCTGGCCCGAACCCTGTGCTTTGCCCTCCAGGGGGTGGACGGCCGCCCCGTGTGGGTGGAAACCGACGTGAGGCCCTCCTCGGGCGAACCTCATTTTCTCATGGTGGGCCTGCCGGACGCCGCCGTGCGGGAGAGCCGGGACCGGGTCTGTGGGGCGCTGCGCAATTCGGGCTATGCCCCGCCCAGCGGCAACACCACGGTGAACCTCTCCCCCGCCGATTTGAAAAAGGAAGGCTCGGCCTTTGACCTGCCCATCGCCGTTTCCTTCATTGCCGCCAGCCGCCAGGCCGCGCTGCCCGATTTGGACAAGGTGCTTTTGCTGGGCGAATTGTCCCTGGACGGCACCCTGGTACCCGTGCGGGGCGTTTTGTCGATGGTGATCGCCGCCCATCAGGCGGGCATTGAAAGCGTGGTGCTGCCCGCTGAAAACGCGGCGGAAGCGCAAAGCCTGTCCGGCATGCGGATTTATCCCGCCCGGAACCTTGCCCAGGCGGTGAATCACTTAAGCGGCAAGGAACCCTTGACCGCCCAGGCCCAGCTTTCCTATGCCGACACCCTGCGCGCTTCCAAGCCTGCCTTGGACCTTGCTTTGGTCAAGGGCCAGCAGGGCGCGCGGCGGGCGCTGGAGGTGGCGGCGGCGGGCGGGCACAACCTGCTCATGATCGGCGTGCCCGGCAGCGGCAAAACCATGCTGGCCCGCTGCCTGCCCGGCATCCTGCCGCCCATGACCTTTGAAGAAGCCTGCGAAACCACCCGCATCCATTCCGTGGCGGGGCTGTTAAAGCCCGGACAGGGACTCATGACCGAGCGGCCCTTCCGCACGCCCCACCATGCCGTGTCCGCCCCCGCCTTAGTGGGCGGCGGCACCGACGCCCGGCCCGGCGAAATCTCCCTGGCCCACAACGGCGTGCTGTTTTTGGACGAATTGCCCGAGTACGCGCCCCAAGTGCTGGAAGCCCTGCGCCAGCCTTTGGAGGACGGCGTCGCCACCATTTCCCGGGTCAGGGCGCGGGCGCGGTATTTGTCCCGCTGCATGCTGGTGGCGGGCATGAACCCCTGCCCCTGTGGGTACTACGGCAGCCGCACCCGGCAATGTCGCTGCGGGGAAGCGGCCATCCGCCGATATTTGGGCCGGGTCTCCGGCCCCCTGCTGGACCGCATCGACCTGCAGGTGGAGGTGGACGCGGTGCCGGTGAGCGAAATCAACGCGTCCGCCCCGGCGGAGGATTCCGAAACGGTGCGCAGGCGCGTCCAGGCCGCGCGGCTTTTGCAGCAGCGCCGTCTGGCCCCGGCCAGGGTATACTGCAACGCGCAAATGGACGGCGCGGCGCTTCGGGAGCTGTGCCCCTTGAGCGACGCCGCCCAGCAGCTTTTGGCCCGGGCCGTGGACAAGATGGGCATGAGCATGCGGGGCTACACCCGGGTCATCAAGGTAGCCCGCACAATCGCCGATTTGGCGGGGGAAGAAGCCATTCTGCCCGCCCACATCGCCGAAGCCATCCAGTATCGGGCGCTGGACAGCAAGTATTGGGGGAGCTAAATGGATTTTACAGACGAGCAATTGGCCCGCGTCTGGCTCCAGTGCGCGCCCATGGGCGCGTGGAACCGGTTAAACGCCCTGCGCCAGGAATGGGGCGGCGCACTGGGCGTGTGGCGGAATTTCACCCCGGCGCTGTATGAAACCCTGGGCCATGAGAATTTCGCCGCCCTGGCCGACAGCCGGGCCGTGCGCTGCGGCCCCGTATTGCGGGCGCTGGAAGCGCTGAACGCGAAAGCGCTTTTCTTTGGGGATGAAGATTATCCCGCGTCCCTGGTTCCCATCGAGAACCCGCCGGACGTGCTGTTTCTGCGGGGCAGCCTGCCGCCCCCGGATACGCCCGCCGTGGCCGTGGTGGGTTCCCGCCGGGCCACCCGCTACGGCTTTTCCCAGGCCCGGCGCATTGCCAGGGAACTGGCGGAAAAGGGCGTGACCATCGTCAGCGGCCTGGCCCGGGGCGTCGACGCGGCGGGTCACTTAGGCGCGCTGGACGCCCACGGGCGCACCGTCGCCGTGCTGGGCAGCGGGGTGGGCATGCTCTATCCCCCGGAAAATAAGGAGCTGGCGGAGCGCATTTTAGCCGAAGGCGGGGCCATCGTTTCCGAGCTTGCCCCGGACGCGCCGCCCTTCCCCTACCATTTTCCCGTGCGCAACCGCATCATATCGGGCCTTTCCGACGCTGTGCTGCTCATCGAGGCCCAGCGGAAAAGCGGCACCCACTTTACCGTGGATTACGCCCTGGCCCAGGGGCGGGAGGTGTTCGCCCTGCCGGGCAACGTGGACGCGCCGGGCAGCGAGCTTCCCTTGGCCCTGCTCAGGGAGGGCGCGGCCCTGTGTACCTGCGGAGAGGACATCCTTTGCCGCATGGGTTGGAAGGAAAAAGCGCCGGAGCAGAACTCCTTCCTCCCCCAGGAAGAAGAGGAGCAGGACCCCATCCTGCACGCCCTGGCCCTGGAGGAAAAAACCTTAGAAGAGCTGATCGCCGAAACAGGGCTTTCCGCTTCGGAACTTGGCACCCAGCTTACGCTGCTGGAAATCAGCGGCAAAGTAGAACGCAGGGCGGGAAGGGCATATGCGCTGTGCCGGTGACTTTATAAAAACGCATACAAAATTGGAGGACGAAAACGTGGCAACCGCATCGAAACTGATCATCGTGGAATCTCCCGCCAAGGCGCGCACCATCGCCAAGTTCTTAGGCCGAGGGTACAAGGTGGAGGCCTCCCAGGGGCACGTGCGCGATCTGCCCAAATCCCAGTTGGGGGTGGACGTGGAAAACGATTTTTCCATGAAGTACATCACCATCCATGGCCGGGGCAAGATTTTGACCAAGATCCGCAAGGAAGCCAAATCCGCTTCCAAAATCTATTTAGCTACCGACCCTGACCGGGAGGGGGAAGCCATCTCCTGGCATCTGGCCCAGACCCTGGGCATGGACGTGAACGCCCCCTGCCGCATCGAATTTCATGAGATCACCCAGCGGGCGGTGGAAAACGCCCTCAAAAACCCCCGGCCCATCGACATGGAACGGGTGGACGCCCAGCAGGCCCGCCGCGCCCTGGACCGGCTGGTGGGCTACAAGATCAGCCCCCTTTTGTGGGCCAAGGTGAAAAAGGGCCTGTCCGCCGGGCGGGTGCAGAGCGTGGCGACCCGACTTGTGGTGGACCGGGAGCAGGACATCGAGGATTTCATTCCCGAGGAATACTGGGATATTTCCGCCAACGCCCTGCTGCCCAGCGCCCGGGGCCGGAAAACCACCTTTATGCTGCGGCTCAACACCTTAGACGATAAAAAGGCCGAGCTGCACAGCGAGCAGGAGGCCAAGGAAGCCCAAAAACGGGTGGAAAACGCCCGCTTCGCCGTGTACGGCGTCAAGCACGGGGAAAAGAAAAAGCTGCCCGCGCCGCCCTTCACCACCTCCTCCCTCCAGCAGGAGGCAGGCCGCAAGCTGAACTTCACCACCCAGAAAACCATGCAGGTGGTGCAGCAGCTCTATGAAGGTGTGGATTTGGAGGACGAGGGCACCCAGGGCGTCGTCACCTACATCCGCACCGACAGCGTGCGCATTTCTGAGGAAGCGCTTTCCGCCGTGCGCGCCTACATTCCGGAGCGCTTCGGCGAAGAATACCTGCCCGAAACACCCAACGAGTTCAAGGGCCGCCGCAACGCCCAGGACGCCCACGAGGCCATCCGCCCCACGGATGTGCGCCGCACGCCGGAATCCATCAAAGCGTCCCTGACCAAAGAGCAGTTCCAGCTGTACCGGCTCATTTATTCCCGTTTCTTAGCCAGCCAGATGAAGCCCGCCCTGTATGATACCATGACCATGGACGTGGCGGGGGACGGCGTGGGCATGCGGTTCTACGGCGAGCATAAGCGCTTCGCCGGGTTCACCTGCGTTTATGAAGAAAGCACCGACGAAGCGGAGGAAGCGGCGGAATCCACCCTGCCCCAGTTTGATGAGGGCGCGCCGGTGACCATCGAATCGGTGGAAAGCCAGCAGCATTTCACCCAGCCCCCCGCCCGCTTTACCGAAGCCAGCTTGGTGAAAACGTTGGAAGAAAAGGGCATCGGGCGGCCCTCCACCTACGCCCCCACCATCACCACCATTATCGCCCGGGGCTACGTGATGCGGGAAAACAAGCGCCTGTTCCCCACGGAATTGGGCAAAATGATCAACGCCATGATGATGGACTACTTCGGCCCCATCGTGGACGTGGAATTCACCGCCGAGCTGGAGGAAGAGCTGGACGAGGTGGAGGAAGGGGGCGAGGACTGGCACAAGGTGCTGCGCAAATTCTACCCGCCCTTTGAAAAAATGCTGGAGAACGCCGAGGAAGCCATCGAAAAGGTGGAAATCAAGGACGAACCCAGCGACGTGGTCTGCGATAAATGCGGGGCGCAGATGGTGTACCGGGTGGGACGGTTCGGCAAGTTCTTAGCCTGCCCCAACTTCCCGGATTGCCGGAACACCAAGCCCATCCTGAATTATATCGAAGCCAAGTGCCCCAAGTGCGGCGGGCGGCTGCTGGAAAAGACCAGCCGGAAAAACCGCAAGTTCTACGGCTGCGAAAATTACCCGGAATGCGATTTCGTTTCCTGGGAAATGCCGGTGGACCAGAAGTGCGAAAAGTGCGGCAGCTACATGACCTATAAGCGCTCCCGCAAGGGCAAGACCTGGTATTTGTGCAGCAACGAAACCTGCCGCCATCGGGTGGAGGTCAGCGCGCCGGAGACGGAGGACGAGGAAGTATGAGCGTCACCGTGATCGGCGCGGGGCTGGCGGGCTGCGAAGCGGCCTGGCAATTAGCCAAGCGCGGCGTGGCCGTCACCCTGATCGAGCAAAAGCCCAAAAACTACAGCCCCGCCCATCATTCCCCCCTGTTCGCGGAATTGGTCTGCTCCAATTCCCTGCGGTCGGACCGCATGCAGAACGCCGTGGGCCTGCTCAAGGAAGAAATGCGCCGCATGGATTCCCTGGTGCTGTTGGCGGCGGACAAGGCCCGGGTGCCCGCGGGCGGGGCTTTGGCGGTGGATCGGGATTCTTTTTCGGGGTACATCACCGAAACCCTGAAAAACCATCCCCTGGTGACGGTGGAGGAACGGGAAGTGACCGAAATCCCCGACAGCCCCGCCATCATCGCCACCGGCCCGCTCACCAGCGACGCTTTGGCGGACGCCATCGCCCGGATGCCAGAAGTCAGCATCCTGAATTTTTACGACGCCGCCGCCCCCATCGTGACGGCGGAAAGCCTGGATATGAGCAAGGTGTACCGCGCCTCCCGCTACGGGCGGGGGGACGATTACCTGAACTGCCCCATGGATCAAAGGGAGTACGACGCTTTTGTGGAAGCCCTGCTTTCCGCCGAAACCGCCCCCGTTCACGGCTTTGAGGAAAAGAAAGTGTTCGAGGGCTGCATGCCGGTGGAATCCATGGCCCGGCGGGGACATATGGTGCTGGCCTTCGGTCCCTTAAAGCCCGTGGGCCTGCCCGATCCCCGCACGGGAAAAGACCCCTACGCCGTGGTGCAGCTGCGCCAGGACGACGCCGCGGGAACCCTGTATAATATCGTGGGCTTCCAGACGCGGCTGAAATTCCCGGAACAGAAGCGGGTGTTCGGCCTGATCCCCGGATTGGAACACGCGGAATACGCCCGGTACGGGGTGATGCACCGGAACACCTTCTTAAACAGCCCCGGATTGCTGGACTGCCATTACCAAATGATTGCCCGGCCCGGCCTGTTCTTCGCGGGCCAGATGACCGGCGTGGAGGGTTACGTGGAAAGCGCCGGAAGCGGTCTGGTGGCGGGCGTCTGCGCCGCCATGCAGCAATTAGGGAAACCTCTGCCGGACTTTCCCCGGGAAACGGCCTTGGGCGCTTTGGCCCATTACGTGGCCGCCGACAACCGGTCTTTCCAGCCCATGAACGTGACCTACGGCATCTTGGAGGGCTGGCCGGAAAAAGTGCGGGGCGGCAAGCAGGCCCGGTATGAGAAAATCGCAAACCGGGCGCTGGAAACCGTCGGCAGGCTGAAACAGGAGATCGGCTGAGCGCAGACAAAAGGAGGCGGAGTGCTTGAAAAGAATCTTCATCGCGGTTTTATGTATGCTGCTGCTCGTTCCTTCAATTGTCTTCTGTGAATCCGGCGGCCTGATGGAGGAAGCCGTTTCCATCGGCGAACCCGCCTTGCCGGGCACGCTCACCCTGCCGGAAAACGCCGCCTCTCCCCTGCCTGCCGTGGTGCTGCTTCACGGCTCCGGGCCTAACGACCGGGACGAGACCGTGGGCCAGACCAAGCTGTTCCGGGATTTGGCGGAAATGCTGGCAGAAAAGGGCGTCGCCGTACTGCGGTTCGATAAACGCACCTTGGTTTACAACACATATACCAAAGATGATTTGAAAACCTTCACCGTTGACCAAGAATCCATCCGGGACGCGGTGGCGGCGGCGGAGCTTCTGCGCTCCGATCCCCGCGTCGGCAAGGTTTTCCTCATCGGCCATTCCATGGGGGCCATGATCGCGCCCCGGATCGCGGCGGAAAATCCCGGCCTGTTTGACGGGATCATCCTGCTGTCCGGCACGCCCAAGACCTTGGGGGACATCGTACTCAGCCAGAATCAGGCCATCGTGGACGCCCTGCCGGCCCTGACGAAAGCCATCGGAACCATCCAGATGCAGGGGCTGCGCATGAATTGGAAAGACCTTTTGAACAGCACAGGAGAAGAAGCGAAAAACAAGACCGTTTTCGGAGAGCCTGGCTATTATTTCTGGGAAATGGCCCAGTATGACACGGGAAAAATCCTGGAAAACCTGGAACTCCCCGCCCTCGTCATCAACGGCGGACGGGATTTCCAGGTGGTGGACGCGGACGGCGTCGACGCATGGAATGCCCTGAATCTGCCGGAAAATGTACAGGTGATCTATCATCCCGAACTGAACCACCTGCTCATGGACCCGGACGTGCCGGAAGAAGCCCGGGGAACCGTAAAGGAATACGATGCGCCCTGCCATGTTTCCCAGGAAATCATTGCCGAAATCGCGGAATTCATCTTGAAATGACCGCCTGAAACCGCAGCAAAATCAAGGCCGAATTGGGGCAATGAATTTTTCTGTCTTGCAAAATCCGGAAAAGTCTGCTAAGATACATGATGGTCAAAGAAAGACTATCATTCCAAACATGGAGGATTACACACATGACCATGAAAGGCACCACCATCTGCGCCGTCAAAAAGGACGGCAAAATCGCCGTGGCCGGGGACGGCCAGGTGACCATGGGAGAACATACGGTTTTTAAGGCCACCGCCCGGAAGGTGCGCCGTATTTATAACGACAGCGTGGTAACGGGCTTCGCCGGTTCCGTGGCCGACGCCTTTTCCCTGTGCGAACGCTTTGAAGACAAGCTGACCCAGTGCGGCGGCAATTTGGAGCGGGCCGCCGTGATGCTGGCCCAGGACTGGCGGGGCGACAAGGGCCTGCGCCAATTGGAAGCCATGCTGATCGTGGCGAACAAGGAAACCATGCTGATCGTGTCCGGCACCGGCGAAGTGATCGACCCGGACGACGGCGTGGCCGCCATCGGCTCCGGCGGGAATTACGCCCTGGCCGCCGCCCGCGCTTTGGTGCAGAATACGGATTTGTCCGCCAAAGAAATCGCCGAAAAGGCCCTGCACATCGCCGCGTCCATCTGCGTGTATACCAACGACAACATCATCGTGGAGGAGGTGTGACCCATGAGCGAAATGAAAAATCTGCCGGGCCGCGTCCACGAATTAACGCCCCGCGAGGTCGTGCGGGAGCTGGACCGCTACATCATCGGCCAGGACGACGCCAAGCGCGCCGTGGCCATCGCCCTGCGCAACCGCTACCGCCGTTCCCAATTGCCAAAGGAAATGCGGGATGAAATTTATCCCAAGAACATCCTCATGATCGGCCCCACCGGCGTGGGCAAAACTGAAATCGCCCGCCGCCTCGCCAAGCTGGTAGAAGCCCCCTTCATCAAGGTGGAAGCCACCAAATTCACCGAAGTGGGCTACGTGGGCCGGGACGTGGAATCCATCATCCGCGACTTGGCGGAAAACGCCGTGCGCATGGTGAAGGACGAGCATGTGGCCCGGGTCAAGACCCGCGCCCTGGTGCTGGCCGAAGACCGCCTGGTCACTTTGCTTTTGCATCCGGCCAGGAAGGCCAGCACCGGCAATAATCCCCTGGACATTCTGCTGGGCCGCGCCAAGCAGGAGCCGGAACCCTCCGAGGCCGAAAAGAGCGA
This sequence comes from uncultured Christensenellaceae bacterium, assembly GCA_905234985.1. Classification (GTDB taxonomy): domain Bacteria; phylum Bacillota; class Clostridia; order Christensenellales; family Aristaeellaceae; genus RUG563. The sequence goes on from CAJOJQ010000015.1 coordinate 40,007, forward strand.
AATCAGCCGCAAGCGGGGCGAACTCCGCCAGCAGCTTCGTTCCGGCGCGCTGGAGGATCACGAGCTGGAAATCGAAGTAGAGGAAGCCGCGCCCCAGTTGGAGGTGGGCGGCGCATCCATCAGCATCGGGGACATGATGGGCGGCATGCTGCCCAAGCGCATGAAGACCCGCCACGTGAAGGTGAAGGAAGCCCGCGAAATCCTCATTCAGGAGGAAAGCAACAAGCTCATCGACGAGGACGCGGTGAAGGAGGAAGCCATTCGCCGCTGCGAGCAGAGCGGCATCGTGTTCCTGGACGAAATCGACAAGATCGCGGGCCGCAGCGTGGGTTCCGGCCCGGACGTGAGCCGGGAAGGCGTGCAGCGGGACATTCTGCCCATCGTGGAAGGCTCCACGGTGAATACCAAATACGGCCCCGTGCGCACGGACTTTATGCTGTTCATCGGCGCGGGCGCGTTCCACGTGGCCAAGGTCAGCGACCTGATCCCCGAATTGCAGGGCCGCTTCCCGGTACACGTCAATTTAAAATCCCTCACCCAGGAGGATTTCGTCGCCATCCTGACGAAAACAGATAACGCCATCACCCGGCAGTATTCCGCGCTGCTGGAGGTGGACAAGGTACACCTGACCTTCGACGAGGATGCCCTCAACGAAATCGCCCGCATCGCCATGCTGGCGAACGAAACCAGCGAGGACATCGGCGCCCGCCGCCTCCACGCCGTGTTTGAAGAGCTGCTGGAGGACGTGTCCTTCAACGCGGGAGGCGACAATATGCCCGACGTGTACCTGACCATCACCGCGGACTATGTGAAGGAACATTTGAAGACCGCCAAGGAAATGGATATGAGACGCTATATCCTGTAGACAAAGAAAAATACTGAAAGAGTACAGAGCGCAGAGTTCAGAGTTCAGATTTATATACTTGAACACTTCGCACGCCGAACCTTGTACACCATATTATCTGAACTCTGTACTCTGAACTCTGAACTCTTTTAATCCTTTTACTTTACGACGAAAGGCGGGTTTAAAATGCCATTGACCATCGCCATCGACGGGCCCGTGGGCGCGGGCAAATCCACCATTTCGGATGTGGTGGCAAAGCGTCTCGGCATCCTGCACCTGGACACCGGGGCCATGTACCGGGCCGTGGGCCTTTATATGCTGGACAGCGGCGTGGATCCCAAGGATCGGGAAGCCGTTTGCGCCCTCTGCGAGGAAGGCAGGGTGCTGGTGGACGTGCGGTATGCGGACGGCGCCCAGCAGACCCTGCTGAACGGCCAGGACGTATCGGGCCGCATCCGCGCCCAGGAGGTGGGCCAGGCGGCCTCCGCCGTATCCCGCTATCCCACGGTGCGCCGCATGCTGGTGCGCCGCCAGCAGGAAATGGCAAAAGGCCAGTCCATGCTGCTGGACGGGCGGGATATCGGCACGGTCGTTCTCAAGGACGCCACGGTGAAAATCTACCTGACGGCCTCCCCCGAATCCCGGGCCAGGCGGCGTATGCTGCAGCTGCGGGAAAAGGGCGACGAAACGCCTTTTGAAACCATTTTGGCCGAGGTCAACGCCCGGGATTACCAGGACACCCACCGGGAAACCGACCCCCTGCGGCAAGCCGAGGACGCGGTGCTGGTGGATTCCTCTTTCCTTACCTTCGATGAAACCGTCAACGCCATTCTTTCCATTGTGGAGGCGAAAAAATAGCCATGGAAACGAAGAATACGCCGGAAAAGCCGGAAAAGCCGGAAAAGCTGGAAAAGCTGGAAAAGCGTGAGAAAAAGCCCGTCAGCCCCGAAAAGGAGCGCACCTTCGTCTACACCCTGGCCCGCATCGTAGCTTTCATCGGCAATCACACCATTTTCCCCGTTCGCTATCACGGAAGGGAAAACTTTGAGCTGAAAGCCCCCTACATCGCCATGTCCAACCACAACAGCGCCGTGGACCCGCTGATCCTGGCTTATCCCTGCAAAAAATACGAATTCCGCTTCGTAGGGAAAAAGGAGCTGACCCAAAATAAGTTCACCGCATGGCTGCTGAATAAGGGCCTGCACATGATCACCGTGGACCGCCACAATTCCGACCTGGCGGCCATGCGCCTGTGCATGAAAACCCTGCGGGACGGCTACGTGCTGGGCATTTTCCCGGAGGGCACCCGGCATCACGAGGATTTGATGAGCGAAGTGGAAACCGGGGCCGCCGTGCTGGCCCTGCGCGCCAAAGCGCCCATCCTGCCCGTATACATTGAGTCCAAGCCCAAGCTGTTCCGCGTCAACCACGTGTACATCGGCAAGCCCATGGATATTTCCGATTTGGCGGCCCAGGGCTTCAATACCGACGTGGTGGAGGCCCTGTGCGGCCGCATCCGGGAAACCTTTCATCAAATGCGCAGGGACGCCGAAAAAAAGTGAGAAGTTAGGAGAGAAGAGAGAGGAGTTTTTCTTGTTCAAAACGTCCGCGAAGCAGCGAAACGTTTTGTTTTGACAAAATATAATTTCTCTCTCCTATCTCCTCTCTCCTCACTTTTTGAAAATATCTGCTCAAAGGTAATACATGATGAACGACACGATCCGCCCCGCCCAAGACCGGGATATTCCCGGCGTGATGCGCCTGTTGGTTCAGGTGGATATGGTACACCACTTGATCCGCCCCGATCTGTTCAAAGGCCCCGCCACCAAGTACACCGAAGACGAATTGAAGGCGATTTTCCGCAACGAAAAAACGCCGGTGTTCGTCTGCGCGGACGAAAACGGGCAGGTGCTGGGCCATTGCTTCTGCTGCTTTCAGCAGCACGTGGGCCACAACGTGCTTACCGACGTGAAAACCCTGTATATCGACGACCTGTGCGTGGACGAAGCCCATCGGGGACAGCATGTCGGAAAAGCGCTGTATGATTTCGCGCTGGATTTCGCGAAATCTTCCGGCTGCTACAACGTCACCCTGAACGTGTGGGCGGGCAACGACAGCGCCAAAGCATTCTATGAGCGCCAGGGCATGACCTTCCAGAAGTATGAAATGGAAACGATCCTGTGAACCCAACAAAAAACGCTGTTTGAACGCGGCGTTTTTTTCGTGATTGTTCAGTCGGCTGCATAAGTCGGCAATAGAGTTGAGAGCGGAGAGTTGAGAGTTGAGAGTTATATAGTCAATCAATGGGGTTCTTTTATGATAAACACTATATCATCTCAACTCTCAACTCTTAACTCTCCACTCTGACTGAAAGGCCCGACCTGTTCCGTTTATCCCTTGATGGTTTGGCGCAGCTTGTCGGCCTCCCCTTCGGAAATGTCCCGCCCGCTGTACCGGGCCTGCTCGTACAGGTCGGTGAAGGCCCGGGCCTGGGTTTGGGTGTAGGCTTTTTCTTCGGCCAGGGCTTCCCGGGCCGTTTTGTTTTTGGCTTCGGGCCTGCGGCGCAGGAATTGCCGGTACAGATACCGCACCCGGTCCCGCCCGTTCAGGCTTTCCCATTTTTCCGGTTTTTCCCGGCGGAACACATTGCGCACCTGATCCCGGATGGTTTGGGTGCGCTCGTCCCAGTTCACGGTGCTTTCCGTTTCGTCCACGTAGTCCTCTCCCGCGTCGGCGGCGTAGCGGCGCAGGGAGGCCAGCAAACGCTGCAGCAGCCTTTTGCAGCCCTTCGCCAGCGCCCGGACCGCGAAGAAGGCGAGAATGAACACGATGATCAGGGCGGCGATCTGGAACACCTTTTCAAAGAACAGGGCCAGGGCGCTGGGTTCCGTCTCCTCCCCCATGCCGAACATATCGCCCATATCCCCGCCGCCGCCGCCCACGCCGCCCTGGGCGGGCAGCAGCCTCATGAGAAACGCCGCGATGGCGGCAATAGCTTTTTTCGTAAAGTCCCAGGCCGTCTCCACCCATACCGCCAGCCGCTTCCAGGAGGCGGCGGTTAGGGCGATGAGGAAGAACGCCGCCGCCAGCGCCGTATTCCTTTGACGGATGGCCGCGGGCGCTTTTCCCGCGCCGTGCATGCCGTCGGAAAGGCCGTGGCGGTTCTGGCACAGCACGTACAAAAACATATAAACGGCGAAGCATGGCAGCAAAAAGGGCAGCGTGCCCGAAAACACGGGCCAGCCCGACGCGGCCTGGGCAAAGAGGTGCAGGATCACGCCGCCTAACCACATCCCGATGGGCCATTCGTCCCAAACGGGCCTTTTCCAGGCGGGGGGCAGCAAAAGCAGCGCCGCCACGCAGGGAACGATCAGCAGCAGCCTGCGGGGATCAAGCGACCATTGGAACACAATGCCCCAGGCCAAAAACAGAGCGCAGCCCACCAGGGCGAAGGGCAGCCGACCCTTCATGGGCAGCAGATACCCCGCGCAGCCCCATACCCAGGCCAAAAAGGGCGGCACCAGCCACAGCACCGGCGCGTCGGAGGCAAGGAACCGCCCCGTCAGAATCCACAGGGGCATGCCGCCCAGAACCAGACAGAGGGCGGCCAGCATTTTCATGGGAAGAATCCGCAGCCTGTCCTTCACGCGGCATTTCCCTCCTTTTCCAGGCGGTACACCGTGACCGTGTTGCCGTGAAAACGAAGCTGATTGATCTTTTCCGCCATGCTCTCGCTTTCGTAGGCGGATAAAAGCAGAATATCCGTGCCCCGCAGGAAGGAAAGATCGTCTAAGAAGGAAAGGAAATTGCGGCAGCGCAGAATTTTCAGCCGGGCGAAAGCGGAAAGCAGCTCTTCTTCCCGGGCGTTGTAGCGCTCCGGCGGGTCGATGGCCGGGGTTTCCCCGCCGTCTAAGGGCATATTGGCGGCAAAGCCCGCCGCCACTCCCGCCCGCAGCACCCGCACGCATACGGTGGCGGCGATGGAAATGGCCCGCTCGATGACCGCCTGCTCGTAGTCCATCAATTCGCCCCACTGGTTTTCCGTCATCTGGGCGTTGATGACCACCAGCAATTTTGTGTCGGCGGTATAATCGTGGGTCTTTACCTGCAAAGAACCCATGCGGGCGGTGGCGGGCCAGTGAATGTCCCGCACCGCGTCCCCCGCTTGATAGCCCCGAATGCCGTTCACCAGGAAGGGGTCGGACGCCAAATGGCGGCGCACGATCAAATCCCCCTGGAGCCGGGATACCGGCAGGGGCAGGTCTTCTTCCGAGAGCAATCGGGGATACACTAAGATGCGGGCGGGGGTATACAGCTCCGTGCCTTCCCCGCCGATGCCCAGCAAATCCCCCACGGTCAGGCTCACGTTGCCCGCGTCAAAAGCGCCCCGATGAGAAAGGCGTACCTTATGCCGCCGGGTGATCTGCTGGAAGGGCCGCAGGGTGAAAATACTGCGGTGGTAGCGTTCGCCCCGGACGGACAGGTTATCCTGCCTGCCGAAGCGCAGATGGGGCGAGATGCGGCTTTCCGCCCGCAGCCAGGGCACGAAAAAGGGCCGGTCATTGCGGATCACCTCGATCAGCTCCGCGTCCTCCCCCTCAAAAGCCGTGGGCCGGGAAAAACGCCGCTGATAGGACAGGCCCTTGAGGCCAAAGCGTACCAGAACAAAGCGCTGCAACAGTCCGAGAACCAGCAGGGCAAGCGCCAATACCCAGCCGTTCATTTGACTTCCTCTGTGGGGGCGGGCACCTTGTCCAGGATTTCCCGGATAAAGTTTTCGTTCTCCCCCGCTTTGCCGTACAGGCCCCGCAGGATCACGCGATGCGCCAGCACCGGCACGGCCAGGGCCTTCACGTCGTCGGGAATCACATAGGCCCGGCCCTGTACGGCGGCATAGGCCTGGCTGACCCGGAGCAAGGCCAGCATGCCCCGGGGAGATACGCCGAGCATGGTTCTGTCTTTGTTCCGGGTTTCTTCGCACAGGGCGGCGATGTACCGCATGATGGGCGCGGACGCCTCGCACCGGCTGAACAGCGTCTGGGCCTCAAGCAATTCTTCCTTTTCCGCCACGGGCTGCAAATCCTTGAGCGGTGCGCTGCGGATGAAGCGCTCCATGATGCGCAGGGCTTCCTCCCCATCCGGGTAGCCCATGCTCAATTGAATCAAAAACCTGTCTAACTGCGCTTCCGGCAGGGGGAAGGTGCCCTGGGTTTCCACCGGGTTCTGGGTGGCGATCACGAAGAAAGGCGCGTCCAGGGGCCGGGTGACGCCGCCCTCCGTCACCTGCTTTTCCTCCATGCATTCCAGCAGGGCGGACTGGGTGCGGGGCGTGGCCCGGTTGATTTCATCGGCCAATAGGATATTGGTAAACACCGGGCCGGGCACAAAATGGAATTCCCCTTGGGCGGGCTGATACACGCTCATGCCCGTCACGTCGGCGGGCAAAAGATCGGGGGTAAACTGCAAGCGGGAAAAACCGCAGCGCAGGGATCGGGCCAGGCTCCGGGCCAGCACCGTTTTGCCGGTGCCCGGCACGTCCTCCAACAGGATATGGCCTCCCGCGGTTACGGCGGACAAAATCAGGTCGATTTTCTCCCCCTTGCCCACGATCACCTTTTCCACGTTTTCCCGAATCCTCCGGGCCAGACCCGCGATATCGCCGTACTCCATCCGTATCACCCTCAAGCAATGAATTTTCTGGAAAAAAGTATATCATGATTTCCAGCCTCCCGCAAGCGCGTCGGACAGAAAAACCACGGCTCACGCTTGAATGAGAAATTGAGATTTGCAGAGGTAAGAGGTAGGAAGTAGGAGGTAGGAGGTTTTTATAGTCTGCCAAAGTGAACGAAATCCGGTTTTCGTGTTTTTGTTTTCACAAAATAAACCTCCTACTTCCTACCTCCTACTTCCTACCTCCTACTTCCTACCTGCACAAATCCCGATTTGTGATTCATGCGTAAAACCCTACAAAAAACACTTTCTCAACTGATGCGCATTTTTGCGCGGAAATGGTCAAAACGGGGCGACAGGCTTTACTTTCCCGTTCTTTTTTGATATGCTAAGGGTGCGTCCTTTTTGGATGAAAAAGGGAGGGATGCGCATGAACATCGGCATCCGGCTGCACGATACGGCCGAAGGCACGCTGGCCCAGCGCTTAAGCTATGCCAAAGCCCAGGGCTTTTCCTGCGCGCATCTTGCGCTGAGCAAGGCGCTGAAGGGCTTCTCCATGAACGACGCGCCCGCGCTGCTGACGGAAGCGCTGGCCGAAAGCGTGAAGCGGGATTTCGCGGAAAAGCAAATGGACTGCGCGGTGCTGGGCTGCTATCTGACGCTGACCCAGCCCGACGAAGAAGCGCTGCAAAAGACCCGGGCCATCTACAAGGCGCACCTGACCTTCAGCCGCCTGATGGGCGCCGGGGTGGTGGGCACGGAAACGCCCGCGCCCAAGGGCATGGATCCCCATTCCGAGGAAGCGTTTCAGCTGTTCATCCGGTGCTTAAAGCCCCTGGTACACTGGGCGGAGGAGCAGAACGCCGTCCTCGCCATAGAACCGGTGTGCGACCATATCGTGTCCACCCCGGAAAAGGCGGAGAGGATGCTGAACCTTGTCCCCTCCGATCATCTGCGCATCATCCTGGACAGCGTGAACCTGCTGTCCGCGGAGGCGGCGAAGAACCCGGACGCCCTGATCGAAGAAGCCATCCGACGCTTGGGCGACAAGGTGAGCGTGCTGCACATGAAGGATTACCGGCCCATTCAGCCCGGGGACGCCCGCGCCCAGTCCATTGCCTGCGGCCAGGGGATCATGGATTACAAGCGGCTTTTGACCTTCGCCAAGCAAAAGAACCTGCCCATGACCTTAGAGGACACCGTGCCCGAAAACGCCCAAAGCGCACGGGAGAATTTGGAAAGAATCGCGCAATCACTTTAACATATACAGAAATGGGGTATAGATCATGAACCGCGAAGAAGCACGCAAGCGCGCCAAGGCGCTGGTTGACCAGATGACCATGGAAGAAGCCGCTTCCCAATTGAGCTATCAGGCTCCCGCCATCGAACGCTTGGGCGTGCCCGCCTACAACTGGTGGAATGAAGCGCTGCACGGCGTGGCCCGCGCGGGCATGGCTACCATGTTCCCCCAGGCCATCGGCATGGCCGCCACCTTCGATACCGGGCTGGTGGAGGAATTGGGCGACGTGGCTTCCACCGAAGGCCGCGCCAAGTACAACGCCGCTTCCCGCCACGGCGACCGGGACATTTACAAGGGCCTCACCTTCTGGAGTCCCAACATCAACATTTTCCGCGACCCCCGCTGGGGCCGGGGCCAGGAAACCTTCGGCGAGGACCCCACGCTGACCGGCGAGATCGGCGCGGCTTACGTGCGCGGTTTGCAGGGCAAGGGCGACGTGCTGAAAGCGGGCGCCTGCGCCAAGCATTTCGCGGTGCATTCCGGGCCCGAGGATCTGCGCCACGAGTTCAACGCCCTGGCCAGCAAAAAGGACATGAACGAAACCTACCTGCCCGCCTTTGAAAAGCTGGTGAAGGAAGCCAAGGTGGAGTCCGTCATGGGCGCGTACAACCGCACCAACGGCGAACCCTGCTGCGCCTCCAAGGAACTGATGGGTTATTTGAAGGAATGGGGCTTCGAGGGCCATTTCGTGTCCGACTGCTGGGCCATTCAGGATTTCCACCAGTTCCATCACGTCACCGACAACCCCGTGGATTCCGCCGCCATGGCCATCAACGCGGGGTGCGACCTGAACTGCGGCTGCACCTATGAAAAGCTGGTGGCCGCCGTGATGGCGGGCAAGGTGAAGGAAGAAACCATCCGGGAAAGCGCCGTGCGCCTGTTCACCACCCGGTACATGCTGGGCATCATGGGCGAGGGCAGCGAATATGACGCCGTCCCCTTCACCGTGGTGGAGTGCGAAGCGCACCAGAAGAAAGCCGATCTGGCCGCTTTAGAGGGCTGCGTGCTGCTGAAAAACGACGGCATGCTGCCCCTGGATGAAAACAAGATCAAGACTTTGGGCGTCATCGGCCCCAACGCCGATTCCATCGCCTCCCTGGTGGGCAATTATCACGGCACGTCCTCCCACTATATCACCGTGCAGCGGGGCTTCCAGGAAGCGCTGGCCGGAAAAGCCCGGGTATTGAGCGCCCTGGGCTGCCACCTCTATAAAGACAAGGCGGACAATCTGTCCCAGTTCAACGACGACCGGCTGGCCGAGGCCCTCACCGTGGCGGAAAACAGCGACGCCGTGGTGCTGGTGGTGGGCCTGGACGAAACCCTGGAGGGCGAGCAGGGCGATACCGGCAACCCCTACGGCTCCGCCGACAAGCGGGACCTGCTGCTGCCCGCCTGCCAGCGCCGTCTCATGGGCGAAGTGCTGAAAGTGGGCAAGCCCACGGTGATCGTACTCACCGCGGGCAGCGCCATTGATTTGCAGGGCGCGGGCGAAAAGGCAAACGCCGTGCTGGCGGCCTGGTACCCCGGCGCCCAGGGCGGCAAGGCCGTGGCGGATCTGATTTTGGGCCGCGTCTCTCCCTCCGGCAAGCTGCCCGTCACCTTCTACCGCAACGAGCAATTGGATGAAATGCCTGATTTCACCGATTACGCCTTAAAGGGCCGCACCTATCGCTACTTCCCGGGCAAGCCCCTGTATCCCTTCGGCTTCGGCCTCACCTACGGCGACGCCGCCGTGGAAAAAGCCGAACTGACCCAGGAGGAAGGCAAGTACATCGTCGATATCGTGGCGCGGAACTTAGGCAAGCGTGACACCCAGGACGTGGTGCAGGTGTACTGCCAGAACGAGGGCAGCGAAAACGCCCCCCTGAATCCCCGGCTGATTGCTTTCAAGCGCGTGTTCATCCCCGCCGGGCAGGAGGCCCACGTTTCCATCCGCCTGGACACGGAAGCCTTTAAGGTGGTCAACGAAGCGGGTGATAAGATCAACGAAGGAAAAATCGTCCTGTACGCGGGCATGGGTCAGCCGGACGAACGCACCAGGGAACTCACCGGCCACGAAGCCGTGAAGCTGATACTGAACGATTGATCTTCCTGGAGCGCCGCGCATGCGGCGTTCCTTTTTTTGCAGAAAACTATTGACAGCCCGGGCAAAAAATGGCTATCATAGAATCAATCATGTATGATTGGAGGGCTGCGCGTGGAAGAAAGCAGGGAGGCCGCGGTAGCGGCGCTGCTGAACAGTTCGTTATGGGAAAGCGTGCCCGGCGATATGCTGAAAGGCTGCATAGCCATGTATCGCGCCACGGGCGAGGAACATTACAAAACCGCCGTTCTGCTTCATCTGTATTCCATCCTCCTGACAAAATGGCGGCTGCCTTCCAACCACGCGTGGTTCTCCTGCTACGGCGGATATGGAAACGCGCTGCTGTTTGCGCTGGATGAAACGGGAGACGAACGCTTTCAAACGGCTGCCGGCGAGATTTTTGAGCTGTTCATGCCGCGGATCGACCCCGGTGATTATTTAGTGAGACCGTATTTGGACAAATCCGAAGTCGGCTCCATGGCGGCTTTTTTAACCGCTTACGATACCCGCTTTGGCAAAAAACAGGTCTACAAGGAAATTGCCTGCCGTTTCAGCGACGCGCACCGGATGTTCTTTGTGCCGGACGAGGGGCATTATCGCATCTCGGAACTCAGGCAGCCCGGAGAGGGCGCGTTTTCCGACGATGGGGTCATGCTTTGCGCTTTGATCGACACGCTGGAAAGCATGGATATGCAAATCTACGAACACTGGCGCTTGCTGGCCGATCAGTTTTTGACCGCCGTGCAGGGGCTTGGGCGGCATATGGATCGAAGCGGCGTATTGCGGTCCATGGTGGAAGCCCCGGACGATATCGCCAGCGCGCGGGTTCTGTATGCCCTGCATAAGGGCGTACGGCTAAAGCTGCTGGACGAAGAAAAGTATCTGCCCATCGCCGCGAACACCTACGCCGCGTGGCGGAAAGAACTAAACGAACGCACCCTCTGCATGAATATCGAAGGCGTGTGCATGATGGCCAATGGGGAAATGAAAATGGGGGAGGAAAAAAGGAAATGAAATGCGTCTTTCTTTCTTCCCGGAGCTGCACCGTCCTGCTGGACGCGGAGGGGGATTATTACGCGAAAGCGCCCCGCCGTCTGTTCCTGAACGGAGAAGAACTGCCGGTAGAAAACCGTTCCGTCTTTTCCCTCTTTGGCCTATGGCCTGACACGGCATACACGCTGGAAGCCTATTTAGGCGATGAAAAAGAAAGTGAAATCACCTTCCGCACGGAAAAGGAATTCTGCACCCTGAACGTGAAACGCTTCGGGGCCGAGGGCGACGGGGAAAAGGATGATACCAACCCCATTCAGGCCGCCATTCTGTCCTGTCCTCCCGGCGGGCGGGTGCTGATCCCGGCGGGGGATTACAAAACCGGCCCCCTGTTCCTGAAAAGCCATATCTCCCTTGAATTCAAGCCCGGCGCGCGGCTGGCATTGAAAACGGACAGGACAGAATTTCCCATCCTGCCAGGTATGACCCGCACCACCGACGAGGAGGGCGAATACCTTTTAAGCTCCTGGGAGGGCAACCCCCTGGACGCTTTCGCCTCCGCCCTCACCGGCATCGGCGTGGAGGACGTGAAGCTCATCGGCCCCGGCGTGGTGGACGGCTGCGCCCCGGTGGGCGACTGGTGGGTGAACCCCAAGATCAAAAAAGGCGCTTACCGGCCAAGGCTGTTCTATTTGAAAGACTGCAAGGATATCACCGTCCAGGGTCTCACCTTCCGCAACTCCCCCGCCTGGAACCTGCATCCCACCTTTTCAGAAAACCTGTCCTTCCTGAATGTGCGGGTGGAAGCGCCTGCCGTCAGCCCCAATACCGACGGCTTCGACCCGGAAAGCTGCAAGCACATCCGCATGTTTGGAACCAAATTTTCCGTGGGCGACGACTGTATCGCCATCAAAGCCGGAAAAATTTACATGGGCATGAAGTACCACGTGCCCTGCCAGGACATTGAAATCGCCTGGTGCTGCATGCTGGACGGTCACGGCGGCGTCACCGTGGGCAGCGAAATGGCGGGCGGCGTACACAACGTGCGGGTGCATCACTGCTATATGCGGGGCAACGACCGGGGCCTGCGCATCAAAACCCGCCGGGGCCGGGGCAAGTACGCCGTGATCGACGATATTCTGTTCGATCACGTGCGCATGGAGGGCGTGAAGGCTCCCCTGGTGGTCAACGCCATGTATTACTGCGACCCGGACGGCAAAACGGATTACGTGCAGAGCCGGGAAAAACAGCCCGTGGACGATACCACCCCCACCGTGGGCAGCATCCGTTTCGAGCATGTAAACGCCACCGGCTGCGAAGCCTGCGTGGGCTATATCTTAGGCCTGCCGGAGCGGCCCGTCAAAGAAATTTTGCTGAAAGACTGTGAATTCTCCTTCCATCCCGACGGAAAATTCATGGTCCCCGCCATGGCAAACGGCGTGGAAGCCTGCCAGCGCCGGGGCCTGATCGCCCGGTTCGTGGACAGCATTTCCCTCACCAATGTGAGCATGGAGGGCGTTGAAGGAGAAGAACTGGATTTCCAGGACTGCGGACAGGTTGAAAACCGATAATTCGACGCGTCCATCGAAATTGGTGAAATGAATTGAAAAATCGCTTCCCCCATGATACAATAAAACCGCCGCGAGGGTTTTCCAAGCGGCGAGGGTGAAGCGGTGAGCGGCCTCCCGGAAAGGAGGCGATTCAATGACATTGATGGAAGTCATCGCGTTATTGAACTTAATCGCGACAGTTACTTTAATCGTTGTTACAGCAACAAAAAACCCCGCTTGTCAACGTGAACGGCAAAACGCACAAGATAATAGACCATCATATTTCAAGGAGGAGAAGCCCCATGGACATTCGCTATTCCTGCAACCAGCGCGATTTCAAGCGCTACACCACCGAAGAGACCCGGAAGGAATTCCTGATCGAGACCCTGTTTGTCAAAGACGAAGTGACCGCCGTCTACAGCCACGTGGACCGGATGGTGACCCTCGGCGTGATGCCGGTGTACGAAACTGTGTCCATCGACAAGGGCATCGACGTCTGGCACAATTTCGGCACGGAATACTTCTTAGAGCGCAGGGAGTGCGGCATGTTCAACGTGGGCGGCCCCGGGCGGGTGATCGCTGACGAAAACGTATATGACCTGGGCTACAAGGACTGCCTGTATCTCACTCGGGGCGCAAAATACGTGGCCTTTGAATCCAGCGACCCCAAGAACCCCGCCAAGTTCTATATCGTGTCCGCTCCCGCCCATTGCAGCTATGAAAACAGGCTGATCAAGATCGCCGACGCCGCCAAGAAGCCCTTAGGCGCGCTGGAAACCAGCAACAAGCGGGTCATCAACCAGTTCATTCATCCCTCCGTTTTGAAAACCTGCCAGCTTTCCATGGGCATGACCGTGCTGGAACCCGGCTCCGTTTGGAACACCATGCCCGCCCACACCCACGAGCGCCGCATGGAGGTATACTTCTACTTTGAAGTGCCGGAAAACAACGTGGTGTTCCACATGATGGGCGAAGGCAACGAGACCCGCCATATCGTGATGCAGAACGAACAGGCCGTCATCTCCCCCTCATGGAGCATCCACGCGGGCGCCGGCACCAGCAATTATACCTTCATCTGGGCCATGGGCGGCGAAAACCAGGCCTTTGACGATATGGACAACATCCCCACCACGGAGCTGAGGTAATCATCAAGTAGGAAGTAGGAGGTAGGAGGTAGGAGGTTTTATTGTATTCATTTTTGTCTGTCAATGCTTTGCAATGACATATGATTCATCATTATAAACCTCCTACCTCCTACTTCCAACCTCCTACCTTATCAATAAAGGGAGGAATATAAAAATGGACATGAACGCTTTCAGCCTGAAAGGCAAAATCGCCTGGATCACCGGCGCTTCCTACGGCATCGGCTTCGCCATCGCGGAAGCCTACGCGGCGGCGGGCGCCACCATCGTATTCAACGACATCAATCAGGAGTTGGTGAACAAGGGCCTTGCCGCCTACACGGAAAAGGGCATCGAAGCCCACGGCTACGTCTGCGACGTGACCAACGAGGAGGCCGTGCAGGCCCTGGTGAAGCAGATCGAAACCGAAGTTGGCGTGATCGACATTCTGGTGAACAACGCGGGCATCATCCGCCGCATCCCCATGATCGAAATGAGCGCCGCCGACTTTCGCAAGGTCATCGACGTGGATCTGAACGCCCCCTTCATCTGCTCCAAGGCGGTCATTCCCTCCATGATCCAAAAGGGCCACGGCAAGATCATCAACATCTGCTCCATGATGAGCGAATTGGGCCGGGAGACCGTCAGCGCTTACGCGGCGGCCAAGGGCGGCCTCAAGATGCTCACCCGGAACATCTGCTCCGAGTACGGCGAACATAACATCCAGTGCAACGGCATCGGCCCCGGCTACATCGCCACGCCCCAGACCGCGCCGCTCCGCGAGCGCCAGCCCGACGGCAGCCGCCATCCCTTCGACCAGTTTATCATCGCCAAAACCCCCGCCGCTCGCTGGGGCAACCCGGAGGACCTGCAAGGCCCCGCCGTGTTCCTGGCCTCCGACGCCAGCAACTTCGTCAACGGCCACATCCTGTATGTGGACGGCGGCATCCTGGCTTATATCGGCAAGCAGCCGTAAGAAAACAATCGCGAAATAAAACGGGCCTCTCCGATTCTCTCGGAAGGGCCTGTTTTTTTGTATGCTTTTATTCCCTCGTTCGGGGTTTGGTGATCCGGCACACCTGCACGCCGATTTCGTACAGCAGGATCATGGGCACGCCTAGGGCCATTTGGGACACTACGTCCGGCGGCGTCAGGATGGCGGCCAGCACGAAGATGCCGAGGATCACGAATTTCCGCTTGGAGGCTAAGGATTTGTAGTTGGTCCAGCCCATGCGGGTGGTCAGGTACAGGGCCACGGGCAGCTGGAACGCCACGCCGAAGGGCACGATGAACCCGAACAGGAAGCTGACGTACTTATCAATGGACAGCATGGGCGTAGCCAATTGGTCGCCCGCCACCAAGAAGAAGTCAACCGCCAGCAGGTACACCGCCATGTAGCAGAAGGTAACGCCCAGCAGGAACAGGAACAGGGCGATAAAGAAAAGAACGCGGAAAGCCTTCTTTTCCTTGGGGTACAGGGCGGGCTTGATGAAGCCCCAAATCTGCCCGATGATCACCGGGCTGGCTACGATCACCGCCGCGATGAGGCCCACCTTGAACTTGGTCACCAGAGCTTCCGACATGGCGGTATAAATGATCTCGATCCCCCGCTCCACGATGGGGCCGGTGATCCAGGCCATTAAATAATCAATCGCCAGGTAATAGACCAGGAAAAAGGCGATCACCACCGCCAGCGCCGAAATGAACAGCACCTTCCGCAGGGCCAGCAGATGGGTGAGCAGCGGGGCCTGGCTGCCGTCGTCGGCGGCCAGGGCTTGCTCCTGACCGTCCTGCCGGGAAAGGTCCTTCTCCTCCCCCGCCTTTTTCACGTCAGTTTTCTTTTTCTTGAACATACGGCAATCAGGACTCGGG
This sequence comes from uncultured Christensenellaceae bacterium, assembly GCA_905234985.1. Lineage (GTDB taxonomy): Bacteria > Bacillota > Clostridia > Christensenellales > Aristaeellaceae > RUG563. The sequence continues at coordinate 55,437 of CAJOJQ010000015.1, forward strand.
CCTTACGCCTTCTTTTCGCTGTCGCCGTCTTCCGGCTTTTCGTCCTTGTCGTCCTTCACTTCGTTCTTGAAGTCCTTGATGCTCTTGCCCAGGGCCTTGCCCACGCCCGCCAGCTTGCTGCCGCCGAACAGCACCAGGGCCAATACCACGATCAAAATGATTTCCGTCGTTCCCAAACGCATGGTTTTATTCCTCCTGAAAATGTTTCTTTATTTCAACGGACGTCTTTGGTGCTTTCCTTGCCCGCGGCCTCCGCCTGTTTCAGCTCGTCCTGTACGCCCTTCACGCTGGACTTCCACTCTTTGCCCGCGTCCTTCAGTTCGGAAGAAATATCCAGATCCTTCTTTACGTCCTTCATGGTTTCATCCATATCGGACTTGGTATCCTTAAATTCCTTTTCCAGCTCGTCCCAGCCCGTTTCCTGCTTCACTTCCCGGATCAGCTGGCGGAGTTTTTTTACCATCCGTCCCAGCCACCGGGCCACCCGGGGCAAATCCTTGGGGCCTACCACCAGAAAGGCGACGAGCAGCACCAGCAGCAGTTCCGCAAAACCGATATTGAAAATGCCGCGTCCCCTCCTTCCCGTTCGCGCATCCGCCTTATTATAGCTTTATGCCCTTTTTTTTGCAACCCCCGCGAGTACAAATTCTTGCTGTATGCGGTGTAAATTGTTGCGGCGGGCATAGACGGAACGGCTTTTTTTTGGTATACTGATAGAAAATGGAATTGTGCAAAAAAGGAGGGGAGCGCCGTGTCAACCCAGGCGTATGAACTGATTTCCATGCTGATGCGGTACGTGTTCGTGCTGATCGGGCTGACGATCGTATGGCGTTCCTACCGATGGCTGCGGCGGGACGCCCGGGCCTACCGCAGGGAAATGCGCGCCCTGCCGGACGCCGGGCTGGTGGGCGAAATGGTCAACCTGTCCACCGGCGAAGCCCAGCCCCTGCCCCGAGAGGGCGTGATCGGGTCTTCCCGGGAATGCGATATCCGCCTGAAAGGCCCCGGCGTCGAACGGAGCCATGCCCACTTTGAGTTTGAGGACGGAAAGGGCCTGAAAGTCATCCCCCTGCGCCGCGCCAACGTGCTGGTGAACGGCAACGCCCTGCACGGCCCCGCCTACGCCCTCCACGGCACACAGCTGGAGTTGGGCGGCATCCCCCTGCGGGTACGGCTGTTTGCCGGGCTGAATATTCCCTATCCCGCGCCCTTCGCGGAGCAGGCGGCGCAGCCCTGGGAGGACGACGACGGCGAGCGCCCGGCGGAATGGGACGGCCCCCAGCAGGCGGAGCCGGAAACGGAAGGGGAAGCCTATCCCTATACCGGCTATGAGAATGCCCTGCCGGACAATCCGCCTTACGATGGCCATTATACCCCGGACGGCCAGATGACCTGGCAGTACGCCTATTCCCTGGACGATCTGCACCGGGCCATGGAGCAGCAAACGCCGCCACAGGATCAGTGGCGGCAGGTGCGGCCCACGGATCAGGTGCCCGACGAGGAAGAAAGCGCGTACGGCGCGGAGCATCCGCACCGCCGCAGAAGGAGGGACCGCCATGCGTGAAAAAAGCGGAAAACGCCGCCCCCAGCCGGGCCGCGCCATGCTGGCGGCGGTGATGCTCTTCTTTTTCCTCGGCTTTTTCCTGCTGGCGCTGAACGACGGCGAGTGGAAGAGCTTCCTGCTGGCCGTGCTGGTGCCCCTGATCATCTTTATCGGCACGGCGGGCATGTCCAAGCTGTTCCCCTCGGATCAGCTGCTTTTGGCCCTGACCAATTTTCTGTGCGCCTTAGGCGTGCTGGTGCTGTACCGGCTGAACCCCGAAAAGGGCATGACCCAGGCGGGCAACTACGGCGTGGGCGTGGCCTGCATGGTGGCCTGTACCTATGTGGTGCGCTATGTGCCCCGGTGGAAGTGGCTGACAGTACTCATGATGTTAGGCAGCGCCGGGCTGCTGGTTCTGCCCCTGGTATTCGGCCGGGAAACCAACGGCGCGAAAAACTGGATCTATATCGGCAATCATTCCCTGCAGCCCAGCGAAATCGTAAAATTGGCGCTGCTGCTGTGCGTGTCCTGGCTGCTGAGCCAGCGCAGGTTCTTTCCCGCGCTGCTGTTTAGCGGCATGTGCCTTGGGCTGCTCATGCTGCAAAAGGATTTAGGCACGGCGCTGCTCTATTACGGCGTGGCGCTGATCCTGTTCTTCGCCGCCACGGGCAGCCGTCTGCTGGTGCTTTGCGGGGTGGCGGGCGCGGGCGGCGGGGCCTTCGCCGGGTACCAGATGTTCGCCCACGTGAAGCGCCGGGTGGCGATTTGGCTCAATCCCTGGGCGGACACTCAGGGCGCGGGCTACCAGATCGTACAAAGCCTGATCGCCATTGTGAACGGCGGCTTCTGGGGCGTGGGCCTGGGCCTTGGCAACGCCTCGGTGATCCCCGAATACTACAACGACTTTATTTTCTCCGTGATCCTGCATGAATTCGGCGTGATCTTCGGCCTGATCGTGCTGTGCATGTATCTGTTCATCGTCATCCGGGGCATGATGATTGCCCGGCGCTCCCGCACGGTGTTTCACAGCCTGCTGGCCGCGGGCTGCACCGCCATGCTGGCCCTGCAGACCTTCGTCATCATCGGCGGAAACATCAAGCTCATTCCCTTGACCGGCGTGACCCTGCCCTTCATCAGCTACGGCGGCACGTCCATGGTCAGCAGTCTGTGCGTGATCGGCCTGCTCCAGGGCGTCGCCAGCCGCAACGAGGCCGGCGTGAATGAGGATCGGGAGCTGGCTATGCAGGGAGGCGGAACGCTATGAAAAAGCTGCGTAAAAACCTGCGGCTGATTACTGTGTTTCTGATCCTCCTGTTCGTCCTGCTGGCGGGCTACGGGGCGTACAGCGTGGCCGTGTACGGCAACCGCTGGTTTTCCTCCTCCGCCAACACCTTCGCCCGCACCCAGAAAAAGAACGTGATTCCCGGCGATATCCTGGACCGGAACGGCGCCGTGCTTGCCACGGCCCAGAACGGTAAACGGGTATACCCCGGCGACACGGCCTCCCGCAGCGCGACGGTACACGCCGTGGGCGACAGCGGCTCCAACGTGAACAACAGCGCCGAGAACTTTTTCGCTTCCTATCTTTATGGCTTCAATATGTCCTTCCTGGAACGGCTGGGCTACGCCCTGCGGGGCGAGGAAAAGCACGGCGACGCTGTGCGTCTGACCATCGACAGCCGTTTGGCCCAGTATGTATCCTCCGTGTTCCCGGAGGGTATGGCCGGGGCCGTGGTGGTGATGAATTACAAAACGGGCGAGGTACTCACCGAGCAGTCCTTCCCCTCCTTCGACCCCCAGAACATCACCACCGCCGTGAAGCAGAATCCCTTGAAGCCCTTCTATAACCGCGCCATTCAGGGCCTGTATACCCCCGGTTCCACCTTCAAGATCGTCACCGCCGCTTCCGTGATCGAAAACATACCGTCCTATGAAACCCTGACCGTGACCTGCGACGGCATGCTGCAATTGGGCCAGCGGCTCATCACCGACGCGGGCACCGATATGGCCGCCGGAAAAGTGACCAAGCATGGGGAACTGACCCTGAAAAAAGCCTTTACCGTCAGCTGTAACAACGCCTTTGCCCGCCTGGCCCTGCAATTGGGCGATTTGAAACTGCGCAAAACGGCGGAGCGCTTCGGCTTCAACGATAATTTCCTGTTTCAGGACATGGTGGTGGAAAATTCTTCTTACCCCACTTCCAACCGCACCGACGGCGAAATCGCCTGGACCGGCGCGGGCCAAAGCGCCCTCAGCGCCTCGCCCCTGCACCTGTGCATGATCGCCGCCTGCGTCGCCAACGATGGCGTAATGATGGAACCGCGCATGCTCATGTCCGCCGTCTCCCCCACCGGCTACACCCGGGCCACCCTCTCCAGCCGCGTCTACCGCAGGCCCCTCTCCACCCAGCAGGCCGCTGTCCTCAAGGATTACTTGCGCGCCGTCATTACCTCCGGCACCGGCACCGCCGCCAATATCCCCGGCGTAAAGGTCTGCGGCAAAACCGGCTCGGCGGAAATCGACACCCAGGAAAACACCAACGCCTTCTTCGTGGGTTTCCTGGACGACCCCAACACGCCTTACGCCCTCTCCATCGTGGTGGAAAACGCCGGCGGCGGCGGCAGCGTGGCCGCGCCCATGGCAAAGCAGATCTTCACCTGGATGCTGAAAAACAGCAACGCGCAGTAAACAGCAAAAGAACCCCTGGGGCCTCCGCAGCCCCAGACCCCGCAGCAGGGGATGATCCCCTGCACCCTCTCCTGCGGAAATTACTTGACTCGTCGAGATAACTTTCTTCCCGCTGCTGCTTGGAAAGGATAGCAAAACTTGACAATCTTGTGCTTCTGGCCCGGCGGCTGAAAGCCGCCAGCCCGGATGCAAAGCATCCGGGGAAAGCCAGGGAATAATCCCTTAGGAAAAAGCGAGCTTTTTCCCTGGGATTTTCCCGGCTTTCTTGGGCCAGAAGCCAGTAAACCCCAGCGCCGCAGGCGGCGCTTGTTCGATATATCTTTACAAGCTGCTTCGCCAAGTGAGGGTCAGGGAGATCATCTCCCTGGTCGGGGGACGAACCGCCGATGACCGCCAGTGGCGGGAATCTCATCGGCGGTGAGATCAGGCGAAAAGGAGCAATCTCCCCATGAAGGGGAGTTGCGACTATTGAGCCTGCGGAACTGGGGGGGAGACGCCCCAACGTCTCCCTCATCATAAAAAACTCGTTGCATTTCCCGCGCTTCCATGATATACTGAAGCGCTCATTTTGAACCGGGAGGTATTTCCAAGCTATGGCTGCTTTTGTTGATCGCGCGCCCTTTACCGCCAAGGCGGGAAACGGCGGCAACGGCTGCGTTTCCTTCCATCGGGAGAAATTTGTGCAGAACGGCGGGCCGGATGGCGGCGACGGCGGCCACGGCGGCGACGTGATCCTGCTGGCCGACGAAAACATGCACACCCTGCTGGATTTCCGTTTCCGCAGCAAGTACGAGGCCCCCGCCGGAGCGGACGGCTCCAGCGGCCGCCGCCAGGGCAAGAAAGGCGAACCGCTGATTGTTAAAGTTCCTGTTGGCACGGTGGTGCGGGACAAGGAAACCGGCGTGGTGGTGGCCGACATGTACGAGGCCGGGCGGGAAAAGGTGCTGCTGCGGGGCGGCCGGGGCGGCTGGGGCAACAGCCATTTTGCCACGCCCACCCGTCAGGCGCCCAATTTCGCCAAGCCCGGCATCAAGACGGAAAAGCATGAATTCATGTTAGAGCTGAAATCCATCGCCGACGTGGGTCTGGTAGGCTTCCCCAACGTGGGCAAAAGCACCATCCTGTCGGTAGTCACTGCTGCCAAGCCCAAGATCGCCAATTATCATTTCACCACCCTGACCCCCAATTTGGGCATGGTGCGCCATCACGGCCAGGACTTCATCATGGCGGACATCCCCGGCCTGGTGGAAGGGGCCAGCGAGGGCGCGGGGCTGGGCCACGATTTCCTGCGCCACGTGGAACGCACCCGCCTCTTGCTCCACGTCATCGACGCGGCGGGCAGCGAGGGCCGCGACCCGGTGGAGGATTACGAGCAGATCAACCGGGAGCTGGAAAAATACGGGGATTTAGCGAATCGCCCCCAGATCATCGCCGCCAACAAAATGGACATCCCCGACGGCGAAACGGGCTATCAGATGCTGAAGGACCACATCGGGGACAAATGGCCCGTCTTCCCCGTCAGCGCCGTCACTCGCCATGGCTTCGGCGAACTGATGGACTGCGTGGCCCAAACCTTGGCCGCCCTGCCCCCCATGGAGCCCTTCACCGAGGAAGAAATGCTGCCTGAAATGCTGGAAAACACCGGCTTTGAGGTCTCGAAGGACGGCAAGGTGTTCGTGGTTTCCGGCAGCGCCGTCACCCAGCTCATCGACAGCGTAAACTTCGATGACGAGGAATCCATGAACTGGTTCCACCGCACCATGCGCCGCGCGGGCATCATCGACGCCCTGCGGAACGCTGGCGCTCAGGAAGGCAGCACCGTGCGCATGGACGATATGGAGTTTGACTTTGTGGAATAAAAGGGGGTATCCTGGGGGAAACCGCTCTTTGTAGCCAAAGAGCGGTTTCCCCCAGACCCCCATCCGAGAAAGCTATAAAAGAAACATGATGGTATCATTTACGAATATGACAATGGATTTTGGAGGAAATCATATGACATTAGAAATCAACAGCAAGCAGCGCGCCTATCTGCGCTCCCTGTGCAACACTCTGCCCGCCATCCTGTACATCGGTAAGGAGGGCATTACCGACGGCACCGTGAAGGAAGCCTGGGACGCTCTGGAAGCCCGGGAGCTGATCAAATGCTCCGTGCAGCGGGAAGCGCCCCTCACCGCCCGGGAAGCCTGCCAGGAGCTTTGCGAGCGGGTTCACGCCGCGCCGGTGCAGTGCATCGGCGGCAAATTTTCCATTTACCGCCCCCGCCGGAAGGACCCCACCATCGTTCTGCCCTGAAAAAATTTAATATTTTCGGGAAAACCAGCAACCACAATATATTGTGGTGTGCGTCCCGAAAAAGACAAAAAAATCAACCAAATATGGTATTGACAAGTTCAGCCGGGCCTTATATAATAGGGTCCGGCTTTCCCATTAGCCGTCCAAAATTTGAAGTAAAAACGAAAGATCGCCATGGAGGAATTGCACGCATGATTACGTCCATCAGGAAGCGCGATGGCCGCGTTGTTCCCTTCGACATTGAAAAGATCCAGCACGCCGTCACCAAGGCTTTTGAAGGCTCCGGCAGCGCCAAGGGCGAGGAAACCGCCCGGCTCATCAGCGAACAGGTAGAGCGCGAACTGGAAAATAATGAAAACATCGCCAGCACCCCCTCCGTGGAGGAAGTGCAGGATATGGTGGAGCGCGTACTCATCGAAAAGGGCTTCGTGCGCACCGCCAAGGCCTACATCCTGTACCGCGCCGAGCGCAGCCGCGTGCGCGAAATGAATACCCGCCTGATGAAGGTATTCGAGGATATCGCCTACAAGGACGCCATCGACAGCGATATCAAGCGCGAAAACGCCAACATCAACGGCGACACCGCCATGGGCAGCATGCTGAAATTCGGCAGCGAGGGCAGCAAGCAGTTCTACGACATGTTTGTGCTGAATCCCGCCCACGCCAAGGCCCACCGGGAGGGCGATATCCATATCCATGACCTGGATTTCCTCACCCTCACCACCACCTGCTGCCAGATCCAGCTGACCACCCTCTTTAAGAACGGTTTTTCCACCGGTCACGGTGTGCTGCGGGAACCCAACGATATTTCCAGCTATTCCGCCCTGGCCTGCATCGCCATCCAGGCCAACCAGAACGACCAGCACGGCGGCCAGAGCATCGTGGATTTCGATTACGGCATGGCCCCCGGCGTGCGCAAGACCTTCGTCAAGCGCTTCCGGGATAACCTGTCCCGCGCCCTGGAACTGCGTTTGAACGTTGAAAACGCCGACGACGCGGCCCGGGAAATGCTGACCGCCATCGAGGAAACCGCGGGCTTAACCCCCACCCTGCAGGAAACCGATGAATTCAAGGCCGCCCTGCGGGAAAAGCTGGCGGATCGCGCAGAAGCCGCCACCGCCGATGAAATTTTCGATTTTGCCCAGAAGCACGCCGTGAAGGAAACCCGCCGAGCCACCTATCAGGCCATGGAAGCCCTGGTACACAACCTGAATACCATGAACTCCCGCGCGGGCGCGCAGGTACCCTTCTCCTCCATCAACTACGGCACCGACGTCACCCCCGAAGGCCGTTTGGTCATGGAACAAGTTTTGCTGGCCACCGAAGCGGGCCTGGGCCGGGGCGAAACCCCCATTTTCCCCATCCAGATTTTCCGCGTCAAGGAAGGGGTCAACTACAACCCCGGCGATCCCAACTACGATCTGTACCGCTTAGCCATCCGCGTCAGCGCCAAGCGCCTGTTCCCCAACTTCTCCTTCCTGGACGCGCCCTACAATCTGCAATACTACAAGCCCGGCCATCCCGAAACCGAAGTGGCCTACATGGGCTGCCGCACCCGCGTGATCGGCAACGCCTATGACCGCAGCCGGGAAATCGCGCCCCGCCGCGGCAACCTGTCCTTCACCTCCATCAACCTGCCCCGCATCGCCATCAAGGCCAACGGGGACGTGGACTGGTTCTTCGCCGAGCTGGAAAACAAGATGAAGCTGGTGGTGGAGCAGCTGGACGAGCGCTATGAGATCATCGCCCGGAAAAAGGTCTATAACTTCCCCTTCCTCATGGGGCAGGGCGTGTGGATCGACTCTGAAAAGTTAGACTGGAACGACGAGGTGCGCGAAGTCCTCAAGCACGGCACCCTGTCCGTGGGCTTCATCGGCCTGGCCGAAGCCCTGAAAGCTCTGCGCGGCAAGCATCACGGCGAAAGCGAGGAAAGCCAGAACTTAGGCCTGGAAATCGTGGGCTTCATGCGCAGTTACCTGGACAAGCTCACCGCCGAACGCCACATGAACTATACCCTGCTGGCCACCCCCGCCGAGGGCCTCTCCGGCCGCTTCGTGCGCATCGACCGGGAGCGCTTTGGCGTGATCCCCGGCGTGACCGACCGGGATTATTACACCAACTCCTTCCATGTGCCCGTCTACTATCCCATCAGCGCCTTTGACAAGATCAGCATTGAAGGCCCCTATCACGCCCTCACCAACGCGGGCCACATCAGCTATGTGGAAATGGACGGCGACCCCACCAAGAACCTGGAAGCCTTTGAGCGCATCGTGCGCCATATGCACGACTGCGGCGTGGGCTACGGCTCTATCAACCATCCCGTGGACCGCGACCCCCTGTGCGGCTATAACGGCATCATCGGCGACAGCTGCCCCTGCTGCGGCCGCGAGGAAAACGGCAGGCCCTTTGAACGCATCCGCCGCATCACCGGCTACCTCGTCGGCACCCTGGACCGCTTCAACAATGCCAAGCGCGCCGAGGAACATGACCGCGTGAAGCACAGCATGGAATAAACCGCATCATAAAACGCGCTGCTACGGTTCAAAATCGTGGCAGCGCGTTTCTTCTTTTTGAAGCAAACCTTGGGGGCTTCTTCAGCCCCCAAACCCCCGAACCAGGGCCGCTTGGCCCTGGACCCACACTCTGGTTGCAGTTCATCGCTCCTGGGCGGGCGGCAAAGCCGCCCACGGTGCGCGAAGCGCACCTGAAAAACGAGGATATGACCAGGAAAAAGCTCGCTTTTTCCCTGGCATTTCTTTGCCCAGGAGCTTTCTATTTGAATTATACCAAGCAGGCGCATATCGTTTGTTTTATCCGCTTGCAAATCGCCTGATGGGGTGCAGGGGGCGAAGTCCCCTGCCGCGGGGTCTCAGGGGCCGCGGAGGCCCCTGATCGGTTCTTCTATTCCGCTTTGGGCAGCAGCGCCACGGCCAGCACGTCGGCGATGCTTTCGGCGGGGATGATCTGGAATTGGGCCAGCACGTGAGGCGGCACGTCTTCCAGGTCTTTTTGGTTTTCCTTGGGCAGCAGGATGGTTTTGATGCCCGCCCGGTAGGCGGCCAGCAGCTTTTCCTTTACGCCGCCGATGAGCAGAACCCGTCCCCGGAGGGTGATTTCCCCGGTCATGGCTACGTCCTGGCGCACCTTGCGGCCCGTGAGGGCGGAAACGAGGGCCGTCGCCATGGTGACGCCCGCGGAGGGGCCGTCCTTGGGCACGGCGCCTTCGGGCACGTGGATGTGAATGTCCAGGTTCTTGTGGAATTCCCCGTCCAGCTCAAATTCCGCCGCGTGGGCGCGCACCCAGGAAAGGGCGGCCATGGCGGATTCCTTCATCACGTCGCCCAATTGGCCGGTGAGCTTGATTTGGCCGGTGCCCTGCATGGTGGCGCACTCCACGGCCAGAGTTTCGCCGCCCACGGTGGTGTAGGCCAGGCCGTTGACTACGCCCACCTGGGGTTCCTTCTCCGGCGCTTCCCGCAGGTAACGCGGCGCGCCCAAGAACTTTTCCACGGTCTGGGGGGATACGGACACGGTTTCCTTGTCTTCCTCTAACATTTCCACCGCCGCCTTGCGCACCACCCGGGCGATGGTGCGGGAAAGCGTGCGCACGCCCGCTTCCCGGGTGTAGCCCTCGATGATGTGCTTCATGGCGGCGTCGCTGATCCGCACGGATTTGGGTGGCAGGCCGTGTTCTCCGGTCTGCTTGGGCAGCAGATGCTTTTTGGCGATGTGCAGCTTTTCCTCTTCCGTGTAGCTGGGCACCTCGATCACTTCCATCCGGTCCAGCAGCGGGCCGGGAATGGTGTCCATGGCGTTAGCGGTGGTAATGAACATGACCTTGGAAAGATCAAAGGGCAGTTCCATGTAATGATCCCGGAAGGCGCTGTTCTGCTCCCCGTCCAGCACTTCTAACATGGCGGAGGCGGGATCGCCCCGGAAATCGTGGCTCATTTTGTCGATTTCGTCAAACAGGAACACCGGGTTCATGGTGCCCGCCCGTTTCATGCTTTCGATAATGCGGCCGGGGATGGCCCCCACGTAGGTGCGCCGGTGTCCGCGAATTTCCGCTTCGTCCCGCACGCCGCCTAAGCTCATCTGCACGAATTTGCGGCCCACGGCCTTGGCGATGCCCTTGACGATGCTAGTTTTGCCCACGCCGGGCGGGCCGACGAAGCACAGGATGGGTCCTTTCATGGCCCCGTCCGAGGTATTCATTTCCTTCATGCGGCGCACGGCCAAATATTCGATCACCCGATCCTTCACCTTGTCCATGGCGTAGTGATCCTCGTCCAAAATGCGACGGGCGCGCTTCAAATCCAGGTTGTCGGTGGTGAATTTGCCCCAGGGCAGATCGAGAATCCATTCCACATAGGTGCGGCTGACGCCGATTTCCGGGGTGCCGGGGGCCATGCGGCTCAAGCGATCCAGTTCCTTGTTGGCCTTTTCCCGGGCCTCGTCGTTCAGGGGCGTTTCGGCCACCTTTTTGCGCAGGTCGTCCACATAGGTTTCGTCCCGGTCGCCCAATTCCTCCTGAATGGCCTTGATCTGCTCCCGCAGGTAATAGTCCTTCTGGTTCTTGTCGATCTGCTTTTTCAGGCGGCTCTGCACCTGCTTTTCGATGCCCGCCAGCTCCGTTTCCCGGATCAGGATACCGCAGAGGGTTTCCAGCCGCTGGGCGGCGTCGATTTCCTCCAAAATGGCCTGGCGATCCTCCACCCTCGTCAGCACGTTGGCGGCGATAATGTCGGCCAGCTGATCCGGCTTGTCCACGTCGCCCACGGAGCGCAGGGTCTCCCCCGACACGCGCATGGACGCCCGGGCGTATTCCTCAAACAGTTCGTGGGTGGTGCGCACCATGGCCTCGATTTCCGGGGTCATCACCACGTCCTGGGGCGGCACCTCTAAATCGGCCACCCAGAAGGGTTCCTCCTGGGTCACGGCCCGCAGGATCGCCCGCTGGCGGCCCTCCACCAGCACGCGGATGGTGTCGCCGGGCAGGTTCAGCACCTGCTTGATGAGCGCCACGGTGCCTACCTGGCAGAAATCCTCCATGGAGGGTTCTTCCAAATCGCCGTCCCGCTGGGCCACCAAAAACACCTGCTGGTCCTCCACCATGGCCTGCTCCAGGGCGGCCACGCTGCGGGCGCGGCCCACGTCGAAATGCAGCACCATATGGGGGAATACCATCAGGCCGCGAAGGGGGATCAGCGGCAAATGCAGCATGGGGTTCTTTTTCTTTCTTGGCATACTTACTCCCTGATTAAAAATACAGTCTTCCGAAGCGCCGCTCCGGTACGCTCAAATTATATCTGATTTCCGCGAAAAATGCAACCTGTGCCAGCCCTGCGGACGGCTGCCCGCGCAAATGGGGTTTGAGGGCAGAGTTGAGAGTGGAGAGTTGAGAGTTGGGATTTATATAGTTGATTAAACTATGGTCGCCTATTGATAGACACTATAATATCTCAACTCTCAACTCTCCGCTCTCTCCCCAAATAACTCCCAATTCATGCTTCATGCGTAAATCCCGTCTGTGGCGCGGCAGCCAAGGTCCGCTGGGTCAGATTGGCGGCGTCGGCGTTTTCTTCCGTCAGGGCGGCGGGCAGCAGCATCAGGGACAGCGCCTGCTGCACTGTGTCCACCAGGATCACCTCAATTTCAGCGTGCCGAAAGCGCTCCATGGCGTTTTCCCGGGGAGCCAGCACTCGGGAAAGCCCCGCCCGCCGGGCCGCTTCCGCCTTGGCGGGCACGCCGCCCACGGGCAGCACCCAGCCCTGCACGCTGATTTCCCCCGTCACCGCCGCCGATCCGTCCACCGGCCTGCCGGTCAGGGCGCTGACCGCCGCCACCGTCATGGCAACCCCCGCCGAGGGGCCGTCCACCGGCGCGCCGCCGGGAAAATTGATGTGTACGTCGGTTTCCCTATCCAGATAACCCATGCGGCGCAGCAGGGTGGTCACGTTTTCCGCCGAGGCGTGAGCCGTCGATTTTCGGCGCATAGTGCGGCCCCCGTCCCCGATGTCCTCTTCCTCCACGATGCCCGTCACCAGCACCTTGCCCGTGCCCGGATAGACGGCGGCCTCGATCTCCATCACCGCGCCCTGGTGGCTGCCATGCACCGCTAAGCCATGCACCGCCCCCACCCGGTTTTCCAGGGCCGCCCGCTGGCTGGGGCGCTGGGCGTAGTGGCCCGATTCGATCACCCATTCCATGTCCGACAGCTTGATTTCCGTCCGGCCCTCCAACTGCGCCACGCCGGATGCCATCTGCACCATGTTTACCGCGTCGCGCCCACAGGCGGCATAGCGGCCCGTCAGATTCGCCGTTTTCCTGTGCATCTGGAAGCCCGCCCGCTTGGCCGCTTCATAGGCGATGCGGGACACTTCCTCCGGCTCTAAAGCGCGGAAGAAGATTTCCATGCAGCGGGAACGCAGGGCCGGGGAGATGTCCTCCGGGCTGCGGGTGGTGGCCCCCACCAGGCGGAAGTCCGCGGGCAGCCCTTCCTTGAAAATTTCATGCACGTACCGGGGTGTGCCGGGATCGTCCGGGTTATAGTAGGCCGATTCAAAATGCACCTTCCGATCCTCCAGGACTTTCAGCAGCTTGTTCATCTGAATGGGATGCAATTCCCCGATCTCGTCCAGGAACAGCACGCCGCCGTGGGCGCGGCTCACCGCCCCCGGCTTGGGCTGGGGCACGCCCTGCACGCCCAAGGGACCCGCGCCCTGATAAATGGGGTCGTGTACGCTGCCGATCAACGGGTCGGCGATGGCCCGCTCGTCAAACCGCACGCAGGTGGCGTCCATTTCGATAAAAGGGGCGTTCTGGCCGAAGGGCGTGCCCTCGCTTTTCTTGGCCGCCTCCAGGGCCAGCCGCGCCGCGCAAGTTTTGCCCACGCCGGGAGGCCCATAGATGATGACGTGCTGGGGGTTTTTGCCGCACAGGATCGCCATGAGGGAACGGATGCCCTCTTCCTGGCCGATGATATCCCCCATCTTCCGGGGCCGCACGTGTTCCGCCAGGGGCTCCGACAGGGAAATTGCCCGCATCCGGCGCAGGTTTTCCATCTCCCTGGCGCTCTCCCGCCGCCCCGCAGGTTCCGCGTTTCGCTGCTTTTTCAGCTGGGAAAAGAAGTATATCCCCATGATCACCGTCACGATCAGCTGCACCGCCGTCAAAATCCAACCCAAAAAAATCCCCCCTTTTGCCTACTGCTTATGATGGCAAAAGGGAGGAGCATCCATACGCGAAAAATGAGGCAATTATGATGCTTGCAAATAAAACGCTTTATATCAGGTAGGAAGTAGGAGGTAGGAGGTAGGAAGTTTATATAGTCCACAAATAGACGAAGGCTTTCATCTCGATGCGCATGATAATCCTCCTACCTCCTACTTTCTACCTCCTACCTACTTTATCGCGTCCATTTCAGCGCTGACGCATACCGCCTTCCCCTCCCGGAAATAGACCCGGGGCACCCGGCGGCCAATGACGCCCATGCACTCGTTGCGGTTCAGGCTTCCCCACTGGGCGTAGTCCCGCAGGTCGATTTCGCCGCCCAGGAGGGTCACAATATCCCCAGCCTGGGTTTCCGGGATTTCCGTCACGTCGATCATCATTTGATCCATGCACACCAACCCCAGCACCGGGGCTTTTTTTCCATGGAGTGCCACGAGGCCCTTCTGGCTTAAGGACCGGGGATAGCCGTCGATATAGCCCACGGACAGGGTGGCGACCAGGGTATCGCGGGCAAGGGGCGTATCGTCGTAGCCCACGCCCTCCCCCGCCTTCACCCAGGCGACCCGGGTGACGCGGGCCTTGAACCGCACCACATTTTTCCCCTCCGAAAACCGTTCCCACTTCACCGGCACGTTGCCGTACAGGAACGCGCCCACCCGCACCGCGTCCATCTGCCACTGGGGATAGCGGGTCAGGCCGATGGAATCCACCAGATGCCGCAGCGGCGCGTGCAAACCCCCGGCTTCGATTTCGTTCGCCATTGTGGTAAACAGCCGTTCCTGCTCCATGCTCTGCTCCCTACTCCGCAGGGCCAGGTGGCTGTATATCCCCTCAAACTCCAGGCCGGGCAAATCCTTGATTTTCAGGGCTTCCCCCGCCTCCGTAAATCCTAAGCGGTGCAGCCCCGTATCCAATTTTACATGCACCAGGGCGGGCTTTCCGACCTTTTCCGCCGCCTGGGAAGCCCGCTTCGCTTCCGCAACGCTCCCCACGGTCAGAGAAATGCCCTGCCCGATCAAATAGGGCAGCTCCCCTTCCCCAGCCGGGCCAAGCAGCAAAATATGCGCAACCGGCGCGGCCTTTCGCACAATATACGCTTCCTCCGGCGCGGCCACGGCGAACCACTCCGCCCCCGCCCCGCGCAAGGTTTCCACCGTGCGGGCAAGCCCTAATCCGTAAGCGTTGGCCTTCACCACGCACATAAACACCGTTTTTTCATCGCACAGGGATTTCGCCAGCCGGTAATTGTACACAAGCGCGTCCTCGTCCACTTCCATCCACGCCCGGCCCATGGCTCTTTCCAAATTCATGCCTTTATCCTCCGCAAACGCTTTCATCCGTGCAAGCATAGCACAAGGCCAATGAAAATGCAAGAAGGACGCCCTGACTTGTATTGATTCTGCTATTGAAAAAAGCACTTGATAATAGTAAAATACTCAACTTTCCCATAACAAAACGCAGAAGAAAGCGAGGTAACACCTGAAACAATAACCTGAAAAAAGCACTGTTGACAGGGAAAAGGGCATCAAAC
>CAJOJQ010000016.1 GCA_905234985.1 uncultured Christensenellaceae bacterium
CCGGACCCTCTCGCGAAGCCCCGTTTTTCGAGCGCTTGGATATAATACCACGACATGCCCCCTCTGTCAACAACTTTTTCGCTTTTTTCTCCCCTTTTTCCCTTCTTTGACTCTTTTCCGAACATTTTTCCTTCTCTTTCCCGCTTTATTCTCGCCTTATGTCCGTACCATTTTCCAAGTGTTCTTTATAAACGTTCGGATTTAAAAAGAACGTTAGTTCTCATTTTTGCCCAAAAGAATCTCCCGCCAGGATTCTGACGGGAGGATTTGCGCGTTTTACTCCTGGATATTACTTGATGGCGTATTCCAGCACCACGTCCGCCGTGACGGTCAGATCGCCGCCGGTAATGGAAGTGCCCGCGTCCGCCGTTTTGGCGGAATAGGCATAGGAATTGGTAATGCCGTAGGTTTCCCGGGCGTAACTGTTGGTGCTGTTGGTAGCGTTGATGCAAATCAGGTCGGCCAGTTCTACCCCCGCCGCGGCGGAAAGCACCTGGGCCTTGGTCATAGCGTCTTCCACCGCCCGGGTCAGGGCCTTCTGGTAGGCTTCGTTGGCCTGGGTGGAAGAAAAGCTGATGCCGTAAGTGGTATTGGCCCCGGCTTCCATGGCCGCGTCCAGCACCGCGCCCATCAGCGTCAAATCGTGGATGGTGACCGTCACGCTGTTATTCACTTCATAGTATGGGGTTCGCGTTTCCCGGCCCAGGGAATCCACGCCGTAATCATAGCCGCCGTACACGTTGAACTGACTGGTCATGATATCCTTTTCTTCAATGCCCGCCTTTTTGATCGCTTCCAGAACCGCCGCCATGAGGTTGGCGTTTTCCTGCTGGGCGTCCTTTACGTTATCGCTGCGGGTCTCCACGCCGATCTGAACGGAAGCGGTGTCCGCCGCCAGGGAAACCACACCGCTGCCGCTGACCTGAATCACCCGGCCGTTCTCTGCCAGAGCGGGCACGGCGAGGGAAACCATCAACAATACTGCCGCAAAAACAGCTATAACCTTTTTCATTGTTCCTGAACCTTCTTTTCCTTCTTATTTTTTCTATTCTTTCTCACGCGGATGATCAGGCCGACCGCGAAAACCACCGCCGCCAGGGCGATGAGCCAGGGCAGGGCGGACGCCAGGAAGATGACCATATCCTCTAAGAACCAGCCGAACTCCCGGAAGGAATCGCCGACGCCGGTGACGATCCTTTCACCCAGCGATATTTCCTTGGCTTCCGTGACCTTGGTTTCCCGCACGAAGACCCTTACGGTGCTGAAATCCACCCTGCTGTCGTAGGATTTAAGCTGGCCGGTGTACCGGTCGATGTAATACTGGGCGTCGGCGATGGCGGATTCGATCTCGATCAGATCGGAAACGTCCTCCGCCTGCGCAATCATTTCCTGGAGCCTGGCCAGCTTGGCGCGCTGGGTTTCCAGACGGGTCTGGGTATCGTAATAGGAATCGGACACGTCCTCCATTTCCTGGGTCATGCCGGTCAGGGTGCCGATGCCCTGGGCCCCGGTCAGGAATTCGTCCAGCCGCCGGGCGGGAATGCGTAAGATAAGGGACGCGCTGCGGGTCTGTCCGCTGGAAGCGTCGCCGCTGGTGGTCAGATATTCCACCCGGCCGCCCATATCCGCCGCCAAATCCTGGATTTTTTGCAGATCGGCGTCGTAATCGGCGGTTTTCACGTTAAAGCTGGCGCTGCGGATAATTTTTTCAGTCTGCGCCCCGGCATCGTTGGTATCCTGCGCGTAATCCACCGCTTCCTCTTCGGCGGCTTCCATGGCGGAATACGCTCTGTCGTAGGCCGCGTTCGTCATGCTGCCGGCGCCCATCGCTTTGTAGCTGGTGGAACTGGGATCGGAGAGCGCCTGTTCCCTAAAAGAAGAATAAGAAGAAGCGTTGCTGTCTATTGCCCTGCGGGATGGCAGTCCGTCCCGGCTCGCCAAGGTACCGCCCACCACGAAGACCAGCGCGGCGGCGACGGCCGCCCACGTTTTCCAGTGAACAGTTTTCTTTTGCTTTTCTTCCATTTCTTTTTCCTCCCGTATGGCCTGCCGCCAGGCGGAAGAGAAGGAATCCGGTACCTGAATCTCCTCATCCGTCCGGCGGCAATCCTGACGCAGGGAAAGCATTGCCGCGCAGGCTTCGCATTCCGCCGCGTGATCCCGCATACGCCGCGCGTCCGCGTCCGGCAGCGCGCCGTCCATATAAGCGTCGAGAAGATTTGAAAATTCTTTGCAATCCATTGTTTTCGCCTCCTCTCACTTTCTTAGACGGATGGGGAAGAAAAAAGTTCCGAAGATTTTTTGAGGATCACCGATAATTTTCCCCGCGCCCGGCTGACCCGGCTTTTCACCGTGCCCAGGGGCACTTCCAATATTTCGCCGATTTCCTCGTAGCTTTTGCCCTGCATATCCCGCAGCACGATCATCTGCCGCATGTCGGCTGGCAGCAGGGAAAGCCCCTCCCGCAGCAGCCGCAGGCGCTCGCGTTCCTCCAGCCGGGCGTAGGCGGTGGGGGCGGCGTCCGGCACATCAAACCCATGTTCCTCCCGCAGGGCGTCCAAAGAAACGGCGTCCCGGCGCTTCCGCAGGGCGTCGGTACACACGTTCATGGCGATGCGGGTGATCCAGGTGGAAAAGGACGCGTCCTGCCGGAAGGTGTCGAAAGCACGGAAAGCCCGCAGCATGGCTTCCTGGGCGCAGTCCTGGGCGTCCTCCCGATTGCCCATCATATGGAAGCAAACGGAATACACCTGACGCTCGTTTTCCGCCGCCAGGCGTTCAAACTGCCCCGTATCCTGTTTTTTGGTAAAGAGCTTCAGAGACATGCTCCGGCCTCCCCTCGTTTACGGTTTTTCCAACTGAAAACGCCGCGTTTTTTCGCCGCCCGGCAGGGTGATTTCCTCGTTCCACATTTGGGCGGGCCGGGTCCAGATTTCTCCCGGGCCGTACAGCGCCTTGTAAATCACCATGGGTTCCAGGGTTTCGGAATGGAGCGCCAAGCCTTGCACCTCGTAGCGGTTGCCCTTGTAATGGCGGTAAATCCCTTTGGGGATGCGGACGCGCATGCTTTCCAGGCAGAGGTAGGGGTAAGCCTGGGGCCAGAAATACATTTGATTCAAATCCCGCCACAGCTTGGGGTCTTCCTTGATTTTTTCCGGAAAAATCCACATGCCGTCCTGCACCTCGCCGGGCTGCCAAGTCATGCTTTCGATAGGCACATCCTGATAAAACAGCCACACGTCCCGGAAATAACCGCGCTCGGGCCGTTCCCGCCGCTCGGTCAAAAGCAGGTGGGCGCGGCTCGGGTCGGGCGCGAAGCCCATTTCTTCCTCCGCTTCCCGGACGCAGGCTGTAAAGCTGTCCTCCCCCGCCACAGCGGAGCCGCCTGCCACCGACCAAATATCCGGCAGAATGTCCTTTTCTTTGGCGCGGCGCTGGAGCAGGGTTTCCCCCTTGCTATTGAGGAACAGGGCCTCCACCACCAAATGATACCGGCCCTGCGGCAGCGGTTCCCCGCGCACGGCGGTCTCTCCCGTCAGGTTCCGGTCCTTATTGTACAAATCCCAAATTTCCATCGGCGTATTCCTCTCTTTCACCCGTCCATTGTAGCAGGAAAAGAGGCGATGCGCAAGCGATTTCCCATGATGCAGCCCCCTTGCCGCGATTTTTTACAAGTTTTGCGTTTTGCCGCTTGATAATAATTTCCATTTCTTATATAATGGGTGTGTCGACGGTCAGAATCAAAAGTTCAGCAGGAAAGGAAAACATTTGTGTTTCAAAATCATGCTCCATTGAGCAAGCATAATGTTTCTAGGCTTACCTTCGTGATTGTGTTGGTCAGTTTTTTGCTGTCCACCTTTGTTTCCCTCTGGTCGCTGAACCTCATGAGCCAGCGGAACGATCGGGAGCTGAACAAAATGATGGCCGCCCGCATTTACGACGCCATCAGCAGCGAACTCAGCGAACCGGTGACGGTGGCTTTGACCATGGCCAACGACAGCTTCCTGATCAAGGCGCTGCAAAATGAAGCCGCCGTTTCGGAGGAAGACAGCGTGGCCGCCCTGCAGGATTATTTGGCGGGCATTCGGAAGGGGCTGAATTATGAATCGGTCTACGTCATTTCCGAAAGCACCAGGCGCTATTATAATTTCGACGGATTGAGCAAGATCGTGGACCCGGAACACGATGAACACGATTATTGGTACGGCGTGTTTCTGCAAAGGAAGCCGGTGTACGACCTGGACGTGGGCTTTGACGAACAAAGCGGCGATATGTGGACGGTGTTTGTGGACACCTCCGTTCGGGACAGTCAGGGGAATTTCCTCGGCGTTTGCGGCGTTGGCGTACACATGTACCAGAGCCAGGCGTTGTTTAAGAGCCTGGAAAAGGAGCATCGCGTCAAAATCAATCTGATCGACGCGGAGGGCCAGATTCAGATCGACACCGACGAAGGGCAGCTCATGGGCAAATACCACGCCGATCTGAACCTAAGCCCCAGCGGCGAGTATATTTACCACGATTTGGGCGGCGGCGTTATCGCCGTGAGCAAATACATCGACAATCTGGAATGGTACCTGGTGGTGGAAAGCGACACCAGCCCCGAGCAGGGCGAATATTTCAACGTGATCCTGCTGAACATCGCCTTATTCTTATTCGTGATGGTCATTTTGATCGTTTCCCTGCGAATCATTTCCATGCGCACCATCGCCCTGACCAACGCCTCCCTGCGGGATCAGGACACGCAGCTGCTGAACCGCCGGGCCTTTGAGGAAGAAAAAGCGCGGCTTTCCATGGCGCCCCTGGATGAAAATTTCGTATACGTGACGGTGGACATCAACGGCCTGAAAACCACCAACGATACCTTAGGCCACGCCGCCGGGGACGAACTGATCCTCGGCACGGCAAACTGCCTGCGCAAGTGCTTCGGGCAGTACGGGAAAATTTACCGCATCGGCGGAGACGAGTTCGCCGCCATGCTGCACATCAGTCCGGCACAGTTAGCCGAACTGCGGGAGGAGCTGGAAAAGATGGTGGCGGCATGGTCCGGCGAACGGATCAAGCAGCTTTCCATTTCCTGCGGCTATGCCTCCACCCGGGAATTCCCCTCGGAAAACTTCGCCCAGCTGAGCAGGATCTCCGATGAGCGGATGTACGAAGCCAAAGCGGAATACTACCGCCGCAACGGCATCGACAGGCGGAGAACCTGAATTGTTCCAGCGGGAGATTAAACCATGGACGAAATTTTCAAAAGCCGCGTGACGGAATGGGCCAGCCGGAGCTGGAATCAGGGGGTATACTGTTTTTCCCACTTCCTCGACTTAGCCCAGCGCTCCGATTTTCTGGCCCTGGTGCCCTCCCTGCCGCCCGTGCCCTGGACATTATACGGCGGGGCGGAGGGGTGCGAGCGGCAAATGCTTCGGTTTGGCAGTGAAGATACCTGCGGCTACGACGCGCCCTTTCCCATCCTGAGCCTCAAAATCGCGCCGGTCAGCGCGAAGTTCGCCGAACCGCTCACCCATCGGGATTATTTGGGTTCCCTCATGGCCTTGGGAATGGAGCGGGAAACCATGGGCGATATCGTGGTAAAGCCAGAAGGGGCTTACCTGTTCTGCGAGGAGCGCATCGCGCCTTATATCATCGAGCATTTTACCCAAGCCCGGCACACCGCTCTGCGCTGTGAAATCGCCGACGCCCTGCCGGAAGGGGCGCTGTTTGAGACCCGGCGCGTGGTGGTGCAAGTGGCTTCCCAGCGGGTGGACGCCCTCGTCGCCCACGTATTTAAAATGAGCCGGGGCGACGCCCAGGCCCTTTTCCCCGCCGGGAAAATCTTCGTGTCCGGCCGCTTATGCGAAAGCCCCGGGTACACCCCCAAGCCCGGCGACATCGTTTCCGTCCGGGGCTTCGGGCGCTTTAAGTACGCGGGGGTGGACAGCCTGTCCAAAAAAGGCAAGGAAAACACCGCCGTGGAGCTGTTCGTGTGACGACAACTGGGGAAACCATTCTTTGAAGGCCAAAGAATGGTTTCCCCCAGACCCCCTTCCAAGAAAGCCAAAAAGAGGAATCCGATGCCTTCAGCAAAGTCATTTTATTGATCGTCTTTCCAGGAAGGGATACGTCGTTTTCCCCTTTTATAAAATATGGGAAGTTTTCTTGCTTTTCCCGCCATGATCTGGTACAATAGCATCATCAATCCGATACTGTAACATTCTTTATCCATAATGACGCGCAGGGAGGTACAACATGAGCAAAAGAATCGGCGTGGATTTGGGCGGCACCACCGCGAAGCTCGGCGTAGTGACCGAGCAGAATGAAATCATCGAGCGCAAGGTGATCCCCACCGATAAGAGCCTGACCTTTGAAGAAACCATCGCCGTGCTGTCCGAAGGCATTCTGAGCATGGGCGACGTGGGCATCGTGGGCTTCGGCGTGCCCAGCAGCTTAAAGCCCGTGAGCGACATCGTGATCCACGCCAACAACTTAGGCTGGAAAAACAAGGATCTGCGGGGCGAGCTGAAAAAGCATTTGGGCAACATCCCCATCTTCATCGCCAACGACGCCGATTCCGCCGCCGTGGGCGAATTCTTCCAGGGCGCGGGCCAGGGGTGCCAGAGCATGCTGATGCTCACCTTAGGCACCGGCGTGGGCGGCGGCTTCATTTACCAGGGCCGCCTGTACCGGGGCGGCAACGGCTGCGGCTTCGAGCCGGGCCACATGATCGTGCAGCAGGACGGCGTGGTCTGCTCCTGCGGCCTACATGGGTGCTTAGAAGCCTACTGCTCCGCCACCGCCATCATCCGGGAAATCACCGCCTGCAAAAAGTCCCTCATCCTCCAGGATATGATCGCCGAAAACGACGGCAAGGGCAACGCCCGCATGCTGTTTGACGCGGTGCGCCAGGACGACCGCTACGCCAAGAGCATTTTGGAAAAATACATTCACACCCTGGCCATCGGCATCGGCAGCCTGACCACCATCCTGCGCCCCGAAATCGTGGTCATCGGCGGCGGCGTCAGCGGCGCGGGCGACCTGCTGTTTGATCCCCTGCGGGAAGAAGTAAAGCGCACCACCTTCAGTTACGACGTAATCGGCGGCGCGGCCATTATCCCCGCGGCCCTGGGCAACGACGCGGGCATCATCGGCGCGGCCTTGCTGGATCGGGTGCTCATCTAAAAGTCATATGAAACCGGGCGGCAATCCCTGAAAGTTGGATCTGCCGCCTGTTTTTTCAGTTTTTTCCTGCGGAACGTTACAAATCCGGCTTTTCGTTCGTTTTATATAGTGAAACAGACTGGAATGAAGGGTGGAAAAATCCGTATGAAAAAAATCTTGTCCCTTACGTTGGCGCTGACGGTCGTCTTTGCGCTGTGCGCCCCCGCCCTGGCGGAAAAAAACGCCGAACGGGATCGGTGGCTATATGAAAAAAGCCTGGAATGCGCTGTGAGGGTGGGCAAGCTCGCCCGTTCGGACGGCTATATCCGCTCAATGCTCAACGAGCCGTCCGAATCTATGCGGGATATCCTGGAGGAAATCCGGCTTCAGGATTATTCCCAGCCCACCGCCATGCGGATTTATGGCTTTCGGGACAGCCTGATTTCCCTGACAATCGTCAGTCAGATGGGCGTCGGTACAGACGAGGATGTGCGGGATTTTGCCCTCCGGCGCACGTACGCCGCCGCGTCTACGCTGCTGACTGAAAAAGCGGGCTATGAAACGCTGGTTTTGACCAGCGCGCTCACCTATTCCACCGCTTGCCGGTCGCCGGAAACGCTGAATGAAAGCGTGATGGTCATTTTGGCATATGAAGGAAACTGGAGTGTGGCTATGCTCTTTACCGCGTATCCTGAACAGGTGGCCGTCGTCGGCGCGGTCCTGGTCCCGGCGTTTGACGGGCCGCTGACCAATCCCTTTATCACCACGCCGGAGATTTACCGGGAAGATGCGCTGAAAGCGCTGATCGCGCCGGAACCGGTTTGATATGCGGCTATCCATGGAATCTCTGGGGCCGCCAGAGAAATAAACAGCCGGCAGCGTTGGGAAAACCGCGCTGCCGGCTTTGTTCGAGTTATTTGATTTTTCTTATTCCGTTTTCCTGATTTCCTCCAGCGCGTCGTAGCAGAAATCCTCCGCCTGGCCCGCGTCGTAGCTCATGCCCAGGCCCGTTTCATAGGCGTTCAGGGCAGCCTGGATCACTCGCTGGTGTTCGGTGGACATGCGGCGCAGGGCCCATTCGCCGCCCTCCTTTTTGCTCAGCACCTTGCCCTTGCGGCAGTAAGCCACCGCCCGGGCCAGGTTCAAAACGAAATACACCGGGTTGTCATGCAGATGCCCTTCCGCGTCCTCCACGTCATAACGAATGGCGCGAAGGGCGTCTTCCCGTTTCACCTGATCGAACACCCGGGGAACGGCGGGGCCGTGGATCGCCGCGCCGTGGGCGTACAGGTTCAGGATATGGGCCGTCAGGTCGGGATCGACGCCGTTGGAGCTGCTGCAAAAGCCCCTGGGATCCCGCTCGTAATCCCGCTTCCAGCGGTTGGAATAGTGCAGTTCATAGGGAATGGGGTAGGGAATATTCCGGCAGTACTTCTCCAGGATCACGCTCATTTCAAAGCCCGCGGGCGGCGCGTCCGGGGAAAGGCTGTACAGCGTTTCCACCAGAGCGATCTCCTTTTCCACCGACAGGGGCCGGCGCGCCACTACCAGGAAATCAATGTCGCTGCGCTCCCACTGGAAGCAGCCCGCCGCCAGGGACCCGTGCAGATAAATGCCCAGCAAATTATCCTGGAGGATGGTATGATACCGGTCCTTGATCACCTGCATTAATTGCTCCGCGTCCGTCGTTCCCTTGGGCGGAGCCACACCATTTTCCAGCAGGGTTTTCATGGCCTCGAAGGCCCTTTCCTCGTCCTCGCCGTCCGCGATCATGGTCACAGGCTCATGCTCGGTCATGCCCAGGGACAGGATGCCTAACATGGACTTACCGTTGATGGTGCGGTTGCGATGCTCGAAAATGATGCGGGACGTAAACTCTCCCGCGGTATGCACCAGATGCTCAATCTGGGTGCGGTTGAAGGGTGTTACGCCCGATAAATCCAGCGTCTGCTTGATCATCGTTTCCATCCCCATTCTTTTTATCTTCCTGTATTTGCGCCATCAGGGCGCGCATCCGGTGATTGACGCCGGATTTGCCGATGGGTTTTGCCAGCATCTGGCCCAATTCCTCTAAGGAGGCTTCGGGATGCAGCATCCGAATCCTGCCCAGCTCCTGCAAAAGCGGCGGCAGGCCGCCTAAGCTGTGGGCCAAGGAATAGGCCGTTATGGCCCGTGCCTGTTTTCCCCCTGTGGACAATTGCTTTTTCAGGTTGGCTTCGTCGCAGTTCCGCGCCCGGTTGGCCTGGTTGCGGGCATCCCGGGAAATGCGGGTGTTTTCCATATCCAGCAGGGCGCTGTGGGCCCCCATGAGCGCAAGGCAGGAAACCACGTCGTCCCCCCGGCGCAGGTACACCACGTCGGTGTCTCTCCGCTTGGTCACACGGGACTGGATGCCGCTTTTTTCCAGCATCTTCATCAACGCGTCGGCGTGGCCGCCGGTGGTGACAAACTCTAAATGGTATTCCTGATCGGGAGAAGTGACGCTGCCCGCCCCCAAAAACGCCGCCCGCACGAAGGCCGCCCGGCAGCAGCGCCGGGTGAGGGACGCACGGGGCACGCCCTTGAATACTGTGCCGCCTTCGCTCTCCTGCAGCATGCGCAGGGCCACCAGCAGGCGCGTGCTTTCCGCCTCCGGCACCGTTAAAATGGACAGCCGCCTGCCGCCCAGCCGCTTGTGGCGGTTGAATTCCAGCAGAGGCGTAATTTCCATGCGCCGTTTGAGCAGCAGGAAAATACGCTTGGCCAGGGCGGGGTTTTCCGTTTCATAAATCACCCGTATCCGGCCCCCGCCTGCCAACCGCAGGGAAGCGCAGGTCTGGGTCAGGGCGCTCAGTTCCGACAGCATGCAGCAGGGCCTTTCCGGCGTCACCCGCAGCAGTTCTTCTTTTACGCGGGAGGAAAAGCTCATGGATCGTCCCCCACGATGCGCACCTCCGGCTCCAATAAAACGCCGGATTCCTTCCGCACCGTTTCCTGCACCAGCTTCATGAGCACCAGAAAATCCGATGCGGTGGCGCCGCCCGCGTTGATGAGGAAGCCCGCGTGCTTTTCGCTCACCCGCGCGCCGCCCACCTGCTTGCCTTTGAGCCCCGCTTGCTCGATCAGCGCCCCGGCGAAGTGCCCTTCCGGGCGCTTGAAAAACGAACCGGCGCTGGGATAATTCAGGGGCTGCTTATCCTTCCGCCGGGCGGCAAAGTCCCGCATGGCGGCGTCGATCTGTTCCTTATCGCCTTTCTCCAGCCGGAAGTACGCCCCTAACACGATCCATTTTTCATCCATGGCGCGGCTGTGCCGGTAGCCAAATTTCATTTCACTGCCCGGAATGCGCTTTACTTCGCCGCGCTCCAGCACGGTCACGCTTTTGATCCGTTTTCCCAATTCGCCGCCGTAAGCCCCGGCATTCATATACACGCCGCCGCCCACAGTGCCGGGAATGCCCTGGGCAAATTCCAGCCCGGTGAGGGATGCGTTGGCCGCTTCGCACGCCAGCACGCTCAGCAGCGCGCCTGCCTGGGCTTTGAGGCCATGCTCCCACGGTTCGATGTGGGAAAAGGCTTTGCCCAGCCGAATCGCCAGGCCCCGGAAGCCCCCGTCCCGCACCAAAAGGTTGGATCCGTTGCCCATGAGCAGCACCGGAACCCCCGCTTCCTTCGCGGCGTTCAGCAGGGCGGAAAGCTCTTCCTCCGAAGACGGTTCCGCAAAATAATCCGCCGGACCGCCTACGCGCAGGGTGGTGTACTTATCCATGGGCATGTGCTGTTGTACGATGACGGGCGATTCCCGAAGGGCTAATCTTTCAAAACAACTCATTTTTTCACTTTCACCCCGGCTATTATATCAAAATTCCCACGTCCCCGCAAGGGCCGTGGGATATATTTTATCTAAAAAAGAACATTTTATACCATTTTTTCTATTTTTGTTATCAAACAGTGGGATAAGCTAAGAGTGCGCCGGGGGCGGACAGGGTCAGGCCGTAGCCGTCGGCAGGCAGCAGGGCGGTGCGCCCGGCGGGAACGCGGAGAACGCCGTTTTGCCATTGCAGGCGGCATTCCTTGATGGCCGTAAAGAACGCGAAACGGCGGGGATCGGCGGGCAGGTCGCCCTCGAAATCCTGAAAACGATCCAGGCCGAAATAGTGTTCGTTCAGCAGCCGGAACCGGCCCTTTTCCACTTCGGTTTCGGCGGCGGCGTCCAGTTGGGCGTTCACGTCCGTCACGTCCACAGCCTTTTGGATGTGCAATTCCCGCTTATTGCCGTTTTTGTCCTTCCGCTCCCAATCGTAGAAGCGGTAGGTCACGTCGCTGCTCTGCTGAATCTCGTACAGCACGATGCCCGCGCCGATGGCGTGTACCATTCCGGCGGGGATGTAGTAGGTTTCCCCCGCGCGTACCTTTACCCGGCGCAGCAGCTTTTCCACGGTCGCCCCTTCCTGGGAGGCTTTCAGCAGGCTTTCCTTATCCGTGCCCGCCTTCACGCCGTACACCAATTCGGCTCCCGGCGCGGCGAACAGGATATGCCAGGCTTCGGTTTTGCCGAGCTTCCCTTCCACCCGTGCGGCATATTCGTCGTTAGGGTGTACCTGCACGCTCAAAGTGTCCTTGGCGTCCAGGAGCTTTAACAGCAGCGGGAAGGGATGGGCAAAGCCCTTGCCCGTCAGCCTTTCCCCGTATTTTTCGATCAGCTGGGGCAGGGTGTTCCCCGCCGGGTCCCGGCTTTCCAGGCCGGGAATGGCGCTGACTTCCAAAGCCTCCCCCGTATGCTCGCCGGGGATGTCCTTGCGGAACATGCCGCGCAGCGCGTCCCCACCCCAGGGCGTGGCCGCGCCAGAACGATAGGCGGGAGTCATCAAAATGGGAGCGATAGACATTTTCCCTGTCCTCCTTTTACTGGACGATATAAGTCAGAGTTGAGAGTTAAGAGTTGAGAGTTGAAATATAAAGTGCTTTCGTTCCGTTCACTGGATTTACAGGGCGAAAATGAAAAACAAAATAAATCTCAACTCTCCGCTCTCAACTCTAACCCAAAGCAGAATGTCTGTTGCTTTATTCCACACTCTTGGTGGCGATCACGTCCACTCCGGTGCCGCACACGTCGGGAATCAATACGTCTCCGGCGGCGATGGGCGCGGTGAAGGGCTTTTCCATGATGGCCCGCATGCAGTCGTCGATCAGCTTCTTAGGGATGGGCGTGCGGGTTTTGAGGCTCACGGGCATTTCCCGGCCTTCCACGGGGGCCACGGCGGTGACCATGCGCAGGGGGGCCACGCACTCCTGGCGGGCGTAGGCGTCGCCCCGCTTGCAGGTGTTGCCCTTCACGGAAAGCACAGTTTCCCCCTCATGGGTCACTTCCATGCGGCAGCCCACGGGGCAGTTGATGCAGGTGATGATTTCAGTGGTAGCCATGTTTCATTCCTCACTTTTCTTTCCCGCCAGCCGGATGATGGCGCGGGCAAAAATTCTCGCGTTCTGGAACAGGGATTCTTCCGTGATATACTCGTCGGCCTGGTGGGCCATTTCCACTTCGCCGGGGAACAGCGCGCCGAAGGCCACGCCCTCCTCCATGGACTGGGCGTAGGTGCCGCCGCCGATGGCGATGGTGCGCTTTTCGCCGCCGGTCACTTCATGATAGGCTTCCAGCAGCTCCTGCACCAGCTCGGTCTTGTCGCTGACGAAGTGCGGCGGTCGGGTGCCCGCGTCCTCCGCTTTCAAGTATTGGAGGCGCTGGTTCAGCAGCTCGTACATGCGGCCCGGATGGAACAGCACGGGATAGCGCACGTCCATCACCGCTTCTACCTTGCCGTTTTCGACGCGGATGATGTCCAGGCTGGCGGTCAATTCGCCGGACACGTCGTCCCGCATGGCGATGCCAAGGTTTTCCCCGTTATAGGTCATGCCCACGCTGTCGGCCAGCTCCAGCAGCGCGCCCTGAGCGCCTAACTCCTTGAAAATCAGCAGCATTTGCCCGATGGCATTTTTGCCGTGGGAGGGGAAGGCGGCGTGGCCGGTAAGGCCCGTGGTTTCCAAAATCACCGCGCCGTTGCCCACGGTGGCCTTCACCGGGAAGCCTAACTTCTTGCCCGCTTCCTCGGCTTTCACGGCCAGGTCTTCATCACCCTCCACCAAAGCGGAGGCGAAGCCGGGGATCACGTTGGCGCGCTCGCCCACCTGCATGGACAAAACCTGCAAGCCCTCCGGACACAGGTCGCCCACAAAGCGCACGTGGGAGCCGCCCTTTTCGATGTTGATCACCGGGTAATCCGCGTCCGGGCTGAAACCGGAACGGGGCATTTCCGTCGCTTTTTTATAGTACGCCATATCGGAGGAGCCGCATTCCTCGTCGCAGCCTAAGATCAGGCGCACCTTGCGGCGCAGGGGAACGCCCGCTTCCTTCACCGCCCGCATGGCGTACAGGGCGGCCACCGCCGGGCCTTTATCGTCGCTGGTGCCGCGGCCGTAGATTTTGCCGTCCGCCCGCTCGCCGCCGAAGGGTTCCTTCGTCCAGCCGTCGCCCACGGGCACCACGTCCAGGTGGGCTAAGATGGCTAAAGCGTCCCGGGTATTGCCCTCGCCCAAATCGGCGTGACCGGCGTAGCCGTCGAAGATTTGGGTTTTCAGGCCGAACTTTTCACAGTCCGCCATGGCAGTATCCAGTGCTTTCCGGGCTTCCGCGCCAAAGGGCGCGCCGGGGGCCGCGTCCCCCTTCACGCTGGGGATGCGCACCCACTTCTGCACCGTTTCCATCATTTCTTCCCGGTACTGCAATAAAAGCTGTTCAATCTTGTCCATGGATCATTCTTCCTCCAACGCAGCGCCTAAGCGCTTGATTCCTTCCTTCAATTGGGAACGGGGGCAGGCGAAATTCACCCGCATGAAGCCCTCGCCTTCTTCGCCGAAGAACGTGCCGCCCGTGAGCGCCACCTTGGCCCTGCGGCACTTTCGGGCCATTTCCGCGCAGTTCAATCCGTAGGCCTTTAGATCCAGCCAGGCTAAATACGTGGCCTCGATGGGACTCATTTTGGCCTTGGGTATGTATTCCGCCACCCATTCGGCAAGCAGCTTCCGGCTGCCGTCCAGGTAAGCGATCAGCCCGTCCAGCCAATCGTCGCACTCGGTATAGGCGGCCCGGGCCGCCAGCAGGGCGAAGGTATTGCCGCAGGCCACGCCCGCCCCGTTCAGCTCGGCCCGCAGTTTTTTCAGCATATCCGGATTCATGCACACCATGGCGGCCTGCTGCAGGCCCGCCACGTTAAAGGTCTTGCTGGCGGAGCAGAGCATGACCGCCCGGTTCCGGCCCTCGGGGATGGACAGGATAGAAACGAACCTCTCCGGCGGATACACGAAATCGGCGTGGATTTCGTCGCAGACCATGGGCACGCCGTATTCTTCCGCCAGCTCGCACAGCCGCGTCAGCTCTTCCTTTGTCCACAGGCGGGAGACAGGATTGTGGGGGCTGCACAGCATCATGAGCTTCGCGCCCTCCCGCAGAGCCTTCTGCATGGCCCCGAAATCCAGTTCATAACGGCCCGTTTCTTCGTCCCGCAGGAGGGACACTGCCCGAACGACCCGGCCGTTGCTCTGAATAGAAGCGTAGAAGGGGCCGTACACCGGGGTCACGATGGCCACGCTGTCCCCCGGCTGGGTAAAGGCGCGAACGCAGGTTTTAAGGCCCGTGATCACGCAGGGGAGCATTTGGATTTCCCCCGGCTGGATCTCCAGCCCGTGCCGCCGCAGCCAAAAACCGACCAGCGCTTCGTTATCCGCCGGGTTTTCGACGGTATAGCCAAAGCAGGGATGCTCCGCTCTTTTTTGAAGGGCTTCCGCAATGGCGGGGGCGCAGGCAAAATCCATGTCCGCCACCCACAGGGGAATACCGTCCGGATCCATGATGCTCCGGTCGTCCCATTTTTCGCAGTCCGTGTTCCGCCGGTCGATGATCTGATCAAAAAACGCTTCGTCAAACTTCATCCTGTTTTCCTCCCCGGCAGCAAATCACCCAGAAGCCGCCGCTTTTATCCACGGTTTCCACCTGCTGAAAAACGGTTTTCAGGTACTTTAAAGCGGATTCCGCCCCCTGCTGCTTCCGAATAACGATGTAGAGCGCCCCGATTTCGGCGAGCTTTACGGCGCTGTCGGCGAACAGCCGGTAAATCACCTGCTTGCCCGCCCGGATGGGGGGATTGGTGAGGATGTAATCAAAGGGGCCTTCCACCCGTTCCAATCCGTCGCTTTGCACCGCTTCCGCCCGCACGCCGTTGGCCGCCGCGTTTTTGCGGGCCAGCTCCAGGGCGCGTTCGTTCACGTCGCACATGGTAAGCACGCAGGCGGGATATTTTTTCCCCACGCTCACGCCCACGGCGCCCCAGCCGCAGCCCAAGTCCAGCACCCGGCCTTCCATTTCTTCCGGCAGGGCGCGCAGCAGCACGTCCGTGCCGAAATCCACTTCGCCCCGGGAAAAAACCCCGGCGTCGGTCAGAAATCGGAGTTTTTCGCCCCGGTAAACGTATTCCGCCTCCGCGTAGCGGTGGGCACTTTCCGGAGACGCGGAAAAATAATGGTCACTCATGCTTGATTCCCGCCGCCGCGTACAGGGCGGCGATTTCCTCTTCGTTCAGTTCCCGGTAATCTCCGGGTTGCAGCGCTTCGTCCAGGGAAAGGGGGCCGAAGCGCAGGCGGCGCAGCGCCAGCACCGGCTTGCCCACCGCCCCAAACATGCGCTTGACCTGATGGAATTTTCCCTCCCGCACGGTAGCAAGGCCCACGTCCGGGGCAAGGATTTCCAGCCTGGCGGGCAGGGCCGTAAAATCTCCCAGCGGAATACCCTCCGCAAAGGCTTCCACGTCTTTTTGTTCCAGCGCGCCTTCCACCCTGGCCTCGTATACCTTGTCCACATGCCGGGCGGGAGAAATGAGCCGGTGAGCCAGCTCCCCGTCCGTGGTGAGCAGCAGCAATCCGGTGGTATCCTTATCCAGCCGCCCCACGGGCATGCACTCCAATGAAGCGTACACCGGTGGCAGCAGATCCATCACCGTCTTTTGCCGGGCGTCCTCCCGGGCGGTGAGTACCCCGGCGGGCTTGTTCATCATCAAATACCGGTCCAAGCGGCAGTCCAGGGGCCGCCCGTCCAAGGTGACCAAGGCCCCCTCTGGCACAGAAAACGCGCCGGAAGCCACCGTTTCCCCGTTCACCCGCACCCGCCCGGTCTTGAGCAGCTCGCGGCAGCCGGAGCGGGAGGCTTCGCCCAAACGGGTCAAAAGCTTATCCAGCCTCATGGCCCTTCCTGCTTGCTTTCGACGACTTCCCGGGCCATGCGCGCGGCGTCATAGGCCAGCCGGGCGGCCTGCTCGGCGGCCTCCTGGGCCTTTTGGGCGGCTTCCTGCGCCCTGCGCGCGGCTTCCTTCGTTCGCTCGTCGTCCTGTCTGTTCCGGGCGGGAACCGGCGCGGGCTTCGGATCGGTTTCCGCATCGGTCAGCGGCGCTTCTTCCTCCGCTTGGGGTTCTGCCGGGATCGTATTCTCCGCGTCCTCCGCGCTCTCGTGGCCGGAGGAATGGGAGGAATGGGAAGAATGGAAGCCGTGGGCGCTTTCCTTCATCAGCGCGCCCATCAAGGCGGTGTTGCGGGCTTTTCTCAAAGCCCAGCAGGGCACGTACAGCAAAAGGGCCACGCCGCCCAGCATCAGCAGCACACTGTCCGGCAGGGGCGAACGGAGCAGACGCAAAATCTGGCTCAATACCAGATCGGGATTCAGGGAAAAATCCACCCCGGCGAGGGCGTAGGGCGCCAGCACCGCTCCCAAGCCGATCCAGGCAGGCAAAGCGAGGAAGAAATTCACAAAGGTGTTTTTGCGCATTTCCTTCCTGTATTTTTTCAGGATGCGGCGGCTCCAGTGCAGGGTCTTTTTCGGCCCCAAGGAGCGAACAGGCAGGTATTCAATGGGCAGATCGCGCCACCAGCCGCAGGCGAACAGCAGCCCGGATACGGTCATCAGGATCAGGGCCACCGTAAAGCCCGTGCCGATATTGGGTTCCTGCCCCACCAGCGCCGCCAGGTTTTGAATGGGCGTCCAGAAGGTTTTCACGTCCAGCCGAACGCGGAACACCGTAAAATACACCGTGCCCGCCAGGAAGGGCAGGCCCCACAGGATGCCCCGGGCGTAACGCAGCAGCCCGGTGATCAGCCACTTTCTGTAAACGTGCTTCCGGTGATGGTTCATGTGGCGGGAATAAACCATGCGGCGCATCTTTTCCCTGCCCCAAAAACGCATGGGGATCACGCCGAAGATATACGCCAGCGCCGCCAGAGCATAACCCAGCCACGCGGGCAGGCCGCCGCCGAAATCTGTACACAGCAGCACCGGAAGTAAAACCGCGATCCGCAGCCCCACGGTCACCACCGCCACCGCCGCGATCCCGTCCACATTGTTTTTCAGGCATTTCCAGGCCGATTTCCAAACAGACGTCCTTGCCTGTTCTTCTCCTGTGGTCATGCTTCAACCGCCTTTCACGCTTGATAAGTTTCGATCATATTATAGCGCATAATCCACGCAATTGCAACAAAAACCCCCAAAGCGCGACGACGGCTTCTGTCTTCGGCCCGGGATTTTAAGCAAAATGCGCCGCCGCATTTGACATTTTCGCCAAAAGGGGGTATGATGCATATGATGTAAGAAATGCTTGCCATTTCCGGCTTGAAAAATGGAGGAATAAGTCATGAGCGAAATCCAGCATCCCACGTTTGTGATTGCCCTGGAAAACGGCGGTGAAATGAAGGGCGAGCTGTACCCCGAATACGCGCCCCAATCGGTAGGCAATTTCGCGTCCCTGGCCAACAGCGGCTTTTACGACGGCCTGATTTTCCATCGGGTGATCCCCGGCTTTATGATCCAGGGCGGCTGCCCCAAGGGCACCGGCACCGGCGGCCCCGGCTATTCCATCAAGGGCGAGTTCGCCCAGAACGGAACGGAAAATCCCCTCAAGCACACCTACGGCGTGCTGAGCATGGCCCGGGCCATGCATCCCGATTCCGCGGGCAGCCAGTTCTTTATCATGACCAGCGATTCCCCACACCTGGACGGGGCCTACGCCGCCTTCGGCAAGGTGCTGGAGGGCATGGAATACGCGGAAAAGATCGTGAACAGCCCCAGGGATATGCGGGATAAGCCCCTGGAACCCCAGCGCATCGCTTCCATCCGCGTGGACACTAAGGGCAGCTACTACCCCTTCAATCAATTATGATCCTGAACAAAGGCATTGAGCGCCGGTATACCCTGCGCATCGCGGGGCGGGATTATACCATCACCAGCTCCGACGCCCCCGAGCATGTGCATCGGGTGGCTGTATATATCGACCGGAAAATCGCGGAAATGGCTTCCTCCGGCTTTGTGAACCGGGAAAGCGCCGCGGTAATCGCCGGCATGGCGGTGGCGGATGAACTGCTCACCGCCCAGGACGACAACACCCGCCTGCGCAGGGAACTGCTGCAGGCGCGCCAGGAGCTGCGGGAATTAAAGTCCCATTCAGCTCACGCTGAACGGGACGCCTGAAATCGGAATCAGGATTCCGATTTCAGGCGGAACATCAATTTCTTGCAGAATGGCATTTTCGCAAGCGGAAACGCTCATTCTGCGGCCAGAAATTGATAGAGGAAGCAACATTCTGTTGCTCCTCGGCGACGTACACGCCGCCGCCTACGGATTACAGGCGGGGGAGTTCCCCCGACACCCCCCGTTGGTCGCGTTCCTTGATTTCTATCAGAATAGGCTAATGATAACGAGTTACAGCATGGTACCGCATGATTTGGAGCTGCTCGCCCCGGCGGGCAGTATGGACGCGCTGAAAGCGGCGCTTGCCAATGGCGCGGACGCGGTGTATTTGGGCGCGGCGGCCTTCGGGGCGCGATCCACGGCGGGGTTCGACGAAGAAACCCTGCGGGACGCCCTGCGGCTGGCCCATCTCCACCGGAAAAAAATTTACGTTACGGTGAACATCCTCATCAAGGAAAGGGAGCTGGACGACGTTCGGCGCACCCTTTCCTTGTTGTCGTCTTTGGGGGCCGACGCGGTGCTGCTCCAGGATTTGGGTCTGGTAAAGGTTTGCCGGGAGGAATTTCCGGAATTGCCCATTCACGCCAGCACCCAAATGGCCCTGCACAGCGCGTCCGGCGCAAAACTTTTGCAATCTCTTGGCGCGAAGCGGGCGGTGCTGGCCAGGGAATGTGACTTAACCGAAATACGCAAAGCCGCCCAGACGGGCATGGAGATCGAGGCCTTCTGCCACGGGGCGCTGTGCGTAAGCTGCTCCGGCCAATGCCTGTTTTCCTCCATGATCGGGGGAAGAAGCGGCAACCGGGGCCGGTGCGCCCAGCCCTGCCGCCTGCCCTATACCTATCAGGGCGCGACCGGGGCCTGGCTCTCCCCCCGGGATCTGTGCGCAAGGGACGAATTGCAGGCGTTGGCGGACGCCGGGGTGTATTCCTTCAAGATCGAAGGAAGATTGAAGCGCCCGGAATACGTGGCCGTAGTGACCCGGGCCTACCGCCGCGCCTTGGACGGCATTTTGGAGGGGCGTTTTGCTCCGGCGAATGAAAAAGAAAAGGAAAGCCTGACCCAGATTTTTTCCCGGGGGGGCTTTACCTTGGGCTATCCCGGCGAAAAGCGGGACGCCGCCATCATCGACCCCACCCGGGTGACGCCCATCGGCGTGACGATCGGAAAAGTAAAGAAGGTCTATCAGCGGGGCGGCGCGTTATTGGCGGATGTGCCCCTGACAAAACCCCTGCACAACGGGGACGGCCTGGAAATCGGCAGGCAGGAACTGCGCTATTCCGGCCCGGAAGTCCCCGCCGGACAAACGGCTGTTCTTCGTTTACGGGACGTTGTGAAGCCCGGCGAAGCTGTGCGCCGTACGGAGGACGAAAGCCAGCTCTCCGCCGCCCGGCAGACCTACGAGGGCGAAGCGCTGAACGCGGCCCTGCCCCTCCCCTTTGACGCGATGCTGACGGCCTATCCGGGAAAAGAAATTTCCCTGCGGGTCACGGACGGGGAAAGCAGCCTCACCGTGACGGGCGACATATGTCCCCCCGCCCAGAAAAAGCCCTTGGACGAGGAAAACGTGAAAAACGCTTTGAGCAAGACCGGCGGCACGCCCTTTGTGCTGCGTTCGCTGACGGTAAAAACGGCGGGAGCCTTCGTACCCGCTTCCGCCCTGAACGCCCTGCGCCGGGAAGCGCTGGAGAAGCTGGCTGAAGCCCGCATCGCCGCCCAACACCGGGACATCTCCCCCATTGAACGTTTTGCTGTTCCGAAACGGGAAATTCCCGCCCCTCGGCTGACCGTGAAAATCTCCGATTTTGAAATCATTCCGTCCCTGCTGGAAGCGGGCGCGGAGGGCATCCTGTATTTGCCCCAGGATTTCCGGGGACCGTATCTGCTGCCCATTTTGGATCGGTGGCCGGAAAAGACGCGGTTGTGCCTGCCCGCCCAATGCGAGGAGGAAACCTTGCAGAAGCTCAAAGCCTGGGCGGAGGAAAGAAGCATCCCCCTGTGCCTGTCCAGCCCCAATCAGCTTGCATTGGGCGGCATGGCGGGAGAGGGCGTGCCCGTCATGAACAGCGAAAGCGTCAAATTGCTTTCCTATTTGGGCTGTACAAGCGTCACCCTGTCCCGGGAGCTGTCCAAGAGCGACATTCTCGATTTGCAGAAGGATATTTGTGAATTGATCCTGCCCGTTTATGGCCGCGCCCGGCTGATGGTGCTGAACCATTGCCCCATGCGCACAAAAATGGGCCTGACAGCGGGCCGGGAACAGTGCGAATTGTGCCGCCAGGGCAAAGGCGCGCTTGGCACCTGCCTCACCGACCGGATGGGGGCCGCCTATCCCCTGCGTCCCCTGCGTCTGCCCGAGGGCTGCCAAATCGAGCTGGTGGGCGATAAACCCCTGCATCTCTCCGGCCATCTCCAAGGTATGGAACAGTTTTCCTGGCTGCTGACCTTCTCCGATGAATCCAAGGAAGAACAAATCCGCATCACCGCCCATTACGCCGCCCTCCGGCGGAATGATACGCCCGATCCGCTGCCCATTCGGGGCGCCTTGGGCCGCTTTATGGACGGCGTATTGTGAACGAACCGAAAACATTTTCAAAACCTTTTGCCTGATTTCTTGCAATGCTTTTTGTTTTCAATGTATACTGACCTTGGGAGGGAAACGATATGAACGAACGCGCCCTGCGGGTGCTGGAATTTACCAAAATTCGGGACATGCTGGCCGGTTATGCCTTGAGCGACCCCGGCAAGGAAAAGTGCCGCGCTTTAACGCCCCTTTCCGATTTTTCGGAGGTCAATAAGGCCCTGGACGAAACGGAAGAAGCGGTGGCAACGCTGGCCTACGTGGGCGGCAACCCCCTGATTTCCTTTAACGACGTATCCGAATACCTGTCCCTGGCGGAAAAGGGTTCCACCCTGTCCCAGAAAGCCTTGCTTTCCGTGGCGGAGACCCTGCGGGCTGCCCGCGCTGCCCGGAACGCCCTGGTGACGGACAAGGAAAACACGCCCCTCATCACCTCCATGGCCTCCCGTCTCCAGCCCCTGCGCACCCTGGAAACGGACATCACCGAGGCCATTTTGAGCGAGGACGAAATTTCCGACCACGCCTCCCCCGCCCTGCTGGACATCCGGCGGCACATCCGCCAGGCCAACGACCGCATCCGGGATAAGCTGAACAGCATGGCCCACGGGGCCAGCTATTCCAAGTACCTGATGGAATCAATCGTCACCGTGCGCGGGGGCCGCTACGTGCTGCCCGTGAAGGCCGAGCATCGGGGCGACGTGCCCGGATTGGTACACGACCAGTCCGCCACCGGTGCCACCCTGTTCATCGAACCCTTAGCCGTGGTGGAGTTAGGCAATGAATTAAAAGAATGGCACATGAAGGAACGGGACGAGATCGAGCGCATCCTTTCCGCTCTGTCCCAGCAGGTGGCCGACAGCGCGGGCCTCATTTCCCAGAATTTAGCCATCCTTGCCAACCTGGATTTCATCTTCGCCAAGGGCATGCTCAGCCGGGAAATGGACTGCGTGCGGCCCAAAATGAACGAAGACGGCAAAATCAATTTAGTGCGGGTGCGCCATCCCCTCATTCCCCGTGACACGGTGGTGCCCTGCTCCCTGTGGCTGGGCGAGGAATTTACCTCCCTGATCATCACCGGCCCCAACACTGGCGGCAAAACCGTCACTTTAAAAACCTTGGGTCTCATGACCCTCATGGCCCAAAGCGGGCTGCACATCCCCGGGGCCTTGGGCACGGAGCTTTCCACCTTTGAGGAGGTGTACGCCGATATCGGCGACGAGCAGAGCATCGAACAGAGTCTGTCCACCTTCTCTTCCCACATGACCAACATCGTCAGCATCATGAACGCGGTGACGCCGAGAGATTTGGCGCTGTTTGACGAACTTGGCGCGGGCACCGACCCCACGGAAGGCGCGGCCCTTGCCCAGGTGATTCTGAACGCCCTGCTCAAAATCAAGACCCGCACGGCGGCCACCACCCATTACAGCGAGCTGAAAGCCTATGCCCTGTCCACCAAGGGCGTGGAAAACGCCAGCGTGGAATTTGACGTGGCGACTTTGCGGCCCACTTACCGCCTGTCCATCGGCGTGCCGGGCAAATCCAACGCCTTTGAAATTTCCCGCCGTTTGGGCCTGCCGGAATACCTGATCGAGGAAGCCAAGGACCTGCTTTCCCACGATACCATCCGCTTTGAGGACGTGATCGCCAACGCGGAATATCATCGCCAGATCGCCGAAAAGGAACGGGAGCTGGCCGAGCAGGCCAGGGCGGAAACGGTGCGCCTGCGCAACGAAGCTGAAAAGCTGTACCGGGACATGGAGGAAAAGAAGGACTTATCCAACCGCAAGGCCAAGGAGGAAGCCCGCCGCATCATGGAAAAAGCCCGGCGGGATTCCGAACAGATCCTGTACGACTTAAAGAAAATGAAGAAAGCGGGCGGAGCGGCGCCGGATCACGAGGTGAACGCCCTGAAAAAGCGCTTAGAGGACGGCATCGACAGTTTGGCTGAAGGGCTGAAAACCCCCACAGGCAATTTTGCCGAGCCGCCCAAGACCGTGAAGGTGGGCGACGTCGTGGAAATCACCCACCTGAACACCAAGGGCACCGTGCTTTCGCTGCCCGACGCCAAGGGCGAGGTGCAATTGCAGGCGGGCATCATGAAATTGAAGGCCCATTTGAGCCAGCTTCGCCTGGTGAAGGAACCCCCGCAGAAGAAAAAGCAGACCGTTTCCGTCCAAAGCGGCGCGTCGGCCCCCTCCGTGGGCATGAGCTGCGACGTGCGCGGCATGGCCCTGGACGAAGCCATTTCCGAAGTGGATCAGTATTTGGACGGGGCCATGATGGCCGGACTCCATGAAGTGACCATCGTACACGGCAAGGGCACCGGCGTGCTGCGGGAGGGCATTCAGCGGCATTTAAAATCCTGCTCCTGCGTCAAATCCTACCGCCGGGGCAAGTACGGCGAGGGAGAAGAGGGCGTTACGGTCGTGGAGCTGAAATAACTGCATTTGTGAGAAGTAGGAGGTAGGAGGTAGGAAGTAGGAGGTTCTATACAGTCTGAATTAGAGAACGAAACGCTTTTTCAAACATTATACACCTCCTACCTCCTACTTCCTACCTCCTACCTGAATAACTCGACCCCGGAGGTGATTTACGTGAAGGACAAGCAGACCATCATGGTGGTGGACGACGATCCGAACATCGCCCAATTGGTGAAGCTATATTTGGAAAAAGAGGGCTTTGAGGTGGCCGTGGAGACCCGGGGGGACGAAGCCGTGGCCGCGTTCCAGAAAAATCCGCCCAGCCTCATGCTGCTGGACATCATGCTGCCCGGCATGGACGGCTTGCAGGTGTGCCGCGCCATCCGGCAGATCAGCACGATTCCCATCATCATGCTCTCCGCTAAGGACGAAACCTTTGACAAGGTGCTGGGCCTGGAGTTGGGGGCCGACGATTACATCACCAAGCCCTTCGAGGGCAAGGAGCTGGTGGCCCGGGTGAAAGCCGTGCTGCGCCGTTCCTCCCCCGGAGAAAGCGAAAAGGACACCCTCTCTTTCCCCGGTCTCACCATCAGCCTGGAAAAGTATGAAGTGCATTATCAGGGCAAGCTGCTGGAAATGCCGCCCAAGGAATTGGAAGTGCTGTATTTCTTAGCCGCTCACCAGAACCGGGTGTTCACCCGGGAACAATTGCTGGAACAGGTGTGGGGCTTTGATTTCTTCGGCGACAGCCGCACCGTGGACGTACACATCAAGCGCCTGCGGGAAAAATTGCAGGACAGCGAAGCCCTGGGCTGGACCATCCGCACCGTGTGGGGCGTGGGGTATAAGTTCGAGGTAAAGTAATAAAACGAGGTGGTTTTTCTGCGCAGCCTGAGCATGTTTTCCCGGCTGCTGATCGTGTTCTTAGCGGTGATCTTAGTATGCGTGGGCGTGCTGTCCGCGCTTTCTTATATCAACCTCAGGGACAGCGCCATCGACAGCCGCATGAACGCCCTGAAAACCCAGGCCCGGGACATGGCGTATTTAGCCAGCCGCCAGTCCTATGATTCCTTTTCCGCCATGTTGGGCACCAGCAGCACGGCGGAGGAATACATGAAATGGAAATCCCGCCGCATTTATCAGGAATACAACGCCTATATCATGGTGGTGGACCGCAGCGGGAAAACCTTCGTATATTACAATGAATCCACCTTGCAGGACGAATCCCTGCAAAACGCTTTGAACCCGGAGGAAATCGCCTCCTACATGGAGCAGGCCCTCCAGGGCAAGGAAGTGGTGCGCCAGACCCAGAGCGCCGCCGGGCCTCTGTTCACCGTGCTGGTGCCCTGGGTGCAGGAGAACACCCTCACCAACCAGCGCACCGTCATGGGCTTTATCCTGATCCAGACCGCCGCCCAGACGGTGCATGCCGCGTATCAGGGGCTGATCTGGCAAACGGCCCTGGCGGCAATCGCCATGTTTTTGCTGGCGGCGGCGGTGGTGTTCTTGATCGCCCGGCAAATGAGCCGCCCCTTGGCGGCTATGGCCCAGGCGGCGGGCAGCATGGCGCGGGGTGATTTCCAGGCCCGCGCCCCGGAGGAGGGCGGCAAGGAGATCCAGGAGCTGTCCCAGGCCTTCAACCAGATGGCGGCCCAGCTTTCCAGTTTGGAGCAGTCCCGCCGGGATTTCGTGGCCAACGTGTCCCATGAACTGCGCTCCCCCATCACCTCCATCCAGGGCTTTGCCCAGGGCATGTTAGACGGCACCATTCCCCCGGAGCAGCACGCCCAGTATTTGCAGGTGATCACCGACGAGACCCACCGGCTGTCCAAGCTCATCGGCAGCCTGCTGAACCTGTCCCGCATGGAAAACGAGGAAACCAGCTTAGCCTATACCGACTTTGACGTGAACGAGCTGGCCCGGCGGGTGCTGATTTCCCGCATGACCCAAATCGACGACAAGCAATTGGAAATCGACGTGCAATTTGAATCGGACCCCTGCTTCGTCCATGCCGACGCGGACCAGATTCAGCAGGTCATCATCAACCTGCTGGACAACGCCATCAAATTCACCCCGGAAAAGGGCGTCGTCACCATCCGCACGAACGAAGAAAAGGATCACGTTTCCCTGCGGGTGAAGGATACGGGCGTGGGCATCCTGCCCCAGGACGCGCCCCACATCTTCGACCGCTTCTACAAGGCCGACAAGGCCCACACCGTGGGCAAGGGCACCGGATTGGGGCTTGCCATCTGCTACCGCATCATGGAGCGCCACGGTCAGCACATCCGCCTGGTCAGCGGCGAGGGCGGGGCCGAGTTTGAAATCACCCTGGAAAAGGGCAAAAACGCCGGAGGACAGCATGGAGATTCAGGCAAGAGCGAAGATTAATTGGACCCTGAACGTGACGGGGAAGCGGCCCGACGACTATCACCTGCTGGATATGCTGATGCAGCCCATCGCCCTGCACGATACTTTGTATATCGAAGAAGCGGAAGGGCTGTCCCTGACGGTGGAAGGCATAGACGGTTTATCCGCTGGGGATGATAATTTGGTGCTGCGTGCCGCCCGAACCCTGCAAGCGCTGGTCGGTATTTCCAAAGGAGCGCAAATACATTTGGTCAAGCGCATCCCCATGGGGGCAGGCCTGGGGGGCGGCAGCGCCGACGCGGCAGCGGCCCTGAAAGGACTGAACAAGCTATGGGGCGTCGGCCTGGATCTGCCCGCCCTGTGCCGGATCGGGGAAAGGCTGGGGGCCGATATTCCCTTCTGCCTCCACGACGCGCCCCGGCGCGCCCAAGGCATCGGGGAAATCCTGACGCCCATTGAAAGCGGCTTCTTTTCCCTGATCCTTTTGCAGCCCTGCGCCGCCCTGTCCACCAAGGAAGTGTTTACGGCTTATCACGCCTCCGCATCTATCGTACCGGCGGATGCGGAAAAGGCCCTGGAAGCCCTGGAAACGGGCGACCTGAACGCCCTGCGCGCCTGCGGGGGCAACGTGCTGGAAAGCGCCTCCATCCCCCTCAGGCCCCAAATCGCGGAGGCCAAGGAAGCCCTGTACCAGTCCGGCGCGGCCTTCGCCCAAATGACCGGCTCCGGCTCCGTAGTTTTCGGCGCGTATGAAACCGCCGCTCAGGCGCAAAGGGCCTATGACATATTAAAAGACCGCTATTCCCCCTGTATCCTCACTGAAACAGCTTAATATGGAGAACCGCATGGAGAAAGTGCCCCATAAAAAAACGCGGCGGCCCTTCAAAGGCCGCACCGTGCTGCTGATTTTGCTCTGCTGCGCCGCGCTGGCGGGGTTTGGGCTGTATATCCTGCGCTCCCAGCCCGTTTCCCTGCCCCCCATCGCCGAAAAGGAAACGGTGCTGCTGTTCAGCCGTCCGAAGGAGGACATCGTTGCCGTCGCCATCGCGCCGAAAGACGGGACGGCCTATCCCCTGATCCGTCAGGGAGGTTCCTTTGCGCTCATGGGCCGGGAGGATGAAAAGCTGCGCTCCGATATCATTGACGATCTGCTGATTTCCCTGACAGAACTGCCCGCGGAAAATACTGTGCTGCAAAATCTCACCGAG
The DNA here is from genome assembly GCA_905234985.1 of uncultured Christensenellaceae bacterium. Taxonomy (GTDB): domain Bacteria; phylum Bacillota; class Clostridia; order Christensenellales; family Aristaeellaceae; genus RUG563. The sequence continues at coordinate 27,264 of CAJOJQ010000016.1, forward strand.
GCCCAGGGTCTGCGGCCCGCCGATTTCGGCCTGGACCCGGCGCTGGCCCGCGTCACCGTGACCTATGCCGACGGGGAAAAGAAGGAACTGCGGGTGGGCAATCTGACCCCCAACGAGGAAACGCCCCAGCGCTACTGCATGGTCAGCGGTTCTGATACCCTGTATACCATTTTGGAGGCGGACAGCGTACCCCTGCTGCGGGACATGGATTCCCTGCGGGATTTTGCCCAGCCTTCTTTGGACGGCTCCCTGCTGGACCGCATCGAAGTGACCGGGCAGGTGGAATGGGCGCTGCATTATACCCCCTCCGGCTGGCAGATGGACGCGCCCTTTTCCTATCCCCTCTCCACCCTGCGCACGGACGCGCTGCTGAAAAAAATCGAAAGCATGGGCTTTGCCGCGTGCTTGGGGAAAGCGGAAAACCTGAACCTCATGGACTACGGGCTGGACGCCCCCGCCCTCACCGTCACCCTCACCCAGGCCGCCACCGTGATCACCGGGGAAACCACGGAGGGGGAGCAGGTCAGCGTGCCCGTGCCGGAAACGGTCTATACCCTGCGCGTCGGCAACGAGACCGGCAAAAGCGGTGTGTACGTCCAGTGGCAGGATCAGGTATTCACCGCCAGCAATTTCCTCTTGGGCTTCTGGAAAGAGCTTGAACCCCTGGATTACCTGCTGCAAACCCCCGTGAATTTGCTGGTAAACGACCTAAACGAAGTGCGTTTTTCCCGAAACGGCAGCACCCACGCCTATCAGGTGCGCATGGTGGAGCAAGTCACGGAAAACAACCAGATCGCCGTGGACGAATACGGCCGCATACTCTACGACTGCGCCGTGAACCGGGTGGGCGAAACCCAGGACATGGACGCGGAAGCCTTTCTTTCCTGGTATACCCGTTTGGCCTCCCTGGCCGGGGACGGGAAACTCCCGGAGGGTTGGGTTCCTTCCGGCGAAAGCCGCGCGAAAATCGTTCTCATCAACGATCACCTGACCCGTACTATTACCCTCTGGCCTTACGACGTCCTGCACGACGCCATCGCCGTGGACGGCGTGGCGCTGTACTACATCCGCAATACCTGGCTGGACGAAATCGGCGAAGCGCCATAATTGATAAAAACTGGGGGAAACCATTCTTTGGGGGCCAAAGAATGGTTTCCCCCAGACCCCCTTCCAAGAAAGCCGTAAAGGAAAACCAAACAACAAAGGCCCGTCAGTTAGTACTCGGTGATGGCAAAACTGCCATGGCCGGATTTCCTGACGGGCTTGTTCATAAGATAACAGGTCTGAGCGCCCCTTTCAAGCAGACTTTCTAATCAGATTGACACGTTTTTAGTATCACTGCTACCATTTGCCTAACAGAAGAAGACGGAGCTGGGGATAATCAGGGGGATTGTCAAGGGGGCGCTTCCCCCTTGACTGTAATCCGCACCGGCGGCGTGTACGCCGGGAGGACGGAAAATTCTGGAAGGAACGAAGATGACTGGAAGAAATTTTCCTTCTTTGCGGTTTTTCCGCCCGGAAATCCTGAAAGGATTTTAGGAAAAACCGTGCGGGGGGACGAACCACGGGCGACCGCCTGTGGCGGGAGTTTCGCCCGTGGTGAGATCGGGCGAAACGAGCAATGTCCGCATGAAGCGGACTTGCGACGATTGAGCCCGCGGATCCGCGGGGGGGTATGCAATACCCGCCCGCGCGTTGCCATGCAGCGATAGCTGAATGGCAACGTGTTACCATAGCGAATCCGGGTAAATCCCCTCCCGCTTCATCCTTGCGATGGCGGCCTGCACCTGGGGCATATCGGGTTGGTAGGTGACGCCGTACCACTTTTCCGGGCAGGGCAGCACCCGCACCTTTGCCTTGCCCTCGGCAATCAGCTGATTGGGGATCAAGGGCAGGAAGTATTCGCATTTCAGGGGATTCTTGGGCAAATTTTCGGCCAGGAACCCGGCGAAGCGGTTTTCGATTTCCGTCAGGATATCCGGGGTGAAGCCCCAGAAATTCATGGAAACGGTGGTTCCCGCGGGCAGGAAAGTGAAGGTCTGGCCGTCGTCCTCGGTATAGGCCGCGCCGCCGTCCCGAGGTTCGATGTGGGTGCGCTCCACGATGCCCGTCAGGAACTGGCCGGTGGGGTCCATGGCGCATACGCCCCGGGCCACGTGGCCGTTTTCCGTCAGGGTGTTTTCCACCTGATAGCCCACCATGGCGTACTCGTGCGCCGGATGGGGGGAGACCAGATAATCGTACAGGGTTTTGAACGCGCCCTTGCCGTAGAAATCATCGGCATTGATCACCGCGAAGGGGGCGGTGATAGCGTCCTTGGCGCACAGCACGGCATGGCCCGTGCCCCAGGGCTTCACCCGGCCCTCGGGAATGGAAAACCCGGCGGGCAGGATTTCAGGCAGCTGATGCACATACTCGATTTCCGCCGCGCCGCCGACGCGCTTGCCCAGCGTGTCCCGGAACAGGGCTTCGTTTTCCGGCTTCACGATCAAAATGATCTTGCCAAAGCCCGCCCGCACCGCGTCAAAAATGGAAAAATCAATGATCCAGTGGTTTTGAGGATCCACAGGGGCCATTTGCTTGAGGCCGCCGAACCGGCTGCCCAGCCCCGCCGCCATGATCACTACCTGGGGTTTCTGCATAAAGGATTCCTCCTCGAATCGTCGTGCCTGTCTTTCGGGCGGTCTTTCTCCCGCTCCTCTTCATTATATCCTCAATTTCCTTTTTTGTCCATCCTTCTTTCCGGCCCTTCGTTGACGCAAAAGCGCGTTTATGGTACACTGTGAGCAAAGAAGAAATCCGGCGAAAGAGGGCGACCACCATGGATTACCGGGAATTGGCGAACCGGGTGCTGAACCGGCTGAAGCAGAGCAAGGGCGACGGCCGGTGGGACGATCATTTGAGCTTAGCCACCTGGGAATGGCCCCAGGGCGTGGCCATGTACGCCATGCTGAAGGTATACGAAGCGTCCCGGGACGAAACGTTGCTGGCGGAAATCAAAGCCTGGTACGACGGCCACATCGCCCGGGGCCTGCCGAACCGCAACATCAACACCACCGCGCCCATGTTGGGCCTGACCCTGCTGTATGAAATCACAGGGGATGAAAAATACGTTCCCGTCCTTTCCGCTTGGGCGGAATGGATACAGAAACGCCTGCCCCGCACGGAGGAAGGGGGCTTTCAGCACCTGACCAGCGATTGCGTCAACGAACAGCAGCTGTGGGACGATACCCTGTTCATGACCTGCCTGTTCCTCTACCGGGCGGGGCTTGCGCTAAACAGGCAGGAATGGCGGGAGGAAGCCAAGTACCAGTTCCTGCTGCACATCAAGTACCTGCACTGCGACAAAACCGGGCTGTGGTACCACGGCTGGTGCTTTTTGGGCCGCCACCACTTCGGGGAAGCCTTCTGGGCCAGGGGCAACAGCTGGATCACCGCCGGGGCCGTCGATTTCATTCAATGGCTGCCGGAAAGCGACCCGGTGCGCAGGATCGTGACGGAAACCTGGCTGGAGCAGTGCCGCGCCCTGTTGGATTGTCAGGATCGGGAAACCGGCCTGTGGCACACCCTGCTGGATCACCCCGACAGCTATCTGGAAACCTCCGCCAGCGCCGCCATCGCCTACGGCCTGCTCAAGGGCTGCCGCTTGGGGCTGCTTTCCTGCCGGGAGCAGGCTATGGCCGCCGTACAGGGCGTGACACAAATGATCGGCGCGGACGGGCTGGTGGGCGGCGTCAGCTACGGCACCCCCATGGGCATGGATTTAGACTTTTACCGCCGCGTACCCATTCAGCCCACCGCCTACGGCCAGGGACTGACGTTCCTGATGCTCACGGAACTCATGTAGCGATTCGGTCGACGCCACAGTTTTTTGGCTTTTTATGGGCAAACTGTTGTTAAAAATGTTGGGATAAATTGGTTTTTCCCCTTCTTTCTCTTGCCTTTTCCCCCAAAAACTTGTATAATAAACAAGTCGAGTTGATTAAAAACGAGGTGCAATCGTATGAAATCCAGGCGCTTAACGGAAATGGAAGGGTATATTCTCACCCACGGCTCCGTCCCCATGGAGGAGCTGCGCGACGTTTTCAGGATTTCCATGAACACGGCGCGGCGGGACACTGCGGAGTTGGTTCGGGGCGGTCGGGTGGAAAAGGTGTACGGCGGCGTGAAGGCCAGGGAATTGGTATCTCCCCTGGTGCCCTACGAGGTGCGCAGCAGCTGCCCCAGCCTGGCCAAAGAGGTCATCGGCAGGGCGGCGGGCAATATGGTGCGGGACGGCGATATCATTTTTATCGACTCCGGCACCACCACGCCCTACGTCATGGAATCCATCAAGAACAAACGTGTCACCGTCATCACCAACAACATCGAGGTGATCCTTCGGGCGCTGGAGTACGAAAACATCCAACTCATCGTGCTGCCCGGGGAAGTACACCGCAAAACCCACTCCATCACCGGGGAGGATTCGGCGGCTTATTTGAGCCACCTGAACACCAATTACGCTTTCATGGCCGCCACCGGCGCGTCCCTGACCAACGTGACCAATTCCAGTCCGCTGGAATATTCCATCAAGCAGGCCGCCGTGGCCCACACGGAAAAAGCGGTGCTGCTGGTCACGGGCGGCAAATTCGGCGTGACCAGCCTGCTTTCCTACGCTTCCCTGGATCAGTTCCATACCGTGGTCACGGACAGCACCATTCCCAAGGAATACCGGGAACGGCTGGAAAGCCTGCGGGTGAATTTGAACATCGTGGACGACGTGGGATAACCGCCGGGTATACCGTAAAAAATCGGAGGGCTTGCGCTCTCCTTTTTTGTTTATCCGTTTTCCAATTGTTCCGCCAGGGCAAGCAGATCCTCCGGGGCGTGGATGCGATAATCAGCGTGATCCTCGGGCAGCTCTTCGGTAAAGGGCCGCCGCTTGCTCCAGTCCAGCAGCACGGAGATGAGGCCGAAGCGGTTGGCCCCCCGGATATCCCGGCTCACGTTGTTGCCGATCATCAGGACGCGGCTTTTGTCCGCTTCCGTCAGGCCCATGGCCTCCATGGCGGCGGAAAACATTTTGGGGCTGGGCTTATCCTCCCCCACCGCTTCCGAAATGATCCAGGCGGAAAAGATGTGATCCAGGCCGTTTTCCTCCATGGTGTTGTGGAAGGACTGCACCAGCCCGTCTGCCACCATCACGATGGCATAGCCCGCTTCATGCAGGCGCAGATAGGTTTCCTTCGCCCCGGGAATGCAGTCCGCGTGGATCACCACGCCCTGATCGTTCCGCGCCTCGGTGCCCTCGTCGATGATGGTATCGCCGATATCGGTAAAGATGATCAGCCGCTTTTTTTCATTTGCCATGCAATCACGCCTCCCGCGATCTGAATGTATTTATCATATCATATTCCGCCTGTTTTTTCAATGCGGGATTGACATTCAGCCCCGCATCATGTAAGATGGAACCTGAGCCAAAAAGGCCCGAAAGGAGCGCAAAAATTTTATGGAAACGACTGTGAACAAGAGCATGAGCATCGGCGAAGTGCTGAACATCCACCGCGGCACCGCCCGCATCCTGACCTCCTTCGGCATGCACTGCTTAGGCTGCCCCCATTCCATCATGGAATCTCTGGAGGACGCCTGCGCCGTTCACGGCACCAACGTGGACGAGCTGGTGCATCAGCTGAACGAATTCCTGGCCGAAGCGAAATAAGGCCATGGACGTCCGCTGCGCAGGAGAAGCCCTGTATATCGCCTGCCAGATGGAAAAGCGGGCCATCCGCCTGTACGAACGGGCGCTGGCCGTATTTGCGGACGGCGCCTGTCAGGACGCCGTCCGCGCCATTCTGGCGGAAGAAAAAAATCACCTGAATCAGTTTTCCCGGATGGGCGCGGAAACGCCCGATTTTGAACGGGCGCAGCTGCTTTCCGCCAAGGCGGCGGAGGTGCTGTTTTCCGGCGGCCTGGTAGAAGCCCAGCGAAAAGGCGCGTTCCAGTCCGTTCGCAGCCTGTACGCTTTCGCGGCCCGGGAAGAGGAAGAAGCCGTCCGGCAATATTCCGCCTTTGCCTCTTCCCTGACCGGCAGCGCCGCCAGCGCTTTTTCAGCCATCGCCCTGGAGGAAAAGCAGCACTTATGCAAGCTGAACGCGCTGCTTGACCAATCCGCGACAGAGTTGAGAGCGGAGAGTTGAGCGTTGAGATATTATAGTGTCACATCGCGGGGCGACCCGGTCGACCAACTATATCAATCTCAACTCTCAACTCTACACTCTTTTCACGCCTAACATATGAAATCTTTGTAAAGAAGGAAACAAACCCGAAATGATGCAGCAGCTTACTGTAGCTTCCCTGAGCCGGGACATGAAATTTGAAGGCTTTCTTTTGGTGCGCTCGGCGGATCAGCGCACCTCCTCCAACGGCGGCAAATACCTGGACATGACCCTGTGCGACACTACCGGAGACATCAACTGCAAAATGTGGGACGGCACCGTGCAGCCCCCTAAGCAGGGCGCGGTGATCAAGGTGCGGGGCACTGTGCAGGAATACAACGGGCGGCTGCAGATGCGCATCGAGCGCCTGCGCAATCCCTCCACGGCGGACGAGGTGGACGTAAGCCAACTGATGCCCTGTGCGCCGGAACCGCCCCAGGATATGCTGCGGGAAATCAACCGCGCCATTGACAAAATGAAAACGCCGGAGCTGCAGGCCATCCTGCGGGAAATGATTGCGATGTGCGGCGATAAGCTCAATTACTACCCCGCCGCCCAGCGGGTACACCACGCGGAGCGCAGCGGCCTGCTGCACCATACCGTGAGCGTTCTTCGGGCGGCGGAGGCCGTACTGCCCCTGTACCCCTTCCTGGACGGCGACCTGCTGCGGGCCGGGGCCATCGCCCACGACCTGAGCAAAACCGCCGAGTTCATCAGCGACGACGCGGGCATCGTGTCCGATTATTCCGCCGAAGGGCAGCTGCTGGGCCATCTGGTTCACGGCGTGGCCCAGGTGCGGGAGGCCGCCCGGCGGGCAAACGTGACCGGGGAATACGTGCTGCTGCTTTCCCACATGATCATCAGCCACCACGGCCTGCCGGAACACGGCAGCCCCCGCCCCCCCATGTTCCCCGAGGCCGAAATGCTGCACCTGCTGGACGATATGGACGCCAAGATGAACGAAATGGAGGGCGTCATGCGCCGCACCCCCGCGGGCGCGTTCTCCGAAAAAATCTGGACCCTCGACCGGCGGCTGTACCATCCCCGCATCCACGCGGAAGCGGAGCAGGAAGATCCTGTTTCGCCCTCCGCCAGCGACCTTTATTCCGGGCTTTTGTAAAATCTTCGGAAAACGCTTCCAGCGACAGCAAAACGCTTGACGGAAGATGAAGAAACTGTTACAATAGTATAAAGATATCGTTTCTTCCCGCATTCCCCTGCCGGGAACGCGATGCTGATCCAAGGAGGTTTCTTTGCGATGAAAAAGCTGTGCCTGTTTATGGCCCTGGTGCTGCTGCTGGGCAGCGCAACAGTAAACGCCGCGCTGGCGAGCGGGAGCAACCTGCAGGCCGATCCCATGGCCGTGAGCGCCCCGTCCGCCTCTTTCTCCCTGCCGGAGGGGTATGATCCCGCCTCGGAGGAGGACAACGACAGTTATTCCCTTTATACCTCGGCCTACACCAGCTATGATACTTCCATGTACGCCGGGGCCACCCCCATTCCCCTGGATCCCATTGATATGCCCACCCCCACCCCCAAGCCCACCCTGACCTTCAGCTATGGGCTGGTTACGCTGGATAATCTGCGCCTGAGCTTTGAAGCGCCCGTGGGCTGGGGCATTGATTTGTCGGGCACCGACTCGGTGAAACTGATCAACCAGAACGCGCTGGACGGCTACTACGCCACCCTCACCGTGCGCCTGTACTCCGTGGCGTCCTCCTTCAAGCTCACCGATCTGCGCACCGAGCTGCGCAACACCCTCAAGGAAATCGGCCAGTACAACTTTTCCAAGTGGTCCACCACGGAAACCGCCAGCCGCACCTTGCTTAAAAAGGACGGCTACTACGCCGATTACAAGGGCCAGTATTACGACGGCACCGCCATTCACGGCCGTGTGATGATGGCTTTGCTGGACAATCATCAGGTGATCATGCTGCATATCTCCTGCCCCGACGGTTACTTTGACAGCAGCTACAAAGCCGTGATCAACCACGTGCGCGAGACGCTGAAGCAGATTTGATCCTGAATGCCGCGAAACCGTGCGGCACCTGACAGCCGTGGGGGAGCATATTCCGCCGCGGCGTTTTTTATGGAAAGGAAGTTCGCCCCTGCATGAAACGACTGACCGCCCTGTGCCTGACCCTGCTGCTGCTTTCCGGCGCGTTTCCCGCCGGCGCGGAACGCGTTCCCATTCCGGATGTGCTTCGTTTTACCCAGACGCAAATGGAAAAGGAGTACACGGATGAAAAGCAGTATATCATGCGCACTTACCCGCAGACGGCCAACGAAGCCGTGAACGAGGAACTGCGCGGCCTGATCGACGGCATGGCGGAAACGGGCCGTCCCTTCCTTCCCAAGGGGCAGGTGCAAATCGTTTCCTGTTTAGACGTGGGTTCCACCATTTTCCGCACCGGCAGCCAATGGATGAGCTTTCTGACCATCGCCCTGATTTCCCACGAGCAGGAGCAGACCTATGTGGACTTTGACGCCCGGGTTTACGATATGGTTTCCGGCAGCCGCCTGGCCCTCACCGATCTGTTCGCCCCCGACAGCGCCGCCTGGGAGATGATCGCCCAGGCCGTAAAGGATCAATTGACGGACTATTTCATGACCGAAACCCCCGACAGCGCCGCCCTAACCGCCCTGTGCAGCCGGGACGCGCTGGAAAACGCCGCCTTTACCCTCACACCCGCCAAGCTGGAGCTGCACTACCGGGCCGATACCCTGTACCCCGGCAAAAATACCCTGATGCACGTGAAGCTCTACTATTCTGCCCTGCGGCCCCTCATGACCGATTTGGGCCGGGAAGTCACCGACAACAGCAAGTATAAAATGATTGCCCTGACCTTCGACGACGGCGGCGCAAAAGCCTACACCAAGGACGTGCTTCTTTCCCTGCGCCGCCACGGCGCCAACGCCACCTTCTTTATCGTGGGCACCATGATGCGGTCCAATCACTACATCATGTGCCGCCAGCACGACGCGGGCTACGCCATGGGCAGCCACAATTACGAGCATACCTATAAGAAGATCACCGAGGAAAAAGTGACCAAATGGAAAGCGAAGTTCAATTCGGAGATGGACGCCGTGGTGGGCGTGCGGCCCGCTTACATGCGCGCCCCCGGCGGCCAGTCCGCCGCGTTTATCAGCGCCGGCGTGGATATGCCCATGATCAACTGGAGCCTCAATTCCCACGACGCGGGCAATAAAAACGTGGAAAAGGTGGCTACCCAGGTGAGCAGCAACGCCCGGGACGGCGACGTGGTGCTGATGCACGATCTGAATTCCGTCGCTTACATGTACATAGAAACCATTCTGGAAAACCTGGAAGCGAAGAATTTTCTGTGCGTTACGGTGGACGAGCTGTTTGACCATTACGGCGTGCCGCTGCTTCCCAATCAGGCCTACACCGGCTGCCTAAAGCAAGCCGCGGAATAGCGCAAGGCATTTTTCCGCCCGCCCCCGCATACCCTGTCCCGAAGGGAGGCGGGGATCATGCGGCAGGAGATTCAGGATCGCTGCATGCGGCTGGGGCAGTATATCGTGCGCACGGGGGCTACCGTGCGCCAGGCCGCCGAGCGCTTCGGCATGAGCAAAAGCTCCGTCCACAAGGACGTACACGAACGGCTCCGGGCCGTTCACCCCGGCCTCTACGCGGAGGTGCGGGAAATTCTGGATTATCACCACGCCGTGCGCCATCTGCGCGGCGGCGCGGCCACCCGCCTGCGCTGGAAACTGATCCGGCAGGATAAAACGCGGGGTTCCCCGCCGATTTGATTTCCGCCATCGCGCGGCCTCCCGCCTTGGGAGGCCGTTTTTCGTTGTTTTTTCGCCAAAAGAATCCCCCGGCGCCGCCGGGGGACGCTGTATATTTGGAAAGAAATTACCCGGCGGCTTTCTTCGCCAAGGCGCTTCTGGAAAGGCGGATGATCAGCAGGGTGGAACACATGATCCAGCCCATGGGATAAGCTAGGGCCACGGCCAGGAAGCCCGCACCCAAGGCTTTTGTGACCGCCAGGTAAATCTGCCGGAACACCACGAAGGAGGCCAGCATGATCACCGTGGGCATGGTGGCGTCGCCAATGCCCCGCAAGGCACCGGCGTAAATCTGGTTAAAGCAGATGGTGATATAGAAGGGCGTCACGATGCGGATGAACCGTTCCCCGAATGCCACCACTTCCTCCTTGGGAGAGAAAATAAAGAGCAGGGGCCGCGCCAGCACGAACACCATCAGGCCCAGGATCACCGTGGAAGCAAGGCTCATGAGCGTGGCGGTGCGCACGCCTTCCCGGGCGCGTTTTTTCTGCTCCGCGCCCCAGTTTTGCCCCACGAAGGTGGTGGAACTCATGCTGATGGCCTGCACCGGAATCAGGGCGAAAGCGTCCACCTTGTTGTAAATGCCATAGCCCGCCATGCAGGCCGAACCGAAATAATTGATGTAGGACTGCACGAACACGTTGGAAAACGCCGTGATGGCGGACTGGACGCTGCTGGGCATGCCGATTTTCAGGATATTCCGCAGAGATTCCCGGTCGATGCGCAGCTCCTTCCAGCGAAGGCCGTAGTCCCTTTCCTCCCGGGTCAGGGTGACCAGGATCAGCAGGGCGGAAACGATCTGGGAAAGAATGGTGGCGTAAGCCACCCCATCCACCCCCATGCCGAAGGCCAGCACGAACAGCAGGTCCAGCGCCGTATTGAGCAGGGCGGAAAAAATCAGGAACAGCAAGGGTCGCCGGGAATCGCCCACGGCCTTTAAGATGCCGCTGCCCATGTTGTAAAACAGGATGCCCGTGATCCCGGCAAAATAAATGGACAGGTAGGTGTGGGATTCTCCCATCACTTCCTCCGGCGTCTGCATGAAGCGCAGCATGGGGTCAATGATCGCCTGCCCCACCAGGGTGGCAATCAAGCTCACGATAAAAGTGAGGGCGATGGTGGTATGCACCGCTTTGCCTAAGCCCTGCCGGTCATGCGCCCCGTAGCGCTGAGAAATGACCACCGACGCGCCGGTAGCCAGCCCCGCGCAGAAGCCTACCACGGTATTGATGATGGAGCCGGTGGAGCCTACCGCCGCCTGAGCGTGCTGGCCCACAAACTGGCCCACCACCACCGTGTCCACCGTGTTGTACAATTGCTGAAACAGCAGGCCAAGGGCCATGGGAACGGAAAACCGCACCAGATGCTGCCAGATGCTGCCCTGGGTCATGTCTGAATCCGTTCGAGCCACGTGCAAGGCCCCCTTTCCGCAAATCAAGGATGATACATGGCTGCTTGAAGCCAGCAAAAGAGTTGAGAGTTGGGAGTTGAGAGTTGGGAGTTGGGAGTTGGGAGTTGGGAGTTGAGATATATTTTGTGCGTTTGGTTCGCTGGATTTACCAGTCGAAAGCGAAAAACAAACTAAATCTCAACTCTCCGCTCTCAACTCTGATTAAATCCTCATCGCCTTTCGCAGCCGTGGCACGAGAAAGGAAGCCAGCAGAATTTTCGCCGCGTCCCCCGGCAGGAAGGGGATCACGCACAGGGTAAGGCTTTCCCCAAGCGTGCGGCCCGACGTCTGCACAAACCAGGCGGTGCCCAGCACGTAGCAAACGGCGGTGCCCCATAAAAGCAATACGCAGCGGCCCCAAAAACGTTCCTGCAAACGGGGAAGACTCAGCCCGGAAATCATCGCGTAAAACAGGTAGCCCACGATATATCCGCCGGTAGGCCCCAGCAGCCTGCCCGCGCCGCCCTGGAAGCCCGCGAACACCGGCACGCCCACGGCGCCCAGCAGGATATACGCCCCCACCGCCAGCGCCCCGTAGCGCCAGCCCAGCAGCAGGCCGCTAAGCATCACGCCTAAGGTAGCCAGGGAAACGGGCACGGGGCCGATTGGCGCCTGCAATTGGGAAAGAATCACGATCAGGGCCGTGAACAGGGCGCAGAAAACCAGCCGCCGGGTATCCGTCGTTTTCATTGCTCCCGGTTCCTTTCTATGATCCGGCGCAGGTAGTTGATCAGCTCTTCTTCCGTGCAGGGCTTCCCGTTGGCGTACCACCAGCGCATGACAGCCAGCAGGCCGCCCACCCAGAACTCCGACACGATGGGGATGATGTAGTTTCCTTCCTCCCGCCTCACGTCGTCCCGCTCCTTCAGGCGATCCACCACTTTGTCCATACAGCGGCGCAGGAAGCTTTCCAGCATCCTCAGGCCCCTGTCACCCGTTTCCATGACCACCTGCTCAAACGGCTCATGCTGGTTCATATAGTCCAGCACGCGCATGGACAGCAGCAAAAAATGCTCGCCGGGGTCCTGAGGCGGAACCACGCCGTCGATGTACGCGGAAAACTCCTTCAGCCTTTCCCGCATGCGCCAGCGCATAAAATCATGCTTGTCCTGAAAGTGCTGATAAAAGGTGGTGCGGCGGATCATGGCCTCGTCGCACAATTCCTGCACCGAGATTTGGCCCCAGTCCTTGTGCAGCAGCAGCCGGGGCAGGGCGTCCGTCAGCAGCTCATAGGTGCGCTGGATCCGGCGGTCGATTTTGCCGCTTTCCGTGCCTTCCGTCATGTTTCCTCCTCGTGGGAATTCCCGCAGATAATTGACACAATGTAATATATGCAGTATACTGTACTCGGAGAAAAAAGTCAAATCCTGCCTTTTTTCTGCTCATTTTCCGCAATGGATGAAAAAGAGGGGCGATCATCATGGATTTTCAATCCGTCTGCAAAAAACTGAAGGAAAGTTGGATTTTCTCTGCCGCCATTATCATCGTGCTGGGGCTGATCCTTGTGCTGTTCCCCGCTGAGACGCTCACCTCCGTCAGCTATGTGCTGGGCGGCCTCGCCATCGCCATGGGCGTGATCCGCTCCGTGCGGTATTTCAAGCAGGATCACACCTATCCCTACCTGTTCCAAAGCGATTTAGCGGTGGGCCTGCTCAGCGTGGGCTTCGGTATTTTCATGGTATCCCAGCCGGTCAAGGTGCTGTCCCTGCTGCCCCACGTTTTCGGCATGCTCATGGTGGGCTGGGGCGTGGGCGGCATCCTGCGGGCCGTGGACGCGAAAAAAGCGGGCTTTTCCTATTGGGGCGTGCTGCTGGGCCTGGCCATCGTTTCCATCGTGCTGGGCTGGCTGATCATGGCCAATCCCTTCGGGGCCATGGAAACGGCGACCGTCGTCATCGGCGCGGGCCTGATCTATCAGGGGGTCACTGATATCGTGGCCGTCCTGGCGGTGGGCAAGCGCATCACCCAATGGAAAAATCCCCCGCAGCAGTAAACCGCGCATGCTCCCTCCCCCTGCCGCATATGCTCCGGCAGGGGGATGATTTTTTTGAAAAAGCTGCTGGTAATCTTCGTGTTTTTAGGGCTGTCCGGCGTTCTTCTGTTCCTGCTGCCTCAAGCCCTCCGCGCCCCGGAAACGGCGGAAAAACCCTTTACCATCCTGCGGGTGTGGAACGTGGACGGGGAACCCGCTGTGCAGTCCTGGCTTCGGGGACAGGCCAGGGCGTATGAAAAAGCCACCGGCCAGCGGGTGTACCTGCGCGCCGCCACAGTCAGAGAAAACCAAGGCCTGCTACCCGACGCGCTGATTCAGCCGGAGGGAGAAACGCTTTTGGCCCTGCGGGGGTACGCCCTGATCGTGCGGGACGAAAACCCCGCCGCGACCCCCGCGCCCACCGGAGCGCTGTTTTATCGTCCATCCGTTCCCCCGGAACGGTCAGAAACGCCCGCCCCCTTTCCGGAAGAAAGGGAACTGGGCGCCGTCCTGTGCCCTGAAGCGCTTTTGAACGCCCTGCCCGGCACGGTGATGAGCGCCCAGCCCGCCGCCGATTTCGTCCGGGGCAAAGCCGACGCCGCCCTGCTCACGCCGGGGCAGGCCGCCGGGCTGAATACGGGCTATCGCGCCTACGCCGTCCCCGACGGAAAGGGCTTTTTGCCCGTCAGGGGCCGGGCGTACACCGAAGCGGGCGAAGCCTTTCTCCTGTGGCTTCAAAGCGACGCCGCCCAGCGGTCCTTGGCCCAGGCAGCACTATTCTCCACCCGCCTTCGGCTGTATGGCCCCGACGACCCCGTAAGGTATCTGATTGAACAGGGGCTTTTTGACAAAAACTGAACACGAGCGTATATTTTCCCTCCTTCCGGGTATACTGCTGCTGAAAAAGGAGGGAAATTCTGCCATGAAGGAAGAAACCTGTATCCTCTGCCGCCGTCCCGCGGCCTTGGGGCTGCACATCATGGGCTGCCTGATCTGCTTTTCCTGCGAAAAAAGACTGGTTCACAGTGCAGTTTCACCCCTGCGCCGCCGCAGGCTCATGAAGCTGTACCGGCCCGCCGGTTAAAAAATCGGGCTTGCGTTTTTCCGGCCTCTGGGATATAATGAACCCATCAAGAACGAAAGAGGTGGAAGGATGCGCAAATAACGGTACTGCCGTTTTCGACGGACAGCGAAAAAGAAGCGTGAAATCACGCCTTGTTTTCGTGCGTCCCGGCAGGCCGGAATTATAGCGCGTTCTTTTTGCGTTCATTTGCATTGAAAAAAAACGTGTCTGTTTCCGTGCCTGAGAACCAGTGATATGGAGGATTTTATGGCGCGGATACAGGTGTCGCATTTGACCTTTGCCTATGAAGGCAGTCCCGATCTGATTTTTGACGACGCTTCCTTCCAGGTGGACACTGATTGGAAGCTCGGTTTTATCGGCCGCAACGGGCGCGGCAAAACCACCCTGCTTCGCATTTTGGCGGGAGAGCTGCCTTCCCACGGGGCGGTTTCCTCTCCCGTTCCCTGCGATTATTTTCCCTTTCCCGTCAGGGACAAACAAAAAACGCCTTTGGATATCGCGGCGGAAATGGATCCCGAGGGCCAGGTGTGGCGCTTTATGAAGGAAATCGCCTGCCTGGACGTTACGGACGATATTCTGTGCCGCCCCTTTGCCACGCTCTCCGGCGGGGAGCAGGCCAAAGTGCTGCTTGCGGCGCTCTTTTCCGGGGAAAACCACTTCCTTTTGATCGACGAACCCACCAACCATTTGGACATGATGGGCCGGCAGGTTGTAAGCCGCTATCTGAACGGCAAAAAGGGCTTCATTCTCGTCTCCCACGACCGGGCGTTCTTAGACGGCTGCGTGGATCACGTGCTATCCATCAATCGGGCCAACATCGAGGTGCAGAAGGGCAATTTCAGCACCTGGGAGGAAAACAAGCGGCGGCAGGACGAATTTGAAATCAACCAGAACACCAAGCTGAAAAAGGAGATTTCTTCCCTGAAAACCGCCGCCCGCCAGGCCAGCGCCTGGGCGGACAAAGTGGAAAGCAGCAAAATGGGGGCCTCCCCCAGCGCCCACGAACGGCCCAAGAACGCAAGGGCCTACATGGGCGAGCAGTCCCGCCGCATGCAGCAACGCCGCAAGGACCTGGAAAACCGGATGGAAAAGAACATTGAGGAAAAGGAAGGGCTGCTGAAAAACTTAGAATTGGCCGACAACCTGAAAATCTTCCCCCTCGTCCATCCCGCCGGACGGCTGATCCAGTGCCGGGACGCTTCCATCGCCTACGGAGACCGCACCATCCTCACGCATTTGACCTTCACCCTGGAAAACGGGGATATCTTAGCCCTGGTGGGCAAAAACGGCTGCGGCAAATCCAGCGTGATGAAGGCCCTTACCGGAGAAATTGCCCTGGCGGCAGGGGAAATTCGCTTAGCCAGCGGGCTGATTTTGTCCGTTGTGCCCCAGCAGGCCCATCTTTCCGGCAGCCTGCGGAATTACATCCGGGAAAACGCCATCGACGAAACCCAGTTCAAAACCATCCTGCGCAAGCTGAACTTTTCCCGGGAGCAGTTTGAAAAGCCCATGGAGGATTTCAGCGCCGGGCAGCAAAAAAAGGTGCTGCTGGCCTGCAGCCTGTGTACCCGCGCCCACCTGTACCTGTGGGACGAGCCTTTGAATTACATCGACGTGCTTTCCCGCATGCAGATCGAACGGCTGATCGCCCAATTCCGCCCCACCATGATCCTGGTGGAGCACGACCAAACCTTCCTGGAACACCTGAACGCCCGCGTGCTTCGGCTGGACTGACGATCAATCGTTCATTGAACACTTTATGGCATAACAAAGGGAACGCTGGGGCCTCCGCGGCCCCAGACCCCGCGCCAGGGTGGTAACCACCCTGGACCCATGCTTGGCGAAGTAAGCGCTTTGGAAAATGCCAGGAAACGCCGCCTGTCAATTGGGGATATGAAAAGGCAGTAGGTTTCTGGCCTAAGGAAAGCCGGGAAAATCCTCAGGGGAAAGCTCGCTTTCCCCTTGAGGATTATTCCCGTGCTTTCCCCGGATGCTTTGCATCCGGTTTGGCGGCTTTCAGCCGCCGGGCCAGAAACCATATGTCAACGAGTTTTTTGCGATGGAGTCCAGGGGCCGAAGGCCCTTGGTTCAGGGGTTTAGGGGGCTGAAGAAGCCCCCTGCCCCGTTCTTATTGGTGACTTAATGCGTTCTTGAAATTGCTTTCCTCCAAATTGTCCCGCGGCATTGACAGGCGGCGTTCAGGGCATTATCATAGACAGAGGAAAGAAGGGAGGCGCTGCCCATGTACGAAGGGAAGCTGGTTCGGCTTCGGGCCTTTGACAACAGCGATTTGATGCATTGCCTGAATTACAGCAATGATTACGAGGTCATGCGCGGGGCCTCCGGAGCCATTCTGTTTCCCTCCACGGTGGACGACGAGGCCCGGGCCATGGGCCAGAATACCAGCTATACTTCCGGGGAATACCAATTTGCTATCGAGACCATCGAAAAAAGCCGCTTCATCGGCAAATGCGGCTTCACCCGGGTGAACTGGAAAAACCGGCTGGCGGAGCTTGCCATCCTCATCGGGGAAAAGGACTGCCGGGGCAAAGGCTACGGGGCCGACGCCATTCGCACCCTCTGCCGCTTCGGCTTTGAGGAAATGAACCTGCATAAGATCAAGGCCCTGGTATTCGATTTCAACGAACCGGCCCTGCGCTGCTACGAAGCATGCGGCTTTCAGCGGGAAGGGCTGCTGCGGCAGGAAATGTACCGGGAAGGCGCGTACCACGACGTGGTGGTGCTGGGGCTTATTCGGGATTAGGACGCTTGTAGGCAAAATATTTCGCGAAAGGACTTTTTTCGAGTTGAGAGTGAAGAGTTGAGAGTTGAGATTTTATATGGTTGTGAAAAGAAATCCGGATAGTCGGTGAAATAACTTATCAGACAAGTTTCATCTCAACTCTAAACTCTCAGCTCTCAACTCTTCCGTCAACTGCTTTGCCGGTTTATCTACGTTAGGAGGAAATCGTATGGATTACACAGAAGTAACCGTTTCCACCACCACCCAGGGGTCTGACCTGGTATCGGATATTTTTCTTCGTTTGGGGGCCGTGGGTACCCAGATCCTGGACCGGGCGGACCTGCCGGACCCCACCAAGCCCACCGCCAACTGGGAATTGATGGATCAGTCGGTGATCGACGCCATGCCCGAGGACGTGCAGGTGAAAGCCTGGTTCGATGAAGGGAGCCTCAAAAAAGTGATCGGCCCCTTGCGGGAGCAGCTGTCCCTGCTGAAAGCGCCGGGCCTGGGCACCCTGCAGGTGAGCATGCAGGGCGTGAAGGAAGAGGATTGGGCGGAAAACTGGAAGCAGTATTACAAGCCCTTCCGCATCGGCCAGCATATGGTGGTCAAGCCCACCTGGGAACCCTGGGACGCCCAGGCCGGGGATCTGATCATCGAAATCGACCCCGGCATGGCCTTCGGCACCGGCACCCATGAGACCACCGCCATGTGCGTCAGCCTGATCGAAGCCTATTACCAGGGCGGCACGCTCCTGGACGTGGGCACCGGCAGCGGCATCCTCGCCATCGCTGCCGCCCGTTTGGGGGCCAAGGGCATCGTGGCAGTGGATATCGACCCGGACGCCGTGCGCGTCGCCAAAGAAAACGTGGCCCACAACGGCCTGGACGCGATGATCGACGTGCGCAAGGGCGATTTGCTCCAGGGCCTGTCCCAGCAGTTCGATTTCGCCGTCGCCAACATCCTGGCCCCGGTGATCTGCATGCTGGCCGCGCCCCTGAAAAAGCATTTGACCCCCGGCGGACGCTTCATTTGCTCCGGCATTATCGCGGAAGCCGAGCCGGACGTGAACGCCGCCCTCCTGGGCGCGGGCTACGTCATCGACGAAATCCGCCGCAAGGGCGATTGGGTGGCTTTCGCCTGTCATATTTGAGAAAAAAAATTGCGAAGGAATCAAATCCGCTTTCCCATCGGTCAGCGGAAAGGGAGGATGCTGCCTTGATACAGGCGGTGATTTTCAACTTGGACGGGGTGCTGGTGCGCACCGACGCGTGCCATTACGAGGCATGGAAGCAATTGGCCCACGAGCAGGGCTTACCCTTTAACGGCGGCATATTCCGCACCCTGGCGGGCAGGAAACGCATGGACAGCCTGCGGGTGCTGCTGAAAAAGGCCGAGCGCAGTTACGCGCCCATGGAGCTGTGGGCCTTATCCGCCCGGAAAAACGATCTGTTCAACGATATGGTGCTGAAGCTGACCCGGGACAGCATGATGCCCGGCGCAATCGACACCGTTTCCCGCCTGCGGGAAATGGGGATCAAAACGGCGGTGGCGTCCTCCAGCGAAAACGCTACCGGCATCCTGCGCCAATTGAAGCTCACGCCCCTGTTCGACGCGGTGGTGGACGGACAGGACACGGAAAAAGGCAAGCCCGACCCCGAAGTGTTCCTGCTGGCCGCCCGCAAGCTGCGCATGCCCACCAGCGAATGTTTAGTGATCGAAAACACCGCCGCGGGTCTGGACGCCGCCCGGCAGGCGGGCATGAAAGCCCTGGCCTTAGGCGGCGCGGCCGGCCCCGAAGGGCTTAAGGATATGGACCTGCCCGGTATGCTTCGGGACGGCACAATAGGACAATATCTGATCGGCGGCTGACGAACGAAAGAGAGTGGAGAGTTATAAAGTCCATCAAATAAGTCTCTCTTTTGATAAACAATATATGATCTCAACTCTCAACTCCCAACTCTCAACTCTATTGCTATATAGCTTTCAATACTCTGATTTAAGTAGAAGGAGGTTTTCCATGCTCAAACAGGATGTGGCCCAGGCGGTGCTGGCCGAAGCGCTGAAAACGGGCGGTGACTTTGCCGAAATCTTCCTGGAAGACCGGTTGAACAACGGCATCTCCATGCTCTCCGGCAAGGTGCAGAGCGTAAACAGCCGCCGCCTCCACGGCGCGGGCGTACGGGTATTCAGCGGCTTGCAGGGGGTGTACGTGTACACCAACGACACCACGCCCGACGGCCTGAAAGCCTGCGCCAAGCGGGCGGCCCTGGCCGTGAAGGGTGAAAAATACTATGCCGCCCAAGACCTGAACTGGACGGATGTGCCCAACATTCATTTCATTCAGGAAATGCCCGATCAGGTGAAAAACGCCCGCAAGGTGGCGAAAATGAAGGAAGCCCAGGCGATCTTAAAGGAAGAACCGGAAATCGTTCAGGGCAGCATTGGCTACACGGACAGCGTGCAGCGGGTGTGGATCGCCAACAGCGAAGGCCTGTTCACCACCGATACCCGGGTGTATACCCGCATGAGCGTGGGGGCCATCGCCTCCAACGGCACGGAGAACCAGACCGGCGGCGTCTCCCCCGGTGGCATGCAGGGTTTTGAAATCTTCAACAGCAAGATCGACCCGGAAGCCATGGCGAAGGAGGCCGCCCAGCAGGCTCGCACCATGCTCCACGCTCCCGTCTGCCCCGCCGGGATCATGCCCGTGGTCATCGACAACGGCTTCGGCGGCGTGATTTTCCACGAGGCCTGCGGTCATTCCCTGGAAGCCACCTCCGTGGCGGTGGGCAACAGCGAATTTTGCGGCAAGTTAGGCCAGAAGGTGGCCGCCGACTGCGTCACCGCCATCGACGACGGCACCATCCCCAACGAATGGGGCAGCCTGAACATCGACGACGAGGGCACCCCCACCACCAAGCTGGTGCTGATCGAAAACGGGATTCTGAAAAACTACATGATCGACAAGCTGAACGCCCGCCGCATGAACATGCCCATCACCGGAAGCTCACGGCGGCAGGGCTACATGTTCGCCCCCACCTCCCGCATGCGCAACACCTACATCGCCGCCGGGAACGACGATAACGACGAAATCATCGCCACCATGGGCGACGGCCTGTACGCCAAAAAGATGGGCGGCGGCAGCGTGGAACCCACCACCGGCAAATTCAATTTCGCCGTCAGCGAAGGGTATTTGGTGAAGGACGGCAAGATCGTCCATCCCGTGCGCGGCGCGTCCCTCATTGGCCGGGGCAGCGAAATTTTGCCCAAGATCGACCGGGTGGGCAAGGACATGCAGATGGCCCAGGGCATGTGCGGCTCCATCAGCGGCAGCATCCCCACCAACGTGGGCCAGCCCATGATCCGGGTCAGCTCCATGACCGTGGGCGGACGATAAGGAAGGGGGGCAGAAAAATGACCATCGAACAGTTCATGCAGGCGTTATTGGACGAAGCAAAGCGCGCCGGAATCGAAGCGGCGGAGATTTACATGGCCACCGGCGATAACTTCCGGGCCATGTGCGTGCAGGGCCAAATCGCCAATTATACCGTCAACGCCACCCGGGGCCTTTCCCTGCGGGGCTTGTACCAGAGAAAAATGGGCTACGCCGCCACGGAAGCCTTTGACGAAGCAGCGGTTTCCCATCTGGTGGAAGCCGTGAAGGAAAGCGCCGAGCTGACCGAGGACGAGGATGTACAGGAAATCTACAAGGGCGACGAAGCCTATCCCAAAGTGGACAATTATCAGTCCGCCCTGGATCAGGTGGAAGAAAGCCGCAAGCTTGACCTGCTGCTGGATATTGAAAAGAAAGCCAAGGCCCTGGACGAACGCATCTTCCAGTTGAACTATAATATGATTTCCACCGGCAGCGGCGAAACCCGCATCGTCAATTCCTACGGCCTGAACCTGAGCCATCGGGACAATATGGCCGTGTGCTTTGTCAGCGCTACCGCCAAGGAAGGGGAACGGGTTTCCACCGGCGCCGCGTTCCGGGTCACGCGGGATTTTGAAGAACTGGACGCCGATGCTCTGGCAAAGGAAGCGGTGGACGAAGCCGTGTTCATGCTCAAGGCCGCGCCCGTGCCCAGCGGTACATACCGGGCGGTGATCGACGCGAAATGCATGCCCGATCTGTTGGGTGTGTTCAGCCGCGTGTTCTCCGCCGAAAACGCGCAGAAGGGCTTGAGCCTGCTGGCGGGAAAGGAAGGAGAAATGATCGCTTCCGAAGCCGTCACCCTCATGGACGATCCTCTGCTCCCCGGCGGCCTCGCCAGCCAGCCCTTCGACGCTGAAGGCGTCGCCACCTTTACGAAGGCGGTCATTGAAAAAGGCAAGCTGACCACCTTGCTGCACAACCTGAAAACCGCCCGGAAGGCCGGGGTAAAAACCACCGGCAACGCCGCCAAAGCGGGCTACGCCGGGGCCGTCAACGTAAGCCCCAGCAACTTCTTCCTGGCCCCCGGCGAAAAGACCCTGGCGGAACTCATGGCCGATATGGGCGACGGCCTCGTCATCACCGAGGTCAGCGGCCTCCACGCGGGCGCAAACGCCATCAGCGGCGATTTTTCCCTCATCGCCCAGGGCTACACCGTGAAGGACGGCAAAAAGGACCAGCCCGTGGAGCAGATCACCGTGGCGGGCAACTTCTATCAGCTTTTAAAGAACATCCGCGCTGTGGGCAGCGATTTGCTCTTCCCTGGCAGCTCCATCGGCAGCCCCTCCTTGGACGTGGGCGAAATCTCCGTGGCGGGGAAGTAAGACGAAAATATTACTGGGGGAAACCGCTCTTTGGAAGCCAAAGAGCGGTTTCCCCCAGACCCCCTTCCGAGAAAACTATAAGGAAGGGGGATTTTTTGTACTCCGGCCCCAATTGCTTTACAATTTGTTCACGGAAATATTGCTTTTCCTGTGATATAATCAGGCGGTAAACAACAGAGAGGAGGCGGTGCGCGTGATCGCGTTTGAGGGCATTTCCAAGCGCTACGGGGCGCACCAGGCCCTGCAGGACGTGACCTTTACCCTGCCGAAGGGTCAGATTTTGGGCCTCCTGGGCCAAAACGGCGCTGGCAAAACCACCGCCATGAACATCCTCACCGGCTGTTTGGCTCCTTCGGTGGGCAGGGTGACGGTGGGGGGCTTCGACGTACTCACCCAGCCCCGCCAAGCCAAACGCATGATCGGCTATCTGCCGGAGCAGGCTCCCTTATACGATGAAATGACCGTGCGGGCCTACCTGCGCTTCGCCTGCGAGCTGAAAGAAGTGGAACGGAAGACCGTCGCCGCCCATGTGGACGCGGTGGCCGGGAAAATGGGCCTCACCGACGTGCTGGGCCGCAAAATCGGCAACCTCTCCAAGGGCTACCGCCAGCGGGTGGGCGTCGCCCAGGCCCTCTGCGGCGCGCCGGAGGCCATTATTTTGGACGAACCCACCGCCGGGCTGGACCCCCGCCAGAGCAGCGACGTGCGCAAGCTGGTGCGGGAGCTGGCCGGAGAGCATACGGTCCTCTTCTCCTCCCATATTTTAAGCGAGGTGCAGTCCGTTTGCGACCGGGTAATTATCCTGCACCATGGCCGGGTGATCTGCGACAGCGCTTTGCAGGCCCTGCGCTGCGGTGAACAGCGCCTGCGGGCGGTCATTGCCTGCGGGGAAGGAACGCTGCTCCCCGCCCTGCGCCAGTTAAGCAGCGTATCCCAGGTAAAAACGGAACGGGGCGGCGAACCGGGCCTGACCCAAGTGGTCTTGACCGTGAAAGCGGGCTGCTCCGCCGAACGGGAGTTGTTCACCCTGCTCTCCGCCATGCAGTCCCCCCTGCTGCGGCTGGCCCCGGTGGAAGAAAGCCTGGAAGACGTGTTCCTGCGGGCTACGATGGACGAGAATTAAAGGAGGTAGGAGGTAGGAAGTGAAACTTGTTTACAAAGTATCAAGCATGATTCTTTTATGTTCAGACATTATAAAACCTCCTACCTCCTACCTCCTACCTCCTACTTCCTACTTCCTACCTCCTACCTTTGTATCCTCAACCCTGCCTCAAATGAACGGAAACATGAAAGGATAGTTTGATGTTTGCGATTTACCGCCGGGAAATGCAGAGCTATTTCTATACCCCCGCCGCTTATGTGTTCATGGGGGTTTTTCTGGCGCTGTCCAGCATTTTTTTCGGGGTCACCAATTTGGCCTCCCGATCCTGCAACCTGCTGGAGCTGCTTTCCCAGATGAGCTATTTATGGATGCTGTTAAGTCCCCTCCTGGCTATGCGGCTGATTGCCGGCGAACGCAGGCGGCACACGGATCAGTTGCTTTTGTCCTCCCCCTGCTCCTTGAGCGGGCTGGTGCTGGGCAAGTTTTTCGCCGCCTGCACGGTGCTGCTGATCACCGTGGGGGCCACGGGCATGTACGCCCTGATCGTGGCGCTCTACGGCACCCTCTATCCGGCTGAAACGGCGGTGGGCTACTTAGGCCTGATCCTCCAGGGCTGCGCGTTTTTAGCGCTGGACTTATTCATCTCCTGTTTCGCGAAAAGCCAGACCACCGCCGCCGCCGCGGGTATCGGGGTGAACCTGCTGGTATGGCTGGCGGATATTTTAGCCTCCGCCGTCACGGTGGAGTGGGTCAGCTCCGCCCTGAATTTTATCAGCCTGTACCGGCGTTTCGCCCCCTTCGCCCTGGGGCAGCTGAGTCTGTCCAACGTGCTGTACAACGTGCTGTTCATGGGCGTGATGCTGTTTTTGAGCGTGCGGGTGCTGGATGCCCGGCGATGGAGCGAGGCATAGAGCATGAAGCGAATCAAAACATGGCTTGAAAAGTGCAAAAACAACCGGAAATTCCGCTGCGGCGGCTTTTCCGTGCTGCTGACGGCGGCGGTGGTGGTGCTGGCGCTGCTGGTCGGGCTGCTTTCGGACGGCCTGGAAAAGCGGTTTGCCCTGCAAATCGACTGCTCCTTCAACGGGGCCGCCACCCAGGGCGCTGTGACCAACGCCGCCCTGGCCCAGTTGGACAAGGACGTGACGCTTTACGCGGTGATTCCCGCTTCCGGCGGCGACGAGACGCTCCTTTCCCTGCTGAATCGGTACGACGCCGCTTCTGACCGCGTGACGGTACGGGAAGAAAGCCTGGTCAAAAATCCGGTTTTGCAGACCCAATTCACCGACGCGGCGAATCTCCGGCAGGTGACGGAAGACTGCCTGATCGTTTCCTGTCCGGAAACAGGCCGGGCGCGGGTGCTGACGGCGGAGGATTTTACCCTGTATTCCTACAATTCCGAAACGGGCTATTTCGATCTTGCCAGCTATTCCTATGAAAAAAGCGTCACGGAAGCCATTTTGTTCGTGACGCAGAACGACGTGCCCCGGATTCAGATTTTGACCGGCCACGGGGAAATGACCGCGTCGGAAACGGAAGCCTTAGAGGACACGCTCGCTTCCGCCAATTATCAGGTGGAACGGGTGAACTTAGCGACCGGCGGGCAATTGAACCCCGAAAACCTGCTGATGATCCTGGCCCCCAAGTACGACCTGACTGACCGGGAACTTGGGCAGCTCATGGCTTTTGCCGGGGCCGGGGGCAGCTTTTTCGTGATCTCCCAGTATTCCGATCCCCTGAACTTAGCGAATTTTCAGGCGCTGTTCCGGGCTTATGGCATCGAAGCCTATTCCGGCATGGTGATCGCCAAGGAGGAGGACACGGACAGCTACTATTCCGATTCTCCCGTGATCCTCATGCCCTACATGCAGGAAACGGACGTGACCCGATCCCTGCTTTCCGCCGGGGAGGATATTTTGCTTCTGACCGCCGCCCGGGCTTTCCGCCTGCCGGACGCCGTGCCCGCGGGCGTGATGCTCTCCCCCGTGCTGGTGACAGGCGAAGCCTACATCCGCAACTACGAGGACGGCGCCTCCAGCGCCGCCCAGCAGCCGGGCGACGAGGAAGGCCGCTTCTGCGTGGCCTTGTGGTCGGACAAAATGTTTGAGGACGGTACGGTTTCCCACGCCTTCATCATGGGCGATATGACCATGTTTCTGAACTACTGGATGCAGAGCAGCACCTCGTCCACCGCGTTCCTGCTGCAAATGATCCGTTCCCTCCAGGGCCAGGAGCCGGTGAATCTGGATATCCTGCCCGTCACCGCCCAGCGCGGCTCCCTGACCCTGGGCAATCTCACCGCCCCGGTGATCGTGACCGTCATGCTGCCCTTGCTGGTGCTGCTGGGAGCGGCGCTTGTGCTGTGGCCCAGGAAAAACCTGTAACAGAAAAACGCTCTCAATGCGCATACAGGATACTGTTTTTCTTTTGCAACAATATCATGCATTTTATTGTGTTCCTCTCTGTTTTATAGCGTATGCGCTTTTCCCCCAGAAATAGGAATAAATCACGCCGTAAAATGGCCGGTGAATCCGTTTACAATTTGTTCATCATATGGTATAATCACTCCAGACTGAATAACGGTCAGACAAGGAGGAGGAACCGTATGAAAAAGTACCTGTCTCTGTTTCTGAGCCTGTGCCTCATTCTGGGCAGCATGGGCTTTGCGTTTGCGGACGCCGCTTTTACCCCCGGCACCTACACGGGCAGCGCGGAAGGGTTTGCGGGCGACGTGAAGGCCACCGTCACCGTGGATGAAAACGCCATCACCGCCATCGAGATCACCGGTGCGGACGAAACCCCCGCCATCGGCGGTGCGGCCATCACCACCATGGCGGAAGCCTATGTGGGCAAGGCCGACGCGGAAGCCGTGGACGCCGTGGCTGGCGCGACTTTCACCTCCAAAGGCGTGAAGGCCGCCGTGGCCAAGGCCCTGGCCGCCGCCGCGCCTGCCGCCGCCGCCCCCGCAGCGGAAGCGAAGGGCTTCACTCCCGGCACCTATGAAGCCACCGCTCAGGGCTTCGGCGGCGAGGTGAAGGCAGCCGTCACTGTGGACGAAAAGGCCATCACCGCCATCGAAATTACCGGTGCGGATGAAACCCCCGCTTTAGGCGGCGCTGCCATGCCCGCCATGGCGGAAGCCTATGTGGGCAAGGCCGACGCCGAAGCCGTGGACGGCATGACCGGCGCCACCGTGACCTCCAAGGCCGTGAAGGAAGCCGTTGGCAAGGCGCTGGCCGCCGCCAAGGGCGAAGCCGCCGAAGCGGCTGCCGACGCGCCTCTGGCCTTCACCGCCGGTGAATACACCGCCACGGCCCAGGGCTACAATGGCCCCACCACCGTAAAGGTGACTTTCAGCGCGGACAAGCTGGAAAAGATCGAGATCGTGTCCACCGCGGAAACCGAACACGTGGGCGACGTGGCCTTCGACATCATGATCCCTGAAATGATCGAAGCCAACGGCTCCGGCGTGGACGGCGTTTCCGGCGCCACCTTCTCCACCCGCGCCCTGCGCACCGCCGTGAACGACGCCGCGCAGCAGGCCGCCTGCACCAACCTGGACACCTTCAAGGCCGCCAAGGTGGAGCATAAGGCCAAGGAAACCCAGAACCTGGAATACGACGTGGTCATCGTGGGCGCCGGCGGCGCCGGCATTTCCGCCGCGGCCCAGGCCGCCCAGGACGGCAACACCGTGCTGGTGATCGAAAAGAACGCCGAGGTCGGCGGCAACACCCTGGTGTCCGGCGGCCAGTATCAGAGCGTGATGCCTTACCTGGTCTGGGATCCCGCTGATCCCGACGCCACCACCGGCGTATACGCCTATGACGGCCAGACCTACGACAAGGTCAAGTCCGTTCAGGGCTGCATCAACGAGCTGAAAATGATCCTCAACTGGAGCGAGGAGCCCTTCGACGAAGAATACTACAAGACCCACGAATTCGTGGCGGGCGACGCCGCCGAGCTGTCCAAGCACGGCGTACACGCGGAATACCTGCCCACCCTGCAGGCCCTGAAAGCCGAGATCCGCGAATACTTTGTATGGGCCGCGCCCCAGCTGGCAGCGGGCAAGAGCGAAAGCCAGCTCACCCTGTTCTCCACCCTGAACCTGCATATCTTCCAGACCTACTACGGCGGCCTGCGTCCCAGCGCCGACGGCAGCGAATGGATGTACGGCGACGTGGATCTGGTCAGGCAGTTCATCCTGGGCGGCCAGGGCCTGAAGGAATGGCTGGAGGCCCAGGGCTCCACTTTCATCGAGAACACCCAGCCCACCCTGATCGGCGCGCTGTGGTATCGTGAAAACGAGTTCATCGGTTCCACCGTGGACCTGGACGGCGACGGCAATCCTGAAATGGGCCGCTGGGGCAGCTACTTCGCCGCGCCCATGAAGACCCTATTTGAAGCTAACCCCGCCAACCGCATTATGACCCGCACCACCGCCAACGGCCTCATTCTGAACGCCGAAGGCCGCGTCACCGGCGTGAGCGCCGTGATGTACGATGGCACCGAAGTGAACGCCAAGGCCAAGAAGGGCGTTATCCTGGCTACCGGCGGTTACGCCGCCAACATCAACAAGGTGCTGGACGGCAACGTATACTGGAGCACCGAATACCTGTCCACCGCCACCAAGACCACCAACCGTTCCTCCCTCCAGGGCGACGGCATTGATCTGGCCGTTATGGTTGGCGCCGCCACCACCGGCATGGGCTTCACCCAGCTGATGCCCATCTCCTGGGTGGACAACGGCAACCTCGCTTTCGGCGGCGGCAACTACGCCTGCTGGATCAACCCCACCACCGGCCACCGGTTCGTGGACGAGGGCTCCGAGCGCGACGTGCTGTCCCTGGCTGAATTCCGCAACGGCATGGAAGTGAACGGCACCAAGGGCGTGTTCCTGGAATTCTACAACAAGGAACAGATGATGCCCGCCCCCATGCAGCTGGCCGAGGGCGACTATGAAGGCCGCTACTATCGCCGCACCATCGCCGAACTGCCCGAGCTGTTCAAAGAATTAGGCGTTACCGCCGATCCCGCCGTCGTCATCCAGACCATCCGGGATTATGACGCCGCCGTCATGGGCCTTGGCGAATATCCCGACGTGGGCAAGGCCATCGCTTCCCGTACCGTGGGCAACGTGCAGAAGGACGAAAACGGCAAGTACCTGCCCGACACTTACGATCTGGACAACACCGTGCTGACCATCCGCCTGATGGCTCCCTCCACCCACCACACCATGGGCGGTCTGGTGGTGGATACCAGCCGTCACGTGCTGAACGCCGAAGGCCAGATCATCCCCGGCCTGTACGCTGCCGGCGAAGTCACTGGCGGCATCCATGGCGGCAACCGTCTGGGCGGCAACGCCATCGTGGAAATCTTCGTTTCCGGCCGCACCGCCGCGCAGGCTGTGACCGAGGACAATAAGTAATTCTTCCCCTAAATAAACCGACCGGGTCAGGCGAAAGCCTGGCCCGGTTTTAATCTGGTATTATGCAAGGATTCAATATGTTTCGTCCCAAAACAAATTGGGGTAATCCTGCTGCTCGTGGAACATGGCGTCAATCCAGACGGTGTTTTCTTCGATGCGATAAACAAAGAAATACCGTGTTTTTCCAATCGTGATTCTTTTGTAACCGTATTTCCGAAGCTCAGGATCGGTCAAAAAACGCAGCGAGCCTGCACCGTATTCCAGAAATTGTATGGTTTGCTGAATGGATTGCTTCAACGATCTCGCTGCCTGCTCATTGCCCAAAACTACGGCCAGATAACGAACCGCTTTCCGCAAGTGATCTTCATCTCTTGAGGTCATGATGACATTATAGCCCATATTCAGCCATCACTTTCTCTACGGCTTGCAGGGCGGGTTTCCATTCCCGCTGGGCGGACTGGAAGCGGGAAACCTCCAATTCATGCAGCAGTTCTTCCCGCGTCATGGGGGCCAAAGGGGATTTTTGCTTTTCGTACAGCGCCTTTGTCACGTCAAAAACCACCTGAACATCTGTCCCTGGCATGGCTTGCAGCATCGCGTAAACCCGTTCCGCTGTGGACATGAATGATCGTCTCCTTTTCCACTGATATTCTACCATAGATTCGCATGTTCAGCAACAGCTTGTTTTTTTGATACAGTACGACTTTATTACCTGTGCAAAACCACCTTCGGCAGCACGGCGTCGATATCCACGAAGGCGGTTTTTTCGTTCATCCGATCTATATACACAGGCACTTCCTGAGAAGTGAACATATCCGAAGGATCGAAATAGAGGTAGCGGCTGAAAAATACGTGTATTTCTCCTGTGTCGGGATTGTGATAATGGCATTCTACCACGCAGGGGTGGGTTCCGCGGGTATTCACGTTCAGCCGCTGCTGCACGCCCGCGATACGGGCCAGCACATAATCGCCGCTTTCGACGGCACGGCGCATGGCGCTGCGACGGCGGACGTCCGCACCCAGCAACCCCAAACCAATCAGCAGGAAAACGCCGCCCATACCGCCGAAAACATAGAGGAACATCATGGGGTCGTTCGGATTATGCCCCGCGCCGACGCTGTATAAAACCAAGCCCAGCAGGACAAAGAACGCGCCCAAGGGCGAAAAAATCATCCCAATGATGCCTTTTTCCGTCCAGCCGAATTTCCGTTCGTTCATCCTCTCGCCTCCAGTTCGCTTTCAATGGCTCGGTTGTTCTGCCAGAGCCAATAACTTGTCAGCGCGCATACGCCCAGGGGAAACAGCCCCAGCAGAGGATCGACGAGCATCGTCAATGCAGCGAAAATTCCCAGAACGGAAGCGCGGCTGATCATTCGTTCCCGGTTCACGATCAGTTGACCTCGCAGATCGGCCTTGCTCATCATGCGCAGAGGCACGCCGTTGTACTGTAACTGCCGTTTCATGGCAAACCCTCCTTCCGGCTTCGTTGCCGTGAGTATATGATAGCATATTTTCAAAACGAAAAAACAGAAAAGCGTCCACCTGTCGCCCAAAGCGCCTGAATTGTCGAATAACGCGCCAATTCCTCCCCGCCGCGCTGTGCATAACCCATTCTATCCGGTGCCATACTGCTTTTGACGGAGGTGTCAGTATGGCAACAGGCAAAGTAGAAATCTGCGGCGTGGATACTGCTACGCTGCCCGTACTCACCAATGAACGCATGCGCGAGCTGTTTCCGCTGGTACACGGCGGCGACCGCGCGGCGAGAGAAGAATTTATCCGGGGCAACCTGCGCCTGGTTTTGAGCGTGGTGCAGCGGTTCAGCGGCCGGGGAGAAAACGCGGACGATCTGTTTCAGGTGGGATGCATCGGCCTGATCAAGGCCCTGGATCATTTTGACGTAAGTCAGAACGTGCGCTTTTCCACCTACGCGGTGCCCATGATCATCGGGGAAATCCGGCGGTATTTAAGGGACAACAACCCCATCCGGGTCAGCCGCTCTCTGCGGGATACGGCCTATAAGGCCCTTCAGGCCCGGGATCGGCTGGTGGTGAGCCTGAACCGGGAACCCACGGTGGAGGAAATGGCAAAAGAGTTAGGCGTGCCAAGGGAAGACGTTGTGTTCGCCTTAGAAGCCATCCAGGATCCTGTTTCCCTGTTCGAGCCGGTGTACAACGACGGAGGCGACGCCATTTATATCATGGATCAGGTGAAGGACGACAAGCACGCCGACGAAAGCTGGCTGGAGCATATCGCCATCAAGGAGGCCATGCGTAAGCTGAACGACCGGGAAAAGAAGATCCTGCGCCTGCGCTTTTTCGAGGGCCGCACCCAAATGGAGGTGGCGGGAGAGATCGGCATTTCCCAGGCCCAGGTATCCCGGCTGGAAAAAAACGCTTTGAACCATATGCGCAAGTACGTGGCGGCACAGTGAGGGCAAAGGGGAATTAAAGGACACTTTAAGTCATTAAGGTAGGAGGTAGGAAGTAGGAGGTAGGAGGTTTATTTTGTGTTTACAAAAACTCAATCATGATGCCGGGTTCGTTTTGTAGAC
>CAJOJQ010000017.1 GCA_905234985.1 uncultured Christensenellaceae bacterium
GCCCTATCCTCCGTCCCAGCTGGGAGAGTATACCACATTCTTGTCCTGTACTTCCCCTTTCCAAATCAAAATTGTCCTTGACAAAGGGAGCACTTTACTCCTCTCTCCTCTCTCCTCATTCCTATCTGTTATAAGTGTTCTTTTGCCCTTGCGCCGCGTCATATACTGCCGTGAGGTGAAGCGTATGCGTTTGAAGGAAATCGTTCCGGGGGACGGGGCGGCGAGGGAAAGCCGGGCGCTGTGGACGGGGCGGCGTGAGGTGATCATTGAAGGGCACAGGGGCCTTTTTTCATATGAGACCCGCTGCATTCGGGTGCGCTGCCGGGAAGGGCTGTGGACGGTGACGGGAGAAGGGCTGTTCATAGATCATTTCGGCCCGGAGGATCTTTTGATCCGGGGTCGGGTGCATGCGGTGGCCCTGGAAGGGGAAAACGTATGAAGGGGCTTTTTTCTGTGCGGTGCCGAGTGACCGGCCTGAACGTGGAAAAGCTGGTGAACGAAGCGCGAAAGCGGGGCCTGATATTCAGGAAGGCGCGGCGGGAGCAGAACAGGGCGCTGACGGTGGACCTGTCGCCCCGGGATTATGGGGCGCTTCAAGCTCTGGCCGGGGAAATGGGCTATGAAATCGGCCCGGCGGAGCCGCTTGGCCTGCTGAAATTGTTTAAGCGTTTTTCCCGCCGGGCGGGGCTTTGGACAGGCATTTTTTTCGCCTCGGCACTGCTGGTCTGGAGTTTGGGGTATATCTGGCAGATCAGGGTGGAAAACGCCGGGCCTTACGCGGGGGAAATCCGGCTGTTTTTGGAGGAAAACGGCATACGCCCCGGCGTTCGGCGCAGCGCCGTTGATTTGGAAGCCCTGCGGGAAGGCCTGGAATGGCGGCTGCCCAAGGTGAAATGGGTGCGGGCGGAATGGACGGGGGTGGCCCTGCGCCTGCGGGTGGAGGAGGGCACGCCGCCGCCGGAACTGACCGACGCCGGGCCGGGGGACGTGGTGGCGGCGGAGGACGGGCTGCTCAAACGGCTGATCGTATACGCGGGCACGCCCGCGGCGAAGCCCGGGGACATCGTGAAAAAAGGCCAGGTGCTGATCCGGGGCGAGGAACGGAGCGCGAATGGGGAAACGGTACCCGTGCGGGCCAGGGGAGAGGCGGTGGCCCGGGCCTGGATCACCGTGCGGCTGCGGGTACCGGCGGTGGAATATGTGTCCCACCCGGCGGGCGGAAGCCAGGAAAGGCGCGTCCTGCAAACCCCGGCAGGCAGCTTTTGCGCGGATAAAGAGGAAGATTTCCTGACCTGTGAAACAGAGAAAACCACCCTGCCTTTGGGTGGGGCGTGGCTGCCGGTCACGCTCACGCGGGAGAGGCGGACGGAGGTCTGGCTGGAAAAACGGCAAAGGGACGCGAACGCCATATACGCGGAAGGGGAGGCCGCCGCCTTAAATATTCTGGAAAAAACGGCGTACCCGCATGAAATGGTTGACAAATGGCTTAATTGCGGTATGATAGAGGGGGATAATATGATCGTAACGGCCACGGCGGAAATCGAAAAGGAGATCGGCCAGAGCCGCATGCGGAATACCCCGTGAAACACAGCCAAAGGAGATGCGGATTTTTTGCAGCTATCGCTTGAAAGCATGGAAGCCTATTTGTCGCTGTTCGGCATGAACGACCGAAACATGACGGCCCTGGAGCAGGAATTGGACGTGATGATTTCCCTGCGGGGCCAGGAGATTCAGATTCAGGGGGATCGGGAAAACGCCCTGCTTGCGGAGCAGGTGATCGGCAAGCTGATCGAAATGCTGCGCAAGGGCGAAATCGTGGACGCGGCCCGCATCCGCTACGCGGTGGCCCTGGCCCGGGAAGGACGGCTGGATGAGATCGAGGAAATTTTGAGCGACGTGGTGGCCATCACTCACCGGGGCCGCCGCATCCAGTGCAAGACCTTGGGCCAGCGGGAATACGTGTCCGCCGTGCGGGAAAACGAGCTGACCATCGCCGTTGGCCCGGCGGGCACCGGCAAAACCTACCTGGCCATGGCCATGGCGGTGGTGGCGCTGAAAAACAAAGAGGTGGAGCGCATCGTACTCACCCGGCCCGCCGTGGAAGCGGGGGAAAGGCTTGGCTTCCTGCCGGGGGACATGACCCAGAAGGTGGATCCCTACCTGCGCCCGCTGTACGACGCGCTGTATGAGATCATGGGCGTGGAAAGCTACCAGCGCCTGGTGGAGCGGGGCACCCTGGAGGTGGCCCCCCTGGCCTTCATGCGGGGCCGCACCTTGGGCGACGCGTTCATTATTTTAGACGAAGCCCAGAATACCACCCCAGAGCAGATGAAAATGTTTTTGACCCGCTTAGGCGCCGCCTCCCGCTGCATCGTGACGGGGGATATCTCCCAGATCGACCTGCCCAAGGGCCGGAAAAGTGGCCTGAAGGAGGCCATGGAGGTGCTGAAGGACGTGGAGGGCGTCAGCATCGTGGAACTGACCGCCCGGGACGTGGTGCGCCATGAACTGGTGCAGAAAATCGTTAGAGCCTACGAGGCCTATGAAGCGAAGGAAGGGGAAGAAGCATGAGCCCCAGAGCCGCAAAGACCCGAAAGCGGGAAAAACGCACGGTCAGGGAAATTTTCAGCTCGTCCGCGGCCACCCGCGTGCTGATCTGTCTGCTGGGCGTGGCGGTGATCATGGCGCTGTTTGAGGCGGCCATCGTGCCCATGCGGTACAACCTGACGGTGGGCATGGTGCCCACCAGCACCATCGCCGCCACCAAGGACGTGGTGGACGAATTGAGTACCCAAAAAAAGCGGGATGAAGCCGCCGCCCAGGTGACGCCCACCTACCGCTTTCAGGAGGGCGTGACGGAGACGGTCATGAACGATTTTGACCAGATCTTCGCCCAGCTGCGCACCGCGCGCCAGTACGCCGCCACATTGCCGGACTATTCCAGCCTGCGGGTATTCAGCCGGGACGAGCTGGAATATGCCCGCAGCCTGATCACCCTGGTTTCCCTCAGCGATTATCAGCTCACCAGCCTCATGCGTTCCACCCAGGCGGAACTGGAGGAAGCCTACACCCTGGTCTTCGCGGCGCTGCAAAGCACCATGCAGGGTCACGTGACCGAGGGCCAGGAGAGCAACGCCGTATACAACATCCGGCAGATCGTGAATTACCGCGTGTCCATCCCCCTGGGGCAAAACGTGGTGCCGGCCGTGCTGAATGCCTGCATCCGCGCCAACATGCTCATTGATCAGGAGGCCACGGACGCGGCCCGGGAAACGGCCCGGGAGGGCGTGGAGCCTGTGGTGTACAAGCAGGGCCAGAATATCGTGGTGCGGGGCGAAGGCCGCATCACGGCCAATCAGCTGGCCATGCTGTCCACTTTGGGCTTGCTCAGCAACGGCGAAGCGGATATGACCATTTATATGGGCGCCGCGGTGCTGGTGGTGGTGGTGATGGCGGGCATGCTGCTTTTGCTTCGCCATTTTCCCCATGTACACGTGATGGACGATAACGGCAGGCTGCTTTTGATGCTCACCGTCATGGCCATGAGCCTGAGCGTGTGCGTGCTGGGCAGGCTTGCCAATTCTTACTTCGCGCCCACCATGATGTGCGCCCTGCTGGTCACGGCCCTGCTGGGGCTGGCCCCCGGCGTGGTGTGCAACGCCGCCCTCACTATTCTGGTGGCGGCGCTGGCGGCGGGCGGCAGCGAGGAATACGCGGAAAAAATGGCGCTGCTGCTGGCTTCCGGCCTGCTGTCCGGCACGGCGGCGGCCATGGTGATGTATCATAAGGGCACCAGGCTCTGGGTGCTTGTGTCCGGTCTGGTAGGGACGGCCGTTGATTTTGTCGCTATCATGGCCCTGGGCCTCATGACCAACAACGAGCTTTCCGGCTCTCTGGTCATCGCGGCCTGGCGAGCGGGCGGCTCCGCCGTGGGCACCCTGCTTTGCATCGCGGTGCAGCCCCTGCTGGAAATGATTTTCAACCTGCCCACCCCCATGAAGCTCATGGAGCTTTCCAACCCCAATCAGCCCCTGCTGCAACGGCTTTTGCTGGAAGCGCCGGGCACCTATCACCATTCCACCATCGTGTCCAACTTAGCCGAGGCGGCGGCCCAGGCCATCGGCGCCAACGCCCTGCTGGCCCGGGTGGGCGGCTATTACCACGATATCGGCAAGCTGAAGCGCCCCACCTATTTCACGGAAAACCAGATGGGCGGCGTGAACGTCCACGAGCATACCGATCCTTACGTGTCCGCCGCCATCATTACCTCCCATACCCGGGATGGCGTGGCCCTGGCGAAAGCGTACCGCCTGCCCACCGCGGTGCAGGATATTATCGCCCAGCACCACGGCAACACGCCGGTGATGTACTTTTACCATAAAGCCCTGCAAATGGCGGGCGGCAATCCGGTGGATATCGAGAATTTCCGTTACGACGGCAACCCGCCCAAAACCAAAGAGGGAGCCATTGTGATGGTGTGCGATACCATCGAGGCCGCCGTGCGCACCATGAAGAACCCCACCATGGACGGCATTGAGGAATTCATCGTGAAGCTGGTGCGCGGCAAGTTAGAGGACGGCCAGCTGAACGACTGTCCCCTGACCCTGCGGGACATCGACCAGATCTGCGCCGCCGCCACCCAGGTGCTGGCCGGCGTGTTCCACGAGCGTATTGAATATCCCGATATGGACGATATCAAGCTCCGCGCCGCCCGTGCCGCTAAGACCGATTTGGCGGTGGAGGAAGCCAATATCGAGGCGGAAAACGCCGTGTCCTTTGTGGAACCGGAAGCGGGGGCCGCGCCCACCGTGGAGCTGACCGCGCCCAAAGCGCCCCAGCGGGTGGAGATCGAAACGGGGGCGGAGCTGGAGGAAGTGCAGCCCCTGATGGCGGCCAAGCCTGTGCCCATCGACGAACTGGTGGTCATTGAACCGCTGCCCACCAAGGAAATGGAACGGGAACTGATGGCCAAGATGGAGGGCCAGATCCCCCTGGACGAGGAAGAGCGGGAAAAGGAGCGGGTCACGCAGCCGGAGGATATGACATGAGGGGCATACTGGATTTTGCCTGGGACGTGACGCCCCTGCCGGAAGCGGAAGAAATGCTGGAAAAGACGGCGGCGGCCTGCCTCCGGGCGGAGGGGATCGAATTGCCCGCCTGCGCCCAGGTGCGCGTGACGGGGGACGAGGAAATCCGGGAAATCAACCGGGAATACCGGGGGGTGGACCGGGCCACCGACGTGCTTTCCTTTCCCTCCACGGACTGCAATCCCCAAAAGACCTTGGGGACAAGCCCCAAAAAGCTGCTGCGGGAACAGGACGAAACGGGCCGCTGCTTTTTGGGCGATATCATCATTTCCCTGCCAAGGGCACAGGAACAGGCCAAAGAATACGGCCACAGCCTGAAACGGGAGCTTGCGTACCTTACGGCCCACGCCCTGTTTCATCTGATGGGCTACGATCATATGAAGGACGAGGACAAAGAAAGGATGAGGGCAATGGAAGAAAAGGCGCTGAACAGCGCGGGCATCGGTCGCGTGACGGACGACGAGCTGGTGGCGATGGCCCGGGAGGCCATGGCGTTTTCCTATTCCCCCTATTCCCATTTCCCGGTGGGGGCGGCGCTGCTTGCCAAGGACGGTCGGGTGTTCAAGGGCTGCAACATCGAAAACGCCTCCTACGGGGCCTCCAACTGCGCCGAGCGCACCGCCCTGTTCAAGGCGGTCAGCGAAGGCGTAAGGGAGTTTACGGCCATCGCCATTACGGCGGAAAAATCCATGGCCTGGCCCTGCGGCATCTGCCGCCAGGCGCTGTATGAGTTTGCCCCCCATCTGCGGGTGATCGTCGCCTGGGGTGATCAACGGGAGGAAGCCATTCTGTCCGATCTGCTGCCACACGGCTTCGGGCCAGCGACCGGAATGCTGGACATCTTAGGGAAAGAATAAATCACTGGAAGGGAATACACATGTCAGAAAAAAATTATCGTTCCGGTTTTGCCACCATCGTGGGCAGGCCCAACGTGGGGAAATCCACGTTGCTGAACACCCTGGTGGGGGAAAAGATCGCCATTACCTCCAGCAGGCCCCAGACCACCCGCAGCCGGGTGATGGGCGTGATGAGCGGGGACAATTGCCAGATCGTGTTTGTGGACACGCCGGGCATCCACCGGCCCCGCACCAAGTTAGGCGAATTCATGGTGCAGTCCATCGAGGAAGCCATGGAAGGCATCGACGCCCTGCTGGTGCTGGCGGACGTGACCGCCATCGGCCCCCACGACCGCAGCATCATCGAGGAAATGAGCCGCAAAAAGGTATTCAAGGTGCTGGTCCTGAACAAAACCGATCTGGTGGAACCCAAAAACCTGCTGAGCATTATTGATTCCTTTAAGGACGCCGCTTACGACGCCATCCTGCCCGTCAGCGCCCGCACGGGGGACGGGATCGAGGAACTGAAAAAGGAGCTGACCGCCCATCTGCCGGTCGGCCCCAAGTATTTCCCCGACGATATGCTCACCGACCAGCCTGAACGGGATATCTGCGCCGAGCTGATCCGGGAAAAGGCCCTGCGGAACCTTAGGGACGAGGTGCCCCACGGCATCGGCGTGGAAATGATGGCCATGAAGAAGCTCAACGATCATTTCACTGAGATCGACGCCACCATCTACTGCGAACGGGATTCCCACAAGGGCATCATCATCGGCAAAAAAGGGGCCATGCTGCAAAAAATCGGCGCGGAAGCCCGCGCCGATATCGAAGCCCTGCTGGATACCCATGTGAATCTGCAATTGTGGGTGAAGGTGCGCCCCGGCTGGAGGGACTCGGCGGAGGATCTCAAGACCTTGGGGTATGTGAAGGACCGGTAGTGTGGAGACTTTAGAGAGTTGAGAGTTGAGAGCGGAGAGTTGAGATATTACAGCGGCATGTTCGCTTAATCTCAACTCCCAACTCTCAAATCTCAACTCATTTATTGAAGTCCCTTCCACATCCGCGTAATCATAGGCCATCCCAACGCCGGGCTGTCGCCGTGTACCTGCCACACGATCAGGCCGCCCAAGCTGTGTACGTTGATGTAGGTCAGCTTGGCGTCCAGGGATCGGGCGCTTTCGTAGGTGTAGAAGGTGAGATAATCCTTGGAGGCGGGATCATCGTTCCACAGGTACGCGGCCTGGGCCGTTTCGTCATAGCCCGCGTGCCAGCCGGGCGTGCCCTCGGCCACGGCTTTCTGTTCCAGGGCCTGGAGGAAACGCCAGGTTTTTTCATCATTGCTCATGCTTTGGGCGGCGGCGCCCACCACGCCGCCCTCCAGGCTTTTCATTTTCCAGCCGTGGCTGTACAGGGGCGTGCCGATGGCGATTTTGCCGGCGGGCACGCCTTGTTTCTGTAAATATTTCACCGCTGTGTCTGCCGAGCCTTTTCCGTACAGGGCGGCATGGTGGCCGGTGACGCTGTTCCAGGACCCTGCCAGATCGTAGGTCATCAGGTTGATCCGATTCACATAAGGGAACAGGGCGGCGTAATCCTGCTTGGACAGTGTGCCGGTGGAGCCACTGGCGCACACGGTCAGCAGCTTTTCGCCCTTGCCGAAACGGCTGTCCAGGGCCTGGCGCAGTTCCTTCAGCAGCAGGGTATAATTGGTTTTGTCGTCGCCCTTGACGGGGTTCCCCTCGTCGCCGCTGCCCCCCTTCCGGGCTTCGCCGGGGTATTCCCAGTCGATATCCAGGCCGGAGAAGAAGGAATACGTTTCCAGGGTGACAAGGCAGCTTTCAATGAAGGAGGCCCGGCTTTCCCGGGTCAGGCACATTTCGGAAAAATAGCCGCAGCAGGTCCAGCCGCCGATGGAGAGCAAAATTTTCACGTTGGGATATTTTTTCGCGCATTCCGCGTACTGGGGGAAATGGGCTTTGGGGTTGCTTTCGTCCGTGTCCGCCCAGGGGTCGGTGGACGCGATGGGATAGCCCCCGTCCTTCGGTTCGATTTTCCAGAAAGCGTGATTCACGCATCCCAAGCGATCCCAGGGCAGATTTTTCACCTGGCTCTGGCCGTCGGAATACACGTTCCAGTTGGGAAAATACACGGTCAAAAGGCAGTCCCCCTTCGCCTGGGCGGGCAGAAAACACAGCAGCAGGGCCAGGGCCGTCAGCGCCGTCACCATACGGCAATATCTCCTTCGGTACATACGTTCGTCCTCCTTTCGGGGCTTGGCTGTTTGCTTTTGTCGGGATATGCGGTATTTTAGCATTTTCATCGGCAAAACGCAATGGAAACTCTATACATTCCCGCAGATCACGCGTGAATTGAAATATACTTGCAACAAAAAAATTACAGGATCGACAGAAAAAAACAATATTCGTCCGCTATCATATAGGTGATTTCATTCGTACATACTAATGTGTAGACGAATGCTATCAGGCATTTTGGAATTTTTTCCAACTTGTTTATTTCGGGGAAGGGGATCGACGGATGAGTGAGTTTGCCCTGTACTATATCGAAGCAAACGTTATTTGCATCATCGTGTTCGCAATTCTGCTGATCCACAATCATTTCAATCTGGACAGGCAGGAAAAGCAAATCAAATACGACCACGCGCTGACGATGTTCATGCTCTATTTCGCGGTGTATTGTTTTTGGGCCGCCATCGAGGCGGAGTTGCTTCCTAAAACACGGTTCACCGTCGCCGCCAACGATTTTCTGATCTATGTTCTCATGGGCGCGACGATCTATCACTGGCTCAATTACGTCATGGCCTATGTGCAGGCTCCCCATCGGAACCGCCCCATCAACCGCTTTGCCGTGCTTTTTCCCTTTTTGGTTTCCACGTTGGTGATGATCCTCCATTATGTCATCGCCCCGGAAACGCTGGTCAGCGAAGCGCGGGAAACCATGCCCGGTTTCAGCATTTATATGGTCGTGGTGCCCGACATTTACCTGGTGGCCACGCTGTTTTATTCGCTCCGAAGGGCAAAGAACGAGGAAAACCCCCTGGAAAAGCAAAAGTACATTTTTATCGGCGTCTTCCCCCTGGTGGTCATGTTTGGCGGGCTGATCGAGACGCTGTTTTTTCCGCATCTGCCTATTTACTGCTTCACCTGCCTGATTTTGATGCTGGTTTTTTACATCCAGGCCATCGAAATCCGCGTTTCCATGGACCCCCTGACGAACCTCAACAACCGGGGCCAGCTGATGCGCTATATTTCCCAGAAGTCCAACCTGCATCCGGAGGGGCGGCAGACCTATATCATCATGATGGACATCGACGATTTCAAGGCCATCAACGATACGTACGGCCACGCCGAGGGCGATAAGGCCCTGGTGACCATCGCCAATTCCCTGAAAAAGGCCGTCAACCGGTACGGCATTCCCTCTTTCCTGGGCCGGTACGGTGGGGATGAATTCATCCTGATCGCCCACCCCGAAATCAAGGAGGAAATTGATCAGCTGATCCGCGTGACCCGCGAGGAAATCCGCCAGGAATGTGCCGACAGCGGGATTCCCTACCTACTTTTCGTCAGCGCCGGATATGACGAGCTGAAGGAAAATCAGGATTCGGTGCAGAGCTGCATCCAGCGGGCGGATGAAAAGCTGTATCAGGACAAAAAAATTCATAAGCTCCGCGCAAAACAGGCGACGGCGCGGTAAAGCGCCCGGCAAGCCAAAAGGGGAAGAACGGCACAGCCCGTCTGTATCTTCCCTGTTTTTTTATCCGGTTTTTTGACAATCCCTGTTTCCTCTGGTATAATGTACCCGTCTGCAATGCCGGCACCCGCTTCGGGGCTGGACGCGGGCGAAAACGCATTCCCAAATTGCGTCAGGTATCTTTACAGAACTTGAACGGAGGAAAAGAAAATGAAAACCGGAAATCGCCGTGAAACCACGGTCAAGCTGACCCTGTTTGCCCTGCTCACCGCCCTGCTGATCGTGCTGGGCTATGTGAACATTCCCCAGCCCGCCGGGCTTTCGATCACCTTCAATATGATCCCGGTCGCCATCGCCGCCATCGCCATGGGCGTTGGGGGCGGCGCGCTGCTGGGCGGCGTGTTCGGCCTCATCAGCTTTTTGCAGTGCTTCGGCATTGTGGGCTTCAGCGGCATGGGGGCCGTGCTGGTGGGCATCAGCCCGGTGCTGTGCTTTATTCAAAGGTTCGTATCCCGGGTGCTGGTGGGCGTGCTGGCCGCCGTGGTTTACAAGACGCTGAACAAGCGGATGAACGCTTACATGAGTTGCATGATCACCGGCTTTTCGGCGGCTTTTTTTAACACGCTGTTCTTCATGTCCTCCCTGGTGCTGCTGTTCGGCAATACGGAATACATCCAGGGACTCATGGCGGGACGGAGTGTGATCACCTTTATCATTGCCTCCGTGGGCATCAACGCGGTGGTGGAAATGGTCGTGGCCGCCGTGGTGACCGGCGCTGTGGGCGCGGCGCTGAAAAAAGCGCGGCTGATCTGAAATAAGGAGCGTAAAGGGCATGCTGTTTACGATTGACGTGGGCAACACCAACATCAAAACCGCCCTGTTCGACGGGGCGGAAATGGTGCATTACTGGCGCCTGTCCACCACCCGGAAATACACCAGCGACGAAATGGGCGTGATGATCTCCCAGCTGTTCGATCATGAAGGGATCGACAAAAAGCAGGTGACGGGCATCGTCATGTCCTCCGTGGTGCCTACGGTGAATTTCACGGTGGAGCATATGTGCCGGGAATACTTTGGCATCGACCCCATGGCGGTAGGCCCCGGCGTGAAAACGGGCATTGATATCAAGTACGAAAATCCCCGGGAAATCGGCAGCGACCGCATCTGCAACGCGGTGGCGGCGTATTCCCTGTACGGCGGCCCCTGCGTGTACATTGATTTTGGCACCGCCACCACCTTCGGCGCGCTGGACGCGAAAGGCTCGCTGCTGGGCGGCTGCATCTGCCCCGGCATCAAGCTGACCAGCGAAGCCCTGGTGTCCGGCACGGCCAAGCTGCCCCACTTTGAACTGGTCATGCCGGAAAAGGTGATTGGAAAAACCACGGTCGCCAACCTGCAGTCCGGCGTCATCAACGGCTACGTGGGCCAGGTGATCTATCTGGTGAACGAAATGCGCCGGGAAATGGGCTGCCCGGGAGCCAAAGTGATCGCCACCGGCGGCATGGCCCGGCTCATCGCCTCAAAATCCGGGGTGATCGACCATATCGACGGTT
The DNA here is from genome assembly GCA_905234985.1 of uncultured Christensenellaceae bacterium. Classification (GTDB taxonomy): domain Bacteria; phylum Bacillota; class Clostridia; order Christensenellales; family Aristaeellaceae; genus RUG563. The sequence continues at coordinate 11,185 of CAJOJQ010000017.1, forward strand.
TGCTCACATTAAAAGGCCTGCGGCTGATTTACGAAAAGAATCAGCCCAAGGCGTAACGGAGGGAAAAGATTATGCGCACGGTAACGGTTGGGTTTTTGGGCTGCGGCAATATCGGCTGCGGCGTGTGGAAGCTGCTGAACGAGTTTAAGGAAGATCTTTTGCACCGCAGCGGCGTGGTGTTCGATATCAAGCGCATCTTAGTGCGGGACGTACACAAAAAGCGGGACGCCATCGTGCCCGAAGCTCTGCTTACCACTGACCCCGCCCAAGTGACGGACGATCCCGCCATCGAAATGGTGCTGGAATTCATGGGCGGCGAGGAACCCGCCACCCATTATATGCTCCGCGCACTGGAAATGGGCAAAACGGTGGTCACGGCCAACAAGATGGCTCTGGCCCTCAACTGGCATATTTTGCAGGAAGCGGCGGAAAAGCACGGCAGCGGCCTGTATTACGAGGCCGCCGTTTGCGGCGCTATCCCCATCATCCGCACTACCGTGGATTCCCTCATGAGCAACCGCATCGAGGAAATGATGGGCATCGTGAACGGCACCACCAACTATATTTTGACCCGCATGAGCCAGGAGGGCAGCGATTACGCCGCCGTACTCAAGGACGCCCAGCGCTTGGGCCTGGCGGAGCCGGACCCCACCAGCGACGTGGAGGGCTTCGACGCGGCGTACAAGCTGAGCATCTTATCCTCCCTGGCGTTCCATGCCCGGGTGCCCTTTGACGTGATTTACCGCCAGGGCATCACCCAGGTGACCGCCGCCGATATCGCCTTTGGCAAGGAGCTGGGCTACACCCTGAAACTGCTGGCTATCGCCAAGCGGAAGGGCAGCGTGATCGACGCCCGGGTGCATCCCACCTTCATCCCAGACAGCCATCCCTTAGCTTCCGTGAACGGCTCCTTCAACGCCATTTTCCTCCACGGCCACGCCTGCGACGATATGATGCTCTTTGGCCGCGGCGCGGGCAGCGCCCCCACCGCCAGCGCCGTGGTGAGCGATATGCTGTACGCCGTTTCCCGCGAAACGCCTCGGCATCCCACCTTCCACAATTCCGATAAGCTGGCCGAGGGCCTTTCTGTCACCAACGACTGGCGGTGCAGCTTCTACGTGCGCTTAGAGGCCAGCGACCGGCCCGGCGTGCTGGCCCATATTACCACGTGCTTAGGCAACGAGGGCATCAGCATCCGCAATCTCATGCAGCGCGACGCCGTGAACGGCCGCGCTCAGATCGTTCTGATCACCCACGACGCCGGGGAATGCTCCATCCGCAAGGCCCTGGCCGCCATTGATTCCCGCGACGCCCGGGTGGAAAGCATGATCCGGGTGGAAACCAAGCCGTGATCATTCCGGTTCGGAGATGACGCCATGAAGCACCACAAGCCAGGCTGGTCCTTGGGCACCCTGCTGACCCTGCTGCTCACTGTGACGGTGACGGCGGGGTGCTTGTTCATGTTCAGCAGGATGCGGGGAGAGAGCGCCAACGCGCAGATGGACGCACAGCGGGTGATCGGCCTGATGAGTTCGGCGTTTCAAGGCCCCACCGTCGCGCCCGCGGCGCAGCAGAATCAGGTGCGCACCGTGAAAGTGACCCTTGCGCCCACGGCTGCGGCCCTGGTTACCGATACGCCCGCGCCCGCTCCCGCGGCCACGCCCGAACCCGTCCAGCCTACCGCCGCGCTGCCGCCCTATACCTTTTCCCTGACCGCCGGGGGCTTGCTTTCGTTCCAAAGCGATATTACCGATTCCGTATACAGTAAAACGGATAAAACGGCGGACTATCGGTCTGTCCTATCCCAGATCAGCGGCAAGATTTACGCGGACCTGAATCTGGTCACGCTGCCCCAGCTCATCAATTCCTCCGACCGTAAATACGGGGACGCCATCGCCCTTTCGGAGGCGGCGGACGCCGTGCGCGCCCTGGGCATGGATCAGGTGATCTTAGGCAGCGAGCATATCCTGGATCAGGGCGCGCCGGGGGCGGCGGACACCGTAAGCGCTCTGACCGCCCGGGGCCTCACCTGCACCGGCGTGAACGTCTCCGGCGCGGTTCAGCGCCGCCTGATCCCCCTCAACGGCGGCGAGGTGGCCCTGCTTTCCTATACGGACGCGCTGACCGCCAAAAGCAAAAACGCCCAGAAGGGCAACGCCGGACTATTGCAGCCCTTCTCCTTAGACGCAGCCCGGGCGGATATCCGCTGGGCGCGCAGCCAGGGGGCGCGGTGCGTGATCGTGTGCCTGTACTGGGGCAAAGCCGACGGGGCCGACGTGACCTCCGCCCAGCGCAAAACGGCCCAGGCCCTGGCCCAAATGGGGGCGGACGTCATTTTGGGCACGCGGCCCAGCCGGGTGCTGCCCATGGAGGTCATTTCCGTCACGGGAGAGGACGGCAAAGCCCGGGACGCCTTTGTGGCCTACTCTTTGGGCACGCTGCTCACCGAATCCCGGGAGGGGTTCGATATTTCCGGCATGCTGCTGCATTTGAGCGTTTCCAGCGACGCTCAGGGCCGCATGCAGTTCCAGGCGGAATACACCCCCACCTATATTTGGCGGCAAAACGTGAACGGCGCGGTGCAATACCGTGTGCTGTGCAGCGCGGACCCCGCGCCGGAGGAAATGAGCGGCCAGCAAAAGGAAGTGATGCAGCGGGCGCTGACCCGCGTGCAGACGGCCCTGAAAAACAGTCCTGTTGCCCAGCGCCCATGACCGAAAGGAAAGCGCCATGGATGATTTTCTCTTTGCCCTGAATACTGTTTTGCCTTTGCTCTGCCTGATGGCCACCGGCTGGTTCTGCCGCAGGATCGGGCTGCTTTCGGACAAGCTGGTGAAGGATGTGAACCAGCTGGTATTCCGGGTGTTTCTGCCCGTGAACCTGTGTTACAGCGTGATGAACACGCCCTATGATACTCCTGTTTCGGGAATCGCTTTCCTGCTGATCCCCGGCTTGCTGGCGGCGCAGTTCGGGCTGCTGTTCCTGCTGGTGCCCCGGATCGAAAAGGACCCGAAGAAGATCGGCGTGATGATCCAGGCCATGGGCCGGGGCAATTACGCCTTTTTCGGCATTCCTCTGGTAGCCATGCTGTTCCCGGGGCAGGATACGTCCCTGGCGGCGTTGCTGGTGACGGTGACTGTGCCGTTTTATAATGTTTTCTCCGTGATCGCCCTTTGCGTGTGGGGACAGGGGAAAATCAAGCCGGGGCGCATCGTGCTGAACATCCTGAAAAACCCGCTGATCATCAGCTCCCTGCTGGGCTTTGCCCTGTGGCTGCTGCACTTCCAGCCCCCGGCCTTCCTGAAAACGGCCATGGGCGATTTGAGCAAGGTCGCCACGCCCCTGGCGCTCTTCACCCTGGGCGGGGCCATTCAGTTTTCCAGCGCCAAGGCCCACGTGCGGCAGCTTGCCATCGTGGTGCCCTGGAAACTGTTCGTATCGCCCCTGATCGGCATGGCAATCTGCGTGGCGGCGGGCATGCGGGGGGTGCCGCTGGCTTGCGCGTTCATCGCCCTTGGCGCGCCGGTGGCGGTTAGCTCCTATCCCATGGCCCAGAGCATGGGCGGGGATGGCGAATTGGCAGCCGAGTGCGTGGCGATTACCAGCACCCTATGCATTTTCTCCACCTTCATCTTCGTATACGTCATGAAAATCACCGGATTGATATAAATAAATCGGCTCCAGCAGAGGAATTTGCCGGAGCTTATCTTTTTATGGTTTTCCCCGGGAAAAATTCATTGCCCGTTTTCGTCCTTGCGTCCGCCTAAGAGGCCGCCGGTCATTTCCCGGAAGGTGCTTTTGAATTTATCAAAGGCCAGCCGCCGGTCACCGGTGGCGACGAAGGCGTAGACCAGTGCGCCTACGATGAGCAGGCCGATCACCCAGGCGATGCCGGACGCGCCGCCGGAATTTTTGGGGACGGTCGTTTTTCCGTTTCCCGCCGCGCCGGTGACGCCGCCGTAGAGGGTGCGGTCCAGCACGTCGGCCATGAAGGCGGTGGAGGCCAGCACCTCATTTTTGTCGCTCTTGTGGGTGCCGAATTCCAGCAGTACCGCCTGGCTCATGATATCCTGGTTGTAGGTGCCCTTACCGATATAAATATCCTTCACCAAACCGGGATACACCTTGTCCGCCACGGCCTTGATCTGGGCGGCGAACTGCTTGTTGGCGTCGGCGTTCTGGTTGGAGCGGCCCACCAGCAGGCGCACCTTGGTCACGTCCTCGCCGTCCACGGTGCTTTCGTACTGGCTGGCGTCGGGAATGCCGTCTCGGTGGATGTCGAAGATGGCGTCCACCCCTTCCTCCGCCAGGGAGGCGGCGGTGGCGCGGCTGCGGCGGTAAGCGCCCGCGTCGTGGGGATAATGGTTTTCGGTGCTGTAATAGACGGTGACGCCCTCTTTTTCCAGGCTGGCCTTCAGGCTTTCCGCCACGTCGTAAATGCCGCCCCGCTTTTCGATGCTGCTTTTGCCGTCGGTGGGTTCATAGCTTTCATCGCTGTGGGTGCAGTAAAGGGCCACGGCCCGGCGCACGGCGGACACAGGCAGGGCGGTTTCCGCCGCCCATTCCACGTCCGGCAGGGGAAAGGTCCCCAAATCCTCCATGCGGGCGGCTTTAGCGGCGGGGTCGATCTGCACCACCCGGAAATGGCGGTTGTCCCCGGCAATGTATTCGTCCCCCGGCTCCGGCGTGCCGCAAAAGAAGGTGACGGTTTCTCCCTGGGGGTCCAGCAGCCGGTACACGTCCTCTGTTTCGTCCTCCTGGGCCAGGGCCAGGGCGGGCAGCAGAAGAATCACCGCCATGAGAATGGCAAACAGCTTTTTCATGAGCGGCTCCCCCCTTTGCGGAAAGGCGTATCCACCGCCGGGCTGGGTTCCCGCCCGTTGGCGCGGGCCGCCCGTTCCAGTAATTCGCCCACCAATTCGCTTAACAGCACCGCCAGCAGGCCGGAAATCACCACCGTATCCATGGCCCCGGCAGCGCCCAGGCGCAGGGTGGTTGCTATGCCGTTTTGCCAGTTGATGACGGCCACGGCGGTATCGGCTAAGATCACGCCTAACACGCCGCAGATGAAGGCCGCCCGGCGGGAACGGCCCAGCAGATAGGCCACGGCCCCGCCCGCCAGGCCGTACAGGTAATGGGGATCAATGACCATTTGCTCCGGCTCGGCGGGCGTCAGCCTGCCGATCAGGTAGACGATCACGGCGGTGAGCGCGCTGCCCCACAGGGCGCGGGCCACTTCCTGCCGCGTATCGGTTTTCACCAGCAGCCATATGCACACGCCAAAGGGAACGACGGCCCCGCCCAAGTTGACAGATACTTGTCCTATGCGGATATCCGGCAAAAGCCCACCCAAAAAGATCAGCGCCGCGATGAGCAGCGCGGCCCGGTCCGTCAGGTGCATGCGGTCCAGCACGCGCTGGGCCACGCCGAATAAAACCAGCGCCGAAACCCCGGCCAGCAAAATCAGTCCTGCCGACAATTTGCTTCTCCTCCTCCTTGGGCCGGAAAAACGGCCCTGTCAGAGGTTATCTTGTCCCGGGCCGGGCGGATTATGCGAAAGAGAACAAAAACAGCGCCGAACCTGCCGACGCTGGATGTTTCAGAAAAAATCTTATTTTCCGGTCAGCTTGAGGTCCAGGATGTTTTTCAGCTGGGAGATGGCGATTTTGGCGTCCGCCTTGAACATGGGGTTGGAAGGTTCAATGTCAAAGCAGTAATTGCCGATGATCTCCACGGAATAGCCGTAGGCCTGCCTGTACTTTGCGGCCATGGCGTTGTACAGCACCTGTCCCCACCGCTGATGGTAGGAGGAGGTGACGATGGTCATGCTTTCGACACCCTGCTCCCGCAGGATTTTCAGGGTATTGACGGCGTTTTCCGTGGTGGTCATGGCCTTTTTATCGGTAAAGATGCGTTCCTCCGCGATGCCGCAGGTATTTACCAGATATTTTTTCATCTGTCCCGCTTCGGTATTCCCGTGGGGATTGTTTGCGCCCGTAGCGCCGCCGGAGCAGACCAGAATGGAATTCGGAAAAGCCTTTGCCGCCGCGGCCGCGGCGTCGCACCGGCCCTTGAGTTCATTCGTCATTTGCCCGTCCTTCAGCTCGTAGCCCAGCACCACGAAGGCGTGCTTGCCGGTGATGGGCAGGTCCGCCGGGTCGTCCAGGCCGTATAAGTACAGCTTGTAATCATCTAAATAAACCTTTTTCCAGTGGGCGGCAACGTCGCGGGCGATATCGTCGTCCAGCAGCTGCACATCCGCGGCGATGCGCGTTTTTGCATCGTAGGCGGCCAAGAGATCGTCAAGGAGCGTGTCGAAAACAGTCGCCGTTCCTTTTTTCTTGTCCGTCGCGGCGCTGGCGGCGGGAAGAACGCAAACGGTCAGCAGCGACGACAGCAGCAGCAGAGCAATTGTCTTTTTCACAGGTCATTCCTCCGTTCACAGTTGTTCTCTGTATTATACCACATACGCGCCCGCCGCGCAAACGCGATTGACCTTTCGCGGGGGATAGCGTATAATGAGCAGGTACCATTCAGCTATCGCTGAATGGTACGAATGAAAGCGGAATTGGGATTCCGCTTTCATTCGAGGCATCAATTTCTTGTAAAATGGCATTTTCGCAAGCAAAAACGCTCATTTTACGGCCAGAAATTGATAAAGGAAGCGGCTTTCAGCCGCTCCTCGGCGACATACACGCCGCCGCCTGCGGATTACAGTTGGGGGAGTACCCCCGACGCCCCCCTTCCGCAGATTTGCTGCTTGACTGTTATCAAGATATGTAAATGGTTACAATGAGTATAAACAAAACGATACAGCAGGGAGGGGTTCAGATGATCCTGTTTCCGCAGCCGCAAAAGATGACGGTTTCCGAGGGTGCGTTCGTTCTGCCCATGCAAGAAGCGTATAGCGATTTGGCGGGCTTTTTCAGCGCGGTGAAGGCGGGCGTGCCGGGCATCAAAGCGGTTTCCGCGCCGGGGCTTGAAAAAGAAGAATACCGCCTCCAAATTGATGAAACCGGCATTGTGCTTTCCGCGTCCACGGACGAGGGCCTGTTCCGGGCCGTTACCTCTTTGCAGCAGATGATCCGCCGCACCGGGGGAAAGCTGCCCCGCGTACTGATCGAGGACAAGCCCGCCCTGGCCCGCCGGGGCTATATGCTGGATATCAGCCGGGGCCGGATGCCCAAGGTGGAAACCATCAAGGGCATGATCGACTTTCTGGCCGCGCTGAAATACAACGAATTTCAATTATACATGGAGGGCGACTGCTTCAAGTATGCCGCCTATCCCAAAGAAACGGCGGATTTTGACTGCCTGACCCCCGAGGATATTGAGGCGCTGGACGCCTACTGCCGGGAGCGGTTCATGGATCTGGTGCCCAATCAGAATTCCTTTGGCCATATGTATACCTGGCTGAAAAAGCCGGAATTCCATCATTTGGGCCTGTTTGAGGGGGACGAAACGCCCTCCACCCTGAACCCGATGCTTCCGGAGAGCTTTGATTTCATCTGCAATCTCTATGAATCGCTTTTGCCTCATTTTTCCAGCGAGTACGTGAACATCGGCCTGGATGAAGCCTACGGCTTAGGAAAATTCCAAATCGAGGAATACTGCCGTCAGAAGGGCAAAGACGTTGTGTTCATGGAATGGCTGAACAAGCTGAGCAATCACATTCGGGAGAAATACGGCAAAACGGTGATGTTCTGGGCGGATATGATCTACAACTATCCCCAGAGCTATCATTTGGTGCCCAAGGACGCCGTGGCGCTGGAATGGGGCTATGAGCTGATCCAGTCCCAGCGGATGACCGCCCACTGCATCGCCTACCGGGACGCGGGCGTGCGCTACTATGTGTGCCCCTCCACCAACACCCACGGAAGCCTGTCTGGGCGCATGGACGTGACCACCTTCAATATCCGCACCTGCGCGGAGCTGGCGGTGGAATACGGGGCGGAAGGGCTGCTGCTCACCGATTGGGGCGACGGCGGCCACCCCCAAAGCTGGATTTGGAGCATGAACCCCATCGCCCTGGCGGGGCAGTACGGCTGGAACACCGGCGCGCCCCAGGACGGCGAAACCTTCAAAGCCGATTTCATCCGGAACGCCGAAGCCTTCGTGGATGAATTTGCCTTCGGCGGCGCGGGCCTTTCCCGGCTGCTGTACCGTATGGCGAACTATTATCTGCTGGAGCCGGAGCGGGTACACGTGTGTACCATGTCCGCCAAGGAGCTTTCCCTGCCCGTGAGCCAGACCCGCTACGCCCATCTCTTTGATATGAAGGACAGCGGCGACGATTTCTATTTCGACAATGTGACGGCGTATGTGCGAAAGGTGATGGCAGATATAGAAAAGCTGCCCCTGAACGACCTGTATAAGCGGGAGATCCGTCTCACCGCGAATCTGATCGAACTGGGCAGCGAATTATGCAAGGTGAAGCTGCATCCGAAGGAATCTGTTCGGGAGGCCCGGGCGCTGGGCGATCAAATCGACCGGCTGCTGCCCGAATATCAGGCCCTGTGGCGCGTGCGCAACTATGAAAAGGGCGTGGAGCGCTTCAGCGATGAACTCCTGGCCCGGCGGGACGAGCTAAGGGCGCTGGGAACATAAAAGTGGATCATCAGGCCTGCGTGGTTACCCACATTGTTTGGAAACAAGACCGTAGGGGCGGATAATATCCGCCCGCCCCGCGTAACATGATAGGTTTGTTGTTTTTTCAGGCGTTCGTGACATCCAACAATGGCGGGCGGATCATATCCGCTACATCCGAAAACCAAACAAAACGGGAAAAACCACCTCGACTGAACAGATGCCAAATTTTCACTTTCCACTTTCAGATACTTTCACAGAAGGGGCACGGCGCTGTAAATTCCATCCTTTCCCCGGTAACGGGATGGGTGAACGCCAGGGAATAGGCGTGGAGCATCAGGCGGGGGACGTCCGGCATGCGCTTATGCCCATACAGCGGATCGCCTAACACGGGATGGCCGATGGAAGCCATGTGTACCCGGATCTGGTGGGTGCGGCCCGTGATGATGTGTACGTCCAGCAGGGTGCGGTCGGGGTATTCCTTAAGTACCTTCCATTCCGTCTTGGCCCAGCGCCCGTTTTCGTCCACCGCCATTTTTTTTCGGTCCGTTTTGCTGCGTCCGATGGGCTTTTCGATCACGCCGTCGGGCGCTTTCATTTTACCGTAAACAATCGCCCGATAATGTTTTTCCATTTCCCGGTCGGAAAGCTGCCGGGACAGGGCGGCGTGGGCGGCGTCGTTTTTCGCCACCAGCAAAAGGCCGCTGGTGTCCTTATCCAGCCGATGCACGATGCCGGGCCGCATTTCCCCGCCGATGCCGGACAGGCTGTCCAAATGGAACAGCAGGGCGTTCACTAAGGTGCCGTCGTCGTTGCCCGCGGCGGGATGCACCACCATGCCACAGGGCTTTACCACCACGGCCAAATGCTCGTCCTGATAGAGGATTTCCAGGGGAATATCCTGGGCCTCCGCCTTGGCGGGCTTTGCTTCCGGCATATCCAGAACGATGGCCGCGCCGTTTTCCGCTTTGAAGGCGGGCTTTACTTCCGTTCGCCCGTCCACGGTGACGCAGCCGTCTTTGATCAGCGCCGCCGCCCGGCTGCGGCTCAGTTCCCCGTCTCTGGACAGAAGCACGTCCAGCCGGTCCCCGTCTCCTGTGTATTCCCGCCTCATTTTTCCTTCGCGCTCCAATCCTGGGGCCTGAACAGCAGGTTCCATCCGCACAGGACGGCTCCCGCCACCACGCCCACGTCCGCCACGTTGAATACGAACCAGCCGAAAAAAGGAAACATGTCGATCACATAACCGTGCAGCAGCCGGTCGATCATATTCCCCAGTGCCCCGCCCGCGATCATGGACAGGGCGATGGGGGCAAGGCCTGTGGGCCGCGACTTCCGCAGCAGGAAAAAGCAGGCGGCCAGCAAAAGCACCGAAACGATCAGGATCACGATGGAATTTCCTTGAAACATGCCGAAGGCCATGCCCGAATTGCGCACGGTCTGCGCTTCGGAAGCCGTCAGATGAACCCATTTGACCAGGCGGTCAGCCAGCAGCACCAGAAGGCCCGGCCACAGCCATTGGAACCAACCCTTTTTCTTTTCCATCTTTTCCTCTCTATTGCAGCTTCAATTGCACCAGGGCCGCCACCTGGGCCACGAAATCACTGATGCCCGGCAGGTTGCGTTTCGCCAGATCTTGCAAAATAAACAGCACCACCGCGCCCAATATGGAAAAGCCCACCATGATGCCAAGGCCCCTCGCCACGCCCTGCCAGAAAGCGTCCAGCAGCCGCCGTTTCCGGTCCGAAGCGAAAGCCACGTAGTCCGCAAGCCGCATTTGCTCCGCCGCTCGCAAAAACCGGTCCATTCTATCCTCCAGCATGCCCGTACACACCTCCGTCAAAGGCCAGTGTGCCCGGGCCGCTGTCTGATTATAACAAAGAAACGCGCGCCCCGCAAGCCGCACCGCCCGCCCGTTTGCGGAATAGGATGGATTTGGGAAGAAAAAACTGTGGTTTTATTTGACATTCCCGCCTAAAGCGGTTAAAATAATGTGCGTGAATCTCAGGAGGAGTGACAGTGCATGATCGTAACGAAGTTTGGCGGCAGCTCCCTGGCGGACGCCGCTCAGTTTAAGAAGGTAAAGTCCATTCTGGATATGGACAGCGAACGGAAATATGTGGTGCCCAGCGCCCCCGGCAAGCGGGGACCCGGCGACGATAAGATCACCGATCTTTTGTACGCCGCCCATAAGGCCGCCAAGGAAAAGAAGCCTTTCAAGCATTTATTGGAGCGCATTCAGGCCCGGTATGAGGAAATCGCCGGGGAACTGAATGTAACCATGGATTTTAAGGAAGAGTTTGCCCAAATCGCCAAAGAACTGGAAAAGGGCGCCACGCCGGATTACGCCGCCAGCCGGGGCGAATACCTGAACGGCAAGCTGCTGGCGAAGTATTTGGGCATTCCCTTTGTGGACGCCGCTGAGGTGGTGCGGTTTGACACCGAAGGCCGCCTGCTGGAGGAAGAAACCAACGACCTGATCGGCGAGCGCCTGCGCAATCTGTACCGGGCGGTGGTGCCGGGCTTTTACGGCGCGGATACCAACGGCAACGTGCGCACCTTCTCCCGGGGCGGCAGCGACGTGTCCGGGGCCCTGGTGGCAAGAGCCGTCAACGCCGACGTGTACGAAAACTGGACCGACGTGACGGGCTTCCGCATGGCCGATCCCCGCATCGTGCCCGACGCCCAGTATATTTCCACCATGACCTACCGGGAACTGCGGGAATTGTCCTACATGGGCGCCACGGTGCTGCATGAGGAAGCGGTGTTCCCCGTGCGCAAGGCGGGCATCCCCACCAACATCCGCAACACCAACGACCCCAAGCACCCCGGCACCATGATCCGCGCCAACGCGGGCCTGAGCGAGCAGAACCACGTGATCACCGGCATCGCGGGGCACAAGGGCTTCACCGTCGTGTCCATCGAAAAGGATATGATGAACGCGGAATTGGGCTTTGGCCGCCGGGTACTCCAGGCGTTCGAGGAATATCAGGTCAACTTTGAGCATCTGCCTACCGGCATTGATACCATGTGCGTGGTGGTGCATGAAAATGAACTGGCTCCCCACAAGGACGAAGTACTGGCCCGCATTCAGGAGCTGGTGGAGCCGGATCAGATCACCGTATCCGAGCATCTGGCCCTGATCGCCACCGTGGGCCGGGGCATGGTGCGGGCTTTCGGTACCGCCGCCCGGCTCTTTACCGCCATTTCTTCCCAGGGCATTTCCATCCGCACCATCGACCAGGGCAGCAGCGAGCTGAACATCATCGTGGGCGTGGACGAGGAGGATTTCGAGGCGGCGGTGAAGGCCATTTACGATACCTTTGTGAGGACGTAAATATCTCGATGTTTTTCGGGAAAATTTGAAATAATGGTTTACAAACCGCGTCTGTCATGTTACAATGATAGACGTGGTTTTTAGAACCGCCTGCCAGGAAGCGCGATACTCCAACGCCCTTCTTAGCTCGCGGCGATTGAAGCAGGGGCCGCCACGCCCCAAAAGGAGGAAAACACCATGGATAAGGAACTGAAAGCCCAGATCATGCAGACCTACGCCCGCCACGAAGGCGACACCGGTTCTCCCGAAGTGCAGGTTGCCCTGCTCACCGAACGGATCAACCACCTGAACGAACACCTGAAGCTGAACAAGAAGGATCACCATTCCCGCCGTGGTCTGCTGCTGATGGTCGGTCAGCGCCGCGGCCTGCTCGACTATCTGAAAAAGACCGATATCGAGCGTTACCGTGAACTGATTGCCAAGCTGGGTCTGCGTAAGTAACGCGCATGGGGCTATCGGCTGGAAAAGACGCAGCCGATAGCCTTTAATTTCATCCTTTCAGGATGGACCGAATGAAAGCCCGTAGAACGGGATTTCATTCGCCCATTCGGCGGAGCCGAATGGGAATTGTGTGTGTGAGGAGAGAGAAAGAAAATGGACTACAAAGCGTATTCAATGGAATTTGCGGGCCGTACCCTGACCCTGGAATTCGGCAAGTATGCCCAGCAGGCGGGCGGCAGCTGCCTGGTTCGCTACGGCGACACCGCCGTGCTGGTGAACGCCACCGCGTCGGACAAGCCCCGGGAGGGCGTTGATTTCTTCCCCCTGACCGTGGACTTTGAAGAAAAGCAGTACGCCGTGGGCAAGATCCCCGGCGGCTTCATCAAGCGGGAAGGCCGCCCCACCGAAAAGGCGACCCTGACCTGCCGCCTGATCGACCGTCCCCTGCGTCCCCTGTTCAACAAGGGCATGCGCAACGACGTGCAGGTGGTGGCCCAGACCCTGTCTGTGGACCCTGACACCCCGCCGGAATTCCCCGCCATGTTAGGCTCCTCCATCGCCCTGATGGTGAGCAACATTCCCTGGGGCGGCCCCACCGCCGCGGTTGTGGTGGCCCGGGTGAACGGCCAGTTCGTCATTAACCCCAACGAGGCCCAGGAAGCCGCGTCCGATATGCACGTCACCGTGGCGGGCACCAAGGACGCCATCATGATGGTGGAAGCGGGCGCCAAGGAAGTATCCGAGGACGCCATGATGGACGCCATTCTCTACGGCCATGATTTCATCAAGCAGCTGGTGGAATTCCAGGAAAAGATCACCGCTGAAATCGGCAAGCCCAAGTCCGAATTCCCCCTGATCACCACCGGGGACGACGTGAAGGCCGCCGTGCGGGAATACGCTTTGGAAAAGTGCGAATACATTTATTCCACCTATGTGCGCAAGGAGCGCCAGGCCCGTGACGCGGAAGTGTCCGCCGACGTGGCCGCGCACTTTGCCGACATCTTCCCCGGCAGGGAAGGCGAAGTGGCCGACGCCCTGTATTACCTGGGCAAAGAGGTCATGCGCAAGAAGATCCTGCAGCAGGGCATCCGTCCCGACGGTCGCAAGGTGGACGAAGTGCGGCCCATCTGGTGCGAAGTGGGCGTGCTGCCCCGCACCCATGGCAGCGCCGTGTTTACCCGCGGCGAAACCCAGGCCCTGACCATCACCACCTTAGGCATGATTTCCGAAGCCCAGGAGCTGGACGGCCTGTCCAACGAAAAGAGCAAGCGGTACATGCACCAGTACAACATGCCCTCCTACGCCACCGGCGAAGCGGGCCGCCTGCGCAGCCCCAACCGCCGCGAGATCGGTCACGGCGCGCTGGCAGAACGTGCTCTGGTGCCCGTGATCCCCTCCGAGGCGGACTTCCCCTACGCCCTGCGCCTGGTTTCTGAAATCATGGGCAGCAACGGTTCTTCCTCCATGGCTTCCGTATGCGGCAGCACCCTGTCCCTGATGGACGCGGGCGTGCCCATCACCGCTCCCGTGGCGGGCGTCGCCATGGGCCTGATTCAGGATGCCGAAACCGGCGATATCGCCGTACTCACCGACATTCAGGGCCTGGAAGACTTCTTGGGCGATATGGACTTCAAGGTGGCGGGCACCATGAACGGCATCACCGCCATCCAGATGGACATCAAGATCAAGGGTATCAACCGCGAGATCCTGAGCCGCGCCCTGACCCAGGCTTTGAAGGGCCGCCTACACATCCTGGGCATCATGTTGGATACCCTGGGCCGTCCCCGCGAGAACCTGTCCAAGTTCGCCCCCAAGATCATCACCTTCTCCATCAACCCCGAAAAGATCAGCGAGGTCATCGGTCCCCGCGGCAAGATGATCAACAAGATCATCGACGAGACCGGCGTAAAGATCGACATCGAGGACGATGGCCGCGTGTTCATTTCCACCGCCGATCAGGCCGCCGCCGACAAGGCCAAGTCCATCATCTTAGGCATCGCCAAGGATATCGAAGTGGGCGACGTGTTCACCGGCAAAGTGGTGCGCATCATGAACTTCGGCGCGTTTGTTGAACTGGTGGGCGGCAAGGACGGCATGATCCACATTTCCAAGCTGGATAACAAGCGCGTGGAAAAGGTGGAGGACGTGGTCAATATCGGCGACGAGCTGGAAGTGAAGGTCTGCGAGATCGACTCCCAGGGCCGCATCAACCTGATCCGCAACGATATTACCTACGACAATCCCAACTTCACCCGTTCCGCCCCCGCCGGCGCTCGCCCGCCCCGCAGGGATGGCAGACGTTAAAGCAAAGCGAGAAAAAATGAACGTAGCTGGGGAAAACTATTCTTTGAAGAATTCTGGCTGATGATGCGCAATGCGTATAGCCAAGCCGCGTGGATCATAGAATGGTTTTCCCCAGACCGTTCATTAAAAAAGAGCTGTTCCGGTTATTCCCATGATTAGGGACTAAAGGAGAAACGAACATTTTGCTGTGTCGACAAGGTGCGAATGCTTTCGTCCGACTGTTTTTCCCTCTTGAACGGATCAGGAAAGGATGAGTAACCGCTATAACGCTCACGTTATTCAACAAGAGAGATGAGGAAAAATTTATGGCGACAGCAAAAATGACGTATATTGTCCAATCCTGTCCTCGCTGCGGAAAACGTCTGCTTAAAGTGGCGGCAGGAAGCGTTGAAATTGGCTCCCCGCTGTTAAAATGCAAACAATGCGATGCCACATATACGACTGATTATCGGAAAGAATGGGTGGATTATCCCCATAAAACGATGGTTTTTACTTTGCCTTTCCTTCTTCCGGCAGTCGGTTTTTTTGTTTCAATTTTCATGGGGAAAGGCAATACGGCTCTTGCTGTCATGACCGCTGGTTTTTTATTTGTTATAGGGCTTGGCTTTTTTATTAAGGATTTCATTAAAATTTTGGCAAGCAAAAAACGAATGAAGGATCCGGATTATCTAATGGAATTGCTGTCAAAAGGCGTGATCGGCGAAAATCAGTATAAAACGTATATTGAAAACGCTAATCGTTAAATCGTTTTTTCTATCGAAAAGACGAATCACCGTGGATACGGAATCAACGATTGCGCGCTCACAGCCGCATAGATATCCCGTGCTGAATACGTTCGCTTTCTTTTCTGTGGACTGTGCCGCGTGATTCCCTGAACTTGCCCTGACGCCAAGTGCATTTTCCTAACTTAAAGGGGGAAGCTAATACAGTTTCCCTCTTGTTTTCGGTTATAGGAGCGATTGATGGATAAATTTGTGTTGAACAACGGCCTGACGGTGTTGGTGGAACCCATGCCCTATCTGCGTTCCGTGAGCATCGGGGCGTGGGTGAAGGCGGGCAGCATGCTGGAAGCTCCCAGTGAAAACGGCCTGTCCCACTTCATGGAGCATATGGCCTTCAAGGGCACGAAGAAGCGCACCGCCCGGCAGATTGCCGAGGAAATGGACGCCGTGGGCGGGCAGCTGAACGCTTCCACCAGCAAGCTGTGTACTAATTATTTCGCCAAGGTGATCGACGAAAATCTGCCCTTGGCGGCGGACATTCTGGCGGATATGGTGTGCGCGCCCGCCCTGGATCCCGTGGAAACGGACAAGGAGCGGGGCGTGGTGCTGGAAGAAATCGCCATGGTGGAGGATTCCCCGGAGGATGTGGTCTACGACGTGCTGGCGGAAGCCGCCTTCGGCAGCCAGTCCTTGGGCCAGACCATTTTAGGCCCGGCGGAAAAAATCGCCGCCTATACGCCCGACGATCTGCGCGCCTTCCGAAAACGGCATTACGGACCCCAAAACGCCGTGGTAGCCCTGGCGGGCAATGTGGAAACGAGCGCCGCCCGGGACCTGATGGAAAAAACCTTCGGCGCGTGGGAGGGCGCGGCGGGAGAGGAATTTCCCGAAGCTGTTGCCGTCGCGCAGCCCCAAAAGCTTGCCAAGGACAAGGACACCGAGCAGGTACACCTGTGCATGTCCTTCCGCAGCCATGAAATGGGCAGCCCGGACGTGTACCCCACGGCGGTGGTGAATAACGTGCTGGGCGGCGGCATGAGTTCCCGCCTGTTCCAGCGCATCCGGGAAGATTTGGGTATGGCTTATTCCGTTTATTCCGGCCCCAGCAGCTACCCCCACTGCGGCGAATTTACCATTTACGCCGCCACCAACCCCAAAAACGCCAAAATGGTGCTGGAGCAGATCGACATCGAGATCAAAAAGCTGCTGGAAAAGGGGATCGACGAAAAGGAATTTACCATGAGCAAGGCCCAGCTGAAAAGCAGCTTTATTCTTGGTCTGGAAAGCGCCTACAACCGCATGAGCGCCCTGGGCCATAATCAGATTTTGCTGAACCGCGTCATTCCCCCGGAGGAAACCATCGCCGCCATCGAAAAAGTGACCGTGGACGACGCTATGGCCGTGGCGCAGAGGATGTTCACCGGCCCCCGCGCTTACGCCGTGGTGGGAAGGAAGGCGCAAAAATACCTGCAATATATGAAATAAGCATAAAATGAAATATGGCATAGTTCTGTAATGGAACGTGCCATTTTTTGTGCTTTCAGCCTGATTTTTTTGACATTTTGGCTGGAAACGGTTGTAATGCGTCCGCTTTTTCTGTATAATTTAGTTACCCAAAGAGAGGAGGAAACGGAATGGAAGCTGTATTGCAATACCTGATGGAAAACTGGTGGATTATCCCTGCCGCGATCGTAGGACTGATTATACTCATCAAACTGGTGCCACGTTACAAAATCGCTCCGCCGGATACCGCGCTGATTATTTCCGGGCTGCTGCGCCGGTCTTACAAGGTCAGGAATCCCGACGGTACGGTGGCTTCAAAGAAATTTGGCTATCGCATTGTGCGCGGCGGCGCCACCTTCTATATCCCCGGCATTGAGCGCATCGATCAACTGGATATGTGTCTGATGCAGGTGGATATCAAAACGGCCCAGCCTGTGCCTACCAAGGAATACATTTCCGTGCTTGTGGACGCGGTGGCAAATATTAAGATAGGCTCCGACGATCTGTCTATCGCTACGGCGGCTGAACAGCTGCTGCATTACAACGCCGAACAGATCAAATCCCTGGCGAAGGACGTGCTGGAAGGCAACATGCGCGAGATCATCGGCCAGATGACCATTGCGGAGCTGGTGCAGAACCGCGACAAATTCGCGCAGGAATCCATCAAGGCAGCCATGTCGGATATGAGCAACATGGGCCTTGAAATCATCAACCTGACCATCCAGAATTTTGCCGATAAGGACGGTCAGGTGATCGAGACCATGGCGACCCAGAACGTGGTGGAAAAAGAACGCGACGCCGCCATCGCCCGGGCCAAGGCGCAGCAGGAAGGCCATAAGGCCGAAATTGAGGCCGCCGCAGCCATCGCCGAACAGGATAAGCAGCTGGCCCTGCTGCAGGCCGGTTATAAAATCGAATCCGATCAGGAGAAGGCTAAGGCCGATGAAGCCTATCGGATCGAGCAGGAGCGCGTGCGCAAAACCTTTGAGGCCGAACGCGCCGCTGCTGAATTGACCCGACTGGAAAAAGAAACGGAACTGAAAAAGCAGGAAGTGGAAATCGAGCGCGAACGCCTGAACGTGCAGATCCGTGAAAAAGCGGCCGCGGAGAAGGACGCCCTGCAATTCAAAGCGGAAGCAGAACGCTTTGAACGTCAGGCCAAAGCGGACGCGCAGCTGTACGAAGCAGAAAAGGAAGCGGAAGCCATTCGCCTGCGCGGCGAAGCGGAAGCCGAGGCTATTCGCAGGAAGGCTGAGGCGATGAAGCTGTACGGCCAAGCCGCCATGCTGGAAATGGTGGTGGATAAGCTGCCCGAGATCGCCAGCGCCGTTAGTGAGCCTCTGAGCAAGACGGAAAAGATCATTCTCTTCGGCGAGGGAGGTGCTACCTCCATGGCCCGGGATACCGCCGGAACCATGCTGCAAACCTTCGAGGCGATCAAGCAGGCTGTGGGGCTGGATATTCCCAAGATGCTGAAGGATGTATCCGTTGGCGGACTCGTCGGCAAAGCGGCGGACGAAGGCGCGCCGGAAGCGTGATCAGCCATTCAAGTCCAAGGGCGCGGAAAACCGCGCCTTTTGCTTGATAGATTTTTCTTGCCAAATAGCTTTTCATCCTGTATAATGTGGTAGGAAAATCAATATACGAAACAAAGGGGAGTCGATTCCAATGAAAATTTTGATCGTCAACGCCGGTTCTTCCTCGCTGAAGTATCAGCTGATCGACATGGACAACGAAGAAACCCTGGCCAAGGGCCTGGTGGAGCGCATCGGCATGGGCGGCGACGGCCACGCCAACATGAAGGTGGACGATAAGACCGTCTGCGACGTGGTGGAACCCATTCCGGATCACGTGAAGGCCTGCCACCTGATGTTAGGCTTCCTGACCGATCCCGAAAAGGGCGTGGTCAAGGACATGAAGGAAATCGGCGCTGTGGGCCACCGTGTGCTGCACGGCGGCAACAAGTTCTCCGAATCCGTCATCATCAACGACGACGTGCTGGCCGCCATCGAGGAATTCATTCCGCTGGGTCCCCTGCACAACCCCGCCAACCTGATGGGCATCAAGGCCTGCCAGGAAGTCATGCCCGGCACGCCCATGGTGGCCGTGTTCGACACCGCCTTCCACCAGACCATGCCGCCCAAGGCCTACATGTACGGCGTGCCCTACGATTATTATGAAAGGCTGCACGTGCGCCGCTACGGGTTCCACGGCACCAGCCATCGGTTCGTCAGCAAGCACGCGGCGGAATTCATGGGCGTCAAGCCCGAGGATGTGCGCATCATCACCTGCCACTTAGGCAACGGCTCCTCCCTGGCCGCCGTGGCCTACGGCAAGTGCGTGGATACCTCCATGGGCATCACGCCTTTGGAAGGCATGATCATGGGCACCCGCTCCGGCGTGATGGATCCCGCCGTGGTGCAGTATATCTGCAATAACGACCACATTTCCGTGGACGAAATGCTGAATATCTGCAACAAGAAATCCGGTCTGCTGGGCATCTCCGGCCTCAGCAACGACATGCGCGACATCGAAAAGGCCACCTTCGTGGACAACAATCCCCGCGCCAAGCTGGCCTGGGATATGCTGATCTATGAAATCACCAAGTACATCGGCTCCTACATCGCCGGCATGAACGGCGTGGAAGCCATCGTGTTCACCGGCGGCATCGGCGAAAATACCAACCGTCTGCGCGAACAGGTGATCGACGGCCTCTCCTGGATGGGCGTCAAGATCGACCATGCCAAGAACAGCGCCATGCGGCCCGGCCATGCCGAGGACACGGACCTGACCGCCTGGGACAGCCGGGTGAAGATCCTGGTGATCCCCACCAACGAAGAAATCGCCATTGCCCGGGATACCCTGGAACTGGTGACGAAGTAATTCCACCGTTTGTGATTCCGCCCCAAGGGAGCCTTTCCCTTGGGGCTTTTGACAAAGAAAGAGAGAAAAACATGAAAACAGCCGTCGTATACTTTTCCCTGAACGGAAACACGGATTTTGCGGCGAAGAAAATCGCGGAAGCGCTACGCGCCGACCTGATTCGTTTGCAGCCCGAAAAAGCGTACCCCGATTCCGGCTTCCGCAAGTTTTTCTATGGCGGGAAAAGCGCGGTCATGGGAGAAACGCCCGCCCTGGCGGGCCAGCCCTTTCCGTTTGACGATTATCAGTGCGTGATTTTCGGCACGCCCGTCTGGGCGGGCACCTTCGCGCCGCCCCTGCGCACCCTGATCCGGGCGAACGCCGGAAAATGGGGGGAAAAGCGGGTAGCCGCCTTCGCCTGCTCCGGCGGCGGCCCGGGCAAAGCGCTGGACAAGCTGAAAGCGGAATTGGGTATTCCGGCCTTTGCCGCGTCCTTGAGCCTCATCGACCCCAAGAACAGGCCCGGCGAAGAAAACGAAAAAAAGATCGCCGCGTTTTGCGGCGATATCGAAAGGGCCTGTTCGTAAGGCAACCGACCGTTTATTACCGGTTCAAGTATGCCTGCAGGGTTTGCAGGTGGCTCAGCAGGGTGGAGCGGGCGTCCAGGGTGGGGCTGGTGGATTGCAGGATCAATTCTTCCAGCGTTTCCAAATCGCTGTACAGGGTGGGGAATACGTCGTCCGGCGCAAGGCTGGCCCCTTTCCCGTCCAGGGCCACGATGATGCTGTTCAGCTGCTCCATATAATAAATATACTGGCGCACCCGGCCAATGCGGGAAGCCGCGCTGGAGGTGACGATGCTGCCCAGCCGGTTCACCTCGTCGATGGCCGAGGTACAGGCGCTGTACATGCGCTGGCGCATCTGCACCTGCACCTTGCCGTGATAGCCCCTGCCGGGGAAATACAGCGCGCCGAATACGATGGCGGCGGTCAAAAACACCGCGCAGGCGATCAGCAGCACCCGCCGCTGCAAACGCAGTTCGGCGCTGGTGAGCTGCATGCGGGGCCGTGTGTTCCGATACATCATGATCGCTCCTTCTTTCAAGAAAAAGTGGGGAATCACCGTTGCGAAAACGGGTTTTCAAGGGGATTGTGGGGATTACAGCCCAATTATATCACAAGAACGGCCGTTCGTAAAGAGCGGCGGCAAAACAAGTGGTTTTTCGACTTTTTTCTTGTCAAGCAATGTCCGATATGGTAAAATCATAATATTGACGGAAATACAGAGAGGGGAAGATTCCAATGAGCGAAAAGAAAAAGCTATCCACGGGCAAGGTATGGTGCTTTGCCATCGGTCAGTTCGGCTGGTCCATTTTGAGCGCGCTGATTTCCAGCTTCCTGGTCAGCTATTATCAGCCGGACCCGTCCACCCAGGCGGCGGGCCAGCCCATTTTCATACCCCAGGGGCTGGTGATTTTCGGCATCCTGACCATCTTGGGGGCCATCACCTGGTTTGGCCGCATTTTCGACGCGGTTACCGACCCCTGGATCGCCTCCCTGTCCGACCGGTGCAAGTCCAAGGCCGGGCGGCGCATCCCCTTCATGCGCGCCGCCGCCATTCCCTTCGCCCTGGCGACGGTGCTTACCTTCTGGAGTCCCGTCGGCGGCGAAAGCTGGCTAAACGCGGGCTTCCTGTTCCTGATGCTGACGCTGTTTTATCTGTTCATGACCATGTACTGCACGCCCTATAACGCCCTGATCCCCGAATTGGGCACCGACCAGAAGACCCGCATGGCGATTTCCACTTCGATCTCCTTCACGTTCATCGCCGGTATGGCGGTGGCCTACATGGCCCCGGTGATCTGGGGCATGTTAGAGGGCGTGGTGGGGGACCGGGTGCTGGCCATCCGCATCACCTTCACGGTCATGAGCCTGATCGGCTGCGTGTGCATGTTCGTGCCGGTATTCACCATCAAGGAAACGGATTATGTCACCGCCCAGCCCAGCCAGTCCACCGCTTTTTCTTCTCTGAAAGCCACGTTCCGCAACAAGGATTTCCGCATTTTTGTGGCTTCCGACATCATCTATTTCTTAGGCATCACCATGTTCCAGAACGCCATGCTGTACTTTGTGACGGCGCTGCTGAAGCTGCCCGAGGCCATGAGTACCACCTATTTCGTGGGCATGACGGCGCTCTCCGTGCTGTTCTATCCCCTGGTGAGCAAGCTGACCCCCAAAATGGGCAAGAAGAAGCTGATCCTGATCGCCTTCTGCATTTTCACCGTGGCCTTCGCCTACACCGCCACCCTGGGCACGTTCCTGCCCGTGGCGGCGGAGATTCAGGGCTACATCCTGTGCGTGCTGGCCGCCCCGGCCATGGCGATTTTCGGCATCCTGCCCCAGGCGGTGGTAGCGGATATCGCGGAATGTGACGAGATCGAAACCAAGGAAAACCGCAGCGGCATGTTCTATGCCGCCCGCACCTTCTCCATGAAGATGGGCCAGGCGGTTGCCATGCTGCTGGTGACTTCCCTGGGCACCATCCGGCAGGATATCGGCCTTGGCTACCGCATCGTGGCCATCTGCGCGGCGGTGGTGTGCGTCATCGGCGGACTGCTGTTCCTGCTTTACAATGAAAAACGGGTGTACAGCAAAATCATGAAATAAGCCTGGAGTGATGAAAATGGACGAACGCTTCAATGCGGATGGACTGGTCCTTTCCGCAAATTACGAGGACGCCATGGAGGAAACGGTGCGGCCCTTCCTGGAAGCCCGGGAAAAGCGCTATACCGTGCAGGGCGCGGAGGGCAAGCCCCTTTTCTGCGTCACCTACGGCGCGGACGCGCCCAAGGGCACGGTGCTGGTGCTGCATGGGTTTACGGAATGCGCCGAAAAATTCATGGAGCTGACGTATTCCCTGGTGCGGAACGGATTTTCCGTGATTGCCTACGATCAGCGGGGCCACGGCCATTCTTGGCGGGACGACGCGGCGAAGAAAGATATTTCCCTGACCCACGTGAGCGACTTTAACGAATACGTGCAGGATCTTGAAAACGTCTGCGAGGTCGTGCTGAAAAAAATGCCCAAGCCCTGGATGGTTTTCGCCCATTCCATGGGCGGCGCTGTGACCAGCCTGTTTTTGGAGCGGCACCCCGACGTTTTCAGCCGCGCGACCCTGTGCGCCCCCATGATCGCGGCGAATTTGGGCAGTATTCCCGGCCCCGCCGTGAAGATCATGTGCCATTTCTTCAAGCTGTTTGGCATGGGAAGCAAACGGGTGTTTATCTCCAAGCCCTACGACGGCCCGGAGGATTTCGACACGAGCTTCGCCACCGGTCGGGAGCGCTTTGACTGGTACGACGGGGTGAAGAACGACCATGAGGAGTATTGGAACAACGGTCCCTCCTATTCCTGGACCCTGGAAGCCATCAAGGTGACCAAATGGCTGCTGAAGCGCGGTGAACCGGAAAAAATTGACTGTCCCGTCAAGCTGTATACCGCCGAGGACGACGCCTGCGTATACCCAGAACCCCAGAAGCAGTTTATCAACCGGGTGCAGCGGGGAGAATGGGCCTTCGTGAAAGGTTCCCGGCACGAAATCTACCGCTCCGCGGATGACGTGCTGTTCCCCTGGTGGCACGACGTGCTGGCGTTTTTGAAAAAAGGCGCGGAATGATCGAAAGGGCAGACGGAAGAAAAGCCGTCTGCCGTTTCATAAGGAGGGCGCTTCATGACGGAAGCCTTACGGCCCAGCGAAAAGCAGCTGCGGTTCATGGATTGGGAGTTCGGCGCGTTTTTTCACTTCGGCATCCGCAGCTTTTTCCCCGGTCACAGGGACTGGGACAATAAGCCCATGCCCGCCGAGGCTTTCAACCCTGACCAATTGGACTGCGGTCAGTGGCTCCGCACGGTGAAGGAGGCGGGAGCGGCCTACGCCATCCTGGTGTGCAAGCATCACGACGGCTTCGCCAACTGGCCCACCAGGTTTTCCCGTTACAGCGTGGCAAGCGCTCCCTGGAAGGACGGCCAGGGCGACGTGGTGCGGGAATTTGTAGACGCCTGCCGGGCCTATGGCCTGGGGGTGGGATTATACTATTCTCCGGCCCAGTGGGGCGGGGAAACCTCCTTCGGGGACGCGGAGGGCTACGACGATTATTTCATCGGCCAGATCACGGAGCTGCTCACCCATTACGGAAAAATCGACTACCTGTGGTTCGACGGCTGCGGCTCGGAAAAGCATGAATTTGATAAGCCGCGCATCATCCGCGCCATCCGTTCCCTGCAGCCGGAGATTCTGATCTTCAACATGTGGGACCCGGACACCCGCTGGATCGGCAACGAGGACGGCTACGCTCCCATGAATAACCCGTGTGTGCGGGCTGATCTGGATTTTTCCGTCCTGACCTCCGAAAAGGAAGCGCTGGAACGCGCCCGCTTTCTGCCCGCGGAATGCGACTGCATGCTGCGGGACACCTGGTTCGACTGCGCGGACAACGAGGACAGCGTAAAATCGGCGGAAGAACTGCTGGGCATGTACGAAATGAGCGTGGGCCGGGGGGCCAACTTCCTGCTGAACGTCGGCCCCAACCGTCACGGCCTGCTCAACGAAAAGGACCGGCTGCGGGTGCTGGAATTCGGCGCGCTGCTGAAAAAACGTTACGGCGCAACCCTGACGGCCTTCGGCGATATGATTCAGGAATGCGAAACAAAATGGACGCTCTCTCTGTGTCCCGGGGAAGCAAAGCCCCTGGTGAACCGGGCGGTGATCCGGGAAGACCTGGGCGCGGGGGAAATGGTGCGCGCCTTCCGGGTATACGCCCAGCTGCCGGGGTACAGCGGGGAAAATATCTGCGTGTACCAGGGAGAAACCATCGGCCATAAGGCCATTTGCCTGTTCCCGGCCATCCGCACGGGCAAACTCACCGTGGAAGTGACCCAAGCCGACGGAAGGGCGAAGATCCGGGATATCCGGGCCTATTTCGTGGAATAAGCCTTGCAAAAAGCCGGAATAAAAATATAACGAAAGAGCGGGGAAACGACGATGTTTGAAGCCATCAGAAAAGCCATTGAGGATCATGAAACCATTATCATCCATCGCCATGCCACCCCGGACGGGGACGCCTTGGGCAGTCAGGTGGGCTTGAAACACCTGATCAAAGAAAACTATCCCGGCAAAGCGGTGTATGCCGTGGGGGACGGGGCCGGGCGCTACGCGTTCATGGCGGATTCGGTCATGGACGAAGTGCCGCACGCGGCCTATAAAAACGCGCTGGCCATCGTGCTGGACACGTCGGGCCGGACGCTCATCAGCGACAGGCGCTATGAAACGGCGAAGACCACCGCCCGCATTGATCATCATTTGTTTATCGAGCAAATCTGCCGCATCGAGGCCATTGACAGCAGCTTTGAAAGCTGCTGCGGCCTGATTGCCGCCATGGCCCAGGAATGTACCTGGCGTATGCCCCTCGTGGCCGCGCAATCCCTGTTCACCGGCATGGTGACGGATTCGGGCCGGTTCCGGTACGATTCCACCTCCGCCCGTACCTTCCGCCTGGCTGCGTATTTGATGGAGCAGGGCGTTGACACCTACGAAATTTACCGGCAGCTGTACGCCATTGATCTGGAGCAGATTCAGCTTCGGGCCGCCTTCACCCAGAAAATCACCCTGACGGAACACAACGTGGCCTACATTTACACCACCCGGGAGGAAATGGCGGGGGTGAACACCGATCTTTTTTCCATCTCCCGGGGCATGGTGAGCCTGATGAACGATATTCGGGGCGTGGATATCTGGGCCAATTTCACGGAGGCGGAGCAGGGCGTGCTGTGCGAACTGCGCTCCGCGCGGTACAACATCAACCCCATCGCGGTGAAATACGGCGGCGGCGGCCATATGAAGGCCAGCGGCGCCACGCTTACGGATCGGGAGGAAGCCATGCGTTTGCTTGCCGATCTGGACAGACTGGCGGAGGAGAATCAATGAACGAGAGCATCAAGCGGGCCATTCTGGAGAAAATCAGGGCATACAAAAGGATCATGCTGTTCCGCCACATCCGCATGGACGGGGACTGCATGGGGGCAAGCAAGGGCCTGAAGGAAATGATAAAGGCCACCTTTCCGGACAAGGAAGTTTTGCTGGTGGACGGTCAGCATTCGGATTATTTGGCGTTTTTGGGCGAGGACGACGGCCCCGTGCCGGATGAAACGTATGGGGACGCCCTGGCTATCGTGGTGGATACTTCCAACCGGGACAGAATTTCCAATCCGAAATACGCCCTGTGCCGGGAAGTGATCAAAATTGACCACCACATCGAAACGGATCCTTACGGGGACTTGAACTGGGTGGAGGAGGAGCGCTCCGCCGTATGCGAAATGATCGCGGATCTGTACGTTTGCTTCCGAGATCAATGGGTATTGACCACCCAGGCGGCTTCCTATCTTTATCTGGGCATGGTGACGGATTCGGGCCGTTTCCGGTTCAGCAGCGTGACCGGCGACTGCATGCGCCTGGCGGGGGAAATGCTGGACGCCGGGGTGGATACGGAAAGGCTGTACGCCCAGCTGTACCTGATGGACTACGAGGCGGTGAAGTTCAAGGCCTTTGTATACGAGCATATGGAGCGCACGGAAAACGGCGTGGCCTTTATCCACGTGACCGGGGACATGCGGCGGCAGTTCGGCCTGAGCTTAGAAACGGCCAGCAGCGTGGTTTCCTACCTGGAAAACATCAAGGGGTGCTTGTGCTGGCTGGCCTTCATCGACAGCGACGATCCCAAGGAGGGCACCCGCGTGCGTCTGCGCAGCCGGTTCATGACCATCAATCAGGTGGCGGAGCGCCACCACGGCGGGGGCCACGCCTGCGCCGCCGGGGCCACGGTGTACAGCCGGGAGGAAATGCTTGCGCTGATTCAAGAAGCGGATGAAGAAGCGAAGAAGTATAAGGAAAACCATGAGGGCTGGCTGTAAAGGATTGCGCCGATACAAATCAAAAAACACGGGGCTGTCTCGTTTGAGACAGCCCCGCTGCTTTAGAGTATCAATCGCGCGGGATCAGTTGGCGTATTCGCATTCGTCGATGGCGTCCTGGAAAGCGCTGTCGATTTTAGCGTTCAGCTCGTCGGCAGTCATGCCCAGGCAGGTCTTCAGCAGAGCGGTCACCTGGTTGCGGGCGGTGGCGCTGCCGGGGAACACGGGAGACGTGAAGTAGGCGTCGGTGTTTTCCATGCCCACTTTCACGCTCAGAATGGCCACGTTATCGCCGCCGTTGGCCTTGGCAAGGTGTTCCTGATATTCGGGGAGTTCCAGCACGGACTTGATAGCGGGCATATAGCCGGAAGCGATGGAGAACTGGGCCTGGAAGGTTACATCGGTGGTCAGGTACTTCACCAGCAGCCAGCTGGCCAGGATTTCCTGAGTGGACTTTTTATGAGCGAAGATACACACGCTGGGACCCTGAGAGATGGCCTTGGGGGCGTTCGGGTTCGCCTGGGGGATGGGTGCGATGCCCACTTCAAAGGGATAATTGCCATCCTCGCCTTTCTTGGGACGCTGATAGGTGGCGCCGGCGGAGGAGCCGATGGACATATAGCTGCGCCGGGCTTCATCGGTGGTGAACAGGCCGGAGGTGTAAGCGCCGTACAGGCCGGCGGTGGTCACATAGCCCTTGATATACCAGGAGTTAAAGCGGCGGATGAAATCCTTGTTGGCGTCGTTGTCAAACAAGTAATGGGGTTCGGTGGCGCTGGTGTAATCGCTGCCCAGCTGTTCGGTCATGGTGATGAACCAGTTGCCTTCGCTGTCATAGCCCAGGGGGATGGAGTCAGGATTGATCGCCTTAATCTTAGCGCACACTTCTTCCATTTCATCCCAGGTGGTGGGCACGGTCAGGTTGTTTTCTTCAAAGAAGGTCTTGTTGTAGTAAAGCACTTCGGTGGATTTGTAGAAGGGCAGGGCGTACATTTTGCCATCGCCGAAGCTGGCGCCTTCATTGTAGTAACCGGGAATGAAGTCCGCGATCTGCTCTGCGGTCAGGCCCACGGCGGGATGGGAAATCAGTTCGTCCAGGGTTTGCACGGCGCCGGCCAGGTTGTTGTAATCCGCGATATGATCCATATAGCAGAATACGATGTTGGGCTCGTTGCCCGGCCGCAGTTCCGTTTTGGTGGTGTCCAGAATGCCGTTGTAGCTGCCGCCCACGTTTTCCAACACCACGGTGATGTTGGGGTAGATCTTGTTGAATTCCGCGATCGCGTTATTGATCACGGCCATCTGATCGTCCTTGGTGATCACATGGCGGAATTTAATGGTGACGGCGCTGCCGTCATAGCCCTCGGAGGGGAAGTTGGTTTCCGCCAAGGCGGGAACGCAGGAGAGCAGCATCAGCAGGACGAGTACCAGAGAAACGATTCTTTTCATGTCGAACCTTCCTTTCTTGATTGAAGTATGTATGTTAATGGCAAAGCGCCGATTAACCTTTAATTCCGCTGCGGCTGACGCCCGCCATGATGTATTTGCGCAGGAACACGAACACCAGGAATAAGGGAGCCGATACAAGCGCAACCGCGGCCATCTGCACGGGATAGTTGGTATCGCCGGAAATGTCGGTAAAGGCATCCCGCAGGCCGTTGGTCACCAGCCGGTGCGCCTCGTCGTTGGCTACCAACCGGGGCCAGATGTAGCTGTTCCACGCGCCCATCATTTTCAAAATGGTAATGGAAATGAGGGTGGGCAGGGCCAGGGGCACCATCACCTTCCACAGGTATTTCCAATCGCTGGTGCCATCCACCTTGGCGGCTAAATACAGCTCGTTGGGGATCTGAAGGAAGTTCTGCCGCAAAAGGTAAATGTAGAATACGCTCACCAGGAAGGGGACAATCAGGGCGGTAAACGTATTCATCCAGCCTAAGTAACTCACCGTCATGTAATTGGTGATGGTGAACAGTTCGCCGGGGATCATCATGGTGCCCAGCAGAGCGGCGAAAAGCAGCTCCTTGCCTTTGAATTGCAGCCGGGCAAAGGCAAAGGCCGTGATGATGGTGATGAACAGGGACAGCAGAGTGGAAACGATGCCCACGTAAGCTGTGTTCAGGAACAGCTTGCCCAAATTGGCGGCGGTGAAGGCTTCCGTATAGTTGGAAAGCAGAACCTGCTGCGGCCAGAATGTGGGCTTGCTCAGCTTATATTCGTAGAGCGATTTGAGAGAGGAAAGAATCATCCAGTAAAACGGGAACAGCACGATCAGCGCCACAAGAATCAGGAAAGCGTATACGCCCGTTTTCCCTAAAATGGCGCCCAAACGTTGATAGAAAGTGGTTTTTCGCATATCCTTGGCTCGCATGACCCGCATCGAATTCTGAGACATAAGCCACCACCTCTCAATAATGCACGCGCTTCTTGCTCACCCACAGATTGATCAGGGTGACCACAAGAATCACGCCGAACAGGATCAGTGCGGCTGCGCTGGCGCGGCCCTGGTTATTGTTGGCCAGGCTGTCGTAGATGAAGCCCACCATGGTGTTCAGTCTGCCCGCGTCGTTGGCAGGCCCCATGGATTCGCCGAAGATACCCACGATGCTGGTGTATTCCTTGAACCCGGCGATGAAGCCGGTGATGATCACGTAGGCCAGCATGGGGGAGAGCAGGGGCACCGTGATGCGGGTAAGCACCCGCCAATGGGGGGTGGAATCCACTTTGGCGGCCTCGTAGTACTGCTTGTTGATGCTGGCCAGCCCGCCCAGCAAAATGAGAATTTTGAAGGGAAGGGCGTTCCAGATGATGTATACAGCCATCACAAACAGATTGGCGGTATAGGTGGAGCCGTAGTTGATCCAGTTCACCTTTGTGCCGCCGAAGAATTCGATGATGTTGTTCACGATGCCCGGCGTGACGAGGATTTCAGATTCCATGCCCAGGAAGCTGCCCACGATATTGAACATGGCGGCAAACACCATGCCGATGGCGATGGAGTTGGTCACATAGGGCAGGAAGAAGATGGTCTGCAGCACCTTCTGAAACCGCTTGATGGAATGCAGCGCCACAGCAATCAGCAGCGCTAAAATGGAGGAGATGGGCACGGTGATCACACACAGCAGCATGGTGTTCTGCATGCACTGGGTAAAGCGCCGGTAGCTGACGACCTTCTGGAAATTGGCAAATCCGAAGTTAAAGGTGGCGCCGCCCGCCGCTTTCAGGCCGTTGTAGTTTTCCAGGAAAGCCATATGAATCGTGTTGATGATGGGCCACACGGTGAAGATCAGCAGCAGTACGATGGCGGGAGCCAGGTACAGCCAGGCTTTCCACTGTTGTTTGCTTTCTACCATATCACTTCACCTCGAAATAGATCCGTTCTTCGGTTTCCTTGTTGAAAATGAAGATCTTATGAGGCTTAACGGCATAGCGAACATATTCGCTGCTGATATTGATTTTGTTGTCGGCGTTCACGATGGAACGCACCAGGGGATTGAGACTGGCGTCGTGGGTGGAAACGATGCTCACGTCCCGGCCCATGACCTCCACGTTGGAGGGCTTGCACTTGAGGGGGCCATTTTCGTCCAGAACGAAGCCCTCGGGACGGATGCCCACGACGACCTCCTGATCCGCGACGGTCTGGATGTCCATGACGGCGTCGCCGCCGATAAAGAGGGTGCCGCCCTTCACATGACCGGAGAACACGTTGATGGGCGGGGTGCCCAAGAACTTTGCCACGAACAGGTTGGCGGGATCGTCGTACACGTCCTGGGGCTTGCCGATCTGCTGCACGACGCCCGTTTTCATCACCACGATCATATCGGAAATGCTCATGGCTTCCTCCTGGTCGTGGGTAACGAACACGGTGGTGATGCCCGTTTCCTTCTGGATGCGGCGAATTTCCTCGCGGGTTTGCAGGCGCAGACGGGCGTCCAGGTTGGACAGCGGCTCGTCCAGCAGCAGAACTCTCGGCATTTTTACCAGCGCTCGGGCGATGGCGACGCGCTGCTGCTGGCCGCCGGACAGTTCGCTGGGCTTGCGGTCCAGCAATTGTTCGATCTGCACCAGCTTGGCGGCTTCGTAGGCCCGATCCAGCATGGTGTTTTTATCCAGCTTATCCTTGCCCTTCAAATTTTGCAGGGGGAAGAGGATGTTTTGCTTCACGGTCAGATGGGGGTACAGCGCATAGTTCTGGAACACCAGGCCGATGCCGCGGTTTTCCGTGGAAAGCTCGGTCACGTCGTCGTTGCCGAAGAAGATTTTCCCGCTGGAGGGCTTTTGCAGGCCGCTGATCATGTACAGCGTGGTGCTTTTGCCGCAGCCAGAAGGCCCTAACAGGCCGATCAGCTTGCCGTCCGGGATTTCAAAATTGAAATTGTTGACGGCCACGACCTCCTCATCCGATTTTTTGTTGCGGCTGGGAAAAATCTTGGTCAGGTTTTGCAGCACGATTTTCATACGGTTCCCCTTCCTCCTTTGTGCATGTATTTCATAGCGCGTTTCCCGCTCCGGAACGCGGCGCAGGTTCAATATTCCTGCCTTTGGGCAAGCTCGGCGGCGATTTTGGCCTTGTAGGCGGCCCGTTCCTCCGCCGAATCAAAGATGCGCTGGCTGGCCGCGTCGATCACCACCGTACCCGCCAGCAGATCGTGGATCAGAGAGTTGGTGCGGGTGGCGATCATAACGATGATTTCCGTCAGCAGGATCAAGAAAAGCACCGCCGGCCCCACCACACCGATGGTGTCCCAATAGATCATCAAAACGATCAGCGCGGGGATCATGGTTTCGATGGTGTACTTGCCCAAAATCGCCCGGACGAACAGAACGACGCCGCTTACCTTCACCCCGTCCGTTCTCATCAGGCCGATGCCGAAAATCTTTTTGCCCAGGGTCTGCCCGGTGCCCAATTTCAGGGGCAGCAGAAATTCCCAAATCAGATAAGCGAAAAAGAAACCGAGGGAAATAATCAGCACCGTCAATTGCAGCATCATTTGGTTGGCGCGCAGGGCGGCGGTATCGGCGTTCAGAGCGGCAAAGGCGGCGTCCACCCTTTGGACTTCCTCCTGGGAAAGCGCTTCGTATTCCTTGAGGGTCAACCGCAAATCCACGCCGTATTCCTCGCCGTACCGGGCGTAGCTGTCGGTGACAACGCGGCTGTAATTGTCATACCCCGTCACGACGGACAGCCCCCAGGCGAAAAGCACCGCCACAATGCCTAACATAATAAGATCAAACAAAAAGGCGGAGATGCGTTTCCACATGCTGGCCTTTTGCAGTTCACAGTCCACGGGAAAATGATCCCCTTTCCGAACATGGATGCGTCTCACACGCACAAAATTTCATCCTTATTATACAGGAAAACGACAGAGATGTCCATATGGTTACAAAAGATTTAGAAATGCACATGGACATGGAGCGCATTCGGCTTCATAAAAACGCCCCCTGCAAATATGTGCAGGGGGAAAAACGTTATAATTCTACGATCTCCGCGTTTTCGATGGCGGTCTGAATCAGGGCTTCCTGGTCCAGCTGATCTTCGCCCTTTTTAATGAGCGCTTCCTTGGGCTTGGTAGCGGGGTGGCGGGGGGTGAACACGGTGCAGCAATCCTCATAGGGCAGGATGGAGGTGTCGTAGGTGCCGATCTTTTTGGCGTACTCCATGATGTCGATTTTGTCAAAGCCGATGAGGGGACGGTATACCGGCATGGTTTGCACCACCTCGTTGGTGGTGATCAGCGCTTCCATGGTCTGGCTGGCTACCTGGCCGATGGATTCGCCGGTGATCAGGGCCATGGCTTCTTCCTTCTGGGCGATGCGCTCGGCAATGCGCATCATGTAGCGGCGCATGATCAGGGTGGTGTAATCCTCCGGGCACTTTTCGTGAATCTGCATCTGAATGTCCGTAAAGGGCACTACGTACACCTTGAGGCCGCAGCAGTATTCGGACAGTATTTTGGCTAAGTCCAGCACCTTTTGCTTGGCGAACTCGCTGGTGTAGGGGAAGGAATGGTAGTGTACCGCCACCAGCTGCACGCCGCGCTTGGCGATCATGTAGCCCGCCACCGGGCTGTCGATGCCGCCGGACAGCAGCAGCGCCGCCTTGCCCCCGGTGCCCACGGGCATGCCGCCCACGGCGGGGTACACGGTGCAGTACAGGTAGGCCTGATCCCGAATTTCGATGGATAGGATATGCTGGGGCTTGCGCACGTCCACCTTCAAATGGTCCTCATTGCGCATAAGCACATATTCGCCCACCTTGGCGTTGATCTGGGGGGAATCCAGGAAATAGTGCTTGTCCGCCCGGCGGGCTTCCACCTTGAAGGTGCCGGTCAAGCCCCGCATCAATTCGTTGGCCTGCTCACAAATGCCCTCGAAATTGTCCTTTTCCATTTCGATGGCCGGGGCGATGGAATGGACGCCGAATACCTTGGCGACCCGCTGCATGCAGCCCTCCAGGTCCTCCGCGCCGCTGATGAAAATGCGGGCGTCATGCAGCCACACGTCGCCCCCGAAGGGCTTGGCGGCTTCCTTCACGCGCTTGACCAGGGCTTTGAGAAAATAAGGCCGGTTCAGGCCCTTCAAATAGATTTCGCCGTAGCGAACCATGAGCAGCTTTCGCATGGATGTTTCCCTCTTTTACCGTCGTTGATATTTGGACAAAATCGCGTATTGGCGCTGAATGGCTTCCACCGTCTGCCGCATTTCCTCCGCTGTATTTTCCGGGCACAGGGAAAAGCGCAGGGCGGTTTCGGCGTACTTCTGGGGTGTGTTCATGGCCTTCAATACCGCGCTGATCCGCTGTTTGTAGGAGGAGCAGGCCGAACCCATGCCCACATACACCCCTTCCCCCTCCAGGGCGTGGAGCATGGTTTCCGAGCGCACGGGGGGCAGGGACACGTTGAGAATATGGGGCGCGGACACTTCGCTGTCCGGCTCCGGGCCGTTGACGCGGGCTTCGGGAACGGCTTCCCGGATCAATTGCCACAGCAGCAGCTTGTTTTCCCGCATGGCGTTTTCCTTAGGATAGGCCAGAATCGCCGCCCGCAGCCCGGCGATGCCCGGCGTGTTCTCCGTGCCGGAGCGAAGGGTTCCTTCCTGGCCGCCGCCCATCTGACGGGGATTGAGTTGCACCCGCGGCCCCATCACCAGCGCGCCGACGCCCTTGGGGGCGTGGATTTTGTGGCCGGACAGGGCGTAGGTATCCGCCCCGCAGGCCGCCATATCAAAGGGCGCCCGCAGAAAGCCCTGCACCCCGTCCACGTGGAAGTGGGCGTAGGGCGCTTTTTCATTCCGAAGTTTGCCGATTTCCTTCAGGGGCTGAATGGCCCCCGTTTCGTTGTTCACCTGCATGCAGCAAATGAGCATCACGTCGGAGGAAAGCAGCTTGTCCACCGCTTCTAAATTGACGATTCCCCGGTGATCGTAAGGAATTTCGATGGCTCCCAGCCCGCAGTTCTGGCAGGCTTCCTTCACGGCGGGATGTTCCCCGGCGCTGTATAAAACCTTGCCCTGACGCACCTTGGAGGCGCGGCCCAAAATGGCTAAATTGTCGGCCTCCGTGCCGCCGGAGGTGAAGATCACTTTGGAGGCCATGGGTGCGTGAACGGCCTTCAAAATGTCCTCCCGGCAGGCCATCATGGCCTTCTGGGCCGCTAAAGCCGGGGCGTACAGGGCGGAAGGATTATAATATGCCTCGCGCATGCACTGCACCATGGCCTCCGCGGCCTCGGCGCATACGCGGGTGGTGGCGCTGTTATCTAAATAAATGGACATCGTCAATTGTTCTGCCACGCTCCCTGGGGCAGGCTGCGCTTGATCATGCCCAGCATTTCTTCGTTGGGTTCGATGATGATGATGTGCTTTTCCCCGTTCTTTTGATAGAAGAAGTAAAGCAGCTCCGCTTCCCGGTTCAAAAACCAGTTGGTGCGCTTGATGCCCTGCATGTTGATGTAGCGGTTGAAGGAGCCGGAGGCCACCAGGCCGCAGGCTTCCAGGTTCTTGATGTTCATAGTGCCTAAGTTCTTGCGCTTCCTGTTGTTGAACACCTGGGCGAAATCCAGCTGGCCGTTGGTGAAGGTGTACTCATATTCCAGCTTGACGCGGTCCTTGTACAGGTAAATGACGACGGCCAGGCCGCCGAACACCACCAGCTGGGCCAAGGTGATAAAAAACTCCACGCCGAAGCCGTACTGGCTCAGCACGGCGGTGATGGAGGTGAATTGCAGGAACGCCATGGCGCCCATGAGGATCAGCGAGATCCAGGCGACGATGTAGGTAATGTTCTGTACGGTCTGATTCCGTTTGGTGACGACCTGCTCCATAAATTGATCCATCATTGCGGGTATCCTCCTTCAAATTGAAAACATGATGCTTCCGTCAAATGAAAATCAGCGTGACCGAAATGCCCACGATCAGGCCGCCCAGCACCTCCAGGGGGGTGTGGCCCACCAGCTCCTTGAGCTGCTTTTCCGTAATGGGTTTGCCCTCCACCAGCATTTCGGTGATGATCTGGTTCAGCACCTCGCTTTGCCGTCCCGTTTCCCGGCGCACGCCCAAAGCGTCGTAAATCACCACGGCGGCCAGGGCCAGCGCCACGGCGAACATGCTGGACTGCACGCCCTCCTGAAAGCCGATGGAAATCACCAGGGAAATGACCAGCGAGGTGTGGGAGGACGGCATGCCGCCCATGCCGAAGCAGCGCCGCCAATCCAGCTTTTTATTCAGCCAAAGGTTGATCAGCACTTTGATGAACTGCGCCACGGCCCAGGAGAGAACGCCGCATTTCAGCGGCCCGTTGGACCATAAATCCACAAAAAACTGCACGGAAATCCCCCTTGTTCTATTGTACGCGATGCAGGGAAGAATACGCTAAGGCCTTCAGCCCATCCGCCGCGCCGCCGAAGACGTCCAGCGCTTTCACAGCGGCGTCGATGTGGGCGGCGGCGTCCCGTTTCGCCTGGGAAAGCCCCACGCAGGCGGGCCAGGTGAGCTTTCCTTCCGCTTCGTCCTTGCCCAAGGTTTTGCCCATGAGGGCGGGGTCGCCCTCCACGTCCAGAATATCGTCCACGATCTGGAAGGCCATGCCCAAATGATAGCCGTATGCCCGGCCCGCTTCGATTTGCTTTTCGTCCGCGCCGCCCAAAATCAGTCCGGCGGTAACGGGGGCGGTGAGCAGGGCGGCGGTTTTGCCCCGCTGGATCGCCTCTACCAGCGCTTTTTCCGGCGCGGCCCCCTCGTTGGTCACGTCCAGCACCTGCCCGCCTAACATGCCGCCCACGCCTGCGGCCCTTGCGATCTCGCCCAAGGCGCGGAAGGCCCGGGGATGGTCGGAAGCGGCCATGATTTCAAAGGCGTGGGTCAGCAGGCCGTCCCCCGCCAAAATGGCCATGGCCTCGCCGAACACCACGTGATTGGTGGGCTTGCCCCGGCGCAGGGTATCGTTGTCCATGGCGGGCAGATCGTCGTGAATCAGGGAATAGGCGTGAATCATTTCCAGCGCGGCCGCAAAGGGCAGGGCTTCCGAAACCGTGCCCCCCGCCATCTCGCACGCCATGAGCAGCAGGCACCCCCGCAAGCGCTTGCCGCCGCCAAGCAGGCTGTACCGCATGGCTTCTTTCAGCTGATCCGGCGCGCCGGAAAGCGGAAGGGCGTCTAAATAGGCTTCCAGCCGCTCTTTGTAAGCGTTCAGCGTTTCTTTCGGGGTCATGGCGCGTCCTCCATGGGCAGGGTCTGGCCGCCGGATAGCTCTAACATGCGCTTTTCCGCCGCGTCCAGTTCCTCGGTCAGCTGTTTGGACAGCTTCATGCCCGCCTCGTAGGCGGTCAGGGCCTCGGTCAGCGGAAGGGAGCCGCCCTCCATTTTCTTCACCAAGTCTTCCAGCTCCATCAGCCGGTCCTCAAAGGATGCTTGTTTCTTCGCCAAAGGGATCCTCCTTCCGCCTGCTGAGCGTTTTCACTCGCAGGGCGCCGTCCTGCAAAAGCACGGTCATTTCCTCCGCCGCCTGCTCCACCTGGGTCACGGCGGTTTTGCCGTTCAGCAGGATGGCATAGCCCCGGTTCAGGGCTTGGCGCGGCCCCAAGGCGTTCAGCTTGTCGCTGAGGGCGGCGGTCTGGGCTTTCAGCAGGGTCAGTTTGCGTTCGGTCAGGGCTTGCAGGCGATGTTCCAATAGGTCTGCCCGGGCCTTAAAGTCCCGCAGCAGGGCGGCGGGGTGCCGGGCGGCCAGCCGCTTTTCGCACAGGGCCAAACGGGAGCGGCGGGACAAAATCAGGTTTTCCCCGGCCCGCTCCATGCTCGCCCGCATTTTCTGGATGGTGGCGATCAGCGCGTCTTTTTCCGGCACGCACACCTCCGCCGCCACGGAAGGCGTGGCGGCCCGCACGTCCGCCGCCAAATCGGCCAGGGTCACGTCCACCTCATGGCCCACGGCGGATACCACCGGTACCGGACAGGCGGCGATGGCGCGCACCACGATTTCCTCGTTGAAGGCCCATAAATCCTCTAAGGAACCGCCGCCCCGGCCCACAATGATCACGTCCACCTGGGGCAGGGCCGAGATTTCCGCGATGCCCTGGGCGATATCCTCCGCCGCGCCCTCGCCCTGCACCTGGGCGGGCCGCAGGATGATTTGCATGGCGGGAAAACGGCGGCGGGTGACGGTGGCGATATCGTGGATCACCGCCCCGGAACGGGAGGTGACCACGCCGATAGCCCTCGGCAGCAGGGGAAGGGGCCGCTTCTTCGCTACGTCGAACAGCCCTTCCTTCATCAGCTTGTTTTTCAGGGCCTCTAACTTCAAAAACAGCTCGCCCACTCCGTCCCGGGTCATGGATTCGGCGTAAAACTGGTAGCTGCCCCGCTCGGGATACAGGCCCACCGCCCCGGTCAAAACGACTTTCATGCCGTTTTCAGGACGGAAATCCAAACGCATGTTGTACTGCCGGAAGCATACGCATTGGATCATGCAGGCTTCGTCCTTTAACGTGAAATACCAGTGGCCGGAGGCGTATTTCTTAAAATCGCTGATTTCCCCCCGCAGGGAAAGAAAGCGCAGGGCCGGATCGCTGGCTAACGTGCGGCGCACATAATCATTCAATTCTGTTACCGTCAGCGTCCAGGGCATGGGGTGCCTCCCTTCGAGGAAAGAGAGAGTTAAGAGTGGAGAGTTGAGAGTTGAGATAAAGAGTGTTCGTTGTAAGAGGATCGTATTTTGACCAGCCAAATAAATCTCAACTCTCAACTCCCAACTCTCAACTCAATGTTTTCATCCTTTCCGTTCTGCGGTTTCAATGGTGTTTTCCATCAGCATGCAGATGGTCATTTTGCCCACGCCGCCGGGCACGGGGGAGATGTACCCCGCCACCTTTTCCACGCTGTCGAAATCCACGTCGCCCACCACCTTGCCGTCCACTCGGTTGATGCCCACATCCACCACGGCGGCTCCGGGCTTCACCATATCGGCGGTAACGAATTTGGGCTTGCCCACGGCGGCCACCAGGATATCCGCCCGGCGGGTGTGGTAAGCAAGATCGGCAGTGCGGGAATGGCAGATGGTGACGGTGCAGTTTTCGTTCAGCAGCAGCATGGCAACGGGCTTGCCCACGATGTTGCTGCGGCCGATGACCACCGCTTCTTTTCCCGCCAGCGGCACGCCGCAGGCTTTCAGCATGTGCAGGATGCCTTTGGGCGTACACGCCACCACGCCGGGCTGGCCGGTGAACAGCTTACCGGCGTTTTCGATATGAAAGCCGTCCACATCCTTTTCAGGGATGATTTTGGCTAAAGCGCGAGCCTCGTCCAAATGCTTGGGCAGGGGAAGCTGCACCAGGATGCCGTCGATCTGGCTGTCCCCGTTCAAGCGGTCGATTTCCGCTTCCAATTCTTCCTGGGTGGTTTCGGCGGGCAGGCGCAGGGTTTCGGACAGGATGCCCAATTCCTCGCAGGCTTTTCCCTTGTTGCGCACATACACCTGACTGGCGGGATCGTCACCCACCAAAATGACCGCTAAACCCACCGTGCGGCCAGCCGCTTTCAGGGCGTCCACCCGTTTTTTCAGGGCCGCCATTTGCTCCGCGGCCAAAACCTTGCCATCCATTAAAATAGCCATATGTTACTCCTTTGAAAGCTGTTCCAGCCCGATCAGCGCCACGCCCACGGCGTTGTCGCCGGAAAATTCGGGGCGTCCAAAGTACAGCTTTAAGCCTGTCCGCCGCTTTTCGTTCCGTTCGTTCAGCATGTTCCGTAATAAACGGGAAGACGCCACGCCCCCGGCGATCAGTACGTCTTTTATATCGCTGGTTTCCGCCGCCGCCTGCACCAGCCGCAGTACCGTACGGCACAGCACGCCATACGCCTCGGCGGCCACGTTTTCCTTGGCTTCGCCTGTGTCGATCATGCGCAGCAATTGGGCTTCCGCTCCGGACAGGTGGCAGCGCAGGCCGCCTGATTCAAAGCTCACCGGCACCCGGTTTTTCTTTTCTCCTTTGACCGCCAGTTCCTCCAAATATGGCCCGGCGGGGAAGGGGAGGCCCAGTTTCACGCCGATCCGATCCACCAATTGCCCGGCGTGCAAATCGGATGATGTACCAAGAGGTTTCAATTCGTTTCCGTTAATCAACAGGGTATCGGTGGTGCCGCCGGACAGATGCAGGGCGATAAATCGGTCTGCCGTAAGCCCCGTTCCGTATTTCGCGGCGGCGATGTGGCCCCGCTGGTGGGTGGTGGTGAAAAAAGGCACGTTCAGCGCCGCCGCCAGGGCCTGTCCCTGGCTCATGCCCACCTGAAACACGGGCATATAGGAATCCTCCCCGTCCCGGGGACGGTCGGAGGCGCAGACGCAAGCGATTTTTTCTTTGTTTTCGGCCAGCAGCGGCAGCAGCACCTTGGGAAGCTGCCTTACATGCGCAAAAACGGCCTCGCTTTGGCGAAGGCCGCGTTCACCCTTTGGTACCGGCAAAAGCCGCCTTTCCTGCCGGGGCAGGCCGCTTGCGCTGCACAGGGCGGCGGATGTGGTATAGCAGCTTGTATCCAGCCCCAGGGCCAGCATCAGGCGTTTTCTCCCTGATCCCGCTCTGCCAGCAGCGTGGACAAAACGCCGTTGACGAATTTGGCCGCCGTGGGGGAATCGAACCGCTGGGCCAGGGCCACGGCCTCGTTGATCACTACGGCGTCCGGGGTCTTCCGGTCGTGGCACAGCTCATACGCCGCAACCCGCAGCACGGCCCGGTCCACCTTGGCGATACGGTCCAGGGTCCAGCCCTTGAGGCACTTTTCGATCTGCCCGTCCAGTTCATCCCCGTGGGCTTCCACGCCGAAAAGCAGAGAATCAATGTAAGCCTGATCGTCCTCCTCCGGGGTGAATTCAATCAGGCCGCGCAGGGTTTCTTCGCCGCCTTCGCCGCCTAACATCCGCTCATACACCATTTGCACGGCCGCAGCCCGTGCCGATTTACGCGACATGGATTTATCTCCGATCCTTTGTAATTATTCCTGTTCCTGCTCCTGCTCGGGTTCGCTTTCGCTCTCCTGGGCGCTTTCGTCCTTGGCGGTTGCGTCCCGCACGGCCTTGACGATATCGGGGCACTGCTCCCGATAGAGTACGGTCTTCTTATCCGGGATCACGCGGTTCAGCACGTTTTTCACGATTTCCTTTTTATTGCTGACTCCGCCTAAGAAAGCGCCCACCGCGCCTAACAGGGCGATCCACAGGGCTTTCCAGAAGCCCACCGTCAGCAGCAGCAGCCCCACGCCGACAGCCGCCGCGCAGGAAAAGATGGCGCATTCCGGCGTGCCGACCTTGAAAATGCGCGGCAGAGAAGGACGATCGTTGCGGTCACTCATGGGTGCGTTCCTCCGATTCCGGTATGATTTCCGATTCGGAAACGGTTTCGGGAAGTTTTTCCGGCGCTTCCGGCACTTCCGGCGTTTCAGGGACTTCCACGGGGGCGGCTTCCGTTATTTCGGATTCCTGAACGGCTTCCGCCGTCGGTTCTTCATCGGGCCGAACCCAGGGGGAAGGCTCCTTGGCTTCTTCCACTTCCGCCGCTTCCTCGGTTTCCGCTTCGTCGGCGGCTTCCTCGTCCTCCGTGCATTCTTCCTTAGGCGGTTCGGGCACGATGGCGGGTTCGTCCGCCCTGCCGAAGAGGCGCTGATGCATGGGGGCTTTCTTTTCTTCCTTGGCGGCGGGCTTTTCGGAGGATTCGCCTTCCGGGCTGAGCGCGTCGGACAGCGCGGTGTTCTGGGTGGACTCCACCGATACGCGCACTTCCTTCACCTCGATGCCGGAGGAGGCCACCAGATACTGCTTGATCTGCTTTTGCAGGGAGGCCACCGCCAGAGGGATGGAAATGTTGTTGGCCAGGGTAACGACCAGATCCACCACCACGCCTTCCCGGTTGGTGAGGATATTCATGGTGTTGACCTGGATTTCCTCATGCAGGTCGATGCATTTCTGCACCTGGTTTTCAATGGCCTTCACCGCGATGCGCAGCTCGCCGCTTTCCGTGCGCTGAATCACGAATTCATTGCGCTTGACGATGCAGCGGCGGAGCAGCAGAACCAAATACACGCCGAAAGCCGCCAGCAGAACGGCGCAGACGATATACAGGATATTATTGTTCGCCTGAAGCCCCTGCAAAAACAGCAATACGCCGGAAGCGAGGTTCAGCAAAGCGCCGAAACACAAGATCAGGCGATCCCACAACTTCATTTTCATTGAATTCGCTCCTTTTTATACCGGTTCACAGCGCCGCGCGGCGCTTTTCAAAAGGAAACTGGATCGGCATATCAGGCGCGGACACGGCCGTGGGGCCGCTTGGGGGAAGACTCCGGCTGGGCGTCTTTCCCGGGCTGCGTCTTTTTGCGGGTTTTGGTTTTGGGGGCTTCCTCCTGAACGGGGGCTTCGGCGGGCGCGTCCTGGGCGGTCTGTTCGGCTTCCGCAGGGTCGGCTTCCAAGCTGGCTTCCTCGACCAGCACGTCGCTGTCGAATTCCGCGTCCTCCTGCACGGGTTCCGCCTGCGCGTCCTGGGGAACGACGGGTTCCGCGGGGGCTTCGGCCTCCTGGGGCTTTTGCTCCTCCTTCGGAGCTTCCGGCGCCGGCGTCGGCGCGGGGGCGGGCGTTTCAGGCTCGGCCAGCACGGGATTCTTGGTGGCCTCTAAGATGTTCTGGGTCTGCTTCTTTTCTTTTTCAAAGCTGACGCCCTGCACGTGTACGTCCACGCGCACTACGCGCAGGCCGGTCAGGCTTTCCAGGGCGCGGCGCACGTTTTCCTGCACCTCGGCGGAGACTTTCTGGATGGGGTAGCCGTATTCCACGATGATGTACAGATCCACCGCCGCTTCCTGGCTGCCCACTTCCACCTTCACGCCCCGGGTGATGTTCCTGTTGCGGCCCAAAATATCGCTGAAGCCGCCGCTGACGCACATCCCGGCGATGCCCTCGATTTCATTGGCGGCCACGCCGGCGATGGTGGCGATCACTTCATTGGCATAACTGATGGTGCCGCCGTTCTGCAGATCCACGTCCACCTTGGTGACGGGGAGGTTATCTTTCTTTGCAGTTTTCTGCGGGTTTTTTTGCGGCATACAAAAGCACCTCCTTAAAAGGATATTTCATTATAGCAGATTTTGGGGCGTTTGGCAACTAAAATCGTTACTACTCAGCCTTACGGCTTCGTAGTAACGCGAAAGGGGGAAGGATTCCCCCTTTCGGGAACCTCCTGCGGTTTTTCCTAAAATTCCTGCGGAATTTCCGGGCGGAAAAACCGCAAGGAAGGAAAATTTCATCTGGTCGTCTGCGCTCCCTCCTGAAATTTTCCGTCCTCCCGGCGTACACGCCGC
Organism: uncultured Christensenellaceae bacterium; assembly: GCA_905234985.1. Lineage (GTDB taxonomy): Bacteria > Bacillota > Clostridia > Christensenellales > Aristaeellaceae > RUG563. The sequence continues at coordinate 53,739 of CAJOJQ010000017.1, forward strand.
CGGTGCGGATTAAAAGTCGGGGGCTGCGGCCCCCGACACCCCCTGGGGTTGAGTAGTAACGCGATCAACGCTGAATGCTATTGAAAAGTCTACCCTTTTATGTCTTTCTCGGAAGGGGGAGCGGGGGAAACCGCTCTTTGGTCACAAAGAGCCCGGAAAAAAGCTGTATTACGGCGTGATGCGGTTGGGGCCGCGGAACAGGAACATGACTTCCTTGATGCTCAGGCCCAGCAGCAGCATGGTGAGACGGTCCACGCCTAAGCCGAAGCCGCCATGGGGCGGGCAGCCGTAGCGGAAGAAATCCATGTAGAATTTCACGTCCTCGCCCAAGCCTTTTTCGTCGGCCTGCTTGCGGAGCTGCTCATAGCGGTGTTCGCGCTGTGCGCCGGTGGTGATTTCGGTGCCGCGCCAGATGAGGTCGTAGCCCAGGGGCATGCCGTGCTCGTCCCGCATATGATAGAATGCGCGCTTTTCGGGGCCGTAATCCGTAACGAAGAGGAATTCATGGCCGAACTTGTCCATGGACAGCTTGGCGCAGAGGTGCTCGGCGTCGGTGGTCAGGTCGTTTTTCTCGCTGTCGTCCACCTTGTAGCGGTACCGTTCTTCCAGTTCCTTATACACGTCCGCCAGCTTCATTTCCGGGAAGGGCAGGGTGGGCACGATGGTGTCCAGGCCGTAGAGGGCCTTGATCTGGTCGCCGTACTTTTCCTGCACGTTCTTGAGGGCGTATTGCAGCAGCTCCGCTTCAAAGACCATCACGTCCCGGAAGGAGGTGATGTAGCTCATTTCCACGTCAAAGCCGGTGAATTCGGTGGCGTGCTTGTTGGTGAAGGACTTTTCGGCGCGGAACACGGGGCCCACTTCAAAGATGCGGTCAAAGCCCGCGGCCATGGCCATCTGCTTGTAGAACTGGGGGCTCTGGGAAAGGTAGGCTTTCCGGTCGAAGTATTTGAGTTCGAACACGTCGCTGCCGCTTTCGCTGGCCGCGCCGATGAGCTTGGGGGTGTGGATTTCCATAAAGCCCTTGCTGCGGCAGAAATCCCGCATGGAACCCACCAGCTCGGTCTGGGCCTTGAAGATCAGGGTGTTCTTGTCGCTGCGCAGGTCCACCCAGCGGTAGTCCATGCGGCTGTCGATGGCGGCGTCCTTGGTGAGGGGCAGGGGCTCGGCAATGGAGAGGATTTCCATTTCCTCCGGCAGCATTTCCTTGCCGCCCATTTTCACGTATTCATTTTCCACCACGGGGCCGATGCAGGTGACCACGCTTTCCACGGTGAGCTGATCCACGATGGCGGCCAGATCGGGGTGCTTTTCCTTTTCGATGGTCACCTGCAGGCGCCCGGAATGGTCGCGGATGACCAGGAAGGCCATGGTGCGCTTGTTGCGCAGGTTTTCCACAAAGCCCTGGATTTTGTTGGTTTCGCCGCAGACGATGTTGGCAATGAGATTTCGGTTCATGTTTTTCTATCTCCTATCTTTATGATTGAGTAAACAACTGTCAGATCATTTATTTTTCATGCAGATACCGCAGGGAGAATAACCCATATCACGGACAGCTTCAAAGGTGGAGACGATTTCTTTCCGGTGCTCCGGCAGGATTTTCTTTTCCGCGGAGCATCCAACCCGATGAAACTTATTCGTTTCGGTATTAACGATGAATACCTCCAGCCCTTCCTCTGTGCCCAAATCGGCGCGGGTCTTGAGCGCGTCTAAGCCCTCCGGAAGGACCAACCTGAGTTCATCCAAGCTCTTTGCCGAATCATAGCCGCATGCATAGCCCAATTGAAAGATGGACATTTCTTTCTCGGATAGCGTGACCGGCGGGGTATAATCCCTGGCAGACTGAGCGGCCTCCACGGACACCCACGAGGAATAAGCCGATAAATAATCCGTGACCGCACCGGCGACCGGCACAAGGGCTATCAGACACAGCAGAAGGATAAAAGCAAGCCGCTTTTTCATGTTGTTTCCTCCCATCGACATTCTTTCTGCTGTATATTGATCACAACCGGCTGAATCATCCCGTCAGCAATCTGTTTTTGCGATTTCTTCCGCCGCGCTTTCCAGCGCGATTTCCTTTTCTTCCTTGGTTTCCATGTTGCGCAGCTTCACCGTGCCCCGGGCATACTCGTCACCGCCCACGATGACGATATACTTGGCCCCGATCTTATCGGCGAACTTGAATTGTGCTTTCAGGGAACGGCCCGTCAAATCGGAATCGGCCTTTACGCCCTTTTCCCGCAGCTTCTGGGCGAAGGTGAAGGCGGGAATTTTCATGTCCGCGCCTAAGTTCGCCACGTACACGTCGGTAACGGAGGGCATTTCGGGCAGCAGGTTCTGGTTGCGCAGCTCCATCAAAATGCGTTCCGCGCCGATGCCGAAGCCCGCCGCCGGGGTGGCGGGACCGCCGAGCTGCTCCACCAGCCCGTCGTACCGGCCCCCGCCGCACAGGGCCAGGCCTTCCCGGCCCGCCTGCATGATGATCTCGAACACGGTTTTGGTGTAGTAGTCCAGGCCCCGCACGATGTGGGGATCGATCTGGAAGGGGATGCCCTGGGCGGTCAGAAGCGCCTGCAATTGCTCAAAGTGTTCTTTGCACTCGTCGCACAGGCAGTCCAGGATCAGGGGCGCGTCCTTCACGATGGCCTTGCATTTTTCTTCCTTGCAGTCCAGGATGCGCAGGGGGTTTTTCTCAAAACGGCCCTGGCAGGTTTCGCACATTTCGTGGATGCGTTCGCCCAAGTAGTTTTTCAGGGTCTGGTGGTACTTGGGGCGGCACGCCGGACAGCCGATGGAATTGATGTGCACGCACAGGTTTTTGAGACCCAGGCCGGTGAGGAAGCCGTACAGGGTGGAAATCAATTCCGCTTCCACCGTGGGCTCCTTGCCGCCGAAGCATTCCATGCCGAACTGGTGATGCTCCCGAAGACGCCCGCTCTGGGGATTCTCATAGCGGAAAATGGGCGCGTTCAGATAATACACCTTGCAGGGCAGCGCTTCCTGGAACAGGTGATTTTCGATGAACGCACGCACGGCTCCGGCGGTGCCCTCCGGCTTTAAGGTAATGGAACGGTCGCCCTTGTCCTTGAACGTGTACATTTCCTTCTGCACGATGTCCGTGGTATCGCCCACGCCGCGCAGGAAAAGTTCGGTATGCTCGAAAACGGGGGTGCGGATTTCCCGGTAGCCCGCCAGCTTCGCCGCCTCCCGTTCCTTCTGCTCGATCCACTGCCACAGATAGGCGTCCTGGGGAAGCATGTCCCTTGTGCCCTTGGGCGCTTGCGTCAACATTTTGATTCATCCTCCTGTAAAAAAATACGCCCATGCAAACGCATGGGACGAAGAAAACCTTCGCGGTGCCACCCTGCTTGCGCACTGAAGGGGAGAATGGGATTTTCTGGGGGAAACCGCTCTTTGAAGGTCAAAGAGCGGTTTCCCCCCGATCCGCAGCCTCAATCGTCGCAAGTCCGCTTCATGCGGACATTGCTCGTTTCGGCTGACCTCAGCGCGGACAGGGCATCCGCCACTGGCGGCTGTCCGCGCTTCGTCCCCTTCCGAGAAAACCGCAAGGAATCCTTTCGATATTCCTGCATGGCTCGGAATATTACTCTCTCAGTCTGCGCCGCTTTTGCCCGATAACGCGGGGATGCGCCCGGAAATCCGGGAAGGCTCAGGGGTGTCTCCTTTGCTTTGGCGGCGCGCGTCTTTCAGCCTGCGGACGCGCTCTCTTTGTCCAGCCGACGGCAAAGCTGTTCCCGTCACAGCCCAGCAATCATTATAAAAGGGAAGCGCCTTGATGTCAATAAAATTTCGCTTTTTCGCTCTATTTGGTGACAAACAGGATGCCCAATGTGCCCGGCCCGCAGTGGCAGGACACGGTGCAGCCCGCGCTGGTTTCGTAAATGTTCTGGAAGTCCGCGTATTTGCGGATGGTTTCCCGCGCGATTTCTACCGCGCCGTCCGGCACCGGGGAATGGGTGATAAAAATGCGGTCCAGCCGCAGGTCCTTGCGATCCTTGAGCATGTCCTTCACATACTTTTCCACGCACTTATCAAAGCTGCCCCGGTATTTTTCCACCACGCCCATGGCGCCGTCGCGGACGGCGATGCAGGGCTTGATTTTCAGCAGCTTGCTCCCCAGCAGGGTCACGGCGGAGCAGCGACCGCCCTTCTGCATATAGTCCAGCCTGTCCATGATGAAGCTGGCGCTGACCCGGCCCCGCATGGCATTGAGTTGGGAACAGATTTCCATGGCGCTCAGCCCTTGGGCGGCCAGCTGGGCCGCTTCGATCACCAGATGCCCCTGGCCGGTGGACAGGTTCATGCTGTCCACCACGTATACGTTGGGATAATTGGCCGCCGCGATGGTGGCGTTCTGGTAGCAGGCGGAAAACAGGGAACCGATGGTGACGTGGATCACCGCGTCGTACTTGGGGGACAATGCTCCGAACAGGCTGCGGTAGCTGTCCACGTTCACGGCGGAGGTGCTGCACAGGGCGCCGCCGTTATCCACGTGGCGGTAAATGATTTCGGGATTGATGTCCACGCCGTCCAGGTAGGCCTGGCCGTCCTTGATGACGGACAGGGGCGTGAGGGTGATATCGTACTGGGCAAGCAGCTCGGGCGATAAATCGCATGTGCTGTCCGCGGTGACTTTGATGTTCATAAGCGTCTCCTTTGACGGTCCGAATGTGATGCTGAAAAAGGGTCCCCTTCAAGGGACCCTTTCATTCTATCACAAACTGCCGCGTTTGTCATCCATTGTTTTCCTTTTTTTGCCGGGCGCGGCGCTGCTTCACGGTCTCAAGCAGCCAATACGCCGCGATCAGCACCCAGGCGGCGGCCAGCGTGGCCAGCAGCGCCACGGCGGTGCCGGGCAATTCGCCCAATTGGGTCTTGCTGCTGCCCGCTTCGTTGGCCTCGTTGGCGTTCTGGTCCAGGCGGTACAGGGAGTTGATTTGGCTGTACAGGGATTCAATGAAAGCGTCGTCCACCGGGTTATTTCGGCGCACGTTTTTGACTACATACTCGATCAGCTGCCCGGCGGCGTCCCGCAGGGAGGCGGAGCCGTTGAACACCGGGGTGACGAAGGTGTTGGCCGTGTTCGCCATGAGCAGCTCCGCCGCGTCTAACTTGACGGAGTAATACGTTTCATTGTCCTCGCCCTTGCGGCTCAAATAGTCCTGGTATTCGGCGGTCTGCTGAGCTTTCAGGGTCACAGGCACGTAGCCCTCCGTGAGGGCGTAGCCCACCTGCACCGGATCGCTTAACAGATATTGGGCGAACAGCCAGGCCGCCAGCACCTCCTGGGGGTCTTCTTTGTTAAAGACGCACACGGAGGGACCCTGCGAGATCATGATGGGATGCTCCGGGTCGAACTGGGGAATGGGGCGTACCACGATTTCAAAATCCACCACCTGATCGGCGGCGATGTCCATATTGGGGGCGTGGGGACCCATCCAGGTGGCCCCGGCGGTGGAGTCCGCCGCGAAGACGCACTGGCCCGCGTTCAGGAAGTTGCCGGGATAGCTGGAGATTTTGAAGGTGGAGAACGCGCCGGTCTGCACGTGATCCCGCACGGTGTACAGCAGCTCTTTGGTGGTATCGTTGAAAATCAGAATGTCTCCCGCCGCGGTGGAGTAGGGGGCGTCCTTCTGCTTTAACATCTGGATCATCATATTGTCCGTGGACTTATAGATGAAGGGGATCATGGTCTTCTGGCCGTTCAGCAGGTAATTGCCGTCCTCGTCCTTCTGCGCGGCGGCGTCGGCCACCTCCCACACAAAATCCCAGGTTGGTACGTCCGGCACCGTGTAGCCAAGCTTTTCCACGAAGGTTTTGTTGATGTACAGCGCTTCCGTGGAGCGCATGAAGGGAATGGCGAAGGTTTGACCGCCGATCTTGCATTCCTCTAAGAACTGGGGCACCATTTCGGAAAGAGAAGGGCTGTCGAACCGCACCTCGCTGCCCCCAAGGCCGTACTTTTCATTGACAAACAGCTCGTCCAGGGGGACGACCACGTTCTCGCCAATCAGGTACTTGGCGATGTGGTCGGGATAGGTGATGCACACGTTGGGAGTGGTGTTGGTGGCGATGTTGGTGATCACGTCGTCGTGAATGCGGCCGTAATCGGTGTACAGGCGAATGTTCACATGAATGTTGGGATACAGGGCCTGGAAGGTCTCGATGGCTTTTTCATACACGGCGGTCTGGGATCGGTTGGTATCGTTCTTGGCCCAGAAGGTGATTTTGTATTCCCGGCTGGCGTCAAAAGCCGCGGGAACCGCGAAGGCGCTGGAATCCTGGGAGCCGTGGCAGCCCGTCATCGTAAGGCACAGGGACAGGAGCAGGGCGAATACCAAAGCAATCTTGATCTTTCTCATCCCTTTGTACCTCCCCGGGAGACCCCCGCCATGACTTTTTTGCGGAAAATCAGGAACAGCACGATCAGCGGCACGGAAATGACCACCACCGCCGCCATCATGGCGGGAATGTTTTCCCGGCCAAGGCCGCTTTCCCGGATTTCCTGAATGCCGTTGGAAACCAGGAAGTAATTGGCGTTATCGGTGATCAGGCGGGGCCACACGTAGGAATTCCAGCACTCGATCACCTTGAGGATCACGATGGTCACCAGGGTGGGCTTGCTGATGGGGATCATCACCCGCGTCAGGTATTTGAAATCCGATGTGCCGTCCACCCGGGCCGCCTTGTACAATTCGTCCGGTATCTGCTCAAAGTTTTCTTTCAGCAGGTAAATGTAGAACACGCTGGTCACCGAGGGCAGAATCAGGCCCGTAAAGGTGTTGCGCAGGTTCAAATTGGTGATGGTAACGAAATTGGTGATCACCACCAGTTCGTTGGGGATCATCATGAGGGACAGGAACAGGGTAAAGGCGATGGTTTTTCCCGGAAAATCCAGCCGGGCGAAAGCAAAGGCCGCCGGGATGATCACCGCCATCATCAGCCCCGTGGTGACCACGGTGTAAAGGACGGTGTTCAGGAAATACCGCCCCAGGGGCGCGGTGGTGAAAGCCGCCTGATAGCTTTGCAGGGTGGGGGCCAGGGTAAAGAACTGGGGAATACGTTCAGCGCTGTAGGAGCTGTAGCTCTTGACGGAGGTGAGCAGCATCCAGTAGAAGGGGAACAGCACCATCACGGCCCACACGGTCAGCATTACGTAGTCCGCCGCCGTAAAGGCCCGCTTGCGGAAAGCGGCGCGGCGTTCGATTTTGTCAAAGTCCAATTTCTTTTCCATTGCGCCTGCCCCCTCAGTAGTGTACGCTCTTCTTGCTGATCATCAGGTTAATGCAGGTGATGGTCAGCACGATGGCGAACAGGATCAGCGCGGCGGCGGAAGCGAAGGAGGGATAGCCGCCGCTGTTGCCGTACAGCATATCGTACACATAGCCCACGATGGTGTTCATGCCCGCGACATTCAGGTTTGTGCCAAACAGGGCGATGGCGTCGCTATACGCCTTGAAGGCCCCAATAAAGCCTGTGATCACCAAATAGAAGATCATGGGGGAGATCATGGGCAGAGTGATTTTATAGAAGATGCGGAAGGACCTGGTGCCGTCCATCTTGGCCGCGCTGTAATATTCCGGGTTCACGGATGCCAAAGCGCTGGTCAAAATCAATATTTTGAAGGGCAAGACCACCCAGATGGTGTAGAAGCACAGCACGAACATCTTGGCCCAGTACGGCCCGTCGATGAAGTCCACGCTCTGGCCGCCGAACCACTGGATCATCAGGTTGATGAGGCCGTCGGTGTAGGCGGTTTTCTTGAACAGGATCATGAACACCAGCCCCACGGCCAGGGTGTTGGTCACGTAGGGCAAAAAATACACAGTCTGGAACAGGTTGCGCAGGGGCTTGATGGCGTTGAGACCCAGGGAAATGCAAAGCGCGATCAGGGTGGACAGGGGCACCGTGATGATGACCAGCAAGAAGGTATTCTTCACCGCCTGGAGGAAATAGGGGTCCCGCAGCACGTAGGAATAATTGTACAGCCCCACGCCGAAATAGGTCTGGCTAGCGGAATTGTACCCTTCTTCAAAGGAATACACCAGCACGTCGATGAGGGGGTACACCATGAACGCGCCTAAGAACAGCATGGCCGGCAGCAGGTACAGCCAGCCCTTCATACTTCTTTTTTTCATTGCCGTCCTCCGTTTCCCTTAGTAAGCGTCCACGGGAATGCGTTCTTCCGTGTCCGCCTTGAACAGGAACACCTTGTCCGGCATGAGGGAGAAACGCACGGTGGGCGCCCCTTTATCCACCTTGTTCCGGGCGGGAATGATGGAGCGGATCTGCACGTTCCGGCTGGCGGGATGGGTGGAAACCACGCTGGTGTCCCGGCCCATGACCTCCACGCGCTCGAGCTTCACTTCCATGGGGCCGTTTTCATCCAGAATGAAGCCCTCGGGACGGACGCCCACGGCCACTTTTTGGTCGGCGACGCCGGGCACGTCCAGCACGGCCTGGTCGCCCAAATACAGCTTTCCTTTTTTCACTTCGCCGTCGAACACGTTGATGGGCGGCACGCCGAGGAACGTGGCGACGAACAGGTTCACGGGGTCGTCGTATACCTCCTGGGGCGCGCCGATCTGCTGGAGGATGCCCGCCTTCATCACCACGATCATATCCGAAATGCTCATGGCCTCGTCCTGGTCGTGGGTGACGAAAATGGTGGTGATGCCCGTTTCCTGCTGGATGCGGCGGATTTCTTCACGGGTCTGCAAACGGAGCCGCGCGTCCAGGTTGGACAGTGGCTCGTCCAGCAGCAAGACCCGGGGCATTTTCACCAGCGCCCGGGCGATGGCGACGCGCTGCTGTTGGCCGCCGGACATTTCGCTGGGCTTGCGGTCCAGCAATCCGTCGATCTGCACCAGCTTGGCGGCTTTCTTTGCCCGCTCGATCATCTGGGGCTTGGTGGGCCTGTCCGCGCCCTTCAGGTTTTGCAGGGGGAACATGATGTTTTCCAGCACCGTCAGGTGGGGATACAGGGCGTAATTCTGAAACACCAGGCCCACACCCCGGTTTTCCGGCGGCAGGCGGGTCACGTCGTCGTCCCCAAACAGAATCCTGCCGCTGGTGGGGGCTTCCAGGCCGGAAATCAGGTTCAGGGTGGTGCTTTTTCCGCAGCCGGAGGGACCCAGCAGGCCGATGAGCTTGCCGTCGGGAATTTCAAAATCGAAATCGTTCACAGCGATCACGTCGTCGCCCTTTTTGCTGCGGCTGGGGAACCGCTTAGTCAGGTGTTCCAGTACGACTTTCATGGCAATCCTTCCCTTTTTACAATGTATTTCCGTATTCTCTTGGATTTCCGTCTTTATTGTATTTCCGCGGGGTCCGGTTGTCAATATGTCAGGACGAAAAGGTTCCTTCTTCCGTGATCACCGCGTCCATGGGCGCGTCCAGCTGATCCGTGGGCAGGTCGGTAAGCAGCAAGGCGTGAAAGCACAGGCACAGGCGGGGCATGGGATGGGCGCGGAGGAACCGGTCATAATATCCCGCGCCGTGCCCCAGGCGCTTCCCCTCGGCTGTGGCGGACACGCAGGGCACCACGGCTAAATCAATAGCAGGCAAGAGGCCATCCGCCGGGGCGCCGACCGGTTCAGGGACGCCATACGCGCCGGGAGCAAGATCATCCCAGCCGAAAACGCGCACGGCGTCCATGCGGCCCTGCCCGGAGCATTTGGGCACATAGACCGCTTTTCCTGCTTTCCAAGCATCCTCCATGATAGCACAGGTGTCCGGTTCCTGTTCCGTACTTACGTAAACGAACAGGGAGGCGGCCTGCCGGTACAGGGGAGAGGATAATACTTGCACCGTGATTTTCCCGCTGGCTTCTTTTAAGGCACTGGATGGAAAATTGCTGATGATTTTTGCGGCTTCCTGCCGCAGCCACTTTTTTTCTAAGGCCAAATCGTTTTTTTGCATCCGTAAAGCCTCCGAACGGTTAGTCTTGCCTTTTTGCGTTTGTTTCGGTATAATGATTAGGAAAACCGGAGGTTTTCCGGGTCGGCGGGCAAGCGAGCGCAGCGAGTTGCGCAGCACGCCGACAATCAGATCAAATTGATCAGGCCCTTGGGAGCCGGGCCGCGCGGGCGGCAGCGGGAAAAAGAATGAATTCCGCGGGACAGACATACACTGCTTTGTTCCCGCGTTTTTTGCGTAGAAAACAACTGGAAGGAGCTGGAAATATGGAAAACACCGCTAAGGTCGCCATGCGGGTTTCCAAAATGACCATCTTATGGAATACGGCCCTGTCCGCCGTGAAGCTGCTGGCGGGGCTGCTTGCCCATTCCGGGGCCATGGTGTCCGACGCGGTGCATTCCATGTCGGACGTGTTCAGCACGGTGATCGTCATGTTCGGCGTGCGGGCGGCGGAAAAAGCCTCCGATAAAGAGCATCCTTTCGGCCACGAGCGCATGGAGTGCGTGGCGGCCATCGTGCTGGCCGTGGTGCTTTTGATCACCGGCCTCATGATCGGGTATGAAGGGGTCATGAAGATCATGTCCGCCGACGTTGCCCCCCTGGAAGCCCCCGGCGTGCTGGCCCTGATCGCCGCCCTCGTGTCCATCGCGGTGAAGGAGGGCATGTACCGCTATACCGTCAAGGCCGCCAAGGCCATTGATTCCAACGCCCTCAAAGCCGACGCCTGGCATCATCGGTCCGACGCCTTGAGTTCCATCGGCGCGCTGATCGGCATCGCCGGGGCGCGGATGGGCCTGCCGGTACTGGACCCCGTCGCCAGCGTGGGCATTTGCCTGTTCATCGGCAAGGCAGCTTACGATATTTTCCGGGACGCCATCGACAAAATGGTGGACCGGAGCTGCGACGCGGAAACGGAAAAGGCCCTGCGGGAATGCGCCCTGAACCATCCCGGCATTCAGGCCGTGGATCGGCTCATGACCCGGCAGTTCGGCAATCGCATCTACGTAGAAATGGAAGTGTCGGTGGACGGGAGCCTGCCCCTGAACGAGGCTCACGATATCGCCGAGCAGGTACACGACGATATCGAAAAACAGTTCCCTAAGGTAAAGCACATCATGATCCACGAAAACCCCACAATGGAAAGTGAAAAGTGAAAAGTGGAAAGTGGAAATTAAAAGTGGAAAGTCAAATCGTGGATGCCGTTTGATAGTCAGACAATCAAATCTCCACTTTTCACTTTCCACTTTTCACTTTTATTCAATTCGGAATGCGGGAGCAATAGGATTGCTGCCTACAAGGATTTCCGGCAGGTGTACAAGCAAGCCGCTGTTCGTGCGTTCAAAAGGAAGAGAGGCTTCCAGGCCCAGCAGGGTGAGCTTCCGGGCGGCGTGGGGCCAGGGGATCAGCAGGGAGGCTGGCAGTTTTTCTCCTTCGGGCAGGCGCAGGAGGGCGTAGTGGATATCGCCATTGCGGGTAAAAGCCACGGCTCCCTGTTCGTTGGGGTCGGCCAGACGGGTGCCGTAAATGGCTTCCCCGTTGTCTTTGAGCCAAGCGCCCAGGCCGTCCACCGCTTTTACGGCGGGTTCGGGCAGCCTGCCGTCCGGCTGGGGGGCGATGTTCAGGGCCAAATTACCGCCTCGGCATACCACGTCGATCAGCAGGTGTACAAGCTGGCGGGGCGTTTTGTAGGTTTCGTCGAACCGGTAGGAGAAGGCCGTGCCCACGGTGACGCAGCTTTCCCAGGGCACGCGGATGGGGGAGGCGGGCACGCTCTGCTCGGGGGTGATGTAGTTTTCGTTGGGGCCGCCGATGGTGCGGTCGGCGCTGAGCAGGCCAGGCCGAATTTTCCGGGCCTTCGCCATGAATTCAGACAGGCGGATGTCCTGACCGTTCTGCGGCCCCACCTGACCGCCGTCCAGCCATAGCACTTCAATGGGACCCAAATCCCGCACCAGCTCCAGGAGCTGATTATGGGTGTACTGTACGTATAGCTCCCAGATTTCGGGATGGGCCTGTGGGTCGTAGGTGGGATTGCGGTCATAGGCCACGGGCTTTTCCATGCCCTCCGCCCAATACCAGGGGCAGTGCCAGTCCGGCTTGGAAAAATAGGGGGCGATGGCGACGCCCCGGGCGCGGAAGGCGTCGAACACCGCCTTGGCGACGTTGGCGTATTTGTGGGTGTGGAAAGGGCAGCTCGGGGCCGTCACCTTGTAATCGGTGTACTTCGTATCGAACAGGCAGAAGCCGTCGTGGTGCTTGGTGGTGAAAATCAGATATTTGAAGCCGTTCCGAGCGGCCACGTCCGCCCAAACTTCTGGCTGGAGGCGCACGGGATTGAAGCTCTTTTTCAGATTCTCGTACTGGGCGCGGAAGGCTTTGCCATCCGTTTCCCAGTCGATTTCCGTGCGGCTCCAGTCCGCGTCGCCGTCGGAAAGAGGCCAGGATTCGCAGATGCCCAGCTGGGAATAGAGGCCGAAGTGCATCATCAGCCCTAACTTCTGATCCTGAAACCATTCCAATTTTTCCCGCACCAGCGGATCGTCGGGGCACACGTATTCCTCCTCCCGGCTGCACCCGTGCATGCCGTTGATGATCGCGTCTGCCATGAGCAAAGCCCCCTCATAGTTGTGTTATGATTATTAAGCGTGTATGCCAGCGTTTAGAGTTGAGAGTTGAGAGTGGAGAGTTGAGATTGATTTTGTTTTCTACATCCATAACCCAGTGTGGAATTGTAGAACCATCTGTATCTCAACTCTCAACTCTTAACTCTCTACTCTCTACTCTCTGCAACGGGTCAGGGGTTCGCTTTCGCGTACTGCGCCAGCATGCCGCCCAGGTCGTCCGCCATGAGCGCGACGGTTTCCTCCACGGACAAGTCGCTGTCCAGCATATCCGAAATATCGTTGATGATGCCGTAATAGAAATCGGCGGAGGGTCCGACGGTGACGCTGCGCATGGTGTCCGGGGTTTCCAGCAGCTGATCCAGGCCCACCTGATACTGAGGATGCTCCGCGATCAGGGCCTGCCAGGTTTCGCTTTCCCGGGCTTCCTTGTTGGCGGGCAGATAGCCGGTACCAGCGGCGAAATCCGCCTGCACGGAAGCGCTGGTCAGGTACTGCACGAAGATCCAGGCCGCTTCCTTGCGGGCGTCGCCGTGATCGAACATCACCAGACAGCTGCCGGACACGGTGGCGCCGGAGGCGGAAGTTTCACTTACCTTCAAATAGGGCGCAACGCCTAACTCGAAGCGGCCGTCGATCTTGTTCATCATGTTGGCGACCTTGGAGGAAGAATCAGTCATAATCAATTGCCGTCCGGCCACAAACTCGTCCCCGGAGCCGTTTTTATTCGCCAGTGCGCCGGATGCGTACAGCGCTTTCCAGGCGGTCAGGAATTCCGCCAGCGCGCCGTTTTCAATGCAGGCCAGCTCCGTGGCGCTGCCTTCGGTGCCGTTCCGGCTGCTCACTAAATCGCTGCCCAATTGGCCCAGCCAGTTGGCTAAGGTGGGGGTGTTGGGAATGGCGGCGTACACGGTCACGCCGTTCCCGCCCAGGGAAGAGAGCGCGCCCACGTCAGCCAGGGTTTGAGGGGCGGAAAAGCCCGCCGCGTCCAGTACGGTTTTGTTGTAATAAGTCACGGTGGTGGAGGTGGCGAAGGGCAGGCCCAGCTGCACGCCCTTGAGCTGCCAGTTGGCCATGGCTGGGGCCAGCATGGAGGACAGGTCGGCTTCCGGGTGGTCGATCAGCGCCTGATCCACGGTGTAAGCCGTTTCGGCGGAAGAAAAGCTCACCTTGCCGGTAGCGTCCAATTGCATCACGTCCGGCAGGGTATCAAACTTTTGGGTGGTGAGGATGCCGTTCATTTTTTTCACGGAATCGGCGTAAGCGCCCTGGAAAACGGCTTCCACCTGGACGCCTTTTTCCTTGCCCACGGTTTCGTTGAAATCCTTCACGTACTTATCCACCAGCGCCCCCGCCGCTTCGGACGCGGAATGCCAGAACACGATTTTCACCGGTTCTTCCGCCAGGGCGCAGCCGGAAAGGCCCAGCAGCAGGGAGAGGATCAGGAACAGGGCAGTCAGTTTCTTCATAGTGGGTTCCTCCTTATATTTTTATCCAACGATGGCTCCCCCGCTCATGGTGCGGGTGATGCTCTTTCGCAGGAAAAGGAACAGCAGCACGGCGGGGATCAAGGCCACGGCGGCCCCGGCCAGCACCGTTTCGTAATTGGTGCCCTCCAAAGTGGTGAGCATGGTGATGCCGATCTGCACGGTGCGCATTTCGTTGGTATTGGTCACCAGCAGCGGCCACAGGTAGGCGTTCCACTGCACCACGAAGGCCTGCAAAAACAGGGTCAGCAGCAGGGGCAGGCTCATGGGCGTCAGGATGAAGACGATAAAGCGAAAGTCGCCGCAGCCGTCCATCTGCGCCGCCTCCCGAAGGGGCTTGGGCGAGGAAAGAAAGTGCTGCCTGAGCATGAACATTTGGCTCGCGCCCACGAAGGACACGATGCCGATGCCAAGGTACGTGTCCAGCAGGCCCAAATGGGAAACCGTCTGGTAATTGGTGATGGTCAGGGTGTCCGGCGGCAGCATCATGGTGCCCAGCAGCAGGAAAAACAATGCTTTTTTCCCGGCGAAATCAAAGTATACAAAGGCGTAAGCGGCCAGCAGGGCAATCGCCAGCTTGATAACGGTGCTGAATACGGAAACCACCAGCGTGTTCCAGAAATACCGCAGCATGGGCAGTTGGGTGAATACCGTTTCAAAGTTTTTGAGATAGGAAAAGCTGCGGGGAAACACCGTGGGCGGCCAGGCCACGAATTCCGCCGGGCTTTTGAAGGCTCCCATAAGGCCGTAGAACAGGGGGAACAGCACAAGGCAGCCCAGCAGGAGGCCCAAGCCCCCCAAACACCCTTCCCGGACTTTGCTTTTCACTGGTAATGCACCTTCCTTTTTTCCATCCCGAACAGCAGCAGGGAAAACAGCAGCGTCAGGGCGAAGGCCGCCATGCTCACCGCTGCGGCTAAGCTGTAATTGGAGGAAGCGTAGCCGGAGGTGTACATGAGGTAAATCAGCGTGGTGGTGGAGCGGGAGGGGCCGCCCTGGGTGAGGATCAGGATGGGGCCGTTGGTCATCATGGCCTGGATCATGTTGGTACACACCACGTACAGCACGGTGGGGGAGATCAGGGGCAGCTGAATCTGAATCAGAGTGCGGAGCTTTCCCGCCCCGTCCAGGGCCGCGCTGCCTAACATATCGGGCGGCAGCGAACGGAAGGCGGAAAGGAACAAAAGGAAATTGAACCCGACGCCCATCCAGACCGTAAGCAGCAGGATGCCGCTCATGGCGGTATGCCGGTCCTCATACCAGCCGACATTTAAGCCAAGGGCGTAATTCAGCCAGCCCACGGAGGGATTCAGCAGCACCTTGAAAATCAGGGAAATGGAGGCCATGGAAACCACCATGGGCAGGGAAAACATGGTTTCATACACGCTGTGCATCGGGTGCGGATTGCCGCACAGCCAGGCTAAACTCATGGTGATCACCACGGTGACCGGCACATTGATCACCATGAGCTTTACGGTGTTTTCCAGGGCGACCGCAAATTCCCGCCGGGAAAAGAGGTATTGAAAGTTTTCCAGCCCAGCAAACCCCGTGATCTCTCCCCGGAAATTCACCGTACTCACGCTTTGCAGGCAGGTTTTCAAAAAGGGATAATAAACGAAACCCACCGCGAATACCAGCATGGGCAGCAAAAACAGGTAGGGCTTCAGGGAAAACCCGCGCCTTCGGGGAGCAGCGATTCCAGACAAGAAAAAACCTCCTGAAAGAGCCTTCAGGAGGGAAAACGCACGCAAAACGCATGGCTCTTCTTCCATCCAGACTATACTGTCGGCTCCGGAATCTCACCGGATCGGCCTTTCGGCTCGCGGGCTTTACCGCCGGTAGGGAATCGCACCCTGCCCTGAAGAACTCTTGCTGTTCAATTCGGGTACATTATATGCCCGACGACCGCGCCTGTCAATACCCCCCTGAAAAAAGAATGGAACCCTTTGAATTTACGTAAATATTTCAAAAATATGTAGAAAAAATGAAGAAAATGCTGTATAATGGCGAAAGAGTCGAAAGGAGGCGAAACGCCGTGGCAATGCCCAATCCTTATTCACCCAACGGTCGCCGGGAGCATCGAAGGCGTTCCCGCTTTCGGATCTGGAACCGATTCGTGCTGGCGGTGGGCTACCTCGCTCTGGCTTACGGCCTGGCGCGGGGCGTGATTTATCTGCTGGTGCTGGCGAAAGATTGGCTGTGACGCATATGAGAGAAAGAGAAGAAACAAGAAAAAAACGGCGCGTCCCCCGGCTGCTGCGGCGGCTGGGCGCGATCCTGGCGCTGGCGCTGGCCCTTACGCTGGCGAATGTGTTTTCGCCGTATTTGAAAAACTGGTTTTCCGGCCTGCTGCCCAGGGTGGACTACGACAGCGCCGCCGAGCGGCTGACCCATGAAATGGAAAAGGCCGGAGAGCTGATCGCCGTGCGTTATACGGACACCGGCGTGATGACCGGAACCATCGACGCCCTGTTCCTGGGCACGGTGAGCAGAGTATCGGCCCCGTATTTATATGAAATCGGCTTGGGGATCAAGTTAGTGGAGGTGAAGCTGACTCCGGAGGAAACGGATCTTGCCGTGACCGTGCCAAAGCCCCAGGCGCTGTACGATCATTTTCAGGTGACGGGGGACGTGCGGAACGACGATTTCTGGGGCCTTGCCACCCAGCAGCGCTATCAGCAAATGCTGGACGAGCGGCAGGCCGCCTGCCGCCAAAGCTATTTAGACGATCCCCAATGCTTGGAAAAAGCCTGGGAAGCCTCCTGCGAGCAACTGGAAACCCTGTTCCGCCAATGGACGGGGGAAAATTTGCAGCTTCGGTTCCTGCGGGAAGGGGAATAAACAAGTGAAAGGGTGGATGCAATGGTAATCCTGGAATTTCTGACACAGGTGCTGCTCAACGCAAATTTGGACGCTTTTTCGATCCCATGGAACTGCCTGACCATCGTTGGCCTGTGGGGCATTTTCCGCAAGTGCGGCGTAAAAGGCTGGTGGGCGCTGGTTCCCCTCGCCCGGGAATACAAGTTAGGCATGTGCGCCGGACGCGAGTCGGAAGGCCGTGTGCTGGCGGTTGTGGTCGGCTTGATGGATGTGGGCAACGCCGCGGCTTTATTCCTGGATCATGAAAGCTCCCTCTACCTGTTTATCGGCGCCATGGTGTTCATGCTGCTGGTGATCCAGTTTATTTATTTGATCCGCATCGAACTGGGCCTGATCGAGGTGTTTGGCCGGAACAAGTGGTGGATCATTCCGTGGGCGCTGCTGGATAACATCGTGGCTCCCCTCTGGGGCTTCTATAAGAAGTTCCAGCCCCTGTGGACCGTGAAGGACATTCAGAGCGAAGCGTCCAATTTCTTCTCCGGCTCCAAGGCGCAGGTGCTGGATCAGGGCCTGACCGTGAACTTAGAGGAACGCACCGCTACCGAATTCTTCAAAAAGAAGTACCTGCTGCGGGACATCCATATGTACATCCAGCCCGGCCATATGGTGCTGCTGTTAGGCGGCTCCGGCGCGGGCAAAACCACCTACCTGAACGCCGTGAACGGCTACGAAAAGGCCAAGGCCGAGGTGGTACTCAACGGCACGAATATGTACAAGCATTATAAAGAAATGCAGTACGATATCGGCTTCGTGCCCCAGCTGGACCTGATGCGCGGCTCCGACAGCGTATACCGCACCCTGATCGACGCCGCCTCCCTGCGCCTGCCCAAGGACTTTTCCGCCGCCGACCGCAACGCCCGGGTAGAGGAAGTGATGAAGATTTTCGGCCTCACCCCGGTGAAGGACAATTTAGTGTCCAAGCTCTCCGGCGGCCAGCGCAAGCGCCTGTCCATCGCCATGGAATTCATCTCCAATCCCTCCCTGTTCATCCTCGACGAGCCGGACAGCGGCCTGGACGGCGTGATGGCCCGAGAGCTGTTCCAGCAGCTGCGCCATATCGCGGACCAGGGCAAGATTATCATCGTGATCACCCATACCCCCGACCGGGTGATCGACCTGTTCGACGATGTGATCGTGCTGGCCAAGGACGCCAAGCGCACGGGCCGTCTGGCCTACTTCGGCCCCATCGCCGAAGCGCGGGAATTCTTCGGCAAAGAAAAAATGGAAGAAATCGTCAAATCCATCAACCGCCAGGAAGAGGGCGGCGAAGGCCGGGCGGACGAATTCATCCTGAAATTCGCGGAGGTGCAGCATGGCTGAGCTGAACGTAAAGAAAACCAGGCGCGTGAGAAAGATCCGCCATCGCGGCCGGGGCAGCCAGGTGCCCATTTATTTAGGCAAGCAGCTTCGCTTCTTCGTGAACCAGAGCGACTGGAAGGTGCTGCCTATGGCGGCTATCATCGCCGCCCTGGTGAGTATGGTGATCCGCAAGGACTTTTTTCTCACCATGGAGGGCAATTTGAAGGGCGCCTTCGCCCTCACCTGCGTGGGCATTTGGAACGGCTGCTTCAACTCCATCCAGTCCATCTGCCGCGAGCGGCCCATCATCAAGCGGGAACACCGCTCCGGCATGCATATATCGTCCTATATCGTGGCCCACATGATCTATCAGTTCGCCCTTTGCGCCGCCCAGACGGGCCTGAGCATGTACGTGCTGAAAATGATGGGCATCAAGTTTCCGGAAACCGGCTTCATTACGTCCTGGATGATCGTGGATTTGGGCATTACCGTGCTGCTCATTTCTTATGCCGCCGATATGATGAGTCTGCTCATTTCCAGCGTCAGCCACACCACCACCGGGGCCATGACGGTGATGCCCTTCGTGCTGATCTTCCAGCTGGTGTTCTCCGGCGGCCTGCTGCCCCTGCCCGACTGGACCAAGCCCCTGTCCAATTTCACCATCTCCAATTACGGCATCAAGGCCATCGCCTCCCAGAGCGGCTACAACGAAGCGCCTATGGTAACGGCCTGGAAGACCGTGGACAAAATGCGGAACAACGAACTCGGCGGCACCGTGACCCTGGGCCAGATCATGGATCTGCTGGACAGCGAAGCGGTGGAAAAGCGCCGGGATATGGAAGTGATGAAGTCCTTCACCGTGGGCGAAGTGGCGGATATCCTAAGCCACGCCGAAGAAATGCTGCATCTGCGGGAAAAGGAGCTGACCCATCCCGTTTCCGTGGGCCAATTGATCGACATCATCTTAACGGAGAACGCTTTCCAGGAGGCGCGCGATCTGGTGATCCTTCCCGCAACGGAAGAAACAGCCGCCGTAACGGTGGGGTACGTGCTGAATGCGGTGAAAACCGACGAAAGCACCCAGGCGCTGCTGACCAAGGAAATCGGAACCACCATCACCCTGGGCCAGGTGCTGGACGCCCTGCACGCCGGGGAGCTGGCGGAAAAATATCAGGATCAGCAGTTGAACGAGCCTGTCACCCTGGGTCAGATCGTGGATTTCCTGAAAAATAACGCCATCCTGCAAAGCCAGCGGGATCGGGAATTTACCTTCAAAACCTCCGTCGGCGACCTGCTGGAGCTGTTCGGCGAGGAAAACGTGAAGCAGCTCATTCAGGAAAAGACCGCCGCCGCCAGCCACAACGTCGATTATGAACGAACGGTGGAAAACGTGGTGGAAAACTGGATCATGCTGTTCTTCTTCGTGCTGGTCTTCGCGTCGCTGGCTACCATTATCCTGGAATTCATTGATAAGGACAAACGGTAAAGCAAAAGAAGGACGCTGCCATGGAAACTCGTTGATCCGTGGCAGCGCCTTTTTGCGTACATAGAGAGTGCAGAGTTCAAATTTATATAGTTGATACATTCGGATGCCAAAATGAACAGACCATATTATCTGAACTCTGAACTCTCCACTCTGAACTCTAATTCTTTATCGTCATTCCACTTTTTTTCCGTCGATATAGACCGCCTGAATGGCTGGGTCGGTATCGAAGGGAGAACCGGCGCACAGCACAAGGTCCGCGTCCTTGCCCACCTCGATGGAACCCACCCGATCCTCGATGCCCGCGTGCCGTGCCGGGTTGATGGTGATGGCCTGGAGGGCGGCGAAGGGATCCATCCCATGCTTGATCGCCAGGCCCGCGCACAGGGGCAGGTATTCCTGGGGGATCACCGGCGCGTCGGTGATGATAGACACTGAAATGCCCGCCTTTGCCAAAATGCCCGGCGTATCGAAGGTTTTGTTTCGCAGCTCGAATTTGCTGGCGTTGGTGAGGGAGGGGCCAACGGCGCAGGGAACGTTCTCCTTTGCCAGCTCGTCGGCGATCAGGTGGCCTTCGGTCACATGCTCCAGGGTGATTTTCACGTTCAGCTCTTTGGCGATCCGCAGGGCGGTGAAAATGTCCTCTGCGGCGTGGGCGTGGGCCTTCAGGGGGATTTCCCGCTTAAGAACCGGGATCAGGGCCTCCATTTTCAGGTCGAAGGCGGGTTTTTTGCCGATCTCGTCCCCCGCCGCTTCCTTCTTTTCAAGGTATTCCTTCGCTTTGTACAGGGTTTCCCGCAGCAGGGCGGCGGTGGTCATGCGGGTGGATACGCCCTTTTCCCGGTAGCAGCGCTTGGGATTCTCGCCGAAGGCGCACTTCATGGCGGCGGCTTCCTTTACCAGCATGTTTTCCACCCGTTTGCCCACAGTTTTCACCGCGCAGAAGGTGCCGCCTAATACGTTGGCGCTGCCGGGGCCGGTGCATACGCAGGTCACGCCGCCCAAGGCCGCGTCCCGCATGCAGGGCTGCATGGGCTTGAAGCCGTCCATGCCCCGCATCTGGGGAGAAACGGGGTCGTTCATTTCATTGTAGTCCCAGCCTTCGTAGCCCACGCCGTCGCTGTCCAGGCCCAGGTGGCTGTGGGCGTCCACAAAGCCGGGGTAAACGTCCAGCCCGGAAGCGTCCACGGTTTCTTCGTTTCCGGCGGGCAGGTTTTGGCCGATGGCGGCGATTTTGCCGTCCCGGATCAGGATATCCGCCTCATAAGGCGTTTCATGGATCGCGTCGTGAACGCGGCCGTTTTGAATCAGCATGGGCTGTCGCTCCTTTTTCGTCATGATGCGATTGATTATACCACGGCGAAGGCCGGAAGTAAAACAAAATTGCGTTTGGAAGAAGAATATGTTATAATTCGTTATAGAAGTATATCATTTTTGTGAACGGGAGGAAGCGCATGAAACGACTGCTGGCGCTGATTTGCGTTCTTTGCTGCCTGACGGGCTGCGCGGGGGCGGAGAAGAAGGAATGGACAGAGGAAGAATGGGAGAGCGTCGTTATGGCCCTGGCGTCGGACGAAGCGGAGCCGGTGCCGGAAAAATGGCGGGCGAGCTTCCTTTCCGGCTGGCTGCCGGCGGCGGAAAAGGGCTTTATCAACGTGCTTTTGATCAGCTCCGACGCCCCGGACATTGACCAGAACTTTGGCCGGGCGGACGCCATTCTGGTCTGCCGGATTGATCTGTGGACGGGGGAAACGCGCCTGCTTTCCCTGCCGGAGGACGCTTTGGTCACGCTGCCGGAAGCGCCGGAACCCATCGCCCTCCGGTATGTGAACTGCTTTGGCGGCGCGGGGCTGACCGCCCGGTGCGTGAACGACGCGCTGCATTTGGGCGTCAGCCATTTCTGCGCGGTGAACATCGAAGCCTTCATCGCCATCGTGGACGCGCTGGGCGGCGTGACCATGGAACTGACGGAAGGAGAGGCGGAGGCCTTAGGGCTTGCCAAGGGCGCGCAGAGGCTCACCGGCGAACAGGCCCTGCGCTATGTGAAGCTGCGGCGCACCGGAGACGGATCGACCCGCGTGCGCGCGCTGCTGTCGGCGGTGCTGCGCGAGACCACGGCGGGAGGCTCCGTCAAGCAGGTGCTGGGCCTGGCCGATCTTTTGCTGCCCTGCGTGGACACCAATCTGACCACGGACGATATTGTGGATTTAATTTTCGCGCTGTTTGGGCAGAATCATCCCATCTCCTTTGACGCCATGGGCCTTGCGGCGGCGGACGGCGGCCTGAACGCCGATTTGGCGGCCCAAAGCCGGGAATTCTTGTATGGGGGGAAATAAACGATGCTGTATACGCTTTCCCTGAATCCCTGTGTGGATAAAACGGCGTCCATCGCCCGGTTCGATCCGGACGCGCCCAACCGGGTCCGGGTGGAGCGGTTGGACGTGGGCGGCAAGGGCGTGAACGTGGCTCGGGCGGCCAACGCCCTGGGCGGCGACGTGAAGCTGCTGGGCTTTGATTACCGGGGCCAGCCGGTCGCTACAGCTATGGCGAAGGAAAAGGTGCCCTGCACCCTGATCCCCCTGTCCGGGGAGCTGCGCGTGAACATGAAGCTCAAGGAGGAGGACACGGGCCGCACCCTGGAAATCAGCGAGCGGGGATTGGAAACCAGCCGGGAGGACATTCGCCGCATCATCGCCCGCCTGCTGGACTGCGTGCAGCCGGGGGACTGGGTGGCGCTGGCGGGCAGCCTGCCGCCCGGCGCTGTGCCGGAGACCTACGCCAAAATCCTGCATGCCCTGGAAGAGAAGGGCTGCCGCACGGCGGTGGACTGCGACGGCCCGGCCCTGATCGCCGCCCTGGAGGAGCGCCCCTTCCTGCTGAAGCCCAACGCTCAGGAATTTAACGCCCTTACCGGGGTGGACGCGGGAGATACCGCCGCTGCTGCCGCCGCCTGCCGGGGGCTGTTGAACAGGGGTGTGGAATGGGTGTGCCTGTCCCGGGGAGCCAAAGGCGCGCTGCTGGTGCATGGGGAGGAAGCATGGGCCTGTTCCGCCGCTTCCGTTCCGGTCAAAGGCACCGCCGGGGCAGGGGATACCATGCTGGCGGCCCTGGCTCTTGCCATTGAACGCGGGCTGACGCCCGGGGAAACCCTGCGTTATGCCGCCGCCGCCGCGGGCGCGTCCGTCATGCGTCCCGGCACCCTGCTGTGCCGAAAAGAGGATGTGGAAAAGCTGCTTCCGGAGATAAAGCCGGAGAAGCTTGTTTAATAAAGGTAGGAAGTAGGAGGTAGGAGGTAGGAAATTTATATTGTTAAAACTCAAAACCTAACCATGATGCAGTGTTCCTTTGGCAGACTATATAAAACCTCCTACTTCCTACTTTCTACCTCCTACCTCACGCTCCTCCTGTTCTAAATTTGTCCTTTCAGCCCAAAGCGCTTGCGCTGGGCTTTTTTTGTGACATATAATGACACAGGATTGGATACAAAATTGTGCCTGTACGGGAGGATGAAGCAAATGCCCAATTTTTCTTTGCCTGACGACGTGTTTATCCGGGCGGCGGAACAGTTTCCCACGCCCTTTCATTTGTATGACGAAGCGGGCATCCGAAAGACAGCCCGCGCCCTGAACGCCGCTTTTTCCTGGGCGCCGGGGTTTAAGGAATATTTCGCGGTGAAGGCCCTGCCCAATCCCCGCATCCTAAATATTTTCAAGGAAGAGGGCTGCGGGGTGGACTGCTCCAGCGAATGCGAATTGCTGCTGGCGGAAAAATCGGGCTTTTCCGGGGACGATATCATGTTCAGCGCCAACGCCATGCCGCCCTGTGAGTACGACCATGCCAGCGCTTTGGGGGCCATCATCAATCTGGACGATTTCAGCGACGTGGATATTTTAGCGGCCCACGGCGGCATTCCGGAAACGGTGTGCGTGCGCTACAATCCCGGCGGGGAATTCCATTTGGGCAACGCCATCATGGGTTCCCCCGGCGATTCCAAGTACGGCTGGACGAAGGCGCAATTGGCCGAGGGCTTAACGCGCCTCCATGCCATGGGGGCCAAGGGCTTCGGCCTGCACGCCTTCCTGGCCAGCAATACCACCGACAACTCCTATTATCCCAAGCTGGCGGGCATCCTGTTCGATTTAGGCGCGGAAATGGAAAAGGTGTGCGGCATGCCCCTCCGCTTCATCAACCTGTCCGGCGGGGTGGGCATTCCCTATCGCCCGGAAGGACAGCCTGCGGATATCCAGGCCATCGGCCAGGGCGTGAAGGAGGAATACATTCGCGTGTTCGGCGACCCCGCCCAAGGCCGCGTAAAGATCAAAACGGAGCTGGGCCGCTTCATGACCGGCCCCCACGGCTGGCTGGTCACCCACGTGACCCACGAAAAGAAAATCTACAAGGATTATTTGGGGGTGGACGCCTGCGCCTCCAACCTCATGCGGCCCGCCATGTACGGGGCTTATCACCACATCCACATCTGCGGCAAGCGGGACGAACCGGTCGATCACCTGTACGACGTGACCGGATGCCTGTGCGAAAACAACGATAAATTCGCCATCGACCGGATGCTTCCGAAAATCGAGATCGGCGACCTCATGGTGATCCACGATACCGGCGCACACGGCTACGCCATGGGCTACCAGTACAACGGCCGCCTGCGCAGCGCGGAGATCCTGTACACAAAGGACGGCGATTTCCGCATGATCCGCCGGGCGGAAACGCCGGAGGATTACTTCGCTACTTTGCTTTAATCATCTATATATGCAGAGAATAAAGGAAGATTTCTTTTGTCGATTCCTTTATTGCTTTCTCGGAAGGGGGAGCGGGGGAAACCACTCTTTGGCATCCAAAGAGTGGTTTCCCCCACAAAACTTCAAACCTATCGCCGCCGGACAGCGCCTTTGTTCCGGCGTTTTTTTCGGTGTTTACCCGGCGGTTTTTGGTCGAAAATGCGAATTGCCAAAGCCGGGAAAGAATGGTATACTGGGAACGGACAAAACCTAACGGAAATGGGATGATGCGCGTTGACAAAGAGGTATTTGGCGATTGATATCGGCGCTTCCTCGGGCCGCCACATCGTGGGCTGGCGGGAAGGAAACGAAATCAAAACCCAGGAGGTGTACCGCTTCCCCAACGGCGTGGAAAAGGCGGAGGGCCATTTGGTCTGGAACATCGAAAGCCTGCTTTTTCATGTGAAAGCGGGCATCGACGAGGCTTTGAAGGCGTTTCCGCAGATCGAAAGCCTGTCCGTGGATACTTGGGGCGTGGACTATGTGCTGCTGGAGGACGATAAGGAAATCCTGCCCTGCTACGCCTACCGGGACAGCCGCACGGAGAACGTGATCGGAAAGGTTCACGCCATGCTGCCCTTCTCCGAGCTTTACCACCGCACGGGCATTCAGTTCCAGCCCTTCAACACCATCTATCAGCTGTACGCCGACAAGCTGGCCGGGCGGCTGGAGCGGGCAACGGATTTCCTGCTCATGCCGGAATACCTGCTGTATAAGCTCTGCGGCGAGAAAAGCCACGAATACACCAACGCCACCACCGGCGGCATGGTGAACGCTGCCGCAAAGGAATACGACCCCGAGATCATCGACGCTTTGGGCCTGCCCCGGCATTTGTTCCGGCCTCTTTCTCAGCCGGGGAAATACTTAGGGGATTATAAGGGCATCCGCTGCGTGCTGTGCCCCACCCATGATACGGCCAGCGCGGTGGCGGGCATTCCCATGGAGGACGGCGAAATCTACATTTCCTCCGGCACCTGGAGTTTGCTTGGCGTGAAATCCCCCCTGCCCATCACCACGGCGGAAAGCATGCAGGCCAATTACACCAACGAGGGCGGCGTGGGATATATCCGCTATCTTAAAAACATCATGGGCATGTGGCTGGTGAACCGCCTGCGAGACGAGCTGTGCCCCGGCAAGCCCTGGAACGAGATCACCGCGGAGGCGGCGGAAAAGCATTTCGACCACACCGTGGACGCCACCGATCCCGCTTTTATGGCCCCGGACAGCATGAAAGCGGCCTTTGACGCGGCCCTGCCCCATCCGCCCAAGTGTGCCATGGGGTATTTCCGATGCGCCTACCGCAGCCTGGCCTTGACTTACCAGAAAACTATCGCGGAATTGGAACGCGTTACCGGCAGAACGTACAGCAAAATCTACATCGTGGGCGGCGGGGCCAAGAACAAGTACCTCAACCGCCTCACGGAGGAAGCCACCGGCAAGCAGGTGATCGCCCTGCCCATGGAGGCGACGGCGCTTGGCAATTTAAAAATTCAAATGGAGGCGGACGCATGAGTTACGAAGAAGCAAAAAAACGCTACGAATCACTGGGCGTCAACGTGGAAGCGGCCATGGAAACCTTGAAAACGGTGCCCGTGTCCCTGCACTGCTGGCAGGGGGACGACGTGCGCGGCTTTGACACTGATCCCAGCAAGCCCCTGACCGGCGGCATCCAGACCACCGGCAACTATCTGGGCCGGGCGCGTACCCCGGAGGAACTGATGGCGGATATCGACAAGGTACTCAGCCTCATCCCCGGCAAGCCCAAGATGAACCTGCACGCCAGCTACGCCATTTTTGAAAAGGGCGAATGGGCGGATCGGAACAAGCTGGAACCCAAGCATTTCAAAAAATGGGTGGAGTTCTGCAAGGCGCGGGGCTTAGGCTGCGATTTCAACCCCACCTTCTTCTCCCATCCCAAGTGCGACCCGCTCACCTTGTCTTCCCCCAACGAGGAAACCCGGAAATTCTGGATCGAACACGGCAAAGCCTGCATCCGCATTTCCAATTATCTTGCGGAAGAATTAGGCGATATCTGCACCATGAACATCTGGACCGGCGACGGCTTCAAGGACGTGCCCGCCGACCGCATGGGGCCTCGGATGCGCTACCGGGAGAGCATCGACGAGATCCTGTCCGAGCCTTACGATTTCGCCAAGGCAAAGCCCTGCGTGGAAAGCAAGGTCTTCGGCATCGGCGTGGAAGCCTATACCGTGGGCAGCGCGGAATTTACCCTGTCCTACGCCGCCATGAACCGGGAAAAGTGCATCCCCCTCATGGACAACGGCCACTATCACCCCACCGAGGTGGTTTCCGACAAAATCCCCGCCCTGCTCTCCTTCTTCCCGGAAATCGCCCTGCACGTGACCCGTCCCATCCGCTGGGACAGCGACCACGTGGTGCTGTTTGACGACGAGACCAAGGAAATCGCCAAGGAGATCGTGCGCTGCGGCGGCCTGGAGGGCCGGGTTCACATCGCCCTGGACTATTTCGACGCCAGCATCAACCGCGTTTCCGCCTGGGTGACCGGCTACCGCAACCTGCAAAAGGCCCTGCTCTCCGCCATGCTGACGCCCGCCCAGGAATTGAAGCAATTGCAGGACGAAGGCCGCTTCACCGAACTGATGGTGCGGCAGGAGGAGCTGAAAACCCTGCCCTTCGGGGATATTTGGGACGAATACTGCCGCCGCTGCGGCAAGCCCGCCGACGGCGAATGGTTCGCCCAAATCATGGATTACGAAAAGAAAGTGCTGGTGAACAGACAATGAAGGACATCCTGACCGCCCCGTTTATGGTGGAGATGATTCGCACCCTGACCAACATGTACGCCCACGGCTGGGACGAGCGCAACGGCGGCAACGTATCCCTGATGCTGGACGAAACCGACGTGAAGGACTATTTGGACCTGAACAAGGTGAAGCTGAAAATCCCCACCGGCTTCACCGCCCCCGAGCTGGACGGCAAGTATTTCCTGGTGACCGGCACCGGAAAGTATTTCAAGAATGTGCAGTACGCCCCCGAAGTCAATTTGGGCGTCGTGCGGGTGACCGCCTACGGCGAGCTGGCCGAGCTGATCTGGGGCTTTGAGGACGGCGGCAGCTTCACCAGCGAGTTCCCCGCCCACATGATGAGCCATGTGGCCCGCCTGAAAGTCAACCCCGAAAACCGGGTCGTCATGCACTGCCACCCCGGAAACCTGCTGGCCATGACCTATGTACACGACCTGGACGAGAAAGCCTTTACCCGTACCCTGTGGCAGATGTGTACCGAGTGCATCGTCGTCTTCCCCGACGGCGTGAACGTGCTGCCGTGGATGCTCTGCGGCACCAACGAAATCGGCGAGGCTACCGCCGAAAAGATGCTTACCGCCCGCCTGGTGGTCTGGTCCCAGCACGGCATTTACGGCGCGGGCAAGGATCTGGACGAAACCTTCGGCCTCATTGAAACCGCCGAGAAAGCCGCCGAAATCTATATGAAAATCGCTCACCTGCCCCGCCTCAACACCATCACCGACGAACAAATGCACCTGCTGGAAAAACGCTTCCATGTGACCGCGAGAGAAGGGTATTTGGACTGATTTACGAAGATACATGCAGCGCCGTCCGAAATGGGCGGCGCTGTTTGTTATGGGACAAACTGGGGCCTTCGCGGCCCCAGTTCCGCAGGCTCAATAGTCGCAACTCCCCTTCATGGGGAGATTGCTCCTTTTCGCCTGATCTCACCGCCGATGAGATTCCCGCCACAGGCGGTCATCGGCGGTTTGTCCCCGCGGCAGGGGATGATCCCCTGCACCCTCTCCTGCGGATATTACTTGACGTAGAAAGAAAGCAAGCTCCCGCTGTTGCTTGGAAGGAATGCTCAACTTGACGTTTTTTGCTTCTGGCCCGGCCGCCTTTGGCGGCCATCCCGGATGCAAAGCATCCGGGGAAAGCCAGGGAAGAATCCCAGGGGGAAAGCGAGCTTTCCCTTGGGATTTTCCCGGCTTTCTTGGGCCAGAAGCTATCATGCTTTCGTAAACCCCAGCGCGGCAGGCGGAAGCCGTTTGCTTTTTTTCAACATCGTTATTTCGCCGAGGGGGAGTCCAGAGGCCGACGGCCTTTGGTCGGGGGTTTGGGGGCGGAGAGCCCCCAACAACGTCCCGCTACCTAATGCGCTTTGTTCTTCCAATCTCATGAACCGCATACCATGACCCGGAGGGGGTGCATATGGGCTACGCTTTGGCATTTGGCATCTTGGCCGGGGCGATGATGGCGTTTCCGGGGGAGGCGGCGGCAGCGGCGGGGGAAGGGCTTTTGCTGTGGGCGCGGGCGGTCGCGCCGGTGTTAGGGCCGTTTCTGGTGTGCATGCTGATGGTAAGCAGCAGGGCGGGCGGGGGCGTGTGGCTGAAAACAGTAATGGGCTGGCTGTGCGGCTCGCCGGGCGGGGCGCGGCTGATGCAGGGCAGCGGGCTAAAGGGAAAAAGCGCCCTGCGGGCGGCGGCGATGACGGGCACCATGAGTCCCATGTTTTTCTTAGGCACGGTGAGCGGGTGGTTAGGGGGTGCGGGAGTGGGGCGGCTGATCCTGCTGTGCCATATCGCGGGGGCGGCGCTGCTGGGGCTGTGTATGCCAAAGGGGGAAAAGGCCGCGCCCGTTGCCGCCGCGCCGACCCCCTTGGCCCAGGCCCTGCGGGACAGCGCCCTGGCGCTGCTGACGGTGGCGCTGTGCATGACGCTTGGCTGCGCCGCCGCACGAATGGCGGCCTGCGCGTTTCCCCGTTTGCCGGGTTGGGCGGCGGCTGGGCTGCAATGC
Source organism: uncultured Christensenellaceae bacterium (assembly GCA_905234985.1). Taxonomy (GTDB): domain Bacteria; phylum Bacillota; class Clostridia; order Christensenellales; family Aristaeellaceae; genus RUG563. The sequence continues at coordinate 83,025 of CAJOJQ010000017.1, forward strand.
GCGTTGGAGGTAACGGGCGGGGTGAAGGCGCTGATCGGGCTGGGACTGCCGCGTACGCCTGCGCTGGTGTGCGGGGCGTGTTCCTTCGGCGGCCTGTCCATTTTGATGCAGAACGCCGCGTTCTGGCAGGAAAGCGGCGTAGGGGTGGGCAGGCTGCTGCTGCTTCGGCTGGCCCACGGCATGATTTCCGCCGCGTTATGTTTCGTAATGTGCCTTCTGTGACGCAATTCTCTTAAAACGCGGCGAAAAGAATGTGCTGCAAAGGCGGGCGGATCATATCCGCCCCTACACCGTTTCATTGAAACATCGTCTTCGTTCAGCTTGAATTTTGACGATACGTTGGGTATACGACCGTAGGGGCGAATAATATCCGCCCGCCGCCCGTGGAATAACGGTTTGTTGGATTTTCACGCGTCGTAATATCCGCCCGCCCTGCGCGGCATGAAAGATTTTCTGATTTTAAGGCGATTCTGCCATTCATCCGCCCAAACGACGCACATAAAACGGCCCCCGCGCGGTGCGGGGGTCGAAATAGGTGATCCTGCTATTAGTCCATCAGGTCCAGCATGATGTTGAGCTGGCGCTGGTGGGCGGCGGAATCGTAGCTGAGGAAGGTAAACTTCTTGCTGTAGCGGAAATCGCAGCGGCTGCAGAAGTACAGCACCAGGCTGGTATCGTCGCCGAACTTCTCTTCCAGGTTAATGATTTCGCCCTTGCCCATGCGCAGATCGGTCAGCTGTTCCGGCTCATACTGGGTCAGATCGGTGATCCGGTTCAGCACGGTGAAGAATTCTTCCGTTACCTTGAAGCGGGTATTATCGGCAATGGTGTAATCCACTTTCAGGTTGCCGTCGCGGATGGTCAGGGTCACGGTGCCCACGATGTAGGTGTTGGAGGCGACCAGTTCAAAGGTCTGGGTGCCTTCCTTGGAAGCGTCGAAGGGGGTGAACATGTACCAGGCGTCGGTGTTGTAGGGGTACAGGTTGGTATCGCGCAGACGCGGGCCAAAAGCACACAAGGTGTTGTTCTTCATGAGCTCCGTGTCCAGCTTTACTATTTTCTTGGGATGGTCAGGATTAAGAGTACACTTATACTCTTTTTCGCCTTCTTCGGTCACGGTGGGCTGCTTGGTGATAGTACCGTTATCATACACATGGGCGTCGGGAACTATCGAAATAGGCCGGGTGTCTACGTGAGAACTGTTCAGTTGACAGATGCGCGTCTCCACGCCTTCATACGTGCAGTTGGGCTTTTGGGTTACCTTCCAAGCGCCCCAAACGTGGCCGTTAGTGAGATCAACGTCGCCAGAGGTGGTGACATCCTTTTGGCCGCAACCACGCAGGCAGTTTCTGGTCGTGGTGGCGGGGGATACGCAGGTGGCAGCCTTCGTCACAGGAGAACCCCACTGGTGGCCCAGCGCGTCGAGCGTGGTATCTACATAGTGATTGCAGCCGGTGCGCATGCAGGATTGTCTCGACGTACCGGTGCTTTCACAGGTGGGCGCTTTGATCGTCACAGCAGTGCCGAGTTGGTGGCCCAGGGCACCAATCGTTTCTTCTATATAGTGGCCGCAACCGCGTTGGCATGTTTTCCTTTTTGTGCCGGTCTCGGTACAGGTGGCCGCTTTGGTCGTCGTCCAATCGGTGGGCATATCATGGCCCAGCGCACTGGGATGCGTGGTCACTATGGCATTGGATTCAGGATGTACCCCGCAGGTTGTACAATAGGTTTCCTTTTCAGTTGTGCCCTCGGCGGTGCAGGTGGGCGCTTTAATGACTTTTTCTTTGGTTGTCCACTTGTGACCGATGGCGCTGATTTCTTCCGTGCCGATCTTTTGACCGCAGGCTACGCAGTACTTATCCCGACTGCCCGTCTCAGTACACGTGGGCTGCTTTGTGACATTATAGCTATAGCCCATACTGCCGTGAACATCGCAGCCATCCGCCATAGCAATCGCGGTCAGACCCAGCAGCAGCGCGAGGACGACGGTGAAGAGAACCAATTTGCAGATGAAGCGTCCTTTTTTCATCTTGATACTTCCTCCTTTATGAGCGTCGGCACAATCAGGCATTTGGCCGACGAGTTCTTATTCCCGAAGAACCCGACCGGTCATTTCCCTGTCCGCACGACGCAGGGCCGCGCTTCCGTTTCCCCTCCGGCGCTGCCGGATACGACGAAAAAGAAGCACAACCTCCCGGAAAATTCGCCTGATTCTTCACTGAAATAATATCACATTTCTTGTGTGAAAGTGTTAAGCAACGATACTAAAAATGTTAAAAAACTGGATTAAAATTGTTAAAAAAGTGCTACAATGCGAAATAATTCCAAAAAATGTAACTTAATTGTTGCGAGAATGTGTTTACGGGGCGGCGGGGGCGCATACCATGAAAGCGGGAGGGGAAAAGCGGAACATGAAGGGAAAAACGGGGAAGGGGGCCTGCGGCGGGCGGCACGCCCTGCGGTGGGCGCTGATCGTCGCGCTGATCCTGGCGGCGGCTGGCTTCTGGATGGAAAAAAATTTGGAAACGGTGATTCTGGATATGGCCTATGCCCGGGCGGAAGCCATGGCGGTGGAATATATGCACGAGGCCGTGCGGGACGTGATGGGCGACGAAATCTCCTATCAGGATATGATCACCGTGCGCACTGACGAAAGCGGGCGGGTGACCATGCTGCAGGCCAACGCCGTGCGCATGAACGAGCTGGCCGCCTTTACGGCCCTGCAGGCCCAGGCCAGCCTGGAAAGCGCCGACGCCCAGAGCGTGGCCATTCCCCTGGGGTCGGCCCTGGGCATCCCGTTCTTATCGGCATTGGGGCCAAAGATCAGGGTGCGCATCGTGCCGGTGAGCGCCGTGTCCGCCGCCTTCTCCACGGAGTTTGAATCAGCGGGCATCAACCAGACGAGGCACAAAATCTATCTGTCCCTGCGCACCACGGTGCGGCTGGTGATCCCCAGCGGGGGCAGGCAGGTGTCCCTGGGCAGCCAGGTGCTGATCGCCGAATCCATCATCGTGGGCGACGTGCCCCAGTCCTACGTGCAGGTGCCTGATATGGGGGACGCGCTGAACTTCGCCATACCGGAGTAAAAGCACAGATACTTGTTAAATTTGAATAATCTTCGTAATTTTTTCGTAATTTTTTATTTGGAAAACATCCCCATTGCTTGACAGGCGGGCGTTTCTGCACTACAATATACATTAGTATGGATTCAATCTATCCCGGCGCGTTTTTGCGCCCGGAAGGAGGGAAGGGCAATGAGCTTTGCCCGCGGAATGCTGCGGACCACAGGAGTGATCCTCCTGATTTTGGTATTGGCTTTCATGTTTCAATGCGCCGGCCTTGCGGAGGACGCCGATCCTGTGAACTTTACCATCCAGGTGACGCCCGACAGCCTGACCGGCCCCGGCGAGGTGAATGTTTCGCTCCGGGTGTCCAACCCCACGGGGGAGGATATGATTGCTCCCGTCACCCTGCTGGACCCGGACGGCAACGTGGTCGCTTCCTTTGGGGACGGCGGCACCTATATCCTGAAATCCGGCGATTCCCGTTCCTGGGAGGGCAAATGGAACGTGACCCAGGCGCAGTTGGACGCCGGGGCGGTTTCCTATACCCTGAGCTACCACGTGGAGGACGAAACCGGCGCCCTGGTGGAAATGAAAAAGCATGCCACGGCCAAAATCTCCTTCACGGGCGAACGGGTGAACCTTTCGGTGAACCGCACCATCAGCCCCGAAGTGGTGCGCTCCAGCGGCACGGCCACCGTGACTTATGAGCTGTACAATAACGGCAACGTGACCCTGACCGATATCCGGGTGCAGGAAAAGATCAGCAAAAAGGCCAAAACCGTAGAATCCCTGGGCGCGGGCGAACGCGCCACTGTGGAATTCACCAGCCGCATCGGCAACGCCGATCTGACCAGCAACGCCACCATCACCTATAAGGCGGAAGGCTCCACCAAAACAGAAAAAATCACCGTGGAGGACGCGATTATCCCCGTGGCGAAGCCCGACCTGAAAATCGAGCTGTCCAGCCCCACCGCGGGCGTAAACGTGGGCGAGGCCGCCACCTTGGTCATCACCTTTACTAACGCGGGCAACGTGACCTATTCCAACGTGACGGTGTCGGAAGCCAAGAAGGGTGAGATCCTGACCAACCTGACCATTCCCGCCGGGGCCACCGTGACCGAAACCAAGGACTTTATTCTGATGGAACCCACCACCTTTAAGGTGACGGCCACCCTGCCGGACAACACCGGCGAAACCAAGACCATGAACTCCAAGGAGCTGAGCATCGGCGTATTCGACCCCGAAAAGCAGCTGCTGCTGACGCTGAACCTGACCAGCGATCAGGAATCGGTTCCTTCCGTGCCCGCCGACGTGCGGTTCCACCTGACGGTGACCAACAACAGCAACATCAAGGCGGAAAAAATCGCCATCACCCACGGCAGCACCGCCATTTATACCATCGCTTCCCTGGAGCCGGGCGGCAGCATCGTGCTGGATCGGGACGTGCGCATTTCCCAGACGGGCCAGTTCCGCTTCACCGCCACCCTGAAGGACTCCATGAACAACACCGTCGCTTTTGAATCCAACACCCTGCGCATCGGCCTGAACCGCGCCACGCCCCAGCCCACCGCCGTGCCGGTGACTACGGTGGCGCCACCCGTTCTGGTCACCGCCGCGCCCACCGATTCTCTGCTGGGCCAGGGACGCAGCGCTCTGATGACCGCCGCCATGGTGCTGGGCGCGCTGTTCGCCGCCGTGTTTGCGCTGTTCATCGTCAGCACCTGCATCCGGCTGTATAAGAAGGGCAAGTCCAACGCGGCCTACGACCATTTAGAGCTGGCGGAACGCCGGGATTATACCGAAGTGCCCGAGGAAACGGAATTCGACGAGGAGATCGAGGATAAACCCGATCAGCCCGACGATGAATTCAGGGTGCCCCCCGCCCGTGTGGAGCTGCCCCATGAACGGGTGCTGAACCAGGCCGAGGAAGAAGCCCGGAAGGCCGCGGAACAATTGAAGGAAATCCCCGCCACCGACGAGGAAGGCGGCTATCGCGTGTCCCGCGCCAGCGCCCAGGAGGAGCAGAAGCCCGCCGTTGAAGAACCCGCGAAGGAAAAGGCGGAGGAGCCGGAGGAAAGCGCCGCGCCCGTCGAAACCAGACGGCACCGCCGTTCCGCCCGCCGGGAGGATAACGAGTAACAACCGTTTCAAAAAAACGACCCCGTCAGTTTTCAATAGAAGCTGACGGGGCTTCCTTATAGAAAGAAGGAATAGGGTATGAAAACGCTGCGTGTGCTGATCGTGGACGGCCAGGGCGGCGGCATCGGCCGCCAGCTGGTGGAAGAAATCAAAGCAAGCGGCCTGAATTGCCAAATCACCGCCGTGGGCGCGAACACCGCCGCCACCGCCGCCATGCTGAAAGCGGGGGCCGACCAGGGCGCTACCGGGGAAAACGCCGTCAAGGTGTGCTGCCGGGACGCGGACGTGATCATGGGGCCGGTGGGCGTCGCCATCGCCGATTCCCTGCTGGGCGAAATCACCCCCGCCATGGCCCTGGCCGTGGGCCAGAGCCGCGCCCGCCGCCTGCTCCTGCCCGTGAACCACTGCCAGAACGTGATCGTGGGCGTTTCCGATTTGTCCGTCCGCGCCCTGACGGCGGAAGCCGTGCGGGTGCTGGGCAAATGGGCGCGGGAGGAATAAAAAATCAGGGGCCGCGAAGACCCCTGATAGCGTTCCGCAATCGCTTCCATTTCCCGCCGGAGACAAAGGGCGTCAAAGGACGATATTACTTTGTTCCCAGCCTGCCGTTCTTAAAGGAAAGAATGCGGTACACGCTTTCGTCGATGCGGCTTTCCGGGATCGTGCCATTTTCAACGGCCTGCACCACGCCGTCGAAGGCCTCAAAATAATCGTAGGGCATGAGCAGGATATCCGCCCCCGCCTGGATGCACCGGATGCAGGCCTCGGAAGATGTGTATTTTTCCCGGATCGCGCCCATGGCCAGAGCGTCGGTGATGATGAGACCCTGAAAGCCCAATTCATCCCGCAGCTTTTCCGTCAAAAGGATATGCGACATGGTGGCGGGTTCGTCGCTGCCGGTCACGTTGGGGGCGGCGATGTGGGCGGTCATGACCAGATCGGTACCCGCTTCGATGCCCGCCCGGAAGGGGAGCATTTCACAGGCGCTGATTTCCTCCCAGGTTTTCAGGGTTTCGGCATAGCCGGTATGGGTATCGGTGGCGGTGTCTCCGTGGCCGGGGAAATGCTTGAGGCAGGAGGCCGCTCCGCTTTCATGCAGCCCCAAAACCACCTGCCGCACCATGCCCGCCGCCACGGTGGGATCGTTGCCGAAGGCCCGGTCGCCGATGACGGGATTTTTGGGATTCGTGTTCACGTCGGCCACCGGCGCGAAATCAATGTCCAGTCCGTAGGCGGTCAGGTATTCCCCAATGGTCTTTCCGGCGGCGTAAGCCTGGCCTTCGTCCCCGGTTTTGGCGATGATCCCCATGGCGGGGAATTTGGACACGCTGAAATTCTCCGGATGATTGGCGATGCGGGCCACCCGGCCCCCTTCCTCGTCAATGCCTAACATGGGCGAACCGCTCAGGGCGTGCAGGGCTTCGGTGAAAGCCGTCAGCTGACTGGGGGAGAGGATGTTCTTGCGGAACAGGGCAAAGCCGCCGCAGGGATAGTTGGCGTAGTTTTCCTTCATTTCCTCGCTCACCTGGGTGGCCCCGATGATGGAGTTGTCCTCCAGCTCCGCCGGGCCGAAGCGCCCTTCCAGCGCGTCGGGCCGGATCATGAACAATTGCCCCACCTTTTCCCGCAGGGCCATGCTTTGCATTTGCAGGGCCACGGGGTCTTCCTCCGCCCTGGCGGCGGACATCATTAGCAGTCCCATAGACAAAAGCGCGGCGGTCAAACGTTTCTTCATTCAAAAACCCTCCTTCTGGATCGGCTGTCATTAAGTAGATTATATCACAAAAGGCCGGCAAAAAGAAGCACGAATTATTGCCAGACGGATTGACTTACCCTGCCCGCTGTGATAAAATAAACCGAACTTCGTAATGGGGAGGATTTTAAGATGAAGCACATTCAGACCCTGAACACCCGCGACCTGTGCGAAAGCGCCAAGAACGGCGGCTGCGGCGAATGCCAGACCTCTTGCCAGTCCGCTTGCAAGACCAGCTGCGGCATTGCCAATCAGCAGTGCGAAAACAAGGCCCAGGAGGAATAATCCCAATCTGTGCCCAGTGCCGCCCAGCGGGCGGCATTTTTTATGACAGGGGAAACGAAAGATGATACATCAGTATAAGTTAGGCGGGCTGCCCATCGTGCTGGACGCTTGCTCCGGCAGCGTACACATCGTGGACGATATCGCCTATGATATGATCGCCCTGTACGAAGAAAAAAGCAGGGAAGAAATCATTGCGGCCATGCTGGAAAAATACGGCGGCAGGGAAGACGTGAACGCGGAAGAACTGGCCGAATGTTATGACCAGATCACCGAACTGAAAAACGCCGGAAAGCTGTTTACCCCCGATACCTTCGCCCCCATGGCGGGGAAGCTCAAACAGAAAACCGCTGGGGTGGTGAAGGCCCTGTGCCTCCACGTGGCCCACACCTGCAACCTGAACTGCTCCTACTGCTTTGCCAGCCAGGGCAAGTATCACGGGGAACGGGCGATCATGAGTTTTGAAGTGGGCAAGCAGGCCCTGGATTTCCTCATCGCCCATTCCGGCACGCGGCATAATTTGGAGGTGGACTTTTTCGGCGGCGAGCCACTCATGAATTTTGACGTGGTGAAGCGCCTGGTGGCCTACGCCCGCAGCATCGAAAAGGAGCATGACAAGCGTTTCCGCTTTACGCTGACCACCAACGGCGTGCTGATCGACGACGACGTGATCGACTTTGCCAACCGGGAATGCAGCAACGTGGTGCTGTCCCTGGACGGGCGCAAGGAAATCCATGACCGGTTCCGGGTGGACTACGCCGGGAACGGCAGCTGGGAAAAGATCGTGCCCAAGTTCCAAAAGCTGGTCGCGGCCCGGGGCGGGAAGAATTATTACATGCGGGGCACCTTCACCCACGCCAATCCCGACTTTTTGAAGGATATTCAGGTGATGCTTGATCTTGGCTTTAACGAGCTGAGCATGGAACCGGTGGTCTGCGCGGCGGACGATCCCAGCGCCCTCACGGAAGAAGACAAGGCCGTCGTCATGGAGCAATACGAAAAGCTGGCGGAGCTGATGATCCGGCGCCGCCGGGAGGGCAGGCCCTTCACCTTCTATCATTACATGATCGACCTGAAAGGCGGCCCCTGCATCTACAAGCGCATTTCCGGCTGCGGTTCCGGCACCGAATACATGGCCGTTACCCCCTGGGGCGACCTGTACCCCTGCCACCAGTTCGTGGGTGAGGAAAAATTCAAGCTCGGCAACGTGTGGGACGGTGTGGACAACACCGCCGTGCGGGACGAGTTCGCCGCCTGCAACGTGTACGCCCGGCCCGAATGCAAGGATTGCTGGGCCAAGCTCTACTGCTCCGGCGGGTGCGCCGCCAACGCCTACCACGCCACCGGCTCGGTGCGCGGGGTGTACGCCTATGGCTGTGACCTGTTCCGCAAGCGCATGGAATGCGCCATCATGGCGGAAGCCGTGCGGATGATGGAAGACGATAAATAATTTATCAGGGGGAAACCGCTCTTTGCAGACCAAAGAGCGGTTTCCCCCTGACCCCCTTCCGAGAAAGTCATAATAGGAAGTGTTTCATATCATGGACACCCCCATTTTTGATTTTGTACGATCATACCAGGAAAGAAGAAACATCCGCTTGCATATGCCTGGCCACAAGGGCAAAGTCCTTTTAGGCATGGAGAGCATGGACATCACCGAAATCGGCGGCGCGGACGAACTTTTCCATCCTGCCGGGATCATTCAAAAAAGCGAGGGAAACGCTTCCTCGCTTTTTGGCGCGGGCAAAACGGTGTATTCCACCGAAGGGTCTTCTCTCTGCATCCGGGCCATGGCGTATTTGGCGTTGCTTTGGGGGAAGGAACGGGGCCGGAAGCCCGTGATCCTGGCGGGACGCAACGCCCACAAGGCTTTTCTTTCTGCCGCCGCCCTGCTGGACGCGGACGTGCGCTGGCTGTACCCGGAACGGGAACAGCATTTGATCGCCTGCGAAATCACCGGGCAGGGGCTGGAAAAGCAATTGGAAGTCATGGCCGAAAAGCCCGCGGCGGTGTATGTGACCAGCCCGGATTATTTGGGGCACGTATTGGATATTGCGGCGCTTAGCGCCGTGTGCCGTCGGCATGACGTGCTGCTGCTGGTGGACAATGCCCACGGGGCGTATCTCAAATTCCTGCGGCCCGACCGTCATCCCATGACCTCAGGGGCCGACCTGTGCTGTGATTCCGCCCACAAGACCCTGCCGGCGCTCACCGGCGGGGCGTACCTGCATATTTCAAAAAAAGCCCCGGCCCTCCTGCGGGAACAGGCGAACCGCGCCATGGAGCTGTTCGCGTCCTCCAGCCCGTCTTATCTGATTCTGCAATCCCTGGACAAGTGCAGCGCTGTGCTTTCGCAGGACGCGGGCCGCATGGCGGCATTTGCGGAAAGAATTTGCAAAATGAAGGAGAAATTATCCGCCCACGGCTATGTCCTGATCGGAGAAGAACCCTTCAAGATCACCCTTGCGGCCAAGGAGTATGGGTACACAGGGGACGAGCTTCACGATCTGCTGCGGAAGCAAAACATCGAATGTGAGTTTTCCGATCTCGATTTTCTGACCATGATGGTTACGCCTGCCTTAGAAGAACAGGAATTGCAGCGGGCGGAAAACGCCCTGCTTTCTATTCCGCGAAAGGAACGGATTGAGCAAAAGCCCCCCGTCTTGCCCCATCCCCGGCGGGTGCTGTCCATTCGGGAAGCCATGCTGGCACTGACCGAAGAAATCCCCGTGGAGAAAGCGGCGGGCCGCGTTTTTGCGGATGCCCAGGTGGGCTGCCCGCCCTGCATCCCCATCATCGCCTGCGGGGAAGAAGTGAACGGAGCCGCCATAATGTGCTTCCGATATTATGGTATTTCATCCTGCCGGGTGGTACGGACATAAAAAGAACCGCGGCGCTGTAAAGCGAACCGCGGTTTTTTGTATATAGCCGTTTATACGTTGATTTCCTGGGCTTGCACGGTTTGGCCTTCGTTGTCCGCCAGAAGGGGATAAATGACTTCGGCCAAATATTGTTTGGTCTGTTTTTCGGCACAGCCGATGTAGTTTTCGGGTGAGAGGGAGGCGGTGAGGGTTTCCTCGTCCGTCTGGAAGGCCGGGTCGGCGGCGATGCGGGAGAGCAGGTCGCAGGGCTTGCCCTCCATTTTCACGGCGTTGGCGGCGGCGATGGAATGAACGCGGATGCGCTCGTGCAGCTCCTGCCGGTCGCCGCCCCGCTCCACCGCGTCCATCATGATGTTTTCGGTGGCCATGAAGGGCAGTTCCTCCCGCAGATGCTTTTCGATCACCTTTTCGTACACCACCAGCCCGGAAGCGATGTTCAGGTACAGGGACAGCACCGCGTCGCAGCACAGGAACCCTTCGGCCAGGGACAGGCGGCGGTTGGCGCTGTCGTCCAGGGTGCGCTCAAACCACTGTTCGGCGGCAGTCATGGCCCCGTTCTGGGCGCCCACGATCAGGAAGCGACTCAGGGCGGTCATGCGCTCGGAGCGCATGGGATTGCGCTTGTAGGCCATGGCGGAGGAACCGATCTGGTTCTTCTCAAAGGGTTCTTCAATTTCTTTCTTATGGGCCAGCAGGCGGATGTCGTTGGCGAACTTGTGGGCGCTCTGGCCGATTTGGGACAGGGCGTTCAGGACGCGGCTGTCCGTTTTCCGGGAATAGGTTTGGCCGGAGACGGGCACCGCTTTTTCAAAGCCCATTTTCCTGGCGATGAGGGGATCAATGGCCCGGATCTTTTCATCATCCCCGTGGAACAGCTCCACGAAGCTGGCTTGGGTGCCTGTGGTGCCCTTGCAGCCTAAGGGTTTCAGGGTGGACAGGCAAAAGTCGATTTCTTCCAGGTCCAGCGTGAGATCGTTGAGCCACAGGGTAGCCCGCTTGCCCACGGTGGTGGGCTGGGCGGACTGGAAATGGGTGAAAGCTAAGCAGGGGAGACCGGCGTAGGTTTCCGCAAAACCGGAAAGCGCCCGGATCACGGCGATGAGCCGCTTGCGGATCAATTGCAGAGCGTCCCGCAAAATCAGCACGTCGGCGTTGTCGCCCACATAGCAGCTGGTAGCGCCCAAATGAATGATGGGCCGGGCCGTGGGGCACTGTTCGCCCCAGGCGTGGATGTGGGCCATCACGTCGTGGCGCAGTTTCTTTTCGTATTCCGCCGCGCGGTCAAAATCAATATCGTCCACATGGGCGCGCATTTCGCTGATTTGCTCGTCGGTGATGGGCAGGCCCAATTCCTGCTCTGCCTCGGCCAGGATGATCCACAGCTTTCGCCACAGGGAAAACTTGTTCTGGGCGGAAAACAGGTACTGCATTTCCTTGCTGGCGTAGCGGGTGGAAAAGGGGGAGAGGTAACCGTTATTGTCCTGCGGCATAAGGCGCTGTCCTCCTGAAAGTGCGTAATGGGAACCACGTAGGATTATAACAAAAAAAGCTCTCCGACGCAATCATCGGAGAGAAAATACGCAAAAATCAGGAAAGGGGCCGAATCAGAATGAGAGGGGTCAGCTCGTCGCCCTGGCCGGAGGGGTTATCCTGCATGGCGTCCTGAATTTCCTCGTCGGTCAGGGGGAAGCCCTTGCACTTGCCTAACTGATCCCGCTGGAGGTCGTTGGCGTCCATGAGGACCACGGGAATGCCGGTTTCCTTGTAAAGCTGGTCGCATAGTTCCCCGGGGTTGCTGGGATTGATGAGAGCCATTTCCTTGTATACGTCGAAGCTGGAGCGGAAATAGAAGCCGTCGATGCCGCCAACGCCCTTGCCGCACACCTTGTAGAACACACCGTGAATGCCGAAGGGTTTCGTAATGGCGGAGCAGAAGACTGCCAGAAGCACCCGGGGCAGGCCGCAGATATCAATGACCAACTGCAGCTTGTAGGGTTCGTGCATGCCGACGCCGGTGTGGTTGATGCCCGCGAAGCGCCACAGCAGGTTGGCCCAGAAGCCGGGTTTCACTTCATCCCGGGTCTTCACGCTTTCCACACACATGCACATGACCTTCGCGCCGAAGGACAGCACGTCGCCCTCTTTGTACAGAGGCCGCACGTATTTTTCCACTAATTCCTTCTGGCTTTCGCCACGCTGGACGAAATGGGTCTGGATGGCGAAGCGGTCGTATTTCCGACCGTTCTTGCCGGTGACGGTGCCCCGGTCAAAATATACGATGCCGTTTTGTTCACGGCGCTGGTTTTCCAAATTGCGGGATGGGATGATGCCCATGCTGTTTACCTCCAAATCATGGAAAGAATACGCGGATATTTTACACCTCCCGCGCATAAATGTCAATCATCGCGCATAGGTTTGGGCGGGAGGGATGCGCGTGGATACGGCTCATTGGATCATGGTGGGGCTGACGGCGGCGTTGCTTGCGGCGCTGTGGCTGATTGCTGTTTTTTATTCGCCCAAAAGCCGGGGCTGTCGGTGGGGACAAAGGGTATTTTGGACGGCGGCCATGCTGTGGATCAGCGGCGGCCTGGGCGGCGTCGGACTGAACGGCGTCAACCTGATCGCGTCGAGCGTTTTGGGATTGCCGGGATATGCGGCTTTGTGGATGATCGCGAGATTGTGAGAACAGAGTTGAGAGTGGAGCGTTGAGAGTTAATATTTATATAGTCATTTAACGTTTATAGTCGCAGTTGATTCACTATAATTATCTCAACTCTCAACTCTTAACTCTCTACCCCGAGACTGCTCAACTGCCCCTTAGCTGCACCGTCACCCGCACCTGCACTCGTGCGGCGGTATAGACCTCCCGCCAGCCGAAGGCTTCCCAATCCTGCACCGTGAGAAAGCGCCGGACAGCGATTTGCCCAAAGCCGACGCCGTCGCACCGCAGGGCCTGCAAATGAGCGATAAGGGACAGAATATCCTGTTCCAGCAGCGCCTGAACGGCGTTTTCGTCCGTCTGGCTGCCTTGGGGGTACTTGGCTTCGCAGCGAAGATCGACGCGCAGAACTGCTTGCCCAGAGGCGATATCTACGTTTAGGGCGGCGGGGCCGGAGGCGATGACGTGAAGGGGCACGCCGTCCACCCGCACGGTGAGGGCTTCCACGTGGCCCTCCGTCAGGTGCAGCAGCGCCATTTCATAGCCGGTCAGATAACCGCACACGGAAACGCCGTCGGTGGCGGCTGCCCCGAACATTTCCACGGCCTCGATGCTCCGCCGGGGCAGGCCCCCCGCTTGGTCAGCCAGGGAGTTGTCCGCGTTTGGTTCGTCCGCGCTGGAAAAATCGTTCACGTCGCCTAAGATGAATAGGGGATCCCGGAAGCCGCCGTCTAAATCCCGCCGCCCGGCGCACAGGTCGGTGTCCGGGGTGAAGCCCTTTCCGGCGTAGTTGGCTAAGGTGTTTTCCGCGTATCGGCTCAACCGCATGCCCACGATGGGCTTTTGATTCTCCGCGAATTGCAGGGCGCTGCCCCGGCAGATGATGACGGCGGCGGAGCAGCGGAACCGGGGCAGGGCGTCGATTTGGGTGAGCAGCTTTGCGAAATCCTTCTGCCGGGCCGCCTCGTCCCCGATGACCACTTCCCGCACCTGGGAGAAATTCAGCCGCCGGGGCGTGGTGGCGTTCAGCATGGAAACGGCGTCGGTGAAGCTGTGGCCCGTGGCTTCCAGCTGCATATACCCCGCCTGGCCGTCAGACGACGCCTTACTGTTCCCGGCGGCGGAGGTATTGGCAGGCACCTTCACCGCAACGGTCACGTTTCCCGATTCCACGCGGTCAATGGCCAGCACGATCACCAGCAATTCTTCCTCTACGTTCCGCCCGGCGCAGCCGGAGAACAGGAAACAAGAAATCAGCAGAAGGCAAAAAAAACGCTTCATAGGGAATCCCCCGCATCCGCTTTCTTTTTATTGCGGATCAGGCTGCACAGGCAAAGCAGAATCAATAACGCAAGGTAAGCGGACCCCCGCCAGGGCGCGGCGGCGGCAAGCATTTCCTGTACGCTGTCCGGGTCTATCACGCAGGCGGGCACCAACAGGAACAGCAGTGCGGCGGTGAGAAATCGCGGCGATTTTTGTTTTCCGCCGAATTGGGAAAGGGCAAAGGAGGCCTGGGACGCGCTGTAGGCGGCCGCGGTCAGCAGCAGGAGCATGAGGCCAATCACCTCCATGCTCCAGGCGGGTACCGAGGGGGTCATATGCACCAAAATCAGCATGCGCCAGCCTAAGCTTTCCGGCCTTTGCATCACGTATACCGGCATGAGCCACACGCTCGCCGCATAGGTGACAGCGCCTAAACCCAAAGCCAGCAGGGGGGCGCGAAGCATGGGAAAAAAGCGCTGGGGCGGCGCCTGATCCTCGCGGTTCAGCAGCGGCCACACGGCGGAGGCCAACCCGCCGCACATCCACAGCGCGCCTCGCAGAATGGAGGCGGGACCGTAGCCTAACAGCGGGAAGAAATGGGCCGCGCTGCCGTGGGGAACGGCGATGACGACGCAATACAGCAGCAGCGCGCCGATCAGCCATTTCAGGGGCCGGGAAAGGCGAGAAAGGCTCTCGTCCTCCCCACCCCCCAGGGCGCAGAAAAGCGCGGCGGCCAGGGCCACAGCCGTCCGCTCAAAATCGGGCATCACGTCCCGCACTGCGGCGCACAGGGTAAAAAAGGCCAGTTGAGCGTCCATGAGGTGCAGCAGGAAAAAGCAGAGGAAGAAGATTCTCGCCCCGCTCGTTCCCGCCGCCGATTCCGTCACCGACAGCCCCGGCTGCTTCCAACCGGCCAGAAACCAGCTTGGAAGAAAAAGCAGCAATAAGACCGGCAGCGTCAGGAGTGTGGAAAGATACCCCGGCGTACTCACCTGCCCGTACAGATACAGGGAAAAGCCGATGCAAAGCTGGGCGTATACGCTCAAAGCGTTCAACGCGCTTTTGTCCCGCAGAGCGGTCGTCTGCCGCTGGGCAATCATTCGCCCCGGGCTGTGAACGCTGGTTGTGGTTTGTCCCATTACGGTTTCTCCTTGTTTTGATCCCAGGCGCGCATGGGGCCGAAAACCTTATTCATATGGAAGGGATCGGCCATGGCCCCCCGGAGCCGCTGACGCCAGACGGGCATGCGCACCGCGCCGTCCGGGTTGGCGGGACGCTTGGGCGCGAAGGGTGAAAAATAGGGCTGGCCCAGGCTGGTCAGGCGGAACCAGCGCAAAAGCAAACAGAACAGCACCAGCGTCATGCCCAAATAACCGCCCGCTCCCGCACCGATAGCCAGGGCAAGCTGAATGATGCGGATGGACAGCGTGAGGGAAAAGGAAGGCGCGGCATAGCTGCCCAAGCCGCTTAAGGCCACCACGATCAGCACCAGGGGACTGATCAGCTCCGCCTCCACCACCGCCTGTCCCAAGATCAGCCCGCCCACGATGGACAGGCTGGCCCCCATGGCCCCCGGAACCCGGATGCCCGCCTCGTTGATGAGGCTGAAAACCAGCAGCATGATGAGCAAAGAAGAAAACAGGGAAAGGGGCACCTTGGCCTGGCTTTCGATCACCGAGGTGAGCAGGGACAGGCTCATGCCCTCCGGGTGGTACACGGTGAGGGCGATGAACACGGCGGGCAGCAAAAGGGATATGCCCATGCCAATCAGCCGCAGCAGCCGCAAAAATGTGCCGTACTGCCATCGCAGGGCGGAATCGTCCGGGGCATGGAAAAAATGCAGAAAGCCCGCGGGCAGAGCCAGGGCCTGGGGCGCGTTTTCCATCAGCAGCACGATCTGCCCCTCATTGAGGAAGCTCACCGCCCGGTCGGGTCGCTCCGTGGCGACCGCCTGGGGCAGCAGGGCGAAGGGGCTGTCTTCGATCAATTGCTCTAACATGCCCAAGCTGGCTACGTAATCCACGTTGCAGCCCACGATCCGGCGGCGCACTTCCTCCGCGTTTTCCTTTCGTGCCACGCCGTCCAAATACAGCATGCACAGCCGCACGGGCGCCTTGTTTCCCACCATCATCTGCTCGGAGATCAGCGCGGGGGTGCGAAGCAGACGGCGCAAAAGCACTGTATTATCCCGCAGGGATTCCGTAAATCCTTCATGGGGGCCCGCCACCACCGATTCGTTCACCGGTTCGCTGACGCCACGCTTCACAAAGCCCTTGGCGTCGGCAATCAGCGCGCCGGGCATGGCGTCCACGATCAGGGCGGCGTCACCGCTGAATACCCGGTTCAGCAGGGTGGAAAGCTGGGCCGTGGGCGTGATGGAGGCCAGGGGCAGCACCTGCCCGGTCAAATACGTGTCCAGGGGCGTGCCATCCGTGGGCGGTACGGCCTTCAAAAGCGGGTCCAACAGAAAGCGCTGGAGGGTTTCACCGTCGGTCAGCCCGTCCACATACAGCAGCGCCGCCTTTTGCCCCATGGCCTCGAACTGCCGCAGGATCACGTCCTCGCTATCCTCGCTATGGGACGCTTCCCGGATCAATTGCACATTCCGGGCGTATTGCTCGGTAATCACGCCGTCCCGAAGGGGCGTCCAGGCATTTTCTTCCATCCCCGGTTTTCCTTTCTGCGTTTTTACACACAGTATGGGGGAAAACGGCGGGTTTTATGCGGAAAACGAAAAACCTGCCCGTTCATTTGCGGGCAGGTCCGGTGGGAACGCATGCTGATGATTATGTATGGAACTCGCTGGGATCGGCGTCGTAGATGCTGACGTCGCCGTCGTCCGAGCTTTCCAGGGTGAAAGTGTGGGAATAATTCTTGCCCTGGATGGTAACGATCTCGCTTTTTTGATACGTGCCGAGGGCCGCGAACATCTTTTCCTCTCCGTACCAGTAGGGGCCGGAGCTGTAAAGGATGCGGTATTCTCCCTGGGGCAGCTTGAAAGTGACCTGCTTGCCCGGCAGAACAAACGCGGTGACCGCCGTCTTTCCGCCGTTTTCGCTCTGGAACTGCACATAGGTGGGGCTGGAATTCTTCGTGACCTTCACGGTCACCTGCGTGCCGCTCTTGCCGCCGCTGATGACCCCGTTCTTCGGCATGGGCAGGCAAGCCATTTCCGGCAGCATTTCCGCGGTCTGCTCAAGCGTTTCCGCAGTTTCATTGAACGTAAAGGCCGCAAAGTGAGTCTGATACTCCTCCGGGTACGCGCCGTGGACCAGATCATCCAGATCCAGAGCGATGCTGTACTTGTTTTCCTCCTTGGCGCGCTGACTGATTGCCAGTTCCGCCAGCTTCAGATTCAGCTTTCCGGAAAGATCCGCCCTATCCCGCTGATCGGCGGTCACGCCCGCAAGCTGATCCAGCGCGGCCTTGCTGGCGGTTTTCAGCATGGACGCCGGATCCGCGCCCACGCAGGTCAGCTTGATGCTGTGCGGCCCGCCTTTCAGGTTGACCGTAACGCTTTTCTGCGCGTAGTACAGCGCGGAAAGCGCCTGAACCGGGGCGATATCGCCCGGGCCGCCGTAGCGGGAAAGAACCTGGTCATAAAATCCGGCGTCGGGTTCCATCAATTGGTCGGCCTTGGTGACTTTATCCGCCCGGGGCGCGGGGAAGAGCGCGTCCTTCAGCGCTGCCGTAAAGTCTTTCGAGGAGAACGCCTTGCTCGCGGCGGCGGCGGCCGTCTTGACCGCTTTATTCAGCGCCTTGACGCCGGGGGCGGACAGCTTGCCGTCCTCCACCGGCACGGACAGCCGCAGTTCATAGCGCGCGGCGTTTTCCAGCGCGGCCTGCAGCCAGGCGGATTTGTCCTCCGCTTTTTGATAATCGCCCAGTTCTTTCAGCCGGGGGTCATATCCGCGCAAAGAGAAGGACAATGCGCCGTTTTCAAAGACCACTTCCTTCGCGCCGCTTTCATAGATGGCCTTTTCCCATGGATCGGTCTGCTTATTGGCCTGCTCCAGCAGAATGCCGTCCAGCGCCTGCGCGGCGTTGAAGGCTGTGATTTTGCGCGCGGAAGCCGCGGCGGCCCTTTCCTTGCGCAGGGCGGCGGCCACCTTCTGCACGAAGGCGTCGTATCCCTTTTCTTCGGTCAGATCGGGAACGTCCGGCTTGGCGATCCAGTTGCTCCACCGGGAAATCCTGTTAGGAAGCGTCTCGGTTTTTTTGATTTCGGCAATGGTTTTTTTGGTGGCGGCGTCGACCACGGTCAGGGAGATTTTCAGGTTAAATCCCCGGACTTCTTTCTGGCCGTACCAGGCGTAAAAAGGATAGTTCAGGTTAAACACCCAGAAGGTGGACGCCAAGTGGGGATTGCCCGTCAGAATCGGCGCGTCTTCATCCAGATGGGAAATCAGGCTGCTGACGGCGTCCCCCAGCGCTTCCTCAAACTCCCCGTCCTTATCCTTGGTCCAGGGCGTTTCCGGGGCCGACTGCGCGTCCTTGCAAATGACGATACAGGCGTAGCCCGCCCGGGCACGCGTAGGCTTGAATTTGCTGTATTCCACGCCCAGCCGGGTTTTGAAGGCCGACTGATCCCAGGGAGACGCAGGCGTGCAGAATTGGGCGCCGCTGTCTTTCAGCGCGGACAGCATAGCGTCCGATGCTTCGTACAGGGTATAGGCCGTCCATTTGTTCGCCCGGTCTTCCGATGCGGGAGATTTGCTCCATACGTCCACCTGCAATTCTTCCGCGTAAGCGAGCATCTGTTGATAGTCTTTTCCTAACGTGGCGGCGATGTTTTCGCAGGCCCAGGCCAGTTCATCCGAAACGCCGTTGGCTTCCGCCCAGGCGCTCATGGCATCGGTCACCTGTTTCTGCGGCACGCCCTCCCGCAGGGCTTCGTCCGCGGATGCGAACAGGCTTTCCAGGGTTGAACAGTGTTCAAACATGTTTTCTTCGGCTGACGCGCGGAAGCAGGCGGGCGTCACGAACGACAGAACCAGCAGAATCAGCACGAACCTTCGCACGATGGATCCTTCCTTTCGCTGAACGGCAGTATGGACAAGGGGTGCGGAAAGATGTGTTTTTCCCAATTATAGCATGCTGTCGGATGAAAGTAAAGAAAACAGTTGGAGGCTTACTCGTTCTCAAACCGCAGGGAAAGGCGCATGCCGTCCTCGCCGCAGACGGCGTCCGGGAAAAAGGCGGCGGCGTTGGGCAGGTATGCCGCCGGGGCCTCGATCATTTGGGAATAATGGGCCAGCCACAGGCGCTTTACTTTGGCCTGCGCGGCGATGGAAGCAGCCTGGGCAAAGTTCATATGCCCGTGATCCACGGCCAGCGCTCCCTGCTCGTTTTCGCCGTAGGTGGCTTCGCTGACGAGCAGATCGGCGTCCGCCGCCGCGTTTGTCAGCGCGGGGCAGGCCGCCGTGTCGCCGGTAAAGACGAATTTGAGGCCCTTGCGCGGCTCGCCCAGCACCTGATCCGGGGAAATGACGGTTTCGCCCGCCTGTACGCTCTGGCCCTTCTGGAGCAGCCCCCATTGGTTCATGGGAACGCCCAGGGCCTTGGCCTTCTCCGGCATGAATTTTCCCGCCCGATCCAAAGTAAAGCAGTACCCCTGGCTGGGTACCCGATGCTCGGTGGGGAAGGCGGTGAGTTTGGCTTCCGTGGGCCAGACCTTTGCCAGGCTTTCCAGCCGCAGGCCTTCCTCCGGGAAGGGGAGCAGCACGATTTCATAGGATGTCCAGCCCGCCAGCTTCAAAATGGGCGCAAGCTCCTCCTTAAGCCCAGCGGGGCCGGTGATATACAGCGTTTCCGTGCGGTTCAGGCAGCACATGGTCTGAAGGAGGCCCGGCAGGCCGAAAATATGGTCGCCGTGGTAGTGCGTCAGGGCAATCAGGTCCGCTTTCATCAGGCTGACGCCCGCTTTTCTCGCCGCGGCCTGGGTGCCCTCGCCGCAGTCAAACAGGATGGTATGTCCGGCGCAGGTCAATGCGACCGCGGTCAGCGCTCGGTCGGGCAGCGGAACCAGCGCCGACGTTCCAAGCAGCGTAATATCAATCATGGATGCTTCACCTCACTATTTATCATTGCTTTTTGCTGTGCTTTGCGCATATACCCCAGGGTCTGCAAAAGCTGTTCCTCTCTGGGGATGCCCGCCAGGCGGAGCTTGTGGGCATAGGAAAGCGCCTCGGAGATCAGGGGGCCGGGCTGCATCCCTGCCGCAATCAGATCTCTGCCCATCACATAGGGCTTGCTCATCCTGTCCTTGTATACCATAAGCATTTCGCGCAGCTTGCTTTCCGTTTCATTATATTCCGCCGCCATGGCTTCCCGCAGCATACCTGGCCCCAGGCGGCCCATATGGTCGGCTTTCGCCAGCAGCAGCAGATCTTCCGGGCAGACGGACTGGTCAAACAGGGGCATAAAGGATTTGTTGTGGGAGGCTTCCCGGGCCTTTTTGTTGGGCTGCATGTGCAGCTCCGTCATGTTCAGCACGTATTTGGTCAGCTTCACTTCGCTGGTGATCCGCCCCAAAAATCGTTCGGCCAGGGGGAGACCTAACTTTTCGTGTCCGTAGGCGTGCAGCGCGCCGTTAATTTCTTCCGTGGCGGCGGCC
This sequence comes from uncultured Christensenellaceae bacterium, assembly GCA_905234985.1. GTDB lineage: Bacteria > Bacillota > Clostridia > Christensenellales > Aristaeellaceae > RUG563. Next base: position 103,684 of record CAJOJQ010000017.1, read on the forward strand.
TTCCCAAAATCGTGGCACAGGGCGGCCAACATGAACCACAGGGGTTCGCTGGCTTCTTCCCTTAGCGCCGCCGCCCCGTCCAGCACCTGCATGGTATGGGTCCATACGTCCCCTTCCGGGTGATGCGCCGGGCTTTGCGGAATGCCCGAAAGGGCTTCCAGCTCCGGGAACCAGCGGGAAAGCTGGTTCATTTTTTTCAATTCTTCAAAAAATACGGAGGGCTTTTCCGCTTTCAGCAGCGCCTTTTCCAGTTCGCCCATGACGCGCTCCCCCGCCAGGGCGGCAACATCCATCCCCGTGGAAAGGGCCGTGGTTTCCTCCGCCACGGTGAAGCCAAAACGAGCGGCAAACTGGGCCGCGCGGAACACTCGCAGGGGGTCTTCCGCGAAGGTCAGGTCGTCCACGTGCCGGATGCGTTTGCGCTTTAGATCCTCCCGGCCGCCGAAAAAGTCCAGCACTTCCCCGGTCAGCACGTCCTGCATTAGGGCGTTCATGGTAAAATCCCGGCGGCGGGCGGCTTTTTCCGCGCCCAAATAAGGATCCACGAACACCGCGAAATCCTTGTGCCCCCGGCCTGTCGCCACCTCCGAGCGGGGCATGGCGATATCCAGGTCATAATGGCGCAGGCCTATCACGCCGAAACTGGCCCCCATGGTGAGCCGCTCGCCCAAGCCGTCCAGAATGGCTTCCAGAGTTTGCACGGAAATTTCGTGTACCTCGATATCAATATCCTTGTTTTCCCGGCCCAGCAGCATATCGCGGACGAAGCCGCCCACAAAATAGGTGCGCCCGCCCGCCTTGCGCACCGCTTCGGCAATTCTCCGGGCCATTAAAATGTCTTTGTTTTCCATTACGATCACCATATCATCAGCTTTGCCACAAGACGCATTCCTGCGGCGCGAAAAAATTATACCATGATTGTCGCCGTGCTTTGCAACTCCTTTCCATTGCTTGCCTGGCGCCCCGGAAAACCTTCGGTTTTCCTAATCATTATCCCATAACGCTTGCTGCTTTCCCCTCCGGGAAGCGGCAAGACGGTCGACCGCGCTTTGCGCCGGTCGCCTCGTCATTATACCATGAAAGCGATTCCCGCACAAGAATTTCAAAAAGGGGATTGACAAGCAACCTTAATAGTGATATAGTTGTTAAGCACTTCGATGAGGCTTTCAGCCGCAGCGCGCGGAGGGATGGCCGAGTGGTTGATGGCGCTGGTCTTGAAAACCAGTGATGCTGAAAGGCACCGGGGGTTCGAATCCCTCTCTCTCCGCCATTTTGTGCATAAACCGACCAAATGGAGAAGTACCCAAGTGGCCGAAGGGGCTCCCCTGCTAAGGGAGTAGTACGAGTGAATCGTAGCGAGAGTTCAAATCTCTCCTTCTCCGCCATCGAAACCCTTGATTTTCAAGGGTTTCTTTGTTTTTATGCCACAGTTATGCCACAGTTTTTATAACGAAGCAATGAAAGACTCCATTTTTGAAACGCAGTCTTTCTGCATAGTCATAGAAACATGTACATATTTATCCATTGTAAAAGCTACCGTTGCATGTCCCAGATTGTTGGAAACGGTCTTCACATCCACACCGTTTTGCAAGGCCAGGGTCGCATAAGTATGGCGCAGGTCATGGAAGCGTACTTCGGGAAGCCCCATCTGTGTAACGATGGCTTTGAAATGGTTGTAGATCGTCACGCTGGTCAGATGCTTTCCAAATGGATTGGTGAAGACCAAGTTCAGATCATTGTCGTATGCTTCGCCGTATTGCAGCTTCCATTCCGCCTGCCGCAGCTTTTGCTTTTTCAGGATGCGGATCACGCTGGGCGTTGCAATAAAGTCTCTGGATTGTTTGTTTTTCAATGTGGTGAACGCCCAGGTGTCCTTTCTCCCTTTGACCGGTTTCAACTGTCGATATAGGTGGAGGTTGCCTGTATCCAGGTCAACACAATCCCATGTGAGGCCGATCAATTCGCTTTCACGCATTCCGGTGAACAAAGCCATGTAAAGGAAAAATTCGTCCGGATGCCCAGCAATCTGTTTCAAAAACTGGGCGACCTCTGCGTCTTTCAACGGACGCATTTCTTTTTGTGGCGTATCATAGGAGGGGATTTCGGCTTCTCCACAAGGATTCTGGCGAATCAATCCTTGGCTTTGCGCCTTTTTCAAGGCTTTGTTCAAGACCAGGTAGATGTTTTTCACCGTTTTTTGTGCCAGATTCTTTTTATCTTTACACTGGTTCAGAAAACGCTGGACATGCAGAAGCTTCAAATCCTGGAGATTGATATGACCGATGCCGGGCTTAATGTGAATCCTGATATCCTGCTCATACCGTGCTCTGGACGATGCTTTTACACCAGCTGTAAAGCATTCATACCATTCATCCATCCATTCTCCCACCGTCATATCGTTGTCGGCAATATAGGTCCCATTGACGATTTCCGATTGAATCTTTTGAAGCTTTTCTTTGACTTCTTTTTGCGAAGCGCCGTAAAGATAGATTCTTTCTCCACCTTCTATAGCAACGCTTGCCTCCCAGGAATGCTCCGATCTTTTTCGGATATTCCCTTCCCCATTAAATCTTCTTTTCATCAGCTTACCTCCGTCTGATCGTCCAGCCATCGGCTCAGTGCCTGCTTGGAGATGATCAGCCTGTGCCCGATCCGGAACGCAGGGTAGAAATCCTTTCTCCTCGCCAGGTTGTAGGCCGTGGCTCTTGACACATTCAGTTGCTGTGCCAGTTCGTCAACGGTTATGGTAAGCTTGGTTTCTGCTGGAATGATTCCGTTGTCAAGGTTCCCGATGGGAGCGATCCCATCAACTTTATTATAGAGTTTACACATGACTTGTCAACTCCTTCTTTTATTTTTATTCATTTTTGAAGTGCCTGAGCCCAAGCAAAAAGGGAAGCCGCCGCAGATGGCTGCTTCCCTTCCTGCAATACAGGCGCAGGCGAGATTATCTTGTGATTTTGCTGTACGTGCGTACAGCGTACGCCGGTACGCACGTACGCGATTTTACATGGAAAAACTCTCCTGGTGTGTTTTCCCTTTGGCCAGACCTGGGTGAAGCCTTTCAGCTCATCCCCTGACGGATGGATCAGGGCCTCGATGCCGCGAAAGCCCCGAACCCTTCGATGGGCGTAGTTCAGATGATTGTTGCTGTATTCAATGTTGTACATGGCCTGCTTATCAATCAGATAGTCGCTGACGCTGCGCTGCTTCAGCGGCGTTAATCCGTTCTCCTTGCACCAGACGCAGTAGATCTTGTACAGCTCTTCTGAACTGACGGACAGCTCCGGATCGAAACGAATGTAATCCTTGGATTCCAGGAAAGCAATCAGATTATTGGCGTCCTGCTTCACTGCTTTTCGGTTGCCTTTGGCGCGCTCGCTTTCCGTGAAGCAGAAATTGTTGGCCGCCAGCCGCTGCAATCCGGCAAAGGCCCACAGGAAGATTCCTTCCAATTCGGAGCACAGCTTGTCCGCAATGTGCGGATCATCCATTCGCTCCGCACTT